>NZ_JBIAMU010000002.1:101896-626470 GCF_042874215.1 Streptomyces sp. NPDC004111
CCCACCGGCCGCGCGGGCACCGTCCCGCCCCACCGGCCGCGCGGGCACCGTCCCGCCCCACCGGCCGCGCGGGCACCGTCCCGCCCCACCGGCCGCGCGGGCACCGTCCCGCCCCACCGGCCGCCGTGCGCCGGGGTCCGTCCGCCCCGGCGCGCGGTGCACGGCGCTCCCCCGCGGACGTACGAGAGTGGACGCCGGCAGGACCCGTACGTCCGACGAATCCAGGAACCGCCGATGACACGTCTTCGCCCCCGCCCCCGCACCGCGGGCGCCCGTACCCCCGTGGCCCTGGCGGTCCCGGCCCTGCTGGCCGTGGCGTTCCTGCTGCTGCCGCTGATCGGGATCCTGACCCGTACCTCGTGGGGCGAACTGGGCGCGCACCTGTCGAGCCCGGAGGTCGTCCAGGCGCTCAAGCTCTCGCTCGTCGTGTCGTTCTGGGCGCTCGGGCTCTCCCTGCTGCTCGGGGTGCCGCTCGCCTGGCTGCTGGCCAGGACGGACTTCCCCGGCAAGGCGTTCGTGCGGTCGCTGGTGCTGCTGCCGATGGTGCTGCCGCCGACGGTGGGCGGGGTGGCGCTGCTGCTCGCGTTCGGGCGGCGGGGGGTGCTCGGGCCGTGGCTGGAGGACACCTTCGGGCTCACCCTGCCGTTCCAGACGACGGGGGCGGTGGTGGCGGCGACGTTCGTCGCGATGCCGTTCCTGGTGATCAGCCTGGAGGGGGCGCTGGGCGGGCTGCGGCCCCGGTACGAGGAGACGGCGGCCTCGCTGGGGGCCTCGCCGGTGCGGGTGTTCTTCACCGTGACGCTGCCCATGGTGGCCCCGGGACTGATCGCGGGAGCGGCGCTCACCTGGGCGCGGGCGCTGGGCGAGTTCGGCGCCACGATCACCTTCGCGGGCAATCTGCCGGGCTCCACCCAGACGCTGCCGCTCCAGGTCTATCTGCTGCTCCAGGAACGTCCCGAGGCCGCGACCTCGGTGTCCCTGCTGCTGCTCGTCATCGCGATGGCGGTGCTGATCGCGCTGCGCGGGCGCTGGACGGGAACCCCGCAGGCCCCGGCAGCGCGCAGGGCCGCCCCGCCCGAGCCGGACACCTCGGTGGCGACGGCCGCTCCCCCCGCGCCCCCGGCCACCGGGCACTGGCCGCTGCACACCGCCGTCACCGGCTTCAACCGGCTCACCCTGGACGCCCCCGCGGGCACCACCATCGCCGTCGTCGGCCCCAACGGGGCGGGCAAGACCACCCTCCTGCGCGCCCTCCTCGGCCTCACCTCCCGCGCCACCGCGGCCCCGCTGGTCCTGGGCGGCACCGATGTCACCGCGCTGCCGCCGCACCGCCGGGGGGTCGCGTGGGTGCCGCAGGACGGGGCGCTGTTCCCGCACTTGAGCGCGCTGGGCAACACGGCGTACGGGCTGCGGGCCCGGGGCGTGCCGCGCGCGGAGGCCAGGCGCAGCGCCCAGGAGTGGCTGGACCGGCTCGGGGTGGGCTCGCTGGCGCACCGCAGGCCCGCCGAGGTGTCCGGCGGTCAGGCCCAGCGGATCGCGCTCGCCAGGGCCTTGGCGTCCCGGCCCCGGCTGCTCCTGCTGGACGAGCCGCTCTCCGCCCTGGACCAGACCACCAGGGGCCGGGTGCGGCACACCCTGCGCAGGCATCTGGAGGGGTTCGGCGGGGTCTGTCTGATCGTCACCCACGACCCGGTCGAGGCGGTGTCGCTGGCCGACCGGATCCTGGTCCTGGACGCGGGTGTCGTCCTCCAGGACGCGCCGCCCGCCGAGGTGGCCCGTCACCCGCGCTCGCCGTGGGTGGCCCGGATGCTCGGCCGCAACGCCTGGCCGGGCACCGCGTCGGACGGCGGGCTGCGGCTGCCCGGGGGCGGTCTGCTGGTGGTGGCCGATCCGCCGCCGGGCGGTGCGGAGGCGCTGGCCATCATCGCGCCCGAGGCCGTCTCCGTGCACCGTGAGAAGCCCGCGGGCAGCCCCCGCAACGTGTGGCCGGGAACGGTCCGCGAGGTCACCTCCAGCGGCAGCCGGCTGCGTCTGCTGATCGCCTCGGACGAGGCCCCCGACCTGGTCGCGGAGGTCACCCCGCAGGCCGCGGCCGAGCTGGGGCTGGTGGACGGGGTGCCGGTCTGGACGAGCGTGAAGGCGACCGAGGTGACGGTGGTCGCGCTCTGACGCGCCCTGTGCCACGCCCTATGGACGGTGGTCGCGCTCTGAAGCGCCCTGTGCCACGCCCTATGTTCGGGGCATGACTTCCTCCACGACCGCACCCGCGGGCAGCACACGTGTCGACCCCGCGTCCGGCGACGGCGCTCCGGTGGACCCGGACCGGTACGTCGTCGTCACCGGTGGGCCGGGCTCCGGCAAGAGCACCCTGATCGAGGCACTGGCGCGGGAGGGGTTCGCCCATTCCCAGGAGGCGGGACGCGGGGTCATCCAGGGGCAGTCGGCGATCGGCGGGCCGGGGCTGCCGTGGGCGGACCGGGCGCTGTTCGCGGAACTGATGCTCGGCTGGGAGCTGCGCAGCTACGAACTGGCGGGGCGGCTCGCGGGACCGGTGGTGTTCGACCGGGGCGTCCCCGACACGGTGGGATACCTGCGTCTGGAGGGGCTGCCGGTGCCGGCCCATCTGGACGCCGCCGCACGGCGGTTCCGCTACCGCGGACGGGTGCTGGTGGCCCCGCCGTGGGAGGAGATCTACGTACGGGACGCCGAGCGCAGGCAGTCGTTCGCCGAGGCGGTCCGCACGTACGAGGCGATGGTGGAGACGTACACGCGGTACGGGTACGAACCGGTGGAGCTGCCCTGCGTGGACGTCGGCGCGCGGGTGCGGTTCGTCCGCACGGAGCTGGACGGCGGGGCCGTGGCCCGGTGAGCGGGGGTCCGGCCCCTTGACCGGCGGCGCGGCCCGGTGGCTGGTGGGGGTCAGGTGAGGAGTGCGGCGAGCGCGTCGGTGAGCCGGACCAGTTCGGCCGGCTCCCCGTGCGCCCTGCCCCAGTGGGCGGCCTCGACCGCGCGGAACTGCGCCCAGCGGCGGGCCCGTTCGCGGTCGACCTCGGCGGCGTCCGCGAAGACGGCCAGCCTGCGCAGCACGGCCGCCCCCGGGTCCGCGGCGGCGAGGAGTTCGGCGGGTCGGGTGCGCAGCAGGGTGAGCGAGTCGTAGGCGGGGTCGCCGACGAGGCCCTTGGGGTCGATGGCCAGCCAGGGTTCGCGGTGGGAGCGCAGCACGTTGGCGAAGTGCAGGTCGCCGTGGACGAAGGTGTCCGGCTGGTCGGGGCCGAGTTCGTCCAGGGTGGCGAGGGCGGCGTCGACGAGGTACGCCGGCAGCGGGTCGGGCAGCCGGTCGGCGTCCTTGCGGAGCTGCTCGGCCCACTCCCCCGTCGCGTCGCTCAGCCGGGGCGGTCCGGGCGGTGCGGGGACGGCGAGGCGGCGGGCCAGCCGTCCGGCCCGGGTGATGGCCTCCTCGGTGTCGGCAAGGGTGGCCAGCGACGCGGGTCCGGCCCGCTCCAGGAGCATCGCGTAGTGGGCGTCGTCCCGCCGGAGGAGGGTGACGGCGCCGTGGCCGGCCCAGGCGGCGAGGGCGTCCGGCTCGTGGTCGTTGCCGGGGTGCGGGAAGGAGACCTTGAGGACGGCGTCGGCCCCCTCCTCCCCGGTGCGCTCCCCGTTCGTGCCCGCTCCACCGCGCCGGTCCGCCCCGGCGCGCCGGACCGGCAGCACGACGCCGACCTGGCCGTGCGTGGCCGGGGCCGCGGGCACGCGGTTCCAGCGTTCCAGGAGCGCGGACAGCAGGCCGGGCAGGGTGGCGAGCCAGTCGCGGCCCGCCTCGCCCTCGCGCGCGACGGTGGCCCGTGCGAACTCCTCCGGTACCCGGATCACCAGGTCACCCGGCGTCCAGGAAGCGGTGCAGGGAACCGGCGAGCGCGGTGGCGAAGGACGCGCGGGCCCGGTCGTCGGGGAGGCGGTCGAGCGAGAGGTAGGGGTTGAGGTCCTCCAGTTCGACCAGCAGGAGTTCGCCGTCCCGGGTGCGGCAGGCGTCGACGCGCTGGATGCCGTGGTCGAGGGTGTTCCAGTCGATGAAGCGCCCGGCGAAGTCGAGGTCGGCCCCGGTGGGTTCGTACGGTACGAGTTCCCAGCGGCGCTCGGGGTCCGGGGCGTGCAGCGCGTACTGGAAGGCGTCGTCGACGTAGACGAACGACACCTCGTACCGGAAGTCGACGCGCGGCTGGATCAGCAGGTCGCCGCCGTCGAGCCCGGCCAGCCGTGCGCGCGGGAGGAACTCCAGGCCGACCGAGTCCGCCCCGGCCTTCGGCTTGACCGCGTACAGCTCGCTGTCGGGCAGCGCGGCCACCTGCTCGGGGCTGTCGACGGTGGGGATGACCGGGTGCCCGGCGGCGGTGAGGTCGAGGAGGTACTGCTTGCCCGCCATGTCGCCCCGGCCGTGCAGCGGGTTGTAGACCGGCACGCCGTCGCGCAGGGCGCGGGCGCGGAAGGCCTCGTACTCCTGCTGGTAGTGCAGTACGGGGCCGCTGTTGCGGACCACGACCGCGTCGAAGGTGCCCATCAGCGCCGCGGCGTCCAACGGGTGGCACAGGGCGATGTCGAAGTCCGCGCGCAGGCGTGCGGACAGTGCGATGTCCTCGTCGCAGTAGCGGCGGCCACGGGCCGGGTAGCTGAGATCGGTGACGTACAGCAGGCGGGGACGGGCGGGCACGGCGGGACTCCTCGGGTGACGGACGTTCACCCTAACGAGGAACCGCGCGGGGGCCCGCCCCGGGGCGGCGGGACCGTGCTGCGGCCCCCGCCGGCCCGCCGCTCCCCCACCGGGGGAGACTGGCCGGTGCGGAGGGTTTGACCTTGCCCTTGGGGCAGACCCCAGCATCGGTCGTGCCGGGCGGCACGCCCGGTCCGAGAGGGAAACGGGTGCGGGGACCGCGGCACGGGAGGGGACGGGCATGGGGCTGCTGCCCATCGGCGCGTTCGCGAAGGCGTCCCGGCTGTCGCCCAAGGCGCTGCGCCTGTACGACGAGCTGGGGCTGCTGCCGCCCGCCCGGGTCGACCCGGACACCGGCTACCGCTTCTACGCCCCCGAGCAGCTGGACCGGGCGCGGCTGGTGGCCTGGCTGCGCAGGCTCGGGATGCCGCTGGCACGCATCCGGCACGTCTGTGCCCTGGACGCGGCCGGTGCCGCCGCGGAGGTGCGGGAGTACTGGGCCGGCGTCGAGTCCGACACCGCGGCCCGCCGGGACCTCGCCTCCTTCCTGATCGGTCATCTCTCGCAGGAGGAAACCGTGATGAGTACCGCACCGCCCCTGGAGATCCGTTACGCGTCCCTGTCCGACACCGGCCTGGTTCGGGAGACCAACCAGGACACCGTGCACGCGGGCGGACGGCTGTTCGCCGTCGCCGACGGGTACGGGCCGGCCGGGGCGCCCGCCGGGGCCGCCGCCGTCGACGCGCTCAGGCCGCTGGAGAGCGGCACCGTCCCGGCGGGCAATCTGCTCAACGCACTGGAGGAGGCCGTCCGGCGGGCGGACCTGGCAGTGCGCGGGGTGAACCGGGACGCGGAGGGCGAGGAGACGAGCGGGCCGGCGGGCACCACCCTCACGGCGCTGCTGTGGACCGGGTCGCAGCTGGCCCTGGTGCACATCGGGGACTCGCGCGCCTATCTGCTGCGCGGCGGCGGCCTGTTCCAGATCACCCACGACCACTCCGTGGTGCAGTCGCTGGTCGACGAGGGCCGGCTGACTCCGGCCGAGGCCGCGTCCCATCCCCAACGGGCCATACTGGTGCGGGCTTTGACGGGCAGCGCGGACACGGCGGCGGTCGCCGACACCCGGCTGCGGGACGCCCTGCCCGGGGACCGCTATCTGCTCTGCTCCGACGGCCTGTCCTCGGTGGTGCCCGCCGAGGTGATCCGCGAGGTGCTCGGCACCGTCGAGGACCCGGAGGCGGCGGTGCGCGCCCTCGTCTCCCGGGCGAACGCCTCGGGCGGGCCCGACAA
The DNA here is from genome assembly GCF_042874215.1 of Streptomyces sp. NPDC004111. Taxonomy (NCBI): domain Bacteria; kingdom Bacillati; phylum Actinomycetota; class Actinomycetes; order Kitasatosporales; family Streptomycetaceae; genus Streptomyces; species Streptomyces sp. NPDC004111. The sequence goes on from NZ_JBIAMU010000002.1 coordinate 107,892, forward strand.
CGTCAGCTGTGTCGTCGCGGACGTGCTCCACCGGGAGAGCTGAGCCCGCGGGGAGACCCGGACGCGAGGAGGACCGGGAAGCGGGGAAGACCGGGAAGCGGGGAGGACCGGGGCGGCGGGTGCGTCGCCGCCCGTGCCTAGGATTTCGGTGCGAAGGGGCGGGCCCGGGAGAACGGTTCTTGGGCCCGCCCGTACGCGCAGGTGTTCCGCGACGGCCGCGGAAGTACCGGAACGGGAGCACGGGAACATGAACGACGCCGCGGACGAGGACGCCCGCTGGACACCGGAGCTGCGCAGCGGCGACCCCGAACTCGCCGAGCTGGTCGAGCGGGAGTCGGGCGGCCCCGGCGGCCACCACTCGCTGTCCGTAGCCCTGGTGGAGACGGACGGCGTCCGGTTCGCGGGGCTCGGCACGGGGCGCGCCGGGGCGGCCGTCTCGCCGGACACCGCCTTCGAGATCGGCTCGGCGACCAAGGTCCTCACGGGCATGCTGCTCGCCTCGCTGGCCGCTGCGGGGACCGTCTCGCCGGAGCAGCCGGTGGCCGAGCTGCTGGCCGGCCGCAGGTTCACGAACGGCACGACGGGCTCGGTCACGCCGGCCGAGCTGGCCTCGCACCGTTCGGGGCTGCCGAGGCTGCTGCGCGGCTCCCCCGTCGCGAACCTGCGTCTCTCCCTCGATGTCGCCCGGGGCCGGGACCCGTACCGGGGCATGGGCCGGGAGGACTTCCTGCGGCGGGCACTGCGCGCGGCGCCCGCCGGTCCGCGCGGCGAGTTCGCCTACTCCAACATGGGCATGGCCCTCCTGGGCCACGCGCTGGCCGAGGCGGCGGCGCCCACGGGGAACGGTGAGGAGCGCTATGCCGTGCTGCTGGAGCGGGAGTTGCTCGAACCGCTCGGGATGGCGGCGACGGTGGTGCGCCGGGCGGGCGTGGACGCCGAGTGCGCGGTGCCGCACCGGCAGGACGGGCGGGCCGTCGCCCCCTGGGTCTCGCCGGGGTACGCGCCCGCGGGGGTGGGTGTGCTGTCGACCGCGCGGGATCTGGCCCGGCTGCTGGGCGCCGTACTGGAGGGGCGGGCGCCCGGCGCGGACGCCGCCCGGCCGCGCTTCGCCGCGGAGGGCGCGAACCGCGTCGGTCTGGGCTGGCTGACCCTGAACCGGGACGGCCGGCAGATGACCTGGCACAACGGGGCGACCGGCGGCTCCCGGTCCTTCGTCGGCTTCGACCGGGCCCGGGGGCGCGCCGTCGCGGTCCTGTCGAACACCGATCGCGAGGTCGACACGCTGGGCTCCCGCCTGGTGCTGCACGAAGGCTGATCATCAAGGGCGGGGAGCGCGGGCCCGGCCCTCCCCCGGCGGGCGCGGCGGACCGGGCAGGGCGGGGGCGGACCGGGCAGGGCTGGGCGGTGGGGCGGGCGGTGCCTACGCCTTGCCGAGGACCACGCCCCTGCCCGCGTAGAAGCGGTCCAGGTCGGTCCACGGGACGGGGGCGAACTCCTGCGAGTGGCCGGGGAAGCCGGACGGGTTGTGCACCAGTACCGCCTCGGGGGTGGCACCGACCGCGAGCACGAGGTGGCCGCCGCGGCGGGGCGGGTCGGCCGAGGCCGGTTCGCGGACCGACGGGTGCACCGAGAGCATCACCAGGTGCCCCTGGGCGAGCAGTGCGGGCAGTTCCGCGGCGGGCAGTTCGGGCCGGCACTCGGCGGTCAGGGGCCAGTTGGCCTCGACGTACCGGGCGAACGGCGCGTAGATCAGCCCGTCGAGCCCGCCGTCCGCGCGGCGCACGTACGCCCCCGCGGCCTCGCACGCGGCGGCCAGCTCCATGGCGGAGGGGACGGGCAGCCCCCAGTGGCCCAGGCTCATACGCAGGCAGGCCACGCCGCACAACCGCCAGGACCACCACTCGTACTCCTCGGGCGAGGCGGCTCCGTAGCTCCGCCACCGCGGGTCCTCGGCGGCGGGCAGGTCGCCCGCGAGGATCGCGGGGACGAGTCCGGGCGAGGCCCACTGGGAGTGGTAGGGCACCTGGTGGACGGTGCCGGTCCCGGGGGTGGTCGCGGGTGCTGTGATGTTCGCGGGCATGGGTCCGCACTCTGCCATGCGCCCGCGCGTGCGGTGGAGCGGGGTCGTGCGGCGGGGGCGGTCAGGCGCGCAGGGCGTCCCTCAGCAGGTGGACCGACTCCTGTTCGCGCGGGTCGGTGCGGGCGACGATGCAGTGCACGGGTTCGTCGCCGGTGACCGGCATGTGCGGGGTGTCGGCCGGTATGAAGACCATGTCGCCGGGGCCGAGTTCGTCGCGGGCGGCGAGGCCCTCGCCGTGGTGGATCTCGTGCCGGCCGCTGATGACGTAGATGGCGGACTCGTGGCCCGCGTGGACGTGCGGTTCGCCGCGGGTGTACGGCGGGATCCGCACCTCGTGCAGGCAGAGCGCCTCGGTGTCGACGGTCTCGGCGGAGACTCCCTGGGTGAAGGTGCCGCCCTGCACGCCCCGGTAGCCCTCTTCGGTACGGCGCAGCACGACGGCGCGCGGCACGCCGGAACCTCCGACGGCACGCTCCGCGCCAGTGGCGGCCCCTTCGACGACGGGGCCCGCCGTCGCCGCGTGCGGGGTCGCGGGGCGCGCGGCGGCGTCCCCGACGGCGACGCCCCCCGGCGCCCCCTCGGCCGCGGACCGCGGCTGCCCGCCGCCCGCCCGCTCCCGCGTCCCCGGACCGACCCGGAACTCGTTGCCCGCCGGGTCGGCGAGGAGCACCCAGCCGCTGTCCGCCGCCTCGGGGCACCCGGCGACGACGCCGGCCCCGAGCGCGGTCAGCCGCCGGACCTCCTCGTCGCGCGTGCCCGTCGGCCGCAGGCTGAGGAGCACCCCGCCCCGCTCCGACTTCTTCTCCGTGCCGCGTACGAACACCAGGGCCGGCAGCCCCGCCGCCGGCACCAGTGCCACGCTGTCGTCACCCGGTGCGTCCAGCGCGTCGACCCCGGTCCCGAGCGCCTCGCTCCAGAACTCGGCGATCTCGTACGGCTCGTACGGATCGGTGCACCCGATGGTGATGTGCTGGACCACGGACGTCACGGGAGGCACTCCTCGCCACTTGTGTGTCGGAACACCGCCGGACTGTACGCGCAAGTCCCGCGCAGTTGCGCATCGTTCGCACACTTGTGCCGAAAAGCATCGGCCGGATTCCGCTACTTCCCGGCGCCCACCGCCGTGCGCCCGGCCGCCACCGGGGCGGTGGTCCTGGTGCGGTGCGCGAGACGTGCGGTGCGGGTGGGGACGTCGACCGTGTACGCGTCGACGGTCATCGCCCGGTCGGAGACCCGCAGGACCATGAAGCCGTGGTCCGAGAAGTTCTGCCACGTCGCGGGGTGGCTGGAATGCGCCTTGCCGTCGCCCGACTTGGCGGCGGCGCCGCAGACGATCTGCCGGGTGCCGGCGGTGCGCGCGGTGGGCTCCAGGAGCTGGAGGGTGTGGTCGTGGCCGGAGAGGATCAGGTCGGCGCGCCCGCACACCACCTCCTCGTACAGCTCCTTGAGGTGGATGCCGCGCGTGTAGTGGCCGACCAGGAAGCCGTCGTAGGAACCGGCGCTGCCGTGCTTCCCGTTGTTGAGGTACGGGTGGTGGCCGAGGACCACCTTCCAGCGCGCCCCGGAGGCGGCCAGCGCACCGTCGAGCCACTCGCGCTGGGCCTTCATGTAGGGGCCGTTCCACTGGTAGTACGGGTCGACCTGGGTGACGGTGGAGGCGACCGGGTTGGTGTCCAGGGCGAAGAACTCGACGAGCGGGTCGGCGCCGCCCGCGGGCAGTGCCGCGCGGTAGTAGCGGCTCGGCATGTACCAGCGCCGGGAGGATCTGGCGTACGAGACCTCGCGGTCGCCGCGCGAGGGGTCGCCGCCGCTGCCGGGGAACAGCCCCGAGCAGTCATGGTTGCCGAGGACCATCAGCCACGGGATGTCGATCCCGGTGTTGGGCTCCTCGAACTTGCTCTGGAACTCGGAGTCGTGGTCGGACTCGGGGCCGTTCTCGTAGATGTTGTCGCCGAGTCCGACGGCCAGGCCGATGCCCTCGGTGCGGCAGATCTCCCGGGCGGCGGTGGCCACGGCGTGCTGGGCCTCCTCGCCGGTGCCCGCGTCCCCGGTGATCAGTACGGTGAACTCGCCCGCCGCGTTGGGGTGTTCGGGGAACGGGTACTTCTCCGCGTCCGGTGCCCCGGCCCTCGGCGCTCCGGCCGGGCGGGCCTCGGCGGTGCCCGCGCCGGGCAGCACCGCCAGCGCGGCTCCGGCCACCGCCCCGCCCAGCAGGGCCCGGCGGCGAACCGCGCTCATGGCCCGTACCCGTTCGCCCACCGGCCCCTGGGCCAGATCCGGGTCGGCCCGCAGCCACTGCTCTTCGGTCAGGTCCGCCCGGGGCGGGATCAGCTCGTCATCGCACATGGGAGCGTTTTCCCACAAGTGACCGGTAGGTAGGGCGACGAAAGAGCGAACAACCGGCGGAGGTGTCGCGGCGACTTTGTGATCGTACGGGGGCCTGACCGGCGGTGCCGGGCCGCTCGCACCGGGCGGGCGCACCGGATCGGCCGCTTCCGTTCAGTCGCGCTGGAAGCAGCGCCAGAGGCCGATGACGGTGAACCCCCTGCGGACGTACCAGTCGCGCGGCCAGTCGTCCGCGTCGGCGATCAGGAACCGGGTGCGGCAGCCCGCTTCGGCGGCCGTCCGCAGGGCGGTGGCGACGACCGCGTCCGCGTGACCGCGCCGGCGGTGGGCCTCCGCGGTGGTCAGGTCCTCGATCTGGGCGATGCCCCCGGCCGGGTCCAGATAGAGGTCGGCCCAGGCGGCGACCTCGCCCGCGGCCGTACGGGAGGCCACGAAGTGGACGGTGTCGGCGCCCCGGCGGCGGGACTCGCGGCGCTCGACGAGCTGGCGGACCACCTCGGCGCCCACGCCCGGCAGGAAGCTGTGGAGACTGTCGGTGAGCGGGTCCCGGAGGTCGTCGAGGCCCACGGGCCCGGCCCGTCGCGCGTCCGGCCCGTCGGGCACGGGGCCGGTGTGCAGCATGACGAGATCGCGTGAGTGCTCGTACCCGGCCCGGGTCATCGGATCCACGCACGCGGCGCCGCTCTCCTCGTCGTAGACGTACACGGTGCGGTGCGACAGATGGCCGAGCACCTTGTCGGCGAGGACCGGCAGCCGCTCCGGGTCGGCGACGGGGCCGGGGAGCACCAGGTGGTTGTCCCCGTGGGAGGCGGGAAACTCCTCGTCGAACACGGCGAAAGCGCCGGGAACGTCGACGGTGCGGCCGGCCCGGCGGCGGTCGAAGGCCACCAGGAAGGCGTAGATGCGGGCGAGCTCGGGGTGCGGCATGGGCGGGAGCCTACGCAGCGGGCGCGGCGGGCACCCCCCGAAATCCGGCCCACCGCCAGGGCCGAGGACCGTCCCCCGTGCCACCCTGACAGGACAACAGCCGCTGGATCGAAGCCAGTTGGCAGTGCACCGATGAGTTCCGGCGGCTCGCGCGGTCCACCCTTGGCCGCCGCACCCGCGCGGCCGGCTCTCACGGAAGGACTCTCCGTCATGCCTTCTCCCTCCACCCACACGCTGCCCGTCTCCGGCGGGCGCCTGTACTACGAGGTGCGCGGCAACGGGCCGCTGCTGCTCGTGGTGGGATCACCCATGGACGCCTCGCACTTCGCTCCGTTCGCCGACGCGCTGGCGAGCGACCGGACCGTCGTCACGCACGACCCCCGGGGCATCTCCCGCAGCGCCCTGGACGACCCCGCCCAGGACTCGACCCCCGAGCTGCGCGCGGACGACGTCGCCGCGCTGCTGGTCGCGCTCGGCGCCGGTTCCGCCGACGTGTTCGGCAGCAGCGGGGGCGCGGTCACCGGGCTGGCCCTGGCGGTGCGGCACCCGGGCCGGGTGCGGACGCTGGTCGCGCACGAGCCGCCGCTGTTCGGGCTGCTCCCCGACGCGGCGGCCAGGCACGCCGAGGTGGACGACATCGTCGCCACCTACCACCGGGACGGAGTGGGGGCCGCCTGGGCGAAGTTCATGTCCGCCGCGGGCTTCGACACCGGGGACGGGGAGGACGACGGAGCGCCGGTGGCTGAGCCGTCCGCCCAGCCGTCCGCCCAGGACCTGGCCAACAGCGAGCGCTTCTTCGCGCACGAGCTCCTCGGCACCACCCGCTATCTGCCCGACATTCCGGCCCTGACGTCCGGCCCGTCGCGGATCGTCGTCGGGATCGGCGCGGAGTCGGGGCACCTGGCGACGTACCGGACCTCGACGGCGCTGGCGGACCGGCTCGGCACGCAGCCGGTCGAGTTCCCGGGCGACCACGGCGGGTTCCTGGGCGCACCGCGGGACTTCGCCGACGCGCTGCGGAAGGTGCTCACCGGCTGAGCGGTCGCGGAGGGGTCACCGGGCGTCCCCGGCCAGTGCGGCGTCCGGGTGGCCCGGCGCGAGGAAGACGACGACGTTGCCGCCTTCGGCGCCCGGCAGCGGCACCACTTCGTGCCAGCCGCACCGCCGGTAGAAGGCCACGGCGGCATCCGCCTTGCGGTCGGTGAGCAGCCAGGCGCGCCGGTCGGCGGAGGCGGCCGGCGGCGCGCCGGGGGCCAGGGCCGGAGCGGGAGCAGGCGGGCCGCCGGGAGCCGGGGCCGGAGCGGGCGGGCCGCCGGGGGCAGTGACCGCAGTGGGCGCGGCCGCACCGCCGGAAGCCGTGGCCGCGGCCGACAGGGCGGCGTCCAGCAGGCGGCGGCCGAGTCCGGTGCGCCGGGCCCGCTCCCGTACCGCGAGTTCGTCGATCTGGAAGGCACCCGTCAGGAGGCGGGCCGTCCTGCGGGGTCCGAGCTGGGCCGCGACCCGCCCGAAGGAGCGCTCGGCCGGGAACGGGTCGGGGGTGGTCCAGCCCGTGGCGAAACCGTCCACGGCCTCCCCCCGGCCCGCGACGACCGCCAGGAACCCCGGGCGCAGCCGGTCGGCGTCGAGCCGCCGCGCGTACTCCTCGGCGGCTCCGGCGCTCTCGTTCCAGGGCGGTGCGGAGAAGATCTCGTCGTAGGCGTCGACCAGCCCTGCCGCCACTTCGGCCACGTCCGGCCCGTAGATACGCATCCGCCGACCCTACTCAGAACTTTCCAAAAAAACTTCTGCAAAAATACTTTTGGAAAGTCTCCGGCCGCCCTACGCTCCGGAACATGGCCAAGGAAGAGATCCCCGGAAAGCCCCCGCGCCGCGTCCTCGACCCCACGAAGGACGCGGCGGCCCTCAAGGCGCTCACCCACCCGTTGCGCATCCGGCTGCTCGGCCTGCTGCGGCAGCACGGACCGGCAACCGCGAGCGAGCTGGCCGTGCGGACCGGGGAGTCGTCCGCCTCCACCAGCTACCACCTGCGGGTCCTGGCGAAGTACGCGTTCGTCACGGAGGCCGAGCACCGGGACGGGCGGGAGCGCCGCTGGCGATCCGTGCACGCGATCACCAGCTGGAGCAACAGCGCCCTGGGCGCCACCTCCGAGGGCCGCGCCTTCATGTCGTTCGCCCACCGGCGGCAGCTCGAACACCTGCAGAACACGCTCGTCCAGAACGAGGCCGACCTGGCCGAGGGCCGGCTCGGCCCCCAGTGGGTCGAGCCGTCCGGCATCAGCGACTCGTTCTCCCGGCTGACCCCCGCGTCACTGACGGAACTGCGGCGGGCCTTCGAGGCCAAGCTGGCGGAACTGACGGCCCGCGACGACGGAGCCCCCGGGGCCGAGCAGGTCGTCATCGCAGTCGCCGCGCTGCCGCTCGCACCCCACGGCACCCGGCCGGGCGACGCGGCGGGAGAAACGGACGACAGCGACGGAGAGGGCGGGGACGGCGGCGACCCCGGCAGCACCGCCCCCGCCCTGCCGGACGGTGCCGCATGACCGCGACCGCCCCGCCGGACACCGCGGACGCCGCCACCTCTGCCGCGCTGCGCTCCGCCTCCCGCCGCTACGTCCTCGCCTGCGTGCTGTTCTGGCTGCCGGTCGGGCTGTCCGTCTCCGGCATCCTCCTCTTCGCCGACCGCGGCCACGGTCTGGCCGCCATCGCCGCCCTCTTCGCCGTCCACTCCCTCACCGCCGCGGCGCTCGAACTGCCCACCGGCGGGCTCTCCGACGTCCTGGGCCGTCGCCCCGTACTGGCCGCCTCCGGGCTGCTCAACGTGGCCGCCCTCACCCTCCTCGCCCTGGGTACGAACTACGCGGTGCTGGTCGTCGGCATGGTGCTCAAGGGCACCGCCCGCGCCCTGTCCAGCGGCCCCGCCGAGGCCTGGTACGTCGACACGGTCCAGGCCCACGCGGGCCCCGGCGGCGAACTGCGCAGCGGACTTTCCCGGGGCAGCGCCGCGACCTCGGCGGCCCTGGCGGTGGGCACCCTGAGCGGCGGAGCTGCGCCATGGCTCCTCGATCTGGTCCCCGGCCTCGCCGGACGGCTGGAAACCGCCACCGGCGGGCTCGTCCTCCCGCTCTCCGTACCGGTGCTGCTCGGCGCGGCCGTCACCGCGATCTACGTGCTGTACGTCCTGTCCGCACTGCGCGAACCGCCCCGCGCGCCCGCGACCCTGGGCGGCATCCTGCGCGGCGTCCCGGCCACGATCAGCGGCGGACTGCGCCTGGGCGTACGCGAAGTGACGGTACGCCGGATCCTGCTGACCGCGGCGGCGGGCGGTGTCGCACTCTCCGCGATCGAACTGCTCACCCCGAACCGGGCCGCTCTCATCACCGGATCCCCAGAGTCCGGGGCCGCACTCTACGCCGTCCTCGCCTGCGCCGGCTTCGCCGCCTCCGCGCTCGGCAGCTCCCTGGCCCCGCTCGCCGCCCGCATCGTCCGCGGCGGCGAGCGCGCGGTCCTGGTGAGCCTGGGCACGGGCGCCGCGGGCCTGCTGCTGCTCGCGGTCACCGCGAGGTCCACCGGCCCGCTGTCCCTGGCCCTCGCCGCCGCGGGGTACGTCCTGCTCTACCTCGGCATCGGAGCGGCCGGCCCCAACCAGAACGAACTCCTGCACCGCCGGGTCACCAGCGCGGGCCGCACGACCGCCCTGTCCGTGCAGTCGCTGGCCCTCCAGCTGTCCTTCGCGCTGGCCGGACCGGTGCTCGGCGCCCTTCGGGTCGGGCCGTTGCCCTGGCTGATCGGCGGCGTGGCGCTGGCGGCGGGATCCCTGCTGTGGACGCGCCGCCCCGCCGCACCGGCCCCCGCCAAGGACACCGCCCCGGCCGAACGCGCCGAGGCGCCTCTCCTGTGACGGGCCCGCGCACCGGATTTCCGGTGCGCGGACGGCCTGCCCCCGGTCAGCGGCCCGATCGGGCGAACTGCTCCAGATCCAGCTCGCCGACCACTTCCCCCTCGCTCTCGTCGCCGGTGAGCCGGAAGCCGAGCGCCAGGTAGAAGCCCTCGGGGCCGCCCTCGCCCGGTTCCCAGGAGGTGACCAGACGGGTGCCGCCGCGGCGGCGGATCTCGTCGGCCACCGCGCCGACCGCGAACCGGCCGTATCCGCGGCCCTGTTCACCGGCGGCCACGTTGAGGCGCCAGAGTCCGGACCGGAGGTCGGTGGTGCCCTCGCCGTCGGCGAAGTCGATGTCGAAGAAGCCCATCAGGAAGGCCACCGGCCGCTCCCCGTCGAGGACGAGCCGGGGCCAGGCCTGCTCCCGGAAGGCGTACGCCTCGGCGAGCGACTTCACCACGGGTGCCACCAAGTGCGCCTGCTCCGGGCGGACTTCGAGGGAGAGCGCGGCATCGATGTTCTCGGCGGTGATCTCCGCCAGGCGGAGCTTCCGGGCCGTCCCGGAACCGGTCTGGGTCATGGCGAAACCGTACGACGCCTGTCGCCCCGTACAGCGGGCAGTACGGCGCCCACGGACGGCCGACTCCCGGAATTCCACGCTCCGCCATCGGCGTACCACTCCGGGCCCACCGCTGTACACCAGGCCGTGACCGGAGTGTGAGGGGTGTGAAGGGCGTGCGGCGGGGGCGGCGGAATACGACGGGCGGCCCATGCGGCAGGATGACGCTCGCGCCACAGGCACGTCCGTGTCCCGACGTGCCCGCACAACCTTCAATGAGCAGGTGACCAAGGTGACGACACCTCACATATGCCGCCCCCAGGGGCGTTTCTCCCCCGCCTCGCGCGAACCCGGCCGACCGCCCCACGGCACGCGCGCGCGGATCCTGCCGGTGCGTCAGCTCCCGTCGCCGCAGGGGGCACGCCGATGAAGCGCTCCCTCGAACTGGGCGATCTGATCGTCGCCGGCATCGCCGTGGCGGCCGGTCTCCTCGCGGCGGTCCTGCTGCGGGCGATCCTGCGCTGGCTGGGCGAGCGGGCCAGCCGCACCCGGTGGAGCGGCGACGACATCATCGTCGACGCGGTGCGCACCCTCATCCCGGTGGCGGCGGTCTCCGCCGGTCTCGCCGTCGGCGCGGCGGCGCTGCCGCTGACCGAACGCACCGGCCAGAACGTCAACCGGGTGCTGATCGCGGTCCTGATCATGGCGGGCACCGTCACCGCGGCCAGGATCACCACCGGCCTGGTGCGGTCCGTGGCGCAGTCGCGGTCCGGGGTGGCGGGCTCGGCGACCATCTTCGCCAACATCACGCGCGTGGTGGTGCTGGCCATGGGCTTCCTCGTCCTGCTCCAGACCCTCGGGGTCTCCATCGCCCCGCTGCTCACCGCGCTCGGCGTCGGTGGTCTGGCCGTGGCGCTGGCCCTCCAGGACACGCTCGCCAACCTCTTCGCGGGCGTCCACATCCTCGCCTCGAAGACGGTGCGCCCCGGCGACTACATCCGGCTCAGCAGCGGCGAAGAGGGGTACGTCGTGGACATCAACTGGCGCAACACGGTCGTGCGCCAGCTCTCCAACAACCTGGTGATCATCCCGAACGTGCAGCTCGCCGGGACGAACATGACCAACTTCAGCCGCCCCGAGCAGGAGCTCCAGATCAACGTCCAGGTCGGGGTGTCCTACGACAGCGACCTGGTGCGGGTCGAGCAGGTGACGACGGAGGTCGTGCAGGAGGTGATGCGCGAGATCACCGGTGCGGTGCCCGAGCACGAGCCCGCGGTCCGCTTCCACACCTTCGGGGACTCCCGGATCGGCTTCACGGTGATCCTGGGCGTCGGCGAGTTCAGCGACCAGTACCGGATCAAGCACGAGTTCATCAAACGGCTGCACCAGCGGTACCTGGCGGAGGGCATCCGGGTCCCGGCCCCGGCCCGGAACGTGACCGTGATCCAGGGAGAGGCCCCCGGTGACCAGGGGGACGTCCTGGAGAAGGTGGTGCCGGGGATTCCCCGGCAGCGCCGGGCGGCCGGAGCCGCGGACGACGCCCCGGCGCGCCCGTCCGCCTGAGACCGGGGCGGGCGGTTCGGACTCCCCCTCAGGGTGCGGTATTGTTCTCATGCGCGCTCAGCCAGGGGAAACCCCAGGTCAGCGCGCACCGGGACGTGGCGCAGCTTGGTAGCGCACTTGACTGGGGGTCAAGGGGTCGCAGGTTCAAATCCTGTCGTCCCGACCAGCGTTTTCGCAGGTCGGAGGCCGTATCAGAGAAATCTGATACGGCCTTTTCCGCGTTCGTCCGGCCCTGGAGCGTGGCGCGGGGCGGTCATCGCGGTCCGTTGGCCCGGCAGCACAATGGTGGGCATGGACAGGGAACGGGACCGCGATACCGAAGGGCGGGCGCGCAGTGCCCGCCCCCGTGACGGGCTCGGCCGGCCGTTGCCGTACGGAAGTGCCGGGGTGGAGCGGCAGCCCGAAGGGGTGGTGCGCTCCCCCGACGCAACGGTGCGCGAGGCGCAGCGGCTGCTGGACGCGGGGATGCCGTTCCACGCGCACGAGGTGTTCGAGGACGCGTGGAAGTCCGGCCCCGAGGAGGAGGCCGCGCTGTGGCGGGCCATGGCCCAGCTGGCCGTCGGGCTGACGCACGCGGCGCGGGGCAACGCGACGGGCGGGGCGCGGCTGCTGCTGCGGGGGGCGGCGGGGCTCGCCGCCTACGGGTCGGCGGAGCGGGGCCCGGCCCACGGGCTCGACCTCGACGGGCTGGTCCGCTGGGCGCGGGAGCTGGCGGAGCGGGTGCCGGGGGCGGGCGCGGTCGACGCGGTCGGCGAGGCGCCGGCGCTGGCGGGCCGCCGCTGAGCGGCCCGCGTCCAGCCGTGACTGCCGGAGCCCCGGGGCCGCCAGGTCTTCCGTTCGGCCTTCCGCCCGGTCTTCCGCTCGGCCTTCCGTTCAGCCTTCCGTGAGGAGGACCACCTCCAGCGTGCGCGGGCCGTGGACCCCTTCCACCCGGTCCAGTTCGATGTCGCTGGTCGCCGAGGGCCCCGAGATCCAGGTCAGCGGGCGGGCCGGGTCCAGCCGGGGCATCGCCTGCGGGAGCGAGGCGACGACCTGGGAGGGGGCCCGGACCACGCAGATGTGGTGGTCGGGTACCAGGGTGATGCGGCGGCGGCCCTGCTCGGGGCCTCCGTCCAGGACGATCGTGCCGGTCTCCGCGATGGCGAGGGCGCAGCCGGTGACGACGCTCCCGACCTGGTCGAGGTCGGCGGCGGTGAGCGCCGCCCGGTCGTGGACGCGGACGGGGTCGGCGGCCTTGAGCCAGTGCGGGGGCAGCCGCGGCGGTACGAGGACGGATTGCGAGCCGCGTTCCGCGAGCAGGCGCGTCAGGAGGAGGGCGATGCCGTCCTCGGTGGTGCGGTGGACGACCGCCCGGTAGTCGGCGAGGTTCTCGTGCAGCAGGTCGAGGACGGCCGCCGGGTCGTCGGGGGTGTGGCTGGCGGCGTACCCGCGGGTGGCTTCGGGCACCTCGGGGGCGTCGGCGACGGCCGCGCGGATCCGGGCGAGGATGCGGTCGCGGCTGCCGGACGGCGCGGTGGCCGCGGGCGGCCGGGCGGACGCGGGGTCCGGCTGCGGGGCGGCGCCGGGCCGCGGGAGGGGAGTGGTCATGATGCGTGGGTCCTCTTCCACCAGTCGCGGAACGGCTCCGCCGGCATGTCGGGGAGGTCTCGGGTGTTGGTCCAGGCGGCGCCGCCCGGGAGGCGGCCGGGGAGCTTCTTCGGGTGGAGCCTGCGGGTGCGGGAGGCGGCCCGCTCCGCGGTGGCCAGGGCCGAGGGGTGGTTGAGCACCCAGCCCGCCGCCCTGATCGCGGCTTTCTCCAGCCGGTGTCCCTTGCCGCCCTGGTCGGCGACCTTCTCCCGGAGGTGGACCAGCACCTCGGGGATGTCGATGGCCACCGGGCACACCTCGTAGCACGCCCCGCACAGCGAGGAGGCGAACGGGAGGGAGGCGTCCAACTCCGTCGTCGTACCGCGCAATTGCGGGGTGAGGATGGCGCCGATGGGGCCCGGGTAGACCGAGCCGTACGCGTGGCCGCCGGCCCGCTCGTACACCGGGCAGACGTTCAGGCAGGCCGAGCAGCGGATGCAGCGCAGGGTCTGGCGGCCGACCTCGTCGGCGAGGACGTCGGTGCGGCCGTTGTCGAGGAGGACCAGGTGGAAGGTGTGCGGGCCGTCGCCGTCGGTGGTGCCGGTCCAGGTGCTGGTGTACGGGTTCATCCGCTCGGCGGTGGAGGAACGCGGCAGGGTCTGCAGGAAGACTTCGAGGTCCTGCCAGGTGGGGACGGTCTTCTCGATGCCGACGACGGAGATCAGGGTCTCGGGGAGGGTCAGGCACATCCGGCCGTTGCCCTCGGACTCGACGACGACGAGGGTGCCGGTCTCGGCGATCATGAAGTTCGCGCCGGAGATGCCGACCTTGGCGCGCAGGAACTTCTCGCGCAGATGGAGGCGGGCGGCCTCGGCGAGGTCGGCGGGGCGGTCGGTGAGGTCGTCGGGGGCGGGGCGGCCCCATTCGCTCATGGTGCGGGCGAAGATCTCCCGGATCTCGCCGCGGTTGCGGTGGATGGCCGGGACCAGGATGTGCGAGGGGCGGTCGTCGCCGAGCTGGACGATCAGTTCGGCGAGGTCGGTCTCGTACGCGGCGATGCCCGCCGCCTCCAGTGCCTCGTTGAGGCCGATCTCCTGGGTGGCCATCGACTTGACCTTGACGACCTCGCGCTCTCCGGTGGCCTTCACGAGGTCGGTGACGATGCGGTTGGCCTCCGCCGCGTCGGCCGCCCAGTGGACGGTGCCGCCCGCGGCGGTGACGGCCTCCTCCAACTGGAGGAGATAGGTGTCCAGGTGGCGCAGGGTGCGGTCCTTGAGCTGCTTGCCCGCTTCGCGGAGTTCGGCCCAATCGTCCAGCTCCGCCACCGCTTTGGCGCGTTTGTCGCGAATGGTGTGGGTGGCGTGCCGGAGATTGGCACGCAGGGTCGGATTCCGCACGGCCGAATGGGCCGCCCGGGGGAAGGACGGCATACCGAGGTACGTACCGCTCACAGCAGGGGCTCCTCTTCGGTGCTCGCCAGGATCTCGGCGAGGTGCAGTGCGCGCATCGGGGCGTCCTGACGGCGGAGCATGCCGCCGAGGTGCATCAGGCAAGAGTTGTCGGCCCCGCACAGGAAATCGGCGCCGGTCGAGACGGCGTTGCGGATCTTGTCCTCGCCCATGGCGGCGGAAACATCGGAGTTCTTCACCGCGAAGGTACCGCCGAAGCCGCAGCACTCCTCCGCGCCGGGCAGCTCCCTCAGCTCCAGCCCGCGGACCGCTTCCAGCAGCCTCCTCGGGCGCTCGCCGAGGCCCAGCATCCGCAGCCCGTGGCAGGAGGGGTGGTAGGTGACGGCGTGCGGGAAGTACGCGCCGACGTCGGTGACCTTCAGCACGTCGACCAGGAACTCGGTCAGCTCGTACGTCCGCGGGGCCAGCGACCCGGCGGCGTCGGCGAGGTCGGAACCCCGCCCCTCCTTGGTCTGGAGCCGTCCGATCCGTGGGTAGTTGTCGCGGATCATGGCCGCGCACGAACCGGAGGGGGTCACGACGAAGTCGTACCCCTCGAAGGCCGCGGCGGTCCTGCGGACGAGGGGTTCGGTGTCGCGGCGGTATCCGGTGTTGTACTGCGGCTGCCCGCAGCAGGTCTGTGCCGCGGGGAAGTCCACGGTGACACCGAGCCGCTCCAGGAGCTTCACTACGGCGACCCCGGTGGCCGGAAAGACCGCGTCATTGACGCAGGTGACGAAGAGAGCGACGCGCATAGGTCGGAGGATATGCGGGACCGGGGCCGCCCGGATAGGGCAATGATCAAGTTCGCGCCGGCTCGTGCGGAAGGGGCGGGGGATCCGCTGTCCGGCCCACCGCCGCTCACCTGGGAGGGCGAAATACGCGCGACGGCGCCGCGCCACGGGGAGACATGTCACCCGGGGGTACCCTTGGGGATTCAACTCCGCCC
Organism: Streptomyces sp. NPDC004111; assembly: GCF_042874215.1. Lineage (NCBI taxonomy): Bacteria > Bacillati > Actinomycetota > Actinomycetes > Kitasatosporales > Streptomycetaceae > Streptomyces > Streptomyces sp. NPDC004111. The sequence goes on from NZ_JBIAMU010000002.1 coordinate 123,207, forward strand.
GTGGGGCGCCCCGCACACCGGGTCGTCACTCTGTCGGGAGACCCCCTCGCCCGACGGGGTCGGACCGGGGCAGCAAGAGTGGCTCAGGTCACTTCAGAAAAGGCGTAACGAAACAGCGCGGGCGCGCGATGAACCGACAGGTGCCGTCGCGCAGCCAGGCTCATCGCTCCACCGAGAGGCCTGCTGCGGCCTCGCTCCCGCCCTTCAGACTTGTATTTTTCGCTACGAGAGGCTCTTCGTGTCGCTCAGTCCGTCCCGCCCGTTCCCACAGGAGATCGCCGAATCGCCGTCCTTGGTCTCGCTCATCGAGCGCGGCAGGGACCAGGGCCACATCAATGGCGACGACGTGCGCCATGCCTTCGAAGCGGACAGCATCCCTGTCGACCAGTGGAAGCGGGTCCTGCGCAGCCTGAACCAGGTCCTCGACGAAGAGGGTGTGACGCTGATGGTGACGGCGGCAGCTGCCGCCAAGCCCGCGAAGGCCGCCAAGCGCGCCCCCCGCAAGACCGCTGCCGCGAGCGGCGAGGCCAAGCCCGCCGCGAAGCGCACCGTGGCCAAGAAGGCCGCCGTCAAGAAGACGACGACCGCCGTCAGGACCGCGGCCCCCGCCGAGCCGGTGGCCGCCGCCCCGGACGACGAGCTCGACGAGACGACCGCCACGGCCGTCGCGGACAAGCCCGCGCCGAAGAAGCGGGCCACCAAGAAGACCGCGGCGAAGAAGACCGCCGCGAAGAAGCAGACGGACGAGTGGGCGGGTGACGGCGAGGAGGAAGAGGAGACCCCCAAGCCCGGCACCGCCGGCTACGTCCTGTCCGACGAGGACGAGGACGACGCCCCGCCGCAGCAGGTCGCGGTGGCCGGCGCCACCGCCGACCCGGTCAAGGACTACCTCAAGCTCATCGGCAAGGTGCCGCTGCTCAACGCCGAGCAGGAGGTGGAGCTGGCCAAGCGCATCGAGGCCGGTCTCTTCTCCGAGCACAAGCTGGAGGACGAGGAGGGCGCCGGCGAGGGGGAGCTCACCCCGCAGTTCCGGCGCGAGCTGGAGATCCTGGTCGAGGACGGCCGCCGCGCCAAGAACCACCTCCTGGAGGCCAACCTCCGTCTGGTGGTCTCCCTGGCGAAGCGTTACACCGGCCGCGGCATGCTCTTCCTGGACCTGATCCAGGAGGGCAACGTCGGTCTGATCCGTGCGGTCGAGAAGTTCGACTACACCAAGGGCTTCAAGTTCTCGACGTACGCGACCTGGTGGATCCGGCAGGCGATCACCCGCGCCATGGCCGACCAGGCCCGCACCATCCGCATCCCGGTGCACATGGTCGAGGTCATCAACAAGCTGGCCCGTGTCCAGCGCCAGATGCTCCAGGACCTGGGCCGCGAGCCCACCCCGGAGGAGCTGGCCAAGGAACTCGACATGACCCCCGAGAAGGTCATCGAGGTCCAGAAGTACGGCCGCGAGCCGATCTCCCTGCACACCCCGCTGGGTGAGGAGGGCGACAGCGAGTTCGGTGACCTCATCGAGGACTCGGAGGCCGTCGTTCCGGCCGACGCCGTCTCCTTCACCTTCCTCCAGGAGCAGCTGCACTCGGTGCTGGACACCCTCTCCGAGCGCGAGGCGGGCGTCGTCTCGATGCGCTTCGGTCTGGCGGACGGCCAGCCCAAGACGCTGGACGAGATCGGCAAGGTCTACGGCGTGACGCGCGAGCGCATCCGCCAGATCGAGTCCAAGACCATGTCGAAGCTGCGTCACCCGTCGCGCTCGCAGGTCCTGCGCGACTACCTGGACTAGACCGGGTGGGCCTCGCGGCCTAGAAGGTCAGGTGCAGTGCCTGGGGCGAGCGGTGGATCAGAGTGGGTCGTACGACGACCCGCTGGTCCGCCGCTCGCCCCAGGCGCGTCCCGGGCAGCCTGCGGGTGAACAGCTCCAGCGTGATCCTGAGTTGGGCGCGGCCCAGCTGCGATCCCGGACAGCCGTGCGAGCCGTGGCCGAAGCCGACGTGCCGGGACCGCTCCTGGCGGGTGATGTCGAAGGTGTCGGGGTCGCGGTGCTGCGCCGGGTCGCGGTTGGCGGAGCCGTACGCGACGAACAGGGCGGTCCCGGGCGGAAGTTCCGTGCCGGAGAGGGTCACCGTGCGGGTGGTGCGGCGGCGGAAGCCCTGGACCGGCCCGTCATAACGGACGGCCTCCTCGACCGCGGCGGGGATCCGGTCCGGTTCGGCGCACAGCAGTTCCCACTGGGCCCGGTCGCGCAGCAGGTGCCAGAACGCGGTGCCGATGAGCGCGGTGGTCGTGAGGTGCCCGGCGAGGAGCAGGTTCTGCAGGTGGGAGACCATTTCGCCGCGCTGCTCGCGGGTGAGGTCGCCGGTGCCGGGGATCAGTGCCGCCGTCATCGTGGAGATCAGGTCGTCGCGGGGGTGGGCGCGGCGGTCGCGGACGTAGTTGTCCAGCAGGTGCTGGAGGGCGACGACGTCACGGGCCGCGGCGGCCTGTTCCTCCTCCGGCAGGGGCCGGAACAGCAGTTCCTCGGCACGCCGGCCGCCGTGCACGGCGAGCGGGACGTCGGCCTCGTCGATGCCGAGGAGCCGGCCGATGACGTCGCCGGGCAGCTTCTCGGCGTACTCCCCCATCAGTTCGACGTGCCCGCGCGCCGCGAAGGCGTCCAGGAGCTGTCCGGCGCGGGCGGTGGCGTACGGGAGGACCTCGTTGACCCGGGCCGTGGACAGGCCGCTGTTGAGCGGCGCGCGGTAGGTGCGGTGGGCGTCGCCGTCGGAGGTGACGACGGTGCGGTGGCGGCCGATGCCCCGGGCGAGTTCGGCGAGGGCGGCGGGGCCGGGGGCGACGTCGGGGCGCAGGGCGTTGGCCGAGGAGAAGTCCTCCGGCCGCCGCAGGACCTCGCGGACGTCGGCGTCCCGGGCGACGAGCCAGGCGTCCAGCTCCGGAACGAAGGTGAGGCCTTCGGCGGAGCGGGCGCGGCCGTAGTGCGGGTAGGGGTCGCGCTGCCAGGCGTCGAGGTCGCGGTGTTCGCTTAAGTCCACGGGATCATCGTGCCCGAGGAGAGGGAGCTTGCGGAACCCTTTCCCGAAGCGGGTCCGTATCCGCGGCTGCCGATGCGGCCGGCCGTGGCGGGTTCCGCACCCCTGGGGAGCGCGGGAACCCGCCTCGGGCGGCCGGACGCGCACCGGCTCGGGCTACTCGCCCTTGGCCGCGTCGTGCACCGCCCGCACCTTCGTGACGAAGTCCTCGATGAACGGGTCACCCAGCCGGACCCGCCCCAGCTGGTGGTGCTCCTTGGGATCGACGGTGATCTTCACCGCCGCCCCGGCCCGCGCGTCCATCGCCCGGCGGGCCGTCTCCGCTGCCGCCGCGTCGCCCCGCCCGATGGCGGTCAGCGCGTCGAGCCCGTACGCCATGGACTGGCCCCAGAGCTTCGTCGCGTCCAGCCAGTTCGACGCGTCGCTCAGGAAGAGCTTGTCGGGCAGGCCGCGCCGGAGGGTGTCCGGGAGGTCGGCGATCTCCCGGACGGCCGGGCGGAACGCGCGGATCGCACCGCGCGGATCGCTCGCGTACCGCTCCCAGAAGGCGGTGGTCTTCGGGCCGAACACCGGGGACTGCGGCTGCCAGGGGGTGGTGCCGAAGGTGGGTGCCAGGTGGTTCAGGTCGACGAACCTCTGGACGGCGTCCGCGAGCCGTGCGTCGCCGCCCGCGAGGTGGAGCGCGGCCTGCCGGGCCGAGCGGGTCCGGTCGTAACCCCGGTCGTTCCAGGCGAAGTCGGACATGGTGAAGACGGCCGGCTTGCTCGCGGCCTCCTGGTTCATCGGGTTGGAGATCAGCCCGGTCAGATGGTCGGAGAGGCCCGGCTCGCGCTTGTCGTACGGGGCGAGGAGCAGGCGGCCCGCGGTGCGGCCGAAGTCGTTCACCGGGTAGTTGTCCCAGACGAAGACCTTCCGGCCGAACAGTTCGGAGGCCTTCTTCGCCTGGTCGACGGTGATCGCGGGCGGCACGACGTCCGTGCCTGTCCACATCACCTCGACCGGCTTGTCCAGCGTGTCGCGCAGGACCTGCTTGTACGGGGAGTCCTTGAGGTCGCCGTACTCGGTGGGCACCATCTGGAGCGGTCGCATACCGGGGCGGGTGGCGACGAAGTCCTTCTGGAGCGTGTTGAGGAGGCTGACCTGGGCCCTGGCCGCGGCGGCCTGGCCGGGGGCGCCGAAGGCAGCCAGGTCCGCGTCGCAGTTCCACTTGGTGTAGCTGATGTCGTCCAGCGGGACGGAGACGGTGCGCACGCCCAGGTCGTACATCGCCTGGAGCTTGGCGGTCAGCGCCTTGGTGTCGGCCGGGTCGGAGTAGCAGATGGACGCGCCGGGCGAGACCGCGAAGGTGAAGCGGACGTGGTTCGCGGTGGCGCGCTCCACCAGTTCGCCGAGTTCCGCGAAGGTCTCGGCGGGGTAGGGCTCGCGCCACTTCTCCCGGTGGTACGGGTCGTCCTTGGGCGCGTAGACGTAGGTGTTGGACTTGACCTGGCCGAGGAAGTCCATGTGGTCGAGGCGCTCGGCACGGGTCCAGGGCGGCCCGTAGAAGCCTTCGATGGAGCCGCGCAGGGGCATGGAGGGGTGGTCGGAAACGGAGACTGAGGAGAGGCGCGGGGTGGCGGTGGCGGTACGGGGGTTCGCGGCGGGCCGGGAGCGGGGGCTCGTGCGGGCGGAGGGGTCCGCCTGGGCGTGCGGGCCCGCCTGGGCCCTGGGTGCCGTTGCGGGGATCAGCAGTTGCCTCAGGGTCTGCACGGCGTAGTACTGGCCGGTGGCGTCGGTGCCGCCCAGGGCGACCGTCCTGCGGCCGACGCGCAGTGCGTAGCCCTCGGCGTGCTGCGGGACGGCGGTGCCGGTGAGGGCTCGGGCGATGTCCGTACGGGCGGCCGGGCCGAGCAGGATGCTCAGGCGGGCGTGGGCGGCAGGTCTGTCGCGGACGTCGACGTGCCGGACGCCGTGGGCGCGGAGGGTTTCGGTGAGGAGGGTGCGGGCCGCCGCATCGGTGTCCTTGCCGACGATCAGGTCGACCCGGTCGGGGACAACGATGTCGGGGCCGGTGCGGGTGAGGTGTTGGGGGGTCGGGGAGATGGTGGGGAGGGGGTGGGACGCGGGGGTCGGGGTGGGGGCTGCGGGGGTTGTGGCTGCTGGGGGTGTGGGGGCTGCGGCGGTGGCGGTGGCGGCGGGGAGGGAGAGGGTCAGGGAGCCGAGGGCGAGGGACAGGGCGAGGGTGTGCCGGGGGCGGCGGGGGTGGGGGTTGGGGTTGGGGTGTGAGTGAGTGCGGGGCATTCGGCCTCCAGGGTGGGGGTGCGGGTGGGCCGTTCGGGTGGGCCGGGGCGGGGCGCGCGGCGGGCGGGAGCGAGGGGGTTCGGCTCCGCCGGGGGCCGCCCCCTTGCCCGCCCGTTCCGCCCCCGGGGGCGGCCCCGCCGCCCGAGGGAGCGGGGGAGCCGGGTGGGGTGGGTGGTTGGGTGTGGGGGGTCGTGGGGGGATGTGTGGGTTCTTGGACAGCGTCCGGCACTTGGCGATGACACGTCAAGACCACGCACCACACCCGTCACATCCCCCGGTTGCCCGGCCCCCCGGCCCCCGCCCCCGGCCCGTGATTGCCTGATCGCTCGTTACGGTGCCGGGGTGGGCAGCGGCTGGGACGGGTCGAAGCGCAGGGTGGACCGTACGCTTTCGGGGCCCCGTACCCGGGAGGCGAAGGACACCAGTTCGCAGGCCCCCTTGGGGCGGCAGTCGATGTCCCGTCCCGCCTGGGTGCGGAAGCCCGCCCGGACCGTCACCTCCCGCTTGAGGCGGCCCTTGTCGTCGGTGGCGGGCGGCCGGCCGCCACCGGTGCAGTCCCCGTAGCCGACCGCGCCGGCGGCGCACTGGACCACCAGGAAGTGGTACTGCGGTTCGTAGCCGCGTCCGGTGACGGTGACGCTCCCGCCGTCCAGCAGGTCGCGGTTGGGGCTGATCCGGAAGGTCGGCGCGGCCTCCAGCAGGGCGTCCGGCAGGAAGTCCAGCCGCGTGGAGGTGAGGACGTTGCCGCTGTTGTCGAACAGGGCCAGCTCGCACGGCTCGGCCGCGGCCCGGCAGTCGACCTTGCCCGACGGGGTCTCCAACTGGGCGTAGAGCTTCTTCGGCGAGGGGCCGTACGTGCCGTCCGGGAGCACCCGGAACTGCCGCCGGGTGTCGTCGTCGCAGGTCGCCGTCGCGGCACGGGCGCCGCACACCATCACCCACACGTACTGCTTGGCGGGCCCTCCGGTGATGCGGAAGGTGGCGATGTCGCCGTCCCGCAGGCCGGTGGTGCGCCGTACGTCCAGCTGCGGTCCGGCGGCGGGAGCCGCGGCTCCGGCGGCCGTGCTCCCGGAGGCCGTGGTCCCGGGCGCCGTGGTCACGGACGCCGCGGCTCCGGCGGCCCTGGTTCCGGACGTCGCTTCCTGTGCCGCGCCCGGCTGCGCGCCCACCAGCGTCGTCAGCAGCGCTCCGGCCGCCAGTGCGGCTCCCGCGACCGCTCTGCGGGATCTCGTCGTCCTCGTGGCACGCATGTGCGTCATGTGCATACAGGCCCCCCTGTGGTCACGCCCGCCCCTTCGGGCGGGGCGGCACCATGGTGACACACGGGAGCCCTCTCAACTCCCTCAGTCACGAACGGAGTTGAGAGGGCGGGACACTGCGGCCGAAATCAGGCGCCGTAGGCGTCCAGTTCGGCGAGCAGGGCGTCCTTCACGGCGGGCGGCGCCCAGGAGATCTCGACGGCGTTGCGCTCCAGCCGCACCAGTTCGGCGTCGGTGAGGGAGAGCGCGTCGCGCAGGGCGGCCAGGTTCTCCGTCACATAGCCGTCGAAGTAGGCGGGGTCGTCGGAGTTCACGGTGACCTTGACGCCCAGGTCGAGGAGCTGCTTGATCTCGGCTGCCTTCATTCCCTCGGTGACCACGCCGTTGGAGATCGGGCAGGTGGTGAGGCCGATGCCGCGGTCGAGGAGCTTCTCGACCAGTTCCGGGTCCTCGACGGCGTTGGTGCCGTGGTCGATGCGGTCCACCCCGATCACGTCGAGGGCCTGACGGATGTGCTCGGTGGTGTTCTCCTGGTCGATGTCGCAGTGCATGGTCAGCCGGAAGCCCTCGGCGCGGGCGCGGGCGAAGACCTGGGCGAACTTGAGGGGCGGGTTGCCCTTCTCGTCCGAGTCGAGGCCGACGCCGAGGATCCAGTCCTTGTACGGGAGGGCCTGCACCAGCGTGGCCATGGCGAACTCGGCCTGGAAGTCGCGCAGGAAGCACAGGATGAGATGGCCGCGGAAGCCGGTGGCGCGGCGGGCGTCGTCCAGGGCGCGGGTCAGGCCGCGGACGACGGTGTCGAAGGCGACGCCGCGGGCGGTGTGGGCCTGCGGGTCGAAGAAGATCTCCGCGTACCGGACGTTCTGAGCGTGCGCCCTGGCGGCGTAGGCCGCGGCCAGGTCGTAGAAGTCCTGCTCGGTGCGCAGCACGGACATGCCCTCGTAGTACTGGACGAGGAAGGAGGGGAGGCTGTCGAAGGCGTACGCGGCGCGGACCGCGGCCTCGTCGGCGTATGGGAGCACCATGCCGTTGCGGGCGGCGAGGGCCAGTTTGAGGCCGGGCTCCAGGGTGCCCTCGATGTGGAGGTGCAGCTCGCACTTGGGCAGACCGGCGAGGAAGGGATCGCTCTCGGCCGTGGTGCTCGCGCGCTCCTCCTCCCCCGGCGTGCTCTCCCGCTGCTCCGGCACGGGGTCTCGCTGTTCCTGCATGCGCTCTCGCCTTTCCGTCAGGGCTCGGGAACGGTCGGAGAACGGTCAGGGCACGGTTCTGTCGGGCCCATGCCGCTCCTCGTCACCCGTGCGATAGGTTTTGCGTCTCCTTTAACACATGCATCTTCACTCACTCCCGGAGACTGACTTCTCAATGGACGACATCGTCAATGGACTTGGCCGTACCGCCGCCTACGGTGCTCTCGGCGTCGTACTGCTGACCCTCGGCATCTTCCTGGTGGACGCGCTGACTCCGGGCAAGCTCGGCAAGCAGATCTGGCAGGAGCGCAACCGCAACTGCGCGCTGCTGCTCAGCTCCGCGCTGCTGGGCATCGGCGGCATCGTCTTCACGTCGATCTGGACCACCTACAACGACTTCGGCAAGGGCCTGGTCTCGACGGCCGTCTTCGGTGTCCTCGGCCTGGTGATGATGGCGGTGGCGTTCTGGGTGGTCGACGTGATCACGCCCGGGAAGCTGGGCGCCACGCTGGTGGAGGAGGAGCCGCACCCGGCGGTGTGGGTGACCGCGTCCTGCAACATCGCGGTGGCGGCGATCATCTCGGCGTCGATCGCCTGACCCCCGCACCGTCCCCCGCCGCGCCGCGCTCCTCGCCTCCACGGCCCCGGACCGCCACCGAGCCGGACCACCGCACCGCCGCGCTTCGAACGCCTCGCCCGCCGCTCAGGGGGCGAGGCGTTCCAGGATCCGCTCCATGCCGCTGTTCCAGTTCTCCTTGAGCGCGCGCACGGCCTGCGGTACGTCGCCGCGCACCAGGCACGCGGCGATCCGCTCGTGCTCCTCCGCCGACCGCTCCAATACGTCCTGGTCGCCGAGGGCCACCTGTTCGTAGCGGTGCATGGTCAGTTTGAGCGAGGCGATCAGGTCCATCAGGCGGACGTTCGGGCAGCCGGAGAGCAGCAGGTCGTGCCAGGCGTCGTCGTACCGCTCGATGACGTCGTGCGGTGCCTGCGGGGCGGAGAACGCCCGTGCCTCCTCCAGGAGTTTCGGTGCGAGGGCGGCCAGTTGGGCCGGGTCGCTGGATTCGAGGGCGAGCGATTCGAGGTTGGCGACGATGGTGGTGAGGTCGCGGAACTCCTGGGCGCTCATGGGGGCGAACCTGAAGCCCTTGCCGCGCTCGCTGGTGATGAGCCCCTCGCGCTCCAGGGAGATCAGGGCCTCCCTCAACGGGGTGCGGCTGACGCCGAGTTCGGTGGCGAGACGGCCCTCGTTGAGGGGCTCGTCGGTCGGGATGGTGCCGCGCCCGAGCCGTCTGATCAGCTCTTCCTTGACCTGCTCGCGCAGCGGGCGGTTCTCGATTGGCATGTCGGCGGCCCTTCCCCTCGTTCGGCTCAGATTATCGGCCCACCGGGGTGCGGCCGTACTTCGGGTGGCCGGGCCCCGGCCCCTCGGCCACCCGGCCGCGCCCCGGTCGCCGTACCCCGACGGCGGTCGCACCCCGTCCCGGTGTCAGGCCGTGCCGCCGCCGTCGACCGGGATGATCGCGCCGCTGATGAAGGCGGCGGCGTCGGAGGCGAGGAACGCCACGGTCTGCGCGATGTCGCGCGGCTGGCCGATGCGGCCCAGGGGCCGGTCGGCGGCGTCCTCGTAGAAGACCTCGGCGCTCTCGCCGAGCTGGCGGGCCTCCTCGGCGAGCATCCCGGTGGCGGTGTCGCCGGGGCAGACGCAGTTGACGCGGATGCGGTCGGGCCCGTGGTCGATGGCCATGGCCCGGGTCATGTTGACCACGGCGCCCTTGGAGGCGCAGTACGACACGGCGCGGCCCCCGCCCGACATCCCCCAGCCGGAGCCGGTGTTGACGATGGAGCCGCCGCCCCGGGCGGCCATTGCGGGGATGACCAGCCGCGACATCAGCATGATCGAGCGGATGTTGACGGCCATGACGAGGTCCCAGTCGTCGTCGGTGATCTCGCAGACGGTGGACCGGCGGATGATGCCCGCGTTGTTGAACAGCACGTCCACACCGCCGAGTTCGTCCTGTGCGGTGGCCACGGCCCGTTCGCAGTCGGCGCGCCGGGACACGTCGCAGCGCACGAAGGTGCCGCCCGCCTCCTTGGCGGTCGCTTCGCCGCCGTCGGTGTCGATGTCGGCGACGACGACGCGGGCGCCGAGTTCGCCGAGGAGGACGGCGGTGGCCCTGCCGATGCCGGCGCCGCCGCCGGTGACGAGGGCGCGCTTGCCGGTGAGGTCGATCATGGGGGCTCCCTGGGCTGTGGTGGTGGGGTGGGTACGGGGTGGGACGTGTGCGCGGTGGGACGTGTGCGTGGTGCGCGGGGTCAGTGGGCGATCCGGTACAGGGCGGTGCGGCCGTGACCGGTGATCACCTTGCGGTACCCGGAGAGTTCGGCGTCCAGGCCGTCGTCACCGGTGTCGACGAGGAGGGGCCGTCCGTGCAGGGCGGCCAGTTTGGCCTCGGTGCACAGGACGTGCAGCCGGTGCGTACCGGCGGCCCGCAGCGCTTCCGGGGAGATCTGCTGGTTGCCGCGCCCCAGCAGGAACCCCTGACCGCCGATGGGTGAGAGGGCGATGTGGGCGGGACGGCGGGAGAGGTGGGCGAGGAGGCGGTCGGCGGAGAGGTGGGTGGCGAGGAGGCGGTACGAGGGCGGGGCGGGCGCGGGCGGGTGGGCCGGGTCCGGTGCGGCGGGCCGGTGCCCGGCGGCGGGTTCGTGCCGCAGGAGGCTCACACCGGTCAGCGGGATCTCCACGCCGAGGGCCGCGGCCACCGCGCGGGTGGTGCTGCCGGGGCCGAGGGCGAGCAGTTCGCCGGGGGCCGGGCGGACGGCCAGTTCGGCGGCGATGCCGCCCACCGCGTCCGGGGCGGTCGCGGTGCTGCCCGCCTTGCGCTGCTGGATCCGGACGGGCACGTGCGGCACCGGGAGCCACCCGTAGAGCCGGGAGGTGAGGTGGCCCGCGCGCAGCCGTTCCTCGTCCCGGTCCATGACCGCGGCGTCCCGCACCCCGACGGTGTCCCGGCCGTGCAGCCAGGCGGAGGCGACCTCGCCTGCGGCGCGGGCGTTGACGGCGAACACAGCGGAGTGCATCTTGACCCCGGTCGGGATGCCGAGCACCGATGTCCCCGGGTCGGGACCGCCGCCCATCGCGGTGAGTACGTCGCGGGCCGTGCCGTCTCCCCCCGCGAACAGGATGAGCCCGGCACCGCGCGCGGCCAGCGCGCGGACGGCCCGGATGGTGTCGTACGCCCCGGTGGCCCCGGCTCCGAACCCCGCGGGCCCGGCCTCCCCGAGCACGGCCTCCCTGAGCGCGGCTTCCCTGAGCGCGGCCTCCTCCGGCCCGGACGTTCCGGGCGCAGACTCCCCGGGCCCTGCCTCCGCGAGCCCGGTCCGCTCGCGTCCGGCCCCCTCGGCCCCGCCCCCACCGGACCCGATGCGCCCGGACCCGATGCCCCCGGGCCCGTACACCACCCGAGGTCGCAGGCCGGCCGCCCGTACCGCGTGCTCGCCCATCGGTCCGGCCGCCGTCAGGACCTCGCGCACGTCCGCGCGGGCGGCCAGTTCGCGCAGGGCCGTGGTCGCGCGGTCGCCCGCGTGCGGTACCGCGCCCAGGGCCAGGGCGCGTCGCTGGGTGTCCCGGCCGTCGCTGCCCTCCAGGCCGACCCGGCCGCCGAGTCCGGCGACCGGGTTGACCACGAGGCCGACCGGGCCGGGTCCGGCCGCCGGACGGCCGGACCTCGGGGCGGCACCGGTCATTCCGCGTTCACGACCTTGCGGCGGTAGGTGCGCCAGCTCGGGGACCAGCGGGCGGGGTCGTCCAGCGCTTCGGGACGCACCCGGTGGATGGTGGAGCGGTGGGGGGCGGTGCGGACCGTTTCGGGGTCCTCGTACGCCTCGCGGGCGACCTCGGCGAGGATCGCCGCGTACTCGTCGAGGTCGGCCCGGGAGTAGGACTCGGTGGGCTCCAGGGTCATCGGCTCGGGGACGACGTAGGGGTGGTGGCTGGTCCAGTAGTGGGTGCCGAAGTCGGCGGCGCGGAGGCCGATCTGTTCGCTGTGGATGCCGGTGTCGGCGTTCAGCTGCTCCCAGCTGTAGCGGACCTGTTCCACCCGGGGGCGGCCGGCCGCGTACGGGACGGACACGCCGCGGATCTGCCGCACCTTGTGCAGGAGGTAGTTGTTGTTGAGCACGGCGGTCTCGGCGACCTCGCGCAGGCCCTCCGCGCCCATCGACATGATCCAGGCGTAGGCGCGGACCAGGTTGGGGACGACGCCGTGGTGCGGGCGGATCTTGCCGACCGAGTCGGGCCGGTCGTCGTCCAGCCAGTAGCGCTCGCCGTCGGACTCGACGGTGGGGCGCGGCAGGAAGGGGGCGAGCGCCTCGGTCACTCCGCAGGCGCCGGCCGCGGGGCCGCCGCAGGCGTGCGGGGTGGAGAAGGTCTTGTGCAGGTTGAAGTGGCACAGGTCGAAGCCGGCGTCGCGGGCCCGGGTGATGCCGAGGATGCCGTTGGCGTTGGCCTGGTCGTACGCGGCGAGCCCGCCGGCCTCGTGGACGATGTCGACGAACTCGGCGATCCGCGGGTTGTAGATGCCGGTGTCCTCGGGGTTGGTGATGAGGAGGGCGGCGGTGCGCGGGCCGACGGCGGCCCTCAGTGCCTCGATGTCGGGGTAGCCGTCGGCGTCCGGGTGGAGGGTGATCACCTTGAAGCCCGCGGTCTTGGCGCAGGCGGCGTTGGAGGGGTGGGAGAAGATCGTGGTGATGATCTCGTCGCGCTGCCCGGCCTCGCCCCGGTCGGCGAAGTAGGCCCGGATCATGGCGACGTTGGTGTAGATGGCGGCGGAGCCCGCGCCGGGCTGGAGGGAGACCCTGTCCATGCCGGAGACCTCCTTGAGGAGGCCTTCGAGGCGGTGCAGGATCGCCAGGACGCCCTGGACGGTGGAGGGGTCCTGGTGGGGGTGCAGGCCCGCGACGCGTTCGTCGGTGACGAAGCGGTCGTTGGCCTTGGGGCTGTACTTCATGGTGCAGGTGCCCTGGCCGACGTCGACGTTGAGGTCGGCGCCCAGGGTTTCCTGGGAGAGCCGCAGGTAGTGGCGCAGGACCTGCTGCTGGCCGATCTCGGGGAGTGCGGGCGGGGTGCGGCGGCGCAGGGCGGCGGGGAGTTCGACGGGGCCGCCCAGTTCCTCGGTGATGGCCGCCTCGACGGGTGGGACGAGGACACCCCGTTCGCCGGGCGCGCCCAGTTCGAAGATCAGCTTCTCGTCCCAGGAGGCCTGGTGGAAGCGGCGCAGGGCGGGCTTGTCGGCGATCCGGGCGTCCTCGGCCGGCACGGCGACCGGTGCTGCTGCGGGGTGGGCGCTCACTTGACGATCTCCTCCAGGGCGTCGGCCAGTTCGTCGATGTCGGCCTTGGTGTGGACTTCGGTGACGCAGTACAGGGCCCGGTCCGAGGAGAGCGGGATGCCGCCGTGGACCTGCCGTTCCAGCAGGTCGGCGTGGATCTCGGCGACGGTGCGCGAGCCGGTGAAGCGCACCGGGAAGTCCGCGAAGTGGACGGCGTCGGCCTGCGGGATCTCCACGCCGGGGACGCGGGCGAGGCGCTGTTTGGCGTACGCGGTGTGGGCGAGGATCGTCTCGCCGATGTCGCGCATGCCCTGCGGTCCCATCAGGGAGAGGTAGACCCCGGCGCCGATGCCGTGCAGGGCGGCGGCGGTGCCGACCCACTCCTTGCCCTCCTCGCGCAGCGCGAAGGAGGTCCGCTCGTACGCGACGTCGCCGAAGCCGTACTCGCCCGCGACGTCGGTGGGCACCAGCCCGAACAGCCGGGTGGGGTACTCGGCGACCAGGCGTTCCTCGTCCCTGGCCCCGATGAAGCCGGCGTTGCCGCCGCCGTAGCTCATCCGGATGCCGAGCGGCTGGATGTCGCCGCAGGTGAGGTCGGCGCCGTACGAGGAGGGGGGTGCGAGCACACCCAGCGAGATCGGGTTGCAGCCGACGACGTACAGCGCGCCCGCCGCACGGGCGAGTTCGCCCAGCTCCGGCAGCGTCTCGTCGACCAGGCCGAGCCGGTTCGGGGCCTCCGCGTACAGGGCCGCCACTCCCCCGTCCGCCAGGGCGTCGCGCACGGCCGCGAGGTCGGCGCGCCCGGTGGCCGCGTCGGCGGGGACGAGGAGCACGTCGTGGTCGGGGCGGACGTAGTCGCGGATCTTGGAGAGCTTGTCCGGGTCGACGTCACCACTGATCAGCAGCGTACGGCGGCCGGTGACGCGGCCCGCCATGCGCAGGGCGGTGCCGGCCGCCTGGAAGCCGTCGTACACGGGAACGTTGACGACGTCCACGTCGAGGAGTTCGGCCATCAGCGACTGGTACTCCCACATCGTCTGGAAGCGGCCGTGGTCCTCGTAGGGTTCGCCCGCGTACGCGGTGAGGAACTCGGAGCGGCCCATCACCTCGTCGACGACGGCGGGCACGTGGTGCGGGTAGCAGCCGCCGCCGAGGAAGCTGAGGGTCCGCGAGGCGGGGGTGTTGCGCCGCAGCAGCTCCTCCATGTGGCGGGCGAGCCGGGCCTCGGAGCGCAGCGGGGCGGGCAGGTCGAGGGGCCGGTGGAGCCGGATGCCGTCGGGGATGTCGGCGTAGAAGTCCTCGACGCTCGTGGCGCCGATCTCCGCCAGCATCGCGCGCCGGACGTCGGGGTGGGAGTTGGGGATGTACGGGTGTGCCACGGGCGGGGCCGCCCGCTCGGTCGTGACCTGGGGGAACTGCTCGGGTGGGGTCATGCCGCGCCTTCCGCGTGCGGTGAGATCCCGGAGCGGACTCCGGTGATTTCAGGGGCAGTTGACGTACGACCTCTTGACGCAGCGAGGCGTCATTCAGTGTTCTGTATACAGCATTAAGCATTCCGAGGGCAGGAGACAAGGGTGTCAACTCGACCTGGACGACGGGCACTTCTGGCATCCGGGCTGGCGGCCGGAGCCACGGCCGCGCTCGGCGGCTGTGCCACCGGGGGCGCCGGGGGCAACGGCGGCGGACCGGCGCCGGAGGTGAAGCGAGACGCCGGCCGACAGCTCCAGGGGTCGATCACCGTCTGGTCCTGGGACGTCGCCGCGAAGGCGATGACACGGCTGGCGGCCGACTTCCGCAGGAAGCACCCCGGGGTCACCGTCAAGATCACCGACATCGGCTACGACAGCGCCTACGACAAGATCACCGTGGGGCTGCGCGGCGGGTCGGGGCTGGCTGACGTGCTGACCGTCGAGGGCCCGCGCATGGCGACGTACATGGGCACCTTCCCGCAGGGCTTCTACGATCTGTCGAAGCTCGCCGGCCCGCACGAGAAGGACTTCGACAAGGCGGCCTGGAAGATGGTGGTCAACCCGCAGGGCAAGGTGGTGGCCCTGCCGTGGGACATCGGCCCGTGCGGCCTGTTCTACCGCAGCGACTACTTCCGGCAGGCGGGCATCAAGGCCGGGTCGATCAAGACCTGGGACGACTTCGTGGCGGCGGGCGAGCAGCTGAAGAAGCGCACCGGCCGCAAGATGCTGATCCTGGACCCGGTCGAGGACTCCACCTTCGCGATGCTGCTCCAGCAGCAGGGCCAGCACTTCTACAAGGACGGCAAGGTCGCCGTCGACACCCCCGAGGGCGTCAGGGCGGCCACCCTGCTCAAGACGCTCGCCGACAAGGGCCTGGTCGACTACCGGAAGCAGTGGGACGGTCTGGTCACCGGCACGAAGGAGGGCAAGGGGGCCACCTGCCCGACCGCCGCCTGGTGGATGGGCACGCTGGCGACGGACATGCCCGAGCTGAAGGGGCGGTTCGGGGTGATGCCGCTGCCCGCCTTCACGGCGGGCGGCACCCGCACCTCCAACAGCGGCGGCTCCGTCCTCGCGGTGCCCGCGCAGAGCAAGAACCCCGAACTGGCCTGGGCGTTCGTCGAGTTCCTCCTCGCCAACGCGCCGAACCAGGTGTCCATGCTCAAGCAGGAGGGCCTCTTCCCCGCCTATCTGCCCGCACTCGCCGACCCGTACCTGAAGAGCCCCCAGGAGTACTTCGGCGGGCAGAGCGCGCTCAAGCTGTTCGCGGACCTGGCTCCCTCCACACCGCCCGTCGAGTACAACAAGGACGGCGCCAAGGCGTCCGACATCATGTACTCGGCGATCACCGGCATCCTGCTGCGCGGCAAGGACCCCGCGCAGTCGCTGCGGACGGCCGCCGGGCAGATCTCCGCGGCCACCGGCCGGGCGCGGATCGCGGGCTGATCACCCCATGGCCGCACCCACGAGCACTCTCCCCGCCGCTCCCGCCGCCGGGCCCCCGCCGCCGAAGGCGCCCCCGCGCAGGCGGGGCCACCGGACCGTCCCCTGGCTGTTCGCGGGGCCGGCCGCCGTCCTGTTCGCGGTCTTCTTCGCCTACCCGCTGGGCGCGAGCCTCTTCCAGAGCTTCACCGCCGAGCACGACGGCACCTCGGTGTGGGTGGGGCTCCAGCAGTACCGGCGGATGGCCGGCGACCCCGCCTTCCTGGAGTCGCTGTTCAACATCGGAGTGATCCTCGTCGTCCAGGTCCCGGTGATGGTCGCTCTCGCGCTGGTCCTCGCGGGCATCCTCAACCAGTCCTGGCTGCGCTTCCGCGGCACCTGGCGGGCCGTCTACTTCCTGCCCGCGGTGACGACGCTCGTCGCGTACGCGGTCGTCTTCCAGGTGCTGCTGCGCACCGACGGCGGGCTGGCGAACCAGTTCCTGGGCGCCCTCGGCATGGCCCCCGTCGACTGGCTCAACGACCCCACCTGGGCCCGCGTCTCCCTCATCGGCTCGCTGACCTGGCGGTGGACCGGCTACAACGCGGTGATCCTGCTCGCCGGACTCCAGTCGATCGGCAAGGAGCAGTACGAGGCGGCGGCGCTGGACGGTGCCGGGACGTTCACCACGTACCGCAGGGTGATCGTCCCGCAGCTGCGGCCGGTGATCCTGTTCTGCGCGGTCACCTCCACCATCGGCACCCTCCAGCTCTTCGACGAGAACTACGTCCTCACCCGGGGCGGCCCCGACAACGCCACCCTCTCCCCCGTCGTGTACCTCTACAAGACCGGCTTCGAGCAGCTGGACTTCGGCTACGCGGCGGCCATCGCCTGGGTGGTGGTCGCGCTGATCGCGGTGCTGTCCCTGGCCCAGTACTTCCTGTTCGGACGGGAGCGGCGCCGATGAACACCTCCCTCGTGAAGGAGAAGAACCCGCCGAGGGCGGTCGCGGAAACCCCCGCGGCCCCCGCCAGGAGGGCGCGCGATCCGCTGCGCCGGCTCGCCGGGGCCGGGGTGCTGCTGGTCCTGGTGGGCGGGGCGGTGGTGAGCCTGGTGCCGTTCGTGTGGATGGCGGTGGCCTCCACCCGCTCGACCTCGGAGCTGTTCCGCTCGCCGCCACCCTTCCTCCCCGGCGGCGAACTCCTGGACAACCTGGCCCGGCTGGAGGAGACCATCGGGTTCGGCCGGGTCATGCTCAACAGCCTCGGCATCGCCCTCGTCCACACCGTGCTCAGCTCCCTGGTCTCCGCGATGTGCGGCTACGGGCTCGCCAAGTTCCGCTTCCGGGGGCGGGGGATGCTGCTCGGGGTGATCCTCGCGACCATGATGATCCCGTTCCAGGTGCTGCTGGTGCCGCTGTTCCAGATGATGGCGAACCTCGGCTGGGTCAACTCCTACCAGGCGGTCGTCCTGCCCTTCCTGGCCAGCTCGTTCGGCATCCTGCTGATGCGCCAGGGCTTCCTCGACTTCCCCGACGAACTCCTCGAATCCGCGCGGATCGACGGCTCCGGCGAGCTGCGCACCTTCTACACGGTGGTACTGCCCTGCGTCAGGCCCCAGTTGGGGGCCCTGGTGATCTTCACCTTCATGGGCGCGTGGAACAGTTTCATCTGGCCGCTGCTGATGCTGAACTCGGAGGACAAGTACACCGTGCCCGTCGCGCTCAACACCCTGACCGGACTCTCCCGCGTCGACTACTCCGGGCTGATGCTCGGCTCCCTGCTCGCCACCCTGCCGCTGCTGGTGCTCTTCCTCTGCTTCCAGCGGCAGTTCGTCTCCGGGCTGCTCGGCGGGGCGGTGAAGCAGTGATCCAGTACGGCGGCGACTACAACCCGGAACAGTGGCCCGAGGAGGTCTGGGCCGAGGACGCCGAACTGATGCGCGAGGCCGGGGTCACCATGGTCACGGTGGGGGTGTTCTCCTGGGCGAAGCTGCAACCGGGCCCGGACACCTGGGACTTCGGCTGGCTGGACCGGCTGCTCGACCTGCTCGCGGACCACTCGATAGCCGTCGACCTGGCCACCGCGACCGCGTCGCCGCCCGCCTGGCTGGTGCGCGCCGAGCCGGAGATCCTGCCGGTGACCGCCGACGGCGTACGGCTGGAGTTCGGCTCGCGGCAGCACTACTGCCCCTCCTCGCCCGCGTACCGCACGGCCGCGCTGCGGCTGGTGCGCAAACTGGCCGAACGGTACGGCGACCACCGGGCGCTGGCCCTGTGGCACATCCACAACGAGTACGGCGACCACGTCACCGCGTGCTTCTGCCCGCGCTCGGCCGCCCACTTCCGGCAGTGGCTCAAGGACCGCTACCGCACCCTCGAAGGGCTCAACCACGCCTGGGGCACCGCCTTCTGGTCCCAGCACTACTCCTCCTTCGACGAGATCGAGCCGCCGCGCACCGCGCCGGGGCCGGTCAATCCCACCCAGGTGCTCGACTGGCGGCGGTTCTGCTCGTACGCCCTCCTCAGGCTGCACCGCGGCGAGCGGTCCACGCTGCGCGAGCTGTCCCCCGGAATCCCGGCCACCACGAACTTCATGTCGATGATGGAGTCCCTGGACTACTGGGAGTGGGCCGAGCACGAGGACATCGTGTCGGACGACGCCTACCCCGACCCGGCCGATCCGCGGGCGCACATCGGTGCCGCGCTGAACTACGACCTGATGCGCTCCCTCAAGGGCGGCAAGCCGTGGCTGCTGCTGGAACAGGCCCCGTCAGCGGTGAGCTGGCGGCCGGTGAACACCCCCAAACCCCCCGGTCTGCAACGCCTCTGGTCGCTCCAGGCGCTGGCCAGGGGTGCCGACGGGATCATGTACTTCCAGTGGCGGCAGTCCCGGGCGGGCGCGGAGAAGTTCCACAGCGCGATGCTGCCGCACCGGGGCACCGAGTCGCGCGGCTGGCGGGAGACCGTGCGGTTCGGGGCGGAGCTGGCGCGGCTCGCGGAGGTGGCGGGCGGCCGGATCACCGCACGGGTCGCGATCGTGCTGGACTGGGAGTCGTGGTGGGCGCTGGAGGGCACCGACCACCCCTCGGCCCGGATGCGCTGGCGCGATCTGCTGCGCCCCTGGTACGAGGCGCTGTACGCGCGCGGCGTCACGGTGGACTTCGTACCGCCGTCCGCCGATCCCTCCCCGTACCGCGTGCTGCTCGCCCCCAACCTGTACCTGCTGCGCGAGGAGGACGCGGAGCGGATCGCCGGGTTCGTACGGGACGGCGGGCGGCTGGTGTGCGGGCCGTTCAGCGGGGTCGTCGACGCGCACGACCAGCTGCACGACGGGGGTGCGCCGGGGCCGTTGCGCGAGGTGCTCGGTCTGGTCGTCGACGAGTTCTGGCCGATACCCGACGGCAAACGGGTCGGGGTGGGGGCCGACGCCGAGGCCACCCTGTGGAGCGAGTGGCTGGTACCGGAGGGCGCGGTGACCCTCGACTCCTACACCTCGGGCGTGCTCGCCGGACTGCCCGCCGTCACCCGCCACAGCTACGGCCGCGGCAGCGCCCGGTACGTCGGCTGCCACCTCGGGGCGGGCATCGGCCGGGTGCTCGACGGCGCGCTCTCCGAGGCGGGAGTGCGGCCCGTGCTAGGGCAGCCGGCCCCCGACGGGGTGGAGGCGGTGCTGCGCGGCCGTCACCTCTTCCTGCTCAACCAC
The DNA here is from genome assembly GCF_042874215.1 of Streptomyces sp. NPDC004111. Lineage (NCBI taxonomy): Bacteria > Bacillati > Actinomycetota > Actinomycetes > Kitasatosporales > Streptomycetaceae > Streptomyces > Streptomyces sp. NPDC004111. The sequence goes on from NZ_JBIAMU010000002.1 coordinate 142,887, forward strand.
ACCGGCGAGGAGGTCGACTCCCCGTCCTTCCCCGGCCACGACCTGCTCACCGGTACGGAGACGGGCCTGCGGGTCCGCCTCGGTCCGCGCGGCGCGGCAGTGGTCCGCCTCCCGCCGAAGAGCTGACGCCGTCGCGGGCGGGCCGGACCCAACCCGGCCCGCCCGCACGTCCAGGGCCCGCATCTCACAGCCCGGGTCTCCGTCCAACGTCCCAGTCCCCGTTTCCGTCCGCGTCCACGACCCCGTCCATGTCCACGTCCACGTCCACGCAAAGAAGCCAGGTGACCATGTCCGTCCGTCCCCGTCCCCGCGCCCTCGCGGTGGCCCTGCTCTCCGGCACCCTGCTCGCCGGAGCGATGAGTGCCCCCGCCTCCTCGGCGCCGCCGAGATCCGCCGACCGGCCCGGAGCCGCGCGCACCGACTACGCCGATGTGCTCGACCGGCAGGGATCCCCCACGGCCGCCCTGCCCGGTGTCGGCGGCGACAACAACCCGGTGAACGTCTTCGCCGACCGGGGCGCCTGGCACGCCTACGCGCTCCCGAGGGCGGGCGACACCGCGTCGTACGGCGGTTTCACCGGACCGCTGTACATCGCGCAGGAGTACCCGTGGTGGCTGAGCAAGGCGTTCAGCCGGATCCGGCTCAGCGAGTCCGGCACGGTGCTGGACCTCGCGGCGGGCGGTGCCCCGCGCTTCACCTCGCAGCCGGGCCGGCTGCTCCAGTCCTACGACCTCGGGCGCGGGCTGCGGCTGACGCTGGAACTGCGGTTCTCCTCGGAGCGCACCGCGCTGGTGCGGGCCGAGGTGCGCAACGAGGGCCGCGAGGTGCGCACGCTCGACGCGGACTGGACGGGCTCGCTGCTGCGGCCCGCCGACGCCCCCATGAAGGACGCCCCGGCGCTGAAGGCCACCGGGCGCGGTGTCGGTGTCGACTTCGCGAAGGTGCGGGAGACCTGGGACTACCTCACCGACGGCACCGAACGTTTCGAGATCACCCACCGGGAGCCGGTCCGCACCACCGTCGAGGGGGACACCTACCGCACCCGGGCCGCCGCACCCGTCACCCTGCGGCCCGGCCGGGGTCACTCCTTCGACTGGACCGAGTCGTACACCTTCACCGCCGCGGAGCGCGCGCGGGAGGCCCCCGCGGTGCGGTCCGCGCTCGCGAACCCCGGGGCGGCGGCCCGTTCGGGTGACGCCCGGTGGGGTCGCTATGTCGACTCGGTGACCCGTGGGGTGCCGCGGCGGGAGCGCCGTACCGCCGTGAAGGCGCTGGAGACGCTGGTCACCAACTGGCGCGGGGCGGCGGGCCGGATCCGGCACGACGGGATCACCCCGTCCATCTCGTACAAGTGGTTCACCGGCGGCGTGTGGTCCTGGGACACCTGGAAGCAGGCGGTGGGCACGGCGCGCTTCGAACCGGCGCTGGCGCAGGAGCAGATCCGGTCGATGTTCGACCACCAGATACGCGCGGACTCCGCCGACCGCCCGCAGGACGCCGGGATGATCCCGGACGCGATCTTCTACAACGACACCGCGCAGGGCGGCGGCAACTGGAACGAGCGCAACTCCAAGCCCCCGCTGGCGGCCTGGTCGGTGTGGGAGGTGTTCGCCAGATCGGGCGACACGCGCTTCCTTCGCGAGCTGTACCCGAAGCTGGCCGCGTACCAGGCGTGGTGGTACCGCAACCGGGACCACGACGGCAACGGGCTCGCCGAGTACGGGGCGACGGTCGATCCGCTGAACGCGACGCCGGAGGACCAGCGGCTGGCGGCGGCGTGGGAGAGCGGCATGGACAACGCGCCGCGCTTCGACAAGGCGCTGGGCACCGCGGTGGTCGCCAACAAGGACGCGGCCGGCCGGGTCGTGGGCTACTCCGTCAACCAGGAGTCGGTGGACCTCAACGCCTATCTGGCCGCCGACCAGGAGTACCTGGCGAGGATCGCGGCCGTACTGGGCAAGCCTGCCGAGGCGGGCAGGTGGGCGGCGAAGGCGCGTGCGACGCACACGGCAGTACGGGAGTCCATGTACGACGCCTCTTCCGGGTGGTTCTACGACAAGGCGCTAGGCAGCGAGAAGTTGCTGACGGCGCGGGGCCGGGGCATCGAGGGGGCGATCCCGGTGTGGAGCGGCAGCGCGTCGAAGGGGCAGGCCGCGGCGGTGCGGGCGAAGCTGAACGACCCCGCGGAGTTCGCCACGAAGGTGCCGTTCCCGACCGTCGCCAAGAGCTCGCCGTACTTCGCGCCGACCCGGTACTGGCGGGGCCCGGTCTGGTTCGACCAGGCGTACTTCGCACTCGGCGGGCTGCGCCGCTACGGGTACGGCAGGGACGCGGACGCGCTGACGGAGCGGCTCGTGGCGAACGCCGGCGGGCTGTCCGGCAACGGGCCGGTCATGGAGAACTACGACCCGACGACCGGGGCTCCGCTGAACTCCCCGAACTTCAGCTGGTCGGCCGCGCTGCTGCTGCCGATGCTGACGCGGGGGCGTTAGCACCCCGCCCACCGGGAGCCCGGTCCGCTCCGCGCGGCGCACCGGGCCCGGCCGCTCCCCCGCACGCCGTCACCGGCCCGTTCGCCCCTCCGGGGCGGGCGGGCCGGTTTCGTGCTTCCGGGCCCGTCCCACACCCCGTATCAAGCCCCACGCATATCCGTCCGGCACTCTCGGCAATTTCCCCCCATCCGGTGACTCGGTGTGCACAACCGAGCGCCGAACGTGCAAAGTCGGTGAGTCTATGCCTGGGACGACGATCGGTGCAGGGGGTTGGAGGAACCGGCCGATGCGCGGACGCGACCGGGCTAAGCTCGCTGCCCAACGAGCCGAGTTGATGTGAATTCATCCACTTGTTCCCTTTCATGGCACTTGTTTGGAAACACCCCCTAAGACCACACGCCCCCCGAGACAACGCCAGAGGCTCTCCATGGTTCGGGTTGAATCCCCCCCACGTCAGGCAGCACACCAGGCACGGCAGAACCGTCCGCCGCATCCGGCGCACCAGGCGCGCCAGCAGGAGTCGCCGTTCGTGCGGGCGATCGCACTGGCCGTCGTCCTCACCGTCGCCGCGACGGCAGGTGCCGCGGTCGTCGTCGCGGAGTCCGCCCGGATACCCGTCGTCTGGTGCGGTGCGGTGGCCACCGTCGTCGTCGCCCTGCTCACCTCCGAAATCGTGCGGCGCGGACGGGCGTTGCGCCGCGCGCGGGCCGATCACGCGCAGCGGCTGGCGTCGCTGGAGCGGCGGCTCGCCGAGCACGACGACGAGACCGTCCGGCTCGCCAAGGAACTGATGCCGGCCGCGATCCGGCGGCTGCGCTCCGGGGAGTCCCCGGCCGAGACCATGCGGGACGTCGTCGACGCCGACGAGCGGTACCGCGATCTGCCGTACGCGCAGCGCGAGTTGCTCCGCACGGTGCTGGACATCATCGACCTCGAAGAGGCCCGGCGTGAGTCCGCGCAGCGCGCGTTCGTCAACATCGCCCGCCGGGTGCAGGCCATCGTGCACCAGCAGTCCAGCGAGCTGCGGCAGATGGAGGAGGACCACGGGCGCAACCCCGAGGTCTTCGACGACCTGCTGCGGATCGACCACGGCACGGCCCTGATCGGCCGCCTCGCGGACTCCATCTCGGTGCTCGGCGGCGCCCGCCCGAGCCGTCAGTGGCCGCGCCCCGTACCGCTGTTCAGCGTGCTGCGCGGTGCCATGTCCCGGATCCTGGAGTACCGCCGCGTCGATCTGCACTCGATCGCCAAGGTCGCCATCATCGGCACCGCCGTCGAGCCGCTCATCCACGCCTGCGCCGAACTGCTGGACAACGCCACCCGCTACTCACCGCCGCAGACCCGGGTGCACGTCACCGCGGTCGAGGTGCAGACCGGCATCGCCATCGAGATCGAGGACGGCGGCGTCAGCCTCAGCGAGGAGGCCCGCAACCGGGCCGAGAACATGCTCGCGCAGGCCCAGGCCGGCATCGACCTCAACGAGCTCGGCGACACCCCCCGCCTCGGCATGGCCGTCGTCGGCCGGCTGTCCCAGATGTACAACCTCCAGGTGTCACTGCGGCAGTCCGCGTACGGCGGCGTGCGGGCGGTACTGATCGTGCCGCGCGACATCGTCACCACCGGGCCCGCCCCGGGCATCGCGCACGGCATCGGCGCCTCCGCCGTTCCGCGCGGCGGCAGGAGCGAGGGCATGACGCCCGAGGAGGCCCGCGCCCCCCAGCGCAAGCCCCGCCCGGCCGCGCCGGCGCCCGCCGCGCCGACGCCCGCGCCCGCCCCGGCGCCCGCGCCCCGGCCGGTGTCGATGCCGATGTCGGCCATGGAGGAGGACGTCCCCGTGGTCACCGAATGGACCGAGAACGGGCTGCCGCAGCGCCGCAGCCGGGGCCGCGCCCCCCTCGGTTCGCACAACCTTCCGGCGCAGGAGCGCCAGGCCGCCGCGGAGGCCGCGGCAGCCGCAGGAGCGGCGGCAGCGGCAACCGGGCAGCCCCGCAAGGAAGAACCCGAGCCGGGCATCTGGCTCGAAGCATTCACCAAGGCGGCCAACGGAGTGCCGCTGGATCCGCCGGCCGAGACGGACGGTCCGCACACGCAACCGGCCGACGGCGATCTGGACAACACGTGGGACAAAGGAGATCTGAAGTGATCCAGCAGCGGGCCAACTTGGACTGGATTCTCAAGGACCTGGCCACCGGGGTACCGCAGATCCACCAGATCGTGGTGCTCTCCGCGGACGGCCTGCGGATCGCCCGGCACGGCGGGGACCCCGATGTCGCCGACCGCCTCGCCGCGGCCTGCGCCGGACTCCAGAGCCTGGCCGCCGCGGTCGCCTCGGAGATCCCCGACAGCGACGGCCGGATGAGAATGGTCGTCATCGAGGTCGACGGCGGCTTCTTCTATCTGATGGCGGCGGGGGCCGGGGCCTACCTCGCCGTCCTCGCCGACGAGACGGTGGACGCGGGAATGGTGGGTGCCCGGATGCGCGACCTCGTCGTACGGATCGGAGCCCACCTGACCAGTCCGCCCCGGCACGACGGGCAGCGCACCGTATGAAGCACCCATCCCGGCGAGAACGACGGGCGAAACTGCCCGCCCCCGACGCACCGGCCCCCGATCCGGGCTCGGCCAAGGGGGACCCCGAACGGCTCTACGTGATCACCGGCGGCCCGGACGGCGGCGAGCGGGCCTCCCTCGACCTGGTCACCATGGTCGTCGCCTGCTCCACCCCGACGCCGACGGTGCAGCCCGAGCAGGCCGCGATCCTGCGGCTGTGCCGGGCTCCGCTGTCGGTCGCGGAGATCTCCGCGTATCTGCGGCTGCCGTTCAGCGTGGTCACCTCGCTGCTGACCGATCTGCTCGCTACCGAACTGGTCGAGTCCCGCGCGCCCATCGTCCGCGCCGTACTCCCCGACCGGTCCCTCCTCGAAGCGGTGATGCATGGACTTCAACGGCTCTGACACCCTCGCGGGCCCCCGCTCCGAGGACGTACTGCCCGCCACGGCCACCGCCGCGGTCAAGGTGGTGATCGTCGGCGGCTTCGGTGTCGGCAAGACGACGATGGTGGGCTCGGTCAGCGAGATCCGTCCGCTGACCACCGAAGAGACCATGACCCAGGCCAGCATCGGGGTGGACGACAACTCGCGGATCGAGGGCAAGACCGCCACCACGGTCGCCATGGACTTCGGCCGGATCAGCATCAGCGAGCAGCTGATCCTCTACCTGTTCGGCACACCGGGCCAGGAGCGCTTCTGGTTCCTGTGGAACGGGCTCTTCGAGGGCGCGCTCGGTGCGGTCGTGCTGGTCGACACCCGCCGGCTGGAGGTCAGCTTCGACGTGATCGGGCGCCTGGAGGAGCGCGGGGTCCCCTTCGTGGTCGCCGTGAACACCTTCCCGGACGCGCCGAGCCACCCGATGGAGGCCCTGCGGCACGCCCTCGACCTCCCCGACGAAGTACCGATGGTGGACTGCGACGCCCGGCTCCGGGCCTCCAGCCGCGACGTGCTGATGACGCTGATGCACTACCTGCATTCGCTCGCCGCGCAGCGCGCCTGACGCCCCGCGCCCGGCGACCTGCCGCCCCTCCCCCTCAGCTTCCTCCCCCAGGAGTTGCCTTGACCTCCCCCTTCGACCCGTCGCCCGTCCCCCCGCCGGAATGCCCGGCGCACGCCGACACGAGCGAGTTCGGCCCCGGTGGTCTGCGCAGGATCTACGGTCCCGCGCACGAGAAGGACCCGATGGGCCTGTACGAGAAGCTGCGCGCCGAGCACGGCCCGGTGGCCCCCGTCCTGATCAACGGGGACGTGCCCGCCTGGCTGGTCCTCGGGCACAGCGAGAACCTGCACATGACCCGCACCCCCTCCCTGTACTCCCGGGACTCGCGGCGCTGGCGGCTGTTGCAGGAGGGCACGGTCGGGATGAACAACCCGCTCGCGCCGATCTTCGCGTACCAGCCGATCTGCGTCTTCGCGGACGGCGCCGAGCACGAGCGGCAGCGCGGCGCGGTCACCGACTCGATCTCGCGGATCGACCACCGGGGCGTGCGCCGCTTCATCAACCGGTTCAGTAACCGCCTGGTCAACGATTTCTGCGAGGCCGGGCGGGCCGATCTGGTCAGCAGTTTCGCCGAGCACCTGCCGATGATGGTGATGTGCCAGATCCTCGGCATGCCCGAGGAGTACGACGAGCGCCTGGTGCAGGCCGCCCGCGACATGATCAAGGGCACCGAGACCGCCATCGCGAGCAACGAGTACGTGATGGCGGCACTGATCCGCCTGGTGGCCCGCCGCCGCGCGGAGCCCGAGGAGGACTTCACCACCTGGATGGTGGAGCACCCGGCGGCCCTGGGCGACGACGAGATCGCCCAGCACCTGCGCCTCGTGCTGATCGCCGCGTACGAGACCACCGCCAACCTGATCGCCAACGTGCTGCGCATGGTGCTCACCGACCCGCGGTTCCGGGCCCAGCTGAGCGGCGGTCACATGACGCTGCCGGAGGCGGTCGAGCAGACCCTGTGGGACGAGCCGCCGTTCACCAACATCCTCGGCCGGTGGGCGGCCGGGGACTCCGAGCTGGGCGGGCAGAAGATCAAGGCGGGCGACGCGCTGATCGTGGGCATCGCGCCGGCCAACGTGGACCCCGTGGTGCGCCCCGACCCGACGGCCTCCATGCAGGGCAACCGGGCCCATCTGGCCTTCAGCGGCGGGCCGCACGAGTGTCCGGGGCAGGACATCGGGCGTGCCATCGCCGACACCGGCATCGACGCCCTGCTGATGCGTCTGCCGGACATTCAGCTCGCCGTCGAGGAGCACGAGCTGAGGTGGCGCAGCACCCTGATGGCGCGGCACCTGATCGAGCTTCCGGTGACGTTCGCACCGCGTCCGCCGCAGGAGGTGGCGGGGCCGACGACCCCGGAGCGCCAAGGTGCGCCGCGCCGGGACTGGGAAGTGGGCTCGGCGTCCCGCAACGGGGCGCAGCCGCTGCCCGACCGGACGGACAGCGCTCGGGAGCCCGCGGCCGACCGGCCGGGCCCGGTTCCGCAGGCGCCGGACGCGCCGCCGCCCGTCGTCACCGTGCCGGCGCAGCGACGGGGTTCCGCACCGGTACGGATGTGGCGGCAGCTGGTGACCTGGTGGCGCGGCTACTGAGCCGCCGTCCGCCCGGCCGGTGCGCGCGTGCTATGCGGCGCGGCGCACCGTGCCGTGGTCGGGCTCCAGTTGGTCCCACCACCAGGCGATGGTCGGCAGCGGCAGGGGTTCGCCGCTCTCGTCGGCGGGCCGGTGCTTCCACCAGCTGGCCGGCCGCGCGGAGGTGCCCGGGGGTGCCGGGACCGTGTAGCGCGGGCAGCGGGAGGCCCAGTCGAGGTGGCCGCGCACGAACTGGCCCAAGTCGTGGACGTAGCGCCGCACTTCGGCTCCGCCGTCGCGCAGCACCTGGGCGCGCAGCCGCAGGAAGAGGATCATGACGCGGTCGCGCATCTCGACGGCCCGTTCCAGGGCCTGCTGGGTGCTGCAGCCCAGTTCGTGGCGCAGGACGTCGATGAGGTTGAGGTCGTCGTCCGCCCGCAGCAGTTCCTTGTTGCGCGAGTAGAGGTCGTTGTCCCAGCTGACCAGGGTCCAGGTGATCTCGGTGAGGGCCCGCACCCGGGGGTCCTCCAGGTCCTCGTCGGGCACCGAGTAGCCGGCGACGATCTCCATCATGGCCGTCGAGGGAGCCATGCCGATGGCCCGCATCCACAGGGTGACGTAGTCGTCGAGGGACGGAAGTCCCGGGCTGCGTCGGCACTGTGCCTCCCAGACCAGTCCCGAGGTGTAGACGCGCATGGCGTCGACCCAGCGGCGCAGCTGCCGGGGGGTGGCGTAGGTCTCCAGTTCCTGGCGGAGTTCGCGCAGGGACGCGGCGTGCCGCGACTCTCCGGGCACGAACGCTCCGGGGGCTTCCACGGCACGCATTATTCGGGAGGTCTCCTGCGCCAGCTGGCCCGCGCTCGGCTGCGCCTCGTCACAGACGCCGTCGTCGAGCGAGAAGAGCACGGCGTGGAACTTGGCCATCAGGGTGAGCGGGGCGAGGCTGCCGTAGGGCATGGTCGAGGCGGTGAGGCCGCCGAAGTCGCAGAGGGCCAGCCGTCGGCGCTGTTCCGGATCACTGTCCAGTTGCTGCCGGAGCATCCAGTCGACGGTCAGCTCGTTCAGTACCCGCGCCGCCGGATGCACGGCGGCAGGCACCGGGCAGTAGAACGGGACGTGGGGCAGTTGCTGAATCAGCCGGTGTTCCGAAGCCACGGTCATGGGATTTCCCCCTGGAGTCCAGGTTTCAACGTGCAGTGCGGTGTTCTGCTCTGTGCTGGGGCCTATATGCCCATGTCCGATCGTCAATAACAATGCAACTGCCCATCACCTGACGCAAGTTGAGCAACGCTTGTTCACAGTAGTCGGTCGGCCGAATTTCCCGCCGAGAATACTCCCGGCGTGATCCCTGGGGGGCGGGCGGGGCCATCGGTGCGGATCTTTACGTGCCGGCCTCTTGCCAAAGGACGGAAATACCCTGCTGAATCCGGCAGTACCGCCCGATGTCCCGGAAACGCACAACGGTGCGACTCCGCATAGCGTCCACCCAGGTCAACACCGTTACGATCTGGCGGATTTCACCCTTGTCCGCACCTCGCGTTCGAAATCGCCCGCCCCTTACCGAGGGGCGTCGTACGGGCTTGCGCCGTACGCACGCCTCATTGCACGCCGAGAGCGCCCGGAACGAGCCCTTTCCCTTTCCGGCCCCGTTCGAATTCCCGTCCCCGGCCGCCTTGGCAATTGACCTATGCTCCCTGAATATTCACCGGCGGGGGCCACGGATATGCCCGTGCGGGTGTCAACAGCGGGACGCTCCGGCGACGGCCGCTCAGCCGCCGAACCACGCTTCCGCGACCGATTCCCAGCTCTGCTCGGAAGGCGCCGGGAGTTCGCGGAAGTACCACACGAAGTTCGCATAGACGTGCAGCAGGGCGTAGGCGAGGAGTTGGCGGGGGTCGAAGGTGCGGCCGTACGCCTTCTGGAAGCGGGCCATCAGCCCCGGTTCGCCCCGGGTCAGGAACAGACCGATCGCCACCAGGTCGTACGCCGGATCACCGATCATGGCGGGCTCGAAGTCGAAGAGCCCGGTCAGCCGCCAGGTCGCCGGGTCGACCACGAGGTGCTGGCGCATCAGTTCGGTGTGCAGCAGCACCCGTTCGCCACCGGCCGGAAGTTCCACGGAGTCGAGGAAGGCGGGGATCCGCGCGGTCCACTCCTCGGGCAGTGCGCGGCTGCGCTGCCGCTCGACGGCGCCCGCGCGCTGCCGGGCGAGGAAGGCGTCCCAGTCCTCGGGTCCCAGGACGTCGGCGAGCGGGGCGGGGTCGAGCGCGTGCAGTGCGGCGAGCGCCTCGCCGGCCTCGGTGACCAGGCGCTCGCGGTCGGCGGCCGGGATGCGCGGCCAGGCCACCGAGAGGTCCTCGCCCGGGAGCCGGGCCATCAGGACATACCGCCAGCCGTTCCCGTACGCGCCCGAGGCGTGCAGTTCGGGGGTGGGGACCGGCAGTCGGCCGTGCAGGTGGGACAGCACGCGTGCCTCGGTGATGCCGTCCTCGGCGTCGCAGGTGGGGAAGAGTTTGAGGACGTGCCCGGTGCCGGCCGCGTAGACCGGCATCGAGCCGCCGGAGTAGCGGGTCACGGGCGCTCCGGCCAGGCCCAGCCGGGCAAGGAGGTCGGTCACCGCAGGCCGCATGACCGTCTCGTCGGGGACGACTGCGTCCCACTGGGCGTCGTCGTTCACCTCGGGCAGCATGCGCGGAGGCTAGTTCGAAGATCGCCGGGTCCGCAATCGGTTTCCCGGCGGGTCGCACCCACCTCCCGGCGGAGATCTGCGTAGTTTGTCGGTATTTATAACTATCTCTCGGCTGCTTCCCGGAGGTCGCTGTGCCGTCCAGCCGCTCACGCCGTCGTCTGTCCGCCCGCCGCCGTCTGGTGCTCGCCACGCTGCTCGTGGCCTCGCTCGGGGCCGGCCCGGCCCCCGCGCAGGCGACCGCCCCGGCTCCGTTCGCCCTGGAGCACGACAGCACCCTGTCCGCCGCCGCGCGGACGGCTCCCGGCACCAACCTGCTGGTGGCCGGGATCGACCGGCGGTCAGGGCTGACGCGCGAACAGATCCGGGACCTGCACGTCGGGGGCAAGGAGTGCGACTGCACGGACGTGATGATGCTGGTGCACCTCGCCCCGGACGGACGGCGCCTGAGTGTGGTCTCCGTCCCCCGCGACTCCTACGTGCCGTTCGCCCCGCACGCGCACCCCGCGCACTCCGGGAAGATCAACGGTGCCTTCCAGCACGGCGGCCCCGATCTGGCCGTACGCACCGTGGAGCGGGCCACTGGGGTCCGGGTGGACCACTATCTGCAGACCGACTTCGGCGGCTTCGCCTCCGCCGTCGACCGGCTCGGCGGCGCCGAGGTGTGCACCGACCGCCCCCTGACCGACCCCAAGTCCGGGCTGCGTCTGGCCCCCGGCACCCAACTGCTCGACGGCCGGGGCGCGCTGCGCTACGCGCGGGCCAGGAAGGTGTCGCCGCCCGGCGACCTGGGCCGGGTGCGCCGTCAGCAGCGGCTGCTGCTCGGCATGGTCGACCGGCTGGCGCGGGCCGGCACCTTCCGCGATCCTCTCGCCCTCGTGAACGCCGCGCAGGCCCTCGCCCCGTACGTGCGCACCGACAGCGGCACCGGTCTCGGCACGCTCTTCTCGCTGGGCTGGTCGATGCGCAAACTGACGCCCGCGGACATGGAGTTCGCGACGGTGCCCATGTCGGCCTTCGACCACCGGGTGCCGGACTGGGGCTCGACGCTGCTGTGGGACCGGGCCAGGGCCGCCCGGCTGTTCGCGGCGCTGCGCGAGGACCGGTCGATCACCGCGGAGGCCACCCTCCAGGCGGTGCCGGTGGCGATGGAGCCGAGCCGGGTGGCGGTGCAGGTGGACGACGCGGACGTCGCGGAGGCACTGCGGCGCAGCGGCTTCGCCGTGACCGCGACACCGGCCCCGGCGGTGCGGGCCGAGGGCCCCACGGTGATCGTCTACGACCCGCGCCGGGAGCGGTACGCCGCCGCGCTGGCCGCCGCGCTGCCGGGTGCGGAGCTGCGCCCGGTGGCCGGGCACGGGGACCTGCTCCGGGTCACGGTCGGGACCAAGGGGCGGGACGTGGCCGCGGTGACCTACGACCGCAGCATGGTGGAGGGTGCGCCGGCCACCGGGGAGCAGCTGCGCTGCCGGTGAGCGGCCTGGTCGCGGAGTTGCCGCGGGGGCGTCAGGAGTGGTTGCCGGTGCGGGGGCGGGCCGGTAGGAATGGGTGGCATGACTACTCTCGGCGTGGTGTTCCGCCCCCAGTTGCCCCCTGAGCAGCTCCGACCGCTGGTGCGATTGGCGGACGCGGCAGGCGTCGAGGAACTGTGGCTCTGGGAGGACTGTTTCCTGGAGAGCGGCATCGCCGCCGCCTCCGCCGCGCTGGCCTGGACGGAGCGGCTGCACGTGGGCGTGGGGCTGCTGCCGGTGCCGCTGCGGAATGTGGCACTGGCGTCGATGGAGGCGGCCACGCTGTACCGGCTGTTCCCGGAGCGGGTGACGCTGGCCGTCGGGCACGGCGTGCAGGACTGGATGGGGCAGGTCGGTGCGCGGCCGGACTCGCCGCTGACGCTGCTGCGCGAGTACCTGGGGGCGATGCGCTCGCTGCTGCGCGGCGAGGAGGTGTCCGCGGACGGGGAGTACGTACGGCTGGACAAGGTGGCGCTGGACTGGCCCCCGCACCGGGCGCCCGCGGTGTTCGCCGGGGGTGTCGGGCCGCGCACGCTGCGGCTGACGGGTGAGGCGGCGGACGGCACGGTGCTCGACGCGTCCACCTCGCCGGACGGGATGCGGGCGGCGCGCAGGCTGATCGAGGAGGGCCGGGCCGCGGCGGGACGCGACGCGGACGCGCCGCACAAGGTCGTGGTCTATCTGCTGGCCGCGACCGGGCCCGGCGCCGCCGACCGGGTACGGGCCGAACTCGCTTCGGACCGCCGGGTGCTGTCGCCGGAACTGGGCGCCGCCGGGGACGCGGAGGCGGTCGCCGCGGCGGTACGGGAGCTGGCGGCGGCCGGGGCCGACACGGTGGTACTCCAGCCGACGGCGGACGAGCCGGACCCCGCGGGCTTCGTGCGGTTCGTGGCGGAGGAGGTCCGGGGGCTGGTGCCCTAACGGGTCCCGGAACCCCCGGGGCCGATGTCCGGGCCGCCCTGCCCGCCCCGCGTGTCCTGGAGGTCCTTCGGAGGCCGCGGGGTGTGCTCGGCGGTCAGGGCGCGGACGGCGGCGGCGCAGCGCTCGCCCCGGCAGTGGCCGGATTCGACACGGGTGCGGCGGCGCAGGCCGCCCGGGGTGCGGGCGGGGACGGTGGAGGTCAGGGCGTCGCGGATCTCGCCGCGCGTGACGCTCTCGCAGGGGCAGACGACATCGCCGTAGGCGGGGTCCCGGGCGATGAGGTCGGGGCGCTGGTGCGGGCGGGGGAAGGCCTCGCCGAGGTTGGGCATGCGCGGCGGTCGGGACTGGCTCGGTTCGGGGTTCAGCGGCAGGCCGTCCTCGGCGAGGAGCCCGGCGACGTGGGCGGCGATGCCCAGGGACGCGCTGAGACCGGTGGAGCGGATGCCGCCCACGGTCAGGTACCGCAGGCCCGGGTGGGCGCGGATGCGGAAGTCGTCGTGCCCGGTGGCCGCGCGCAGACCCGCGTACGAGGTGATGACCTTCGTGTCGAGGAGCGGGGGCATGAGGCGGCGACCGTGCTCCAGGAGGTGGGCGATGCCTTCGGGCGTGGTGTGGTGGGCGGTTCTGGCGTCGGGTCCGGTGAGGTCCTCGGCGGTCGGGCCGAGCAGGACGTTGCCGAAGACCGTGGGGGTGACCAGGACGCCCTTACCGAGGGCGGTGGGGACGGGGAGCAGGATGTGCCGGACCAGGGCCCTGGCCTCCTTGGCGAACACCAGGAGCTGGCCCCGGCGCGGAGTGACGGTGAAGTCGTCGATGCCCAGCATCCGGTCGACGGTGTCGGCGTGCAGACCGGCCGCGTTGACCAGGCGGCGGGTGCGCAGGGGGCCGCGGCTCGTGTGGAGGAGGTGGCCGTCGGGGGTGGGGGTGATGCGCTCCACCCGGGTGTTCAGGTGGAGTTCGGTTCCGGAGCGGACGGCTTCGGTGGCGTATGCGAGCGGGGTGGTGAAGGGGCAGATGATGCTCTCGCCGGGCACTTCGAGCGCGCCGAGGGCGCCGGGGCCGAGGTGGGGTTCGCGGGCGTACAGCTCGGCGGGGCCGAGCGGGCGGGTGTCGTGGGTGCCGTTGCGGACCGCCTTCGCGGCGAGGGCGGGCAGGGCGGCGAGCTGGTCCTCGGTCCAGGCGACGAGGAGCGCGCCGACGGGTTCGACGGGGATGCCGGTCTGCCGGGCGTAGGCGAGGAGCCGGCGGTGCCCGTCCCGGACGAGGGTCGATTCGAGGGTGCCGGGGGTGGTGTCGAAGCCGGTGTGCAGGATGGCGGTGTTGGCCTTGGAGGTGCCGTTGCCGATGTCGTCGGAGGCGTCGAGGAGAGCGAGGCGCAGGGGTGGGTGGCGAGGGTCGGTGTGGGTGGCGAGGTGGCGGGCGATGGCGGTGCCGACGACACCGGCGCCGATCACGGTGACGTCGTAGGGGGCGGGGGCGGGCATGGGGCTCCTTCGGAGGGCGAGTGGGGGCTGGCAGCGGTGGGCGGGTGGTGCGCGCGGGGCCGGCCCTTCCACGGGGCGGTGATCGCCCTCGTGCCTCGCGGGGCGGGCTGTCAGCCGACGGCCGCGCGGAACGCCGCTCGCCGGTCCCGGGCCTCGTCCGGGGAGACGCGCGGTTCGTACACCGCCGACGGTTTCCCCTCCGGGGGCAGTGCCTCCGCCAGGGATGCGCCCAGGCCCAGCCGGGCCGCCGCGCCGACGCCGAGCGCCGTCGCGTCCGGCAGTTCCGCCACCACCACCGGCATCTGGAGGAGGTCCGCCTGTGTCTGCATCAGCGCCGCCGACGCCGTCAGGCCGCCGTCGACCCGCAACTCCGTGAGGGGGCTGCCGAGTTCCGTGCCGGCCGCCTCCACCAGTTCCGCCACCTGCGCCGCCAGGCCCTCGCACAGTGCCCGCACCAGGTGGCCTGCCGTGGTGTCCAGGCCGAGGCCGCTCAGCGTTCCGCGTGCCTCGCTGCGCCACCACGGTGCGGCCAGGCCCGCCAGGGCCGGTACGAAGACGACTCCCCCGGCGTCGGGGACCTGTGCGGCGACCCGGTCGAGGTCGTGCGCGCCCGCGACGACACCCAGGTCGGTGAGCCACCGTACCGCCGAGGCCGCCGTGTAGACCTGGCCGTCGAGGCAGTAGTCGGTACGGTCGCGCAGCCGCCAGGCCACGCAGCCGACGAGTCCGGTCGTCGGGCGGACCGGGCTGCGGCCCGCCTGGGCCAGGAGGAACGCCCCCGTTCCGTAGGTGCACTTGGCGGCGCCGGGGGTCAGCGCGCGCTGGGCGAGCAGGGCCGCCTGCTGGTCCACCAGGAGTCCCGTGAGCGGGAGTTCGCCGCCGAAGGCCGTCGTCGTGCCGACGTGCCGGTCCGAGCCGACGACCTCGGGCAGCGGTTCGTCGCGCAGTCCGTGGATGGCGAGTGCGGCCGGGGACCACGAGGCGCTCTCCAGGTCGAGGAGCTGGGTGCGCCCGGCCGTCGCGGCGTCCGTGACGAACGCGCCGGTGAGCCGGTGGACGAGCCAGGAGTCGCTGGTGGTCACGGCTCCGTCGCGGGTGAGGTGGCGGCGTATCCACGCCATCTTGGGGGCGGCGAAGTAGGGATCCAGCGGAAGTCCGGTGAGGGTTTTCAACTCGTCGTCGTGGGCTGCGAGTTCCTCGCAGAGGTCGGCGGCCCTGCGGTCCTGCCAGACGATCGCCTCGGTGAGCGGCGCACCCGTGGCCGGGTCCCACGCGAGCACCGTCTCCCCCTGGTTGGCCAGGCCCACGGCGGCGACGGGCTCGCCCGCCGCCGCGAGGGCCTGGTTTCCGGACGCGAGCACGGACGCGTACAGCTCCTCGGGTGACACCTCCACGCGACCTCCGGGCAGGTGGCGGGGGTGCACGGGGGCCCTGCCGCTGCCGATCACTCCACGTTCGGGGCAGATCACGAGCGCCTTGGTGGCGGAGGTGCCCTGGTCCACGGCCAGCACCGGCCCGCTGTGCGACGCCCCGCGCGCCGCGCCGCCGACTGCCCCGTTCATCGCCGTGTCCCCTCGCCCGCCCGCCTGCCGAAGTCCGGCCAAAGCCTCTTCCAGCCGCACCGCCGCCGTCAAGCGCGGCCGGACCCGGCCGTTCCCATATCCTCCGTTCGGCTGGACCGGAATTGCGATCCATGGTCAACTACACGGCGGCATACGGGAGTTACGCAAGGTGCGCACAGACGGCGCAGCCACCTCCCCCCACATCCCCGTACCCACGACCGCACCCGAGGACCAGCGACGATGCCCAGCGACGACTTCCTACCGGTGTACCATCCCGCAGGCCACGACGCCGAACTCCGCTCCGTCGTGCAGGAGTTACGGGCGGGCAGATGGCTGGCGATGCGGAACCTACTGCACGGTACGCGGACTTGGTCGGCGTGGACCCGGCGCACCCAGGTCCTGGCGACCGTCGCGGCCGGTACGGACACGGTGCGCGCCTGGCGGGCCGAGGAGCCGCGGAGCGTGGCGGTGACCGCGATGCACGCCCGGGTCGCGGTGGAGCGGGCGACCAGGGCGCACCGGGAGGACCACCCGCAGACCTCCGCGCTGTGGCACGAGGCGTGGGGGGCGTGCCGGATCTACGCCGAGGAGGTGCCGGACGACCCGGTGCCGTGGGTCTGTCTGCTGGCCCTGTCCCCGCTGGACCGGGGCCAGCGGATGCCGGAGCACCGGCTGCCGCCGCCGGGTCCGATGCTCTTCCCCGGCCCGTGGGGGCTGCTCGAACAGGTCGCCAAGCGGGATCCCGACAACCGGGAGGCGCATCAGCGGATGCTCCAGTTCGTGTATGCGCGCAGTCCGCACGGCGCGTTACCGGAGGCGGTCAACTACTCGCGCTGGGCGGCCTCTTCCGCGCCGCCGGGGTCCGCGGCGCACACTCTGCCGCTGTACGTGCGGGCGGAGCGCTACCGGCGCGAGCGCGGCCAGGAGCGGGCGCTGGACCTGCACTGGGTGACGGACGACGCGATCCGGGACGCCCTGGCGGCGCTGCGCGACTGGTTCGACTTCGCCGACCTGGAAGATTCCTCGCTGCTCGACCTGAGCCATCTCGCGCACGCCCTGTGGGGCGCCCACCAGTTCACCGACGCGGCCCGGGTGTTCCGGGCGCTGGGGCCGTACTACGCGCCGGTGCCGTGGACGTACCGGATCCGTGACGACCACGGCGATCTCGTGCAGGGGGCGGAGGAGCTGTTCCTCCGGGCCCGCTCGCGGTCCCTCGACGCGTCCGGACCCGAACTCTCCTGAGGGCCGCGCCCTTTGCCACGTACCGCACCTCCCGGCACGTACGGCGTCGCACGCCACGTACCACGTCGCACGCCACAGCCCGATTGCCGGGCGACCGCCCCCGGTCACCCGCGGCAGTTCCCGCACCACCCAGCTCTCCCCCGCAGGCTCTCTCGCAGAAGGAAGACTCATGTCCATACCCGCGCAGTCGTTCAGGAAGGGCGGCCGTTCCGGTCCGCCGGTGCAGCAGGACGAGGAGGCCCGGCTGCGGGAACTGGGCTATCAGCCGGTTCTGGCGCGCCGGATGGGAGGGTTCGGCAACTTCGCGATCAGCTTCTCGGTCATCTCCGTCCTGTCCGGCTGCATGACGCTGTACGGGTTCGGCCTGGGTACCGGCGGTCCCGCCGTGATGATGTGGGGCTGGATCGGCGTCGGGCTGTTCGTGCTGACGGTGGGCATGGCGCTGGCCGAGGTGACCAGCGCGTACCCGACGTCGGGCGCGCTGTACTACATGGCCGACCGGCTCGGCGGACGCAAGTGGGGCTGGTACACGGGCTGGCTGAACCTGCTGGGTCTGCTCGGCGCCATCGCGGGCATCGACTACGGTGCCGCGCTGTTCACCGGGGCGTTCCTCAACCTGCGGTTCGGGTTCGAGCCGACGCCCGGCTCCACCATGCTGATCTTCATGTGCATCCTGCTGCTGCACGCGGTGCTGAACCTGTTCGGTGTGCGGCTGGTCAGTGTGCTGAACTCGATCAGCGTGTGGTGGCACCTCGCCGGTGTCGCGGTGATCGTCGGTGCGCTGGCGATCGTTCCGGACCACCACCAGTCGACGAAGTTCGTGTTCACCGAGTTCGTGAACGACACGGGCATCGACAGCCCGATCTACGTGGCGGCGATCGGCCTGCTGCTCGCGCAGTACACCTTCTGCGGCTATGACGCATCGGCCCACCTGTCGGAGGAGACCTCCAACGCGTCGGTGGCCGCGGCGCGGGGCATCGTGCGGGCCATCTGGGTGTCGTGGCTGGCGGGCTTCGCGCTGCTGGCCGGGCTGACCTTCGCGATCCAGGACTACGCGGGCACGGTGGGCAGCGAGACGGGGGTGCCGCCGGCCCAGATCCTGCTGGACGCGCTGGGTTCGGGCGGTGCGACGGCGCTGCTTCTCGTGGTGATCGTGGCGCAGTTGTTCTGCGGCAACGCGGAGGTCGCGGCGGCGAGCCGGATGGTGTTCGCGTTCAGCCGGGACAACGCGCTGCCGGGCTCCAAGCTGTGGCGGCGGGTCAGCAGCCGCACCCAGACGCCGGTGCCCGCGGTGTGGCTGTCGGTGGGTGTCGCCTGCCTGCTGGCCGTGCCGTCGCTGTACTCGGCGACCGCGTACGGCGCGGTGACCGCGATCAACGTCATCGGCATCACCCCCGCGTACGCCATCCCGATCTTCCTGCGGCTGCGGGCGGGCGACCGTTTCCAGAAGGGGCCGTGGCACCTCGGGCGGTGGAGCAAGCCGGTCGGCTGGATCGCGGTGTCGTGGGTCGCGATCGTGACGGTGCTGTTCCTGCTGCCGCAGAAGGCGCCGGTCAACTGGGAGTCGATGAACTACGCGGTGATCGCGCTGGCGGTGGTGCTGATCCTGGCGACGGCGTGGTGGTACGCGGCCCGCAAGACGTACGGGGTGCCGTCGGAGGCGGCGTACGGCACCAAGCGGGAGCGGGAGGAGATCGCGGAGGGCATCGTCTGACCGACCGCCCTCCCGGCCTGCCGACGGCCCTTCCGGTGACCGGCCGTCCCCCGGGCCCGCCGACGGCCCTTCCAGACCCCTTCCCTTCGTCGCGCCAACCCCCTTTCGTCGTATTGACGAAAAGGACGGCCCCCTCTTATCGTCATAGAGACGAGAAAGAGGGGGCCTGTTCATGGCCGACATCACCCGGCGCCTCGGCTGGCGCCATCTGCGCTCCGCGCCCACCGCCCACGTCCGCCACCACCGGCACGGCAAGCTGGTGCACGACGGACCGGGCCTCAGCTTCTGGTTCCGCTCGCTGACCGCCGCACTCTCCGAAGTGCCCACCAGCGACCGCGAACTGGCGATGTCCTTCCGGGCCCGCACGGCGGACTTCCAGGACGTCGCGCTGCAGGCCACCGTGACGTACCGGATCAGTGATCCGGCCGTCGCCGCCGCCCGCCTCGACTTCTCCGTCGACCCGGACACCGGCGCCTGGCGCGGCTCCCCGCTGGAGCAGCTGGCCACGCTGCTCACCGAGACCGCGCAGCAGCACTCGCTGGACACACTGGCCCGCATCCCCCTGTCGGAGGCCCTGGTGGACGGCGTGGCGGCGGTACGGGAGCGGATCGCCTCCGGTCTCGCGGCGGAGCCCCGGCTGCCCGCCACCGGCATCGAGGTGGTCGCGGTGCGGGTGGTGGCGATCCGGCCGGAGGCGGAGGTGGAGCGGGCGCTGCGAACCCCGGCGCGCGAGCAGATCCAGCAGGAGGCGGACCGGGCGACCTACCAGCGGCGGGCGGTGGCGGTCGAGCGGGAGCGGGCCATCGCGGAGAACGAGCTGGCCAGCAGGATCGAACTGGCCCGCCAGGAGGAGCAGCTCGTCGACCAGCGCGGCGTGAACGCCCGCCGCGAGGCGGAGGAGCAGGCGGCGGCCGACGGCGTGCGGGCCGAGGCCGAAGCGGCCCGCACGGTGCGGCTCGCCCGCGCCGAGGCGGAGGCGGCGCGGGAGGTCGGCGAGGCGCGCGCCCAGGCGCAGGCGGCCTGGCTGCGGGTGCACGGCGAGGTCGACGCGGCGACCCTGCACGCCCTGGCCACCACCCGGCTCGCGGAGAACGTGCCGCGCATCGAGAGCCTGACCCTGTCGCCCGACGTGCTGACCGGGCTGCTGGCCAGGCTGGGCAGGGGCGGCGGGGAGCCGTCGTGAGTCTCGCGCCGCGCGCCGTACTGGTCCACCGCACCAGCGAGTACGAGGACCTGCTGGCCCGGCACGGCACGCGCGGCCAGGCGGAGTTCTTCCTGTCCTCGCGGGGGCGCGGGATCCGGGAGGTGGAGGAGCGGCACCTGCGCACCCGGCGGGCCCTGGCGGAGGTGGCGGGGGCGGTGCCGTTGCAGTGGCGGCAGGCCCGGGTGGAGCGGGCGGACCTGGACCGCTTCCTGTTCGCCCCGGAGGACGTCGTGGTGGTGGTCGGGCAGGACGGTCTGGTCGCGAACGTCGCCAAGTACCTCGACGGGCAGCCGGTGCTGGGCATCGACACCGACCCCGGCCGCAACCCGGGGGTGCTGGTGCGCCACCGGCCGGCCGACGCGGCGAAACTGCTGCGGGCCGCGGTGACCGGTGGCGGCGCCGACGAGCTGACCATGGTGGAGGCGGTCGCGGACGACACCCAGCGGCTGCTGGCCCTCAACGAGATCTTCCTGGGCCCGCCGTCCCACCAGACCGCCCGCTACCGGATAGGCCCCGACTCCGGCCGGTCCGCCCCGGAGCCGCAGGCCTCGTCCGGCGTGCTGGTCGGCACGGGCACCGGTGCGACCGGCTGGCTGCGGTCGCTGTGGCTGGAGCGCGGCTCCGCCCTGCCGCTGCCGGGCCCCTGCGACCCGCGGCTGATGTGGTTCGTACGCGAGGCCTGGCCCTCGCCGGACACCCGGACCTCCCTGGTGGAGGGGGTGCTTGAGGGGGACGCCCGGCTGCGGCTGACCGTGGAGTCCGACCGGCTGGTGGTCTTCGGCGACGGCATGGAGACGGACGCGCTGGAGCTGACCTGGGGTCAGTCGGTACGGCTGGGACGGGCGGACACGGCACTGCGGCTGCTGGGCTGAGCCGGGGAGCGGGCCCGGGGCGGGGGCCGGGCCGGGCGATGCGTACCCCGCGGTGCGGGGTGCGGGGTGCGGGGTGCGGGGGTACGGAGATTCGGGCGCGGGACTTCCATTGACACCCACCCGTGCCGGCCGGACACTGCTGCCACTCCCCAACGAAGCAATGTTCACCAGGCGAACGCTCCTCGACGGGCCCCCGACCCCTAGGACTTCCATGGCTGCCTCCGACGCACGGGCCCGCACGCCCCGGCCCGCCCACACCTTCCGTTCGGTACTCCCCGTCCTCGCCCTGTGCTGGCTGGCCGTCTTCTTCGACGGCATGGACGTGAACATCTACGGCGCCGTCATGCCGCACATGCTCGACGACCCCGGGCTCGGCCTCACCCAATCCACCGCGGGCACCATCGGCAGCTGGACCACCTTCGGCATGCTGATCGGCGCGCTCACCGCCGGGAACCTGACCGACTGGCTGGGCCGCCGCCCGATGCTGGCGGGGAGCGTCACCCTGTTCTCGCTGGGTTCGGCGGTGTGCGCGCTGGCGGCGACGCCCGGCCTGTTCGGTGCGGGCAGGTTCGTGGCCGGGCTCGGCCTCGGCGGGCTGATGCCGCTGTGTCTGGCGATGGTGATGGAGTTCGCCCCGCCGCGCCGGGTCGCGCTCACCACCGGCCTGCTGATGACCTCGTACCACGCGGGCGGCATGGTCGCCACGGGTCTCGGGCTGACCCTGGCGCCCGCGGCGGGCTGGCGCTGGGTGTTCTGGGCCGGGGTGCTGCCCGCCGTGGTCGCCGTACCGCTGCTGCTCAAGCTGATGCCGGAGTCGCCGGGCGTACTGCTGGCGCGGGGCGAGCGGGTACGGGCGGACGCGGTCGCCGACCGGTACGGGCTGCCCCGGCTGCCCGAGGTGGCCGCGCCCGCCGCGGGGGCCAAGGGCCGGCTGGCCGCCGTCCGGGCCCTGTTCGGCCCCCAGTCGCGGTGGGCGACACCGCTCCTGTGGCTGGCCTCGTTCTGCGGACTGCTGCTGGTGTACGGGGTGTCGACCTGGCTGCCGCAGATGATGCGGGCGTCGGGGTACGGGCTCACCTCCTCGGTCAGCTTCCTGATGGTGATCAACGCGGGCGGCATCGTCGGCATGCTGATCGCGGGCCGCACCGCGGACCGGTTCGGCGCGGTGCGGGTGTCCGCGCTCTGGTTCGTACTGACGGCGGCCGGAGCGCTGCTGCTCAGGTCGCACCTGCCGCTGGGGCTGACCTATGCGGTGGTGGCGCTGACCGGTGTCGTGCTGTTCAGCGCGCAGGTGATGGTGTACGCCGCGAGCAACTCGGTCTACCGGTCCGGCGAACGGGCCGCCGGGCTCGGCTGGGTGACCGGGGTCGGCCGCACCGGCGCGGTGGTCGGCCCGTGGCTCGGCGGGGTGCTGGCCACGAGCGGCAACCAGGGCTGGGGGTTCACCTCGTTCGCCCTGGCGGGGCTGGTCGGCGCGGTCGCGATAGCCCTGGTGCCGCTGGCCGCACGGCCGTCCCGGCGCCCCGCGCTCGCCCCCACCGGCGCCTCCTAGACCGGCGGGCCCGCCCGACGACCGGCGGGCCTGCCCTACGGGCTCACTCCTCGAACGGCAACCCCGCGTAGTTGGCGGCCAGTTCGGCCGCCGCGTGCGGCGAGGAGGCGATCCGGTCCAGCTGGGAGAGCTGGAGCCGGGTCAGGAACGGGGACTGCTCCGGGTCCGTGTGCAGCGTCGTCGTCATGAAGTACGAGAAGTGCTCGGCGCGCCAGACCCGGCGCAGCGCCGCGTCCGAGTACGCGTCGAGCAGTGCGTCCGAGCCGGTGGTGTGCAGCTGGGTGAAGGCCGCCGCCAGCCGGGCCACGTCGGCGACGGCCAGGTTGAGGCCCTTGGCCCCGGTCGGCGGGACGATGTGCGCGGCGTCCCCGGCCAGGAACACCCGCCCGTACCGCATCGGCTCCGTCACCCAGCTCCGCATCGGCAGAACCGACTTGGCGGTAACGGCACCCCGTTCCAGCTTCCGGCCGGTGCCGGTGCCGAGCCGGGTGTCCAGCTCGTCCCAGATCCGCGTGTCGGACCAGTCCGCGGGGTCGGTGCCGTTGGGCACCTGGAGGTAGAGCCTGCTGACGGTGGGCGAGCGCATGCTGGCGAGGGCGAAGCCGCGGTCGTGATGGGCGTAGACCAGCTCGTCGTGGACCGGGCGCGCGTCGGCGAGGATGCCGAGCCAGGAGTACGGGTACGTGCGCTCGTACGTGGTGCGCACCGGCTCCGGGACGGCGAGCCGGGTCACTCCGTGGAATCCGTCGCAGCCCACGACGTAGTCGCAGGTGAGGGTCTGCTCGCGGCCCTCGTGGCGGTACGTGACCGTGGGTCGGCCGGTGTCGGCGCCGGTCACCGCGGTGACCTCGGCCTCGAAGAGCAGCGGCCCGCCGTCGGCCAGCTGGAGTTCCACCAGGTCCTTCACGACCTCGGTCTGGGCGTACACCATGACCCGCCTGCCGCCGGTGAGGGCGGGGAAGTCGAGGCGGTGGGCGCGGCCGTCGAAGCGCAGCTCGATGCCGTCGTGGGGCATCCCCTCGCGGCCCATGCGCTCCCCCGCCCCGGCGGCGCGCAGGATGTCGACGGTGCCCTGTTCGAGGATTCCGGCGCGCTGGCGCTGTTCGACGTAGGACCTCCCACGGCTCTCCAGGACGACGCTGTCGACGCCGGCGCGGTGCAGGAGGCGGGCGAGGAGGAGTCCGGCGGGTCCGCCGCCGATGATGCCGACTGTGGTGTGCATGGGGTCAGTTGTCCGTTTCGGTGTGGTCCGGTCGGGAGCGGTCGGTCTCTTCGGCCGCGATCTCCCGGAGGACGGCGTCGGCGACGGCGAAGGCGGCGTTGGCTGCCGGGACGCCGCAGTAGACGGCCGACTGGAGGAGCACTTCGCCGATCTCGTCGGGGCTGAGGCCGTTGCGGACGGCGGCCCTGACGTGCAGGGCGAGTTCGTCGCGGTGGCCGCCCGCGACGAGTGCGGTGAGGGTGATACAGCTGCGGGTGCGGCGGTCCAGGATGTCCCCGTTCCAGATCTCGCCCCAGGCGTAGCGGGTGATGAAGTCCTGGAAGCGGGCGGTGAAGGGGGTGGTGCGGGCGACGGCACGGTCGACGTGGGCGTCACCGAGGACCTGGCGCCGGACGGACGTGCCGGTGGCGTGCTTGGTGGGGCGGGGGGCGGCTTGGTCAGGGCCGACTCGGTCCGGGGCGGCTTGGTCAGGGCCGACTCGGTCCGGGGCGGCTTGGTCGGGGGCGGCTTGGTCAGGGGCTCCGGTGGCGGTGAAGTGGCCGAGGAGCGCGGCCAGTACGGGTTCAGGGCGCTCCACGTTGGCCAGGTGCGCGGCGCGCGGGATCTCGGTGAGGGCGGCGTCGGGGATGCCGTCGGCGAGGAGGCGGGCGTCGGCGGGCGGGGTCGCCCGGTCCTCGCGGCCCGCCACGACGAGGGTCGGGGCGGTGATCCTGCCGAGGTCCCCGCGCAGGTCGAAGGCGGCGAGGGCGTCGCAGCAGGCCGCGTACGCGTCGGGGTCGGCGGCCCGCTGCCCGGCGCGCAGCCGCTCGACGGCGGGCCCGTCGAAGCGGGTGGTGAACCAGCGGGAGGGGGCCGACTCGGCGAGCGGTGCGGTGCCCTGGCGCCGCACCAGGGCGGCCCGGTCCGCCCACATGTCGGGGGTGCCGAAGCGGGCGGACGTGCAGACGAGCGCCAGGGAGGCGATCCGGTCGGGGTGGTGCACGGCCAGCCAGGAACCGACAGCGCCGCCGAGGGAGATTCCGGCGTACGCGAAGCGGGTGATGCCGAGGGAGTCGGCGAGGTCGAGGACCAGGTGGGCCAGGTCGGCGACGGTGGCTCCGGGCTTGAGGAGGGCGGCGGGGGAAGCGCCGTGGCCGGGGAGGTCCCAGCGGGTGACGTTGAAGTGTGCGGAGAGGGCGGGGATTTGGGGGTCCCAGACGGAGAGGGGGGTTCCCAGGGAGGGGCCGAGGAGGAGGGGTGGGGCGGTGGTGGGGCCGGTGGTGTGGTGGTGGAGGGGCATGGGGGTCCTGGGTGTTCTGGGGAGGGTGGGGTGGGGTTCGGGCGTGGGTGGGTGCGGGGGTGCGGGTGCGGGGGTGCGGGGGTGCGGGGGTGCGGGGGTGGGCCGGGGCGGGGCGGGGTGGTGCGGCTCCGCCGGGGGCCGCCCCATGCCCACCCGTTCCGCCCTCTGGGCGGCCCAGCTGCCCATGGGGCGGGGGTGGGGCAGGGGCAGGGGCGGGGGTGGGGGTGGGGCAGGGGTGGGGGTGATCGGGGTGGGGTTCAGGGGAGGGGGCGGGTGAGGGCTCTGGTGGTGAGGGTGGGGGCGGCTCCCAGGTAGGTGGTGGGGTCGAGGAGTTCGTGGAGGCGGTCCCGGGAGGGCAGGAGCCGGGCCTCGGGCTGCCGGTGGAGGGCTTCCGGCAGGTCCGTTGCGTGTTCCGACGCGTACCGGGCGGCCCGGAAGAGCAGGTCCCTGGCGGCGGAACGGCCCAGCAGCGGGGCCAGTTCGGCGATCAGGCGTTCCGAGGTGATCAGGCCGCCGGTGCGGTCCAGGTTCTCCCGCATGCGGTCGGGGCGCACCTCCAGTCCGGCACAGAGTTCCACCGCGTCCCGCGCCGCGCCGCCGGTCAGGCGCAGTGCGTCGCGCAGCGGCTGCCACTCGGCGTGCCAGGCACCGGCCGGCCGTTCGTCCTCGGCCGCGAGGGACCCGTACAGTACGGCCGCCAGCGCGGGCACCTGCCGGGCGCTCGCGGCGATCAGGGTCGCCCGTACCGGGTTGCTCTTGTGCGGCATCGCCGAGGAGCCGCCGCCCGTCCCCTCCGCCAGTTCGCCGATCTCGGTACGGGAGAGCACCAGGACGTCCGCCGCGATCTTCCCGAGTGCCCCCGCCGTGAAGGCGAGCGCCCCCGCCAGGTCGGCGACGGGGGTGCGCCGGGTGTGCCACGGAAACGGGGCCGCACACAGGCCGACCTCGTCGGCGAACGCCTCGGCCAGCCGCAGCGGCGCTTCTCCGTCCGCACCGCTCCCCTCTCCCACCGCGAACGCGGCCAACGTCCCGGCCGCGCCGCCGAGTTGGGCAGGGAGCGAGTCGCGTACCACGGTCAGCCGGTCGTGGGCGTCCAGCAGCAGGGCCCGCCAGCCGGCCGCTTTCAGGCCGAAGGTGGTGGGGACGGCGTGCTGGGTGAGGGTGCGGGCGGGCATCGGGGTGGCGCGGTGGGCGGCGGCCAGGGCCGCGAGGGTGGTCGCGGTGCGTGCCAGGTCGGCGGTCAGCAGGTCCAGGGTCCGGGACGCGAGCAGCATCAGGGCCGTGTCGAGGATGTCCTGGCTGGTGGCTCCTCGGTGCACGAACTCCGCGTGCTCTGGCTCCAGTTGGGCCACCTCGGCAGTCAGGTCGGCGATCAGGGGGATCACCGGGTTGCCGCCCGCCCTGGCCCGCAGCGCCAGGTCGCGGACGTCGTAGCGGGGGCGGGCGGGGTCCGCCGCCGCCGTGACCGTCCGGGCCGCGTCGGCCGGGACGGTGCCGAGCCGGGCCTGCGCCCGGGTCAGCGCCGCCTCGGCGTCGAGCATGGCCCGCAGGAAGGCCCTGTCACCGGTGGCCTCCTCGGCGGGACTGCCCACGGACACCGGGGCGAAGAGACCCCCGCCCCCGCAGGGCTCGACGGCAGGCACCCCGGCAGGAGCGGCCCCTGCGAGGGATGCCGTGGCGGGCGGAGTCCGGTGGGACGAAGTCCCGGCGAGCGGAGTCCCGGCGGAGGGCACCCCAGCGGCCCGGGGCTCGTCGCCCGAGGTACCGGCGAGCGGAGTCCCAGCGGAGGGCGCCCCAGCGGCCCGGGGCTCGTCGGCCGAAGGCACTGCGGACGGAGCCTCGTCGGCCGAATTCCCGACCGTCGAAGCCTCGTTGGGCGGAGTCCCGACCGGCGAAGCCTCGTCGCCCGAAGGCCCCAGCGGCGGATTCTCAGCGGAAGTCAAGGAAGACCGTCTCCCTCTCCCCCTGGAGCCGGATGTCGAAGCGACGGGTTCCGTCGGCCTCCCGGCGGGCGAGCAGGGTGGCACGGCGCTCCTCGGGAAGAGCCGCCAGGGCTCCGTCCGTGATCCCGGACGTGTCGTCGGCGAAGTAGGCGCGGGTGTAGAGGTGGTGCATCAGTCCGCGTGCGAAGACGCAGACGCAGAGGTACGGGAGCCGGGCGGGCGGGGCCAGGGTGCGGACCGCCCAGTGGCCGTCGGCGTCGGTGGCCACGCGTCCGAAGCCGGTGAAGTCCACCCCGTTGCGGCCGAGGAAGCCGCCCGTCACCGGGTCGCGGCGGAGCGAGCCCGGCCGCCCTGCCAGCGAGCCGTCCGGGGCGGCCTGCCAGGTCTCGATCACCGCGTCCGGGACCGGGGCGCCCTGCCCGTCGTGGACGTACCCGTGGACGGTGACCGTTCGCGGGTGCCCGGCGGGGGCGATGTCGCCGCCGCCGGTGAAGGGCAGCGCGTACCCGTAGAACGGTCCGACGGTCTGTGAGGGGGTGGGCGGGAGCACGGTGGTCATCAGTGGTCCTCCTCGGGGTCGGGCAGGGTGGCGGCCGGGCCGTCGAGGGTGATGTCCCAGCGGTAGCCGAGCGACCTCTCGGGGCGGGAGAGGGTGTGGTCGTAGGTGGCGACGAGGCGGTCCCGGGCGGCCTGGTCGGTGACCGACTGGAGGATCGGGTCGTAGGGGAAGAGCGGGTCGCCGGGGAAGTACATCTGGGTGACCAGGCGCTGGGTGAAGGCGGTGCCGAACAGCGAGAAGTGGAGGTGTGCGGGGCGCCAGGCGTTCAGGTGGTTGCGCCACGGGTAGGCGCCGGGCTTCACGGTGGTGAAGGCGTAGGTGCCCTGTTCGTCCGTCAGGCAGCGGCCGACGCCGGTGAAGTGCGGGTCCAGCGGGGCGGGGTGCTGGTCGCGCTGGTGGGCGTACCGGCCGGAGGCGTTGGCCTGCCAGAGTTCGACGAGCTGGCCGCGCACCGGGCGGCCGTGGCGGTCGAGCACCCGCCCGCTGACGGTGATGCGCTCGCCGAGCGGTTCGCCCGGGTGCTGCCGGGTGAGGTCGGCGTCGAGTTCGGTGACGTCGGTGACGCCGAAGACGGGGCCGTGCAGTTCGGCGGCCTCCGGGTCGCCGCCGCCGGTCACCGCGACCAGCGGCTGCCGGGGGTGGCGCAACCGGCTGCTGCGGTACGGGGTGAAGTCGCGCGGCGGGTGGTGCGGGGCGGGGGCGCCGTCGAGGACCGCCTTCGCGACGGCGGCGTGCCGGTCGGCGATCTCGGCGCTGATCTGCCGCTGGGTCGGTTCGGCGGTGGGCTGTGGGGTGGTGGGCATGGGGTGGGTCACCTCTCCAGTACGAGTGCGAGGCCCTGGCCGACGCCGATGCACAGGGTGGCGAGCCCGGTGCCGGAGCCGGCCGCCGCGAGCTGATGGGCGACGGCTCCGGTGATGCGGGCGCCGGACGCGCCGAGCGGGTGGCCGAGGGCGAGGGCGCCGCCGCGCGGGTTGACCACGGCGGGGTCGAGGTCGGGCCACTGGGACAGGCAGGCCAGGGCCTGGGCGGCGAAGGCCTCGTTGAGTTCGACGACTCCCAGCCCGGCGAGGTCGCGGCCGGACTTCTTCAGCGCGCGGGCGACGGCCTCGACGGGGCCCGCGCCGAAGTACTTCGGTTCGATGCCGGTGACGGCTGCGGCGCCGATCCGGGCGAGGGGTTCGCGGCCGGTGGCGCGCAGGCCGTCCTCGTCGACGAGGAGGAGGGCCGCGGCGCCGTCGTTGAGCGGGGAGGAGTTGCCGGCGGTGACGGTGCCGTCCGGGCGGAAGACCGGCCGCAGTTCGGCGAGTGCCTCGGGGGTCGAGGCGCGGATGCACTCGTCGCGGGCGAGGTCCGCTCCTTCCACGGGGACGACCTCGTCGGTGTACTCCCCCAAGTGCCATGCGGCGGCGGCTTTTTGATGGCTCGTCAGCGCGAAGGCGTCCTGTGCCTCGCGGCCGATGCCGTACCGGTCGGCGACCAGTTCGGCGCCCTCGCCGAGGGCGACCGTCCACTCCTCGGGCATCCTCGGGTTGGTCATCCGCCAGCCGAGGGTGGTGGAGTACATCTGCGGGTGTGCGGCGGGAAAGGCGCGCTCGGGCTTGGGCAGGACCCAGGGGGCGCGGCTCATCGACTCGACGCCGCCCGCGACGGCGACGGAGGCGTCCCCGACGGCGACGGCGCGGGCGGCCTGGACCACGGCCTCCATGCCGGAGCCGCAGAGCCGGTTGACGGTGACGCCGGGCACGGTCACCGGGAGTCCGGCGAGCAGGACGGCCATGCGGGCGACGTCGCGGTTCTCCTCTCCGGCGCCGTTGGCGTTGCCGAACCAGACGTCGTCGATCCGGGCCGGGTCCAGGGCGGGGGTGCGGTCGAGGAGCGCACGCAGCACGGTGGCGGCCAGGTCGTCGGGGCGGACCCGGGCGAGTGCGCCGCCGTACCTGCCGATGGGTGTGCGGACGGCGTCGAGCACGTACACGTCGCGGAGCCGGTTCACCGGGTCACCGCCCCCGCGAGGGCGACGGGCGCGCCCGTCCGCCGGGCGATCTCCGCGGCGTCGACGCCGGGGGCGGTTTCGACCAGGAGGAGTCCGCCCGGGGTGACGTCCAGGACGCCGAGGTCGGTGATGACGCGGTGGACGCAGGCCCTGCCGGTGAGCGGCAGGGTGCATTCCGGCACGATCTTGGGGGTGCCGTCCTTCGCGGTGTGCTCGGTGAGGACGACGACGCGGCGGGCGCCGTGCACGAGGTCCATGGCACCGCCCATGCCCTTGACCGTCTTTCCGGGGACGGACCAGTTGGCCAGGTCACCGCCCGCCGACACCTGCATGGCGCCGAGGATCGCGGTGTCGATGTGGCCGCCGCGGATCATCCCGAAGGAGAGGGCGGAGTCGAAGAAGGAGGCGCCGGGCAGGACCGTGACGGTCTCCTTGCCGGCGTTGATGAGGTCGGGGTCGAGCTGGTCCTCGGTCGGGTAGGGGCCGACACCCAGCAGCCCGTTCTCGGAGTGCAGGACCACGTCGACGCCGGCCGGGAGGTGGCTGGGGACCAGTGTGGGCAGTCCGATGCCGAGGTTGACGTAGGAGCCGTCGGTCAGTTCGGCGGCGGCGCGCGCGGCCATTTCCGCTCGGGTCCAGGCCATCAGGCGGGCACCGTTCCTTGCGTGGCGGCCGTGCGGACCATGCGCCGTTCGATCGGCTTGTCCGCGGCCTGTTCGGGGGTGAGGGCGACGACGCGCTGCACGAACACGCCGGGTATGTGCACGTTGTCGGGGTCCAGTTCGCCCGGCTCGACGAGTTCCTCGACCTCGGCGACGGTGATGCGTCCGGCGGTCGCCGCGAGGGGGTTGAAGTTGCGGGCGGAGCGGTGGAGGACGAGGTTGCCGTGCCGGTCGCCCCGGGCGGCCCGCACCAGGGCGAAGTCGGTGGTGATGCCGCGTTCCATGACGTACTCGCGGCCGTCGAAGACGCGGACCTCCTTCGCCGGGGAGGGCAGGGCGACGGTGCCGTCGGGGGCGTAGCGCCAGGGAAGTCCGCCGTCGGCGACCTGGGTGCCGACGCCCGCGGGGGTGAAGAAGGCGGGGATGCCGGCGCCGCCCGCGCGCAGCCGTTCGGCCAGGGTGCCCTGAGGAACCAGCTCGACCTCCAGTTCGCCGCCCAGGTACTGGCGGGCGAACTCCTTGTTGTCGCCGATGTAGCTGCCGGTGACCCGGACGATGCGGCCCGCCGCGAGGAGGATGCCGAGGCCGCCGCCGTCGACGCCGCAGTTGTTGGAGACCACGCTCAGCCGGTCGGGGCCGCTGTCGTGGAGCGCCCGGATCAGCACGTTCGGTACGCCGCTGAGGCCGAAGCCGCCGACGGCGAGGGAGGCTCCGGAGGGGATGTCGGCGACCGCTTCGGCGGCGGTGGCCCTGACCTTGTCCATGAAGGAATTCCTGACCCCAGGCTGTTCGCCTGATGAACTAGAGTTCACACTTGACTCGGCCTGAGTCTGCTTCGACCCGTCCGGCCTGTCAATGCCCGGCTACGGTTGCCCTGACGTGCCCCACGGAGAGCCGATGCCCGACATGAACCGCAGCACCACCCCCGACACCACCCGCACCACCCCGCCCCCCGGCACCGGGGAGCAGGACGAGGCGCCCGCCGCCGGACCGCCCGCAGAGGCCGTCGGCCCGCTGCTGCGCGGCCTCGACGTGCTGGGCAGGCTCACCGACGCCGGAGGCCGGCTGAGCCTCGGCGACCTGGTGCGCGCCACCGGCCTCGCCCGCTCCACCGTCGACCGCGTCACCGGCACCCTGGCCCGGATGGGCCACCTCCGGCTGGACGGCCGGGACGCGGTCCTCGCCCCGCGCCTGATGGAGCTGGGCAACGCCTTTCTCGCCTCGATCCGCGTCCCGGCCCTGCTCGGCCCGCACGCCGAGCAACTCGCCGACGCGCTCGACGAGTCGGTGTCGCTCGCGGTGCCCGACCGGGACGGCATCCGCTTCGTCCACCAGTCCACGCGCCGCCGGGCGATGTCGCTGAGCTTCCGCATCGGCGACCTGCTGCCCGCCGAACGCACCGCCCCCGGCGCCCTGTTCGCCGCCGGCTGGGACGCCCGGGAGTGGGCGCGCTGGCGGGAGCGGCGCGCGGCCGACCCGCAGGGGCTCGCCTTCCACGCCGTACCGCCGGGCCCCGACTCCCCCGACGAGGCGCACTTCATCGACCGCGTCCGGGCCGCCGGGGAGCAGGGGTGGGCGCTGGACGACCAGTTGATCGAACCGGGTCTGGTCGCGCTGGCGCTGCCGGTACGGGACCCGGACGGGCGGCCGGTGTGCGCGGTGAGCGTGGTCAGCCACACCAGCAGGCACGGGGCCGGCTCGCTGCGCGGGGCGATGCTGCCCCGGCTGCGCGCGGCGGTGGCCACGATGGAGCGCGCGCTGCGCGAGGCGCCCGAAGCCCCCGCCGATCGGGACCGGGCGCTGGCGAGCTGGACGACCGCGTCGAAGCAGGAACTGGGCGCCGGTTTCGTGGAGTCGCTGGCGCGCGGGCTGACGGTGCTGACCGCGTTCGGCGAGGGCGCTCCGGCGCTGACACTCTCGGCGGTGGCTCAGGCGTGCGGGCTGGCCAGGGCGACCGCACGCCGGGCGCTGATCACCTTCGCGCACCTGGGGTACGTGGAGTCGGACGGCGGCCTGTTCCGGCCCACGCCACGGGTGCTCGGGCTGGGCTTCCCGCCGCTGTCGCGCCGTACCCTGCCGGAGATCGCCGAGCCGCACCTCGCGGACCTGTCGCGGCGGGTGCACGACTCGGCGTCGCTGTCCGTGCTGACCGGCGGGGAGATCCAGTACACGGCCCGGATCGCCACCAGCCGCGTCATGAACGTCAACATCACGGTGGGCACCCGGTTCCCCGCGTACGCCACCTCCATGGGCCGGGTGCTGCTCGCCGATCTGCCCGCGCCCGTACGGGCGGAGCGTCTGGCCGCGACACCGCCGCGGGCGCTGACCCGGCACACGGTCACCTCGGAGCCGGAACTGACCGCGCTGCTGGAGCGGGTGCGCGAAGAGGGGTTCGCGCTGACCGACGGCGAACTGGAGGAGGGCCTGCGGTCCGTGGCCGTACCGGTGCGCGACCGCACGGGGCGTGCGGTGGCGGCCGTCAACATCGCCATGCACACCAGCCGCCGTACCGCCGGGGAGTGCCGCACGGTGGTGCTGCCGGAGCTGCGCGCCGCGGCGGCCCTGATCGAGGAGGACCTGGCGGTGGCCGGGCGGTTCACCCGTACGGCGCTCTGCTGAGGCGGCCGGGCGGGAATCGGGCGTGCGGGGGCGGGTGTTGGACCGCGTACGGGCACCGGGTACGGCAGGCACTCCGTGTCTCCCGGAGCACGGGCCCGTACCGCCGAGCACACAGCGACAGCAGAAGGAGCACCCGTGGCACTCTCCCGCGACGCACGCGAGGAATTCCTGGCCGAACCGCACATCGGCGCGCTCTCCGTCGAAGCGGGGCCCGGCCGGGCCCCGCTCACCGTGCCGATCTGGTACCAGTACACGCCCGGCGGCGACCTGTGGATCCTGACCGGTTCCGGCTCGCGGAAGGCGGAGCTGATCCGGGCCGCGAAGCGGTTCACGCTGATGGCCGACCGGGTGGATCCGACGATCCGGTACGTGTCGGTGGAGGGCCCGGTGGTGGACGAGCGGCGGGCGACGCTGGAACAGCTCACCGAGATGTCGGCCCGCTACCTCCCGGCCGGGCGGGTGGCGTCGTACGTGGACTCCGTGTGGAAGGAGGACGACGCTCCGGCGATCATCACGATGCGCCCGGAGCGCTGGCTGACCGCGGACCTCGGGTCCGTCTGACCACACCCGTCCCACAGCTCCCACCTGGGACGATCGCGCTGGGACGCAAGGGTTCCGGATCTCAGGGCCAGCCCTGATGTCAGACCCCGGCGGCCTGCATATCGTGTTCTCACCGGCACCGTTCCGGGGACGACGACGGGGGAAGTACGGGGGATCTCGGGGGAGACGTCGTCCCGGAACGGTTTGCCGTGTTCAGTTGCGCTGATCACGCCCGCGGGCCGCTCACACACGCGGGCTGATCAGGCCCTGAGATAGGTGAGCACCGCCTTGACCCTGCGGTGGTCGTGCAGGTCCGTCTCCAGCGCCAGTTTGGCGAAGATGTTGCGGACGTGCGTCTCCACCGTCTTGGCGCCGATGACCAGGCTGCCCGCGATGGCGTCGTTGCTGCGGCCCTCCGCCATCAGGCCCAGCACCTCGCGTTCGCGGGCGGTCAGCTCGTCGAGCGGTCCCGGTGCCCGCGGGGTGTCCAGGAGCCTGGTCACCACCTCGGGGTCCAGGACGCTCTCGCCCGCCGCGACCCGCTTGAGCGCGCCGGCCAGTTCGTCGATGTCGGCCACCCGCTCCTTGAGCAGGTAGCCGAAGCCGCGCGGGTCCTCGGCCAGCGCCCGTACCGTGTCGGTCGTCTCCACGTACTGCGACAGCAGCAGGACCCCGGTGCCGGGGTGGCTGCGGCGGATCCGGGCGGCGGCGTGCAGCCCCTCGTCGGTGTGGGTGGGCGGCATCCTGATGTCCAGGAGCACGGCGTCGGGCCGGTGCTCGGCGACCAGCGCGGGCAGCCGTTCGGCGTCCCCGAGTGCTGCCGGGACCTCGAAGCCCGCGTCGGTGAGGAGTCGTACGACGCCCTGTCTGAGGAGCGCCGAGTCCTCGGCCACTATCACCCGCACGGGAGCTCCGCCCTGATTCTGGTCCCGCCACCTGCGGGAGATTCCACGTGCAGTATCCCGTCCACGGCGGCCAGCCGGTCCGCCAGCCCCCGCAGTCCGCTCCCCCGCGCGGTGTCGGCGCCGCCGATGCCGTCGTCGACGGTCTCCACGACGAGGCGGCCCCCGGTGTACCGGGCGGAGACGCTGACGGCGCGGGCCTGTGCGTGCTTGGCCGCGTTGGCGAGGGCCTCGCAGACGGTGAAGTACGCGGTGGACTCCACCACCGGGTCGTAGCGGCGGGGTTCGGCCGCGACGACGACGGGCAGCGCGGCCTGCTGGGCGAGGGCGGCGAGCGCGGGGCCGAGTCCTTCGCGGGTGAGGACGGCGGGGTGGATGCCGTGGGCGATGCCGCGCAGTTCTTCGAGGGCCAGCTTCAGGCTCTCCTCGACCTCGGCGACCGAGCGGCGCAGGGACGGGTCCGGGTGGCCGGTGAGGCCCTTGTCGACGCGGCGCAGCGCCATCAGGGCGAAGACGAGGCGGGCCTGTGCGCCGTCGTGCAGGTCCCGCTCCAGCCGGCCGCGCTCGGCGTCGGCGGCCCGGACGATGCGCGAGGTGACCTCCTTGGCCTGGGTGCGCAGCGAGAGGTTCTCCAGGGCGAGCCGCAGGGCGGCGCCGACCGCTTCGAGCAGTTCGGGGTCCTCGTCGAGTGCGGGGTCGTGCTGGAGGAGGGCGAGCGGGGTGCCCCGGGAGGAGTCGACCCGGGTGCGTCCGGGGCCGGTGCCGCGCACCGCCTCGCCCGCCCCGTCGGCGTACCTGTTCCGCTCCTCCTGCCACAGGCCCAGGCGCAGCCCGGGGTCGCCCAGCACCCGGCCCAGGACGTCCCGCAGCCGGTCCTGGTCTGGATCGGTGCCCAGGTCGATGACGAGGTCGCCGACCTCGGCTCGCTGCAGCCGCATCCGCAGCAGACCGGTGAGGAAGGCGACGGGGACGGCGACCTGGGCGAGGTCGGAGAGCAGGAAGACGACCTCCTGGAGGGGGCCGGACGGCGGCTCGGGGAGCAGCAGGAGCAGCAGGTCCCACAGCAGGAACGCGGAGGCGATGGCGATGGCGATCCAGGCGGGCAGCAGGGCCCTGCGGCGGGCCACGGAGGCCTGCTGCCAGCGGCGCAGGATCGCGACGACGAGCACCACGGACAGCACCCAGCCGAGCGACCGGTAGACGGTGTCGAAGGGGGTGAAGAGGTCGGCGAGCGCGGGGACGTGCAGCAGGTTGGGGCCGCAGTCGGTGCACGAGAGGTACGTCGCTTCGACGGCGACCTTGGCCGGGTCGTAGGTGAGGGCGCGCAGCAGGCCGCCGAAGGCGACGAGGCCGTAGGAGAAGAAGGTGAGGCGGCGGGCGAGCGCGGAGCCGAGGCGGCCGTCGGGGAAGGAGAGCACGAGGTGGACGAGGACGGCCATGTTGAGCGCCTCCCACCAGGCGCCCACGGCGAACAGGGCGGGCACCCCGGTGCCCTGGAGGTTCCCGACGAACCAGCTGATGCCCTCGGCGACCATCAGGAGGCCGGTGCGGTTGGCGGGCCGGTGCCACCAGGCGACCAGCCCGCCGCCCGCGTACGCGAGGCCGACGGCGAGGTCCCGGCCCACGTCGAGGGCCGTGCCGCCCACGCGCAGGTACGCCCAGCTGCCCGCGGCGGCCATCGCCGCCGCGACCAGGGCGGACGCGGCCATGCGTATGCGCAGGGTGCGGGTGGGGTCGGAGGGGTTGCCGGGGGTGCTCTCCCGGTGCTGCCTGTTCACGGCCACACGGTAGGCCATCGGCGGGCGGGGGTCGTGGGGCACGGGAGCCGCCGGTGCTCTCGGACCCGCGCCGGAGCGCGCCCCGCGCGTCGGCGGCGGGCCGGGCGCCTGGGCCGGGGCGGCATTCGTGTGCCTGACCGGGGCGCGCCCCGGAAGGGGTCGCGACGAGGCTGGCATCGTGCGGTCGCAGGGTCGTGAAGCGGTCGATTTCCCGTGCCGTGCCCGGGAGTTCGTGAAAGGATGCTGCCTCCGCGATCACTCCTGCCCCAGGGAGACCGGATGTCGCAGGGCTCCAGCACCACCCCCGCCGGCCAGGCGGAGATCGCCGCGTTCGTGCGGGACTGCTGGCGGCGGGAGACGGCACGGCCGCTGCCGGTGGTCGTGCTGCTCGGGCGGCCCGGCAGCGGCAAGACGTACGCGCTGGACCACTTCGCGCACGAGGCCGCGGGCGGCATCACCGCGCGGATCGACTACGCCCCGCTGCCCGTGCAGCGGCCCTACGAGATGGCCGTGCACCTGGCGTTCCTGCTGGCCCGCAAGCACTCCCGGGTGCGCCCGCCGCGCTTCCCCCGCCTCATGCTGGGGCTGCTGGCACTCAATCTGAGCGATCTGCCGCTGGACAACCGGGACGCCGCCCGCAAGCAGCTCAAGGCGGCGCTGAGCAGTGCCCGCAGCAGCGCCGCCGTCGAGGCGGCCGAGGCGGCGGGCGGTCTCATCGACAACCTGGGCCTGTCCCCCGTGCCGAACCTGGAGCTGGCCGCCGGACTGCTGGTGCGGGGCTTCACCCACCTGCCGCCGGCCACCGCCCTCAACCGGGCACTGGTCTCCTACGGCCGGGGCAGCGCCAAGGAGGGTATCGACGCGCTGATCGAGCTGAACCGGCGCCACCGCACCGGGATCGGGGCGGACGCGGAGCTGGTGGACCGGGGGCTGTGCGAGGTGTTCCTGGACGACCTCACCGCCTCCTTCGGCAGCCGGGGCCGGCTCTACAACTGCCTGGCCCTGCTGGACAACGTCGACCGCCCCGACGTCACCGCCTTCCTGGAGACGCTGGTCCGGCTGCGCGCGGAGAAGGCCCGCTCCGGCTCCTGCGACCCGCTGCTGGTCGTCGCCACGGCCGCCTCCACCCGCGGGGTGCCGGGCCCCGGTGACGGCACGCCCGGCGATCCCCACATCCGGCTGCCGGAGGACCTGACCTACGCGGCGTGGCACCCGCGCGGGGACGCGGCCCCGCCGGACTGGTGGTGCCCGGTGCGGCTGCGCGACCTGGACGAGATCGAGGTCGGTCTGGAGGCCACCCGTTACGAGAAGGAGCGCGCCGCCGGGCGGACCGGACCCCCGGAGCCCTGGGTGCTGCCCGCCACCACCCCGCTGATCCACCGGCTCACCTACGGGCATCCGTGGAGCGTGCGCACCCTGCACGAGGTGCTGGCGGCGCTGCGCGCGGGCGGCCCGGCCGAGAGCGATCTGCGGGGCGTGCTCGCGGTGCGCCCGCCGGGTGCCGGGGTTCCGCTCTCCGACGTCGTACGGGCCAGGCTGCTCGCCGGTTTCACCGAGGACCAGCAGGCTGCGGCACTGCTGATGGCGGCGGCCCGCACGCCCAGGTCCGCGGTGAACGCGGGGCTGCTGAACGACCAGCCGGAGCACGCCAGGGACACCGTGATACGGGAGCTGCGGGAGCGGCTGTGGCTGTCGCGGCGGGTCCCCGAGGACGCGCACACCCGGGGCGGGCGCGGCCCGTCGGGCTATCTGCTGCCGCAGCCGAACAGCCGGGGCGAGAGCGCCGTCGACTCCACCTTCGACACCCAGCCGGTGCTGCACCCCTGGCTGCGGCTGCTGCTGCTGGAGCGGCTGACGGATCCGGCGAACGGGTCGCTGGAGGAGTGGCGGCGGCTGCACGGGGTGCTCGCCACCTGGCACGAGCGGCACCACCAGCCCCTGGACGGCCTCTACCACCGGCTCGCCCAGGGCGAACTCCAGGCGGTCGTCGACCACTTCGCCACCGGGGTGTCCCGTGCGGACCTGGTGCCGTGGCTGCGGGAGCTGTACCACGTGACGGCCGCGCCGATGTACGCCGCGTGGCTCTCCGACGAGACCCCGCAGCGGCAGTCCTCCGAGCTGGCCCGCGAGCTGGCCCCGGCCGCGTACGCCGACGAGCGTCTGGGCAGACCGCTGGCCGAGCTGTGCGCGGCGCTGTGGCTCGCGGGCGATCCGCGCAACCGGCTGCCGCTGGGCCGCCCCGAGCTCCATCACAAGGTCGCCGCGAAGCTGCGGCAGGTGGCCGCGGTGGCCGACGCGGACGCGGACACCCTGCTGGACGAGGCCGCCCGCTACACGGACTGACGACACATCAACTCCACTGCTGGGTCTATCGCTTGAGGAAGAGGGGGCCGCACATGGGGTGGCTGCGCGGGAACCGGGAGCGCCGCTCCGGCTGGGTGGGAGAGCTGCCGCCGTGGTGGCGGCGCTGGCCGGGCAACGCGATCTCCCTCGTGGCCGTGCTGGCCGTGGTGGCGGGCGCTCTGGTGTGGATACTGCGGCCCGATCCGCCGGTGGACACCTCGTGCGCCGAGGGCGTGGTGCGGGTCGAAGGTGTGTGCGTCGGCCTCACCGACGGCTCGTACCACTTCGACGAGAAGAACCTCGGTCCCCTCTTCGAGCGGATCAAGGCGGAGAACGACACGGTGGACGAGGAGTCGGCGAAGAAGGGCGGGGTGAGCCACGTCGGCATCGTCTATCTGATGTCGATGGTCCCGGACGCCAAGGACACCAACACCCCCGACTCGGTGCGCCACGAGCTCCAGGGCGCGTACACCGCGCAGATGGAGGCCAACCACACCAACAAGTACGGCGACACCCCGAAGATCAAGCTGCTCCTCGGCCACCTGGGGAACGGCGCAGCGCAGGCCGACACCACGCTGGAGCAGATCCGGCTGCGTACGGCACCGGAGCGCATCGTCGCGGTCGCCGGGCTCGGCACCAGCACCCGGGCCACCGAGGGAGTGATCCGCCGGATCACCGCCCCGCCGGCCGAGAAGGGGCTGCAGCTCGCCGCGGTGGGCTCGGTGCTGACCGCCGACACCCTCAGCAAGGTGCCGGGCCTGGTGCGGGTCGCGCCGGTCAACTCGGACGAGGCGTCGGCCGCCGCCGCGTTCCTGCGGCAGAAGGAGAACGTCCGCAAGCGGGTGCTGGTGGTGCAGGACCAGCGGGCGGACGACCACTACACCAAGACGCTCGGGGACAGGTTCCTGGCCGCCCTCCCGCCCGAGCGGCTGGCGGCGAAGACCGAGAAGTACGACTCGTCGCAGGCCGGGGTGGCCACCGCGTTCAAGACCCGGATGTCGACGATCTGCGCGGCCAAGCCGGACGTCGTCTACTTCGCGGGCCGGGGCATCGACCTGCCCCGCTTCCTGGCACCGCTCAAGGACCGCCCTTGCGCCAACGACCGGCCGGTGCTGGTGATCTCCGGCGACGACGCCTCGCAGACCGCGCAGGCGGCCGGCTTCCAGGACATCAAGGACACCCTGCGGGACGGCAACGTGCGGCTGGTCTACACGGGGCTCGCGCACCCGGGGAGCTGGAAGCTGCGGCCCACCGCGTATCCGGGGGCGGCGAAGCCGTCGTTCGGCGAGGGCGGCCGGTTCCGTACGACGTTCAAGGAGGAGGCGCTGGACGACGGGCAGGCCATCATGGGGCACGACGCGGTGCTCACCGCGGTCGCCGGGATCCGTCTCGTCGCGGAGAACTCCGTGAACAACAACGGTGCGGTGTCCGGTTCGGAGGTCATCCAGATATGGGGTTCGCTGCACGGCACCGAGGCCGTGCAGGGCGCGAGCGGGCTGATCTCGCTGGGGAGCGACGGGTCGCCGGAGCGGAAGGCGGTGCCGATCATCGAGATCGGCAAGGACGGTTCGGTGTCCACCCTCGCGGTGTCGGCACAGGGCGGGAGCCCGCTGACCACCAAGGACGTCACCGGGTAGGCGGGGGCCGCCGCGGGGCGGACGGCCGGTGACCGCCAACCGGCCGGGGAAATACGTGCGTTACACACGGGAGTGCGGCCGGAAACACCGGCTCCCTACTGTCACCCGTCACGGTCCCCACCCCCACCCCCTTGGAGGCATCCGTGACGGTCGATCAGACGCCCGCCGTCGAGCCCCGGCCGCCGGGCGCCCCGCCGCGGTCCGCCACCCGGTCCCCCGCCTCGGAGACCCTGGAGGACTACACCCTCCGCTTCGCGCCGCGCGGCTACCGCCGCTGGACCCCGGCCGTCGTCGGTGCCTCCGCGCTGGGCGGCATCGCGTACATGGCCGACTTCTCCATCGGAGCGGGCATCGGCATGGCCCACGGCACCGGGAACGCCCTGCTGTCCATCCTGGTCGCCGCCGCCGTCATCTTCGTCTCCGGCATCCCGCTCGCCTACTACGCGGCGCGCTACAACCTCGACCTGGACCTGA
This sequence comes from Streptomyces sp. NPDC004111, assembly GCF_042874215.1. NCBI lineage: Bacteria > Bacillati > Actinomycetota > Actinomycetes > Kitasatosporales > Streptomycetaceae > Streptomyces > Streptomyces sp. NPDC004111. The sequence goes on from NZ_JBIAMU010000002.1 coordinate 183,201, forward strand.
TCACCCGCGGCTCGGGCTTCGGCTACTACGGTTCGGTCCTCACCAGCGTCATCTTCGCCAGCTTCACCTTCATCTTCTTCGCCACCGAGGGCGCCATCATGGCGCAGGGCCTCAAGTTCGCCCTGGGGATGCCCCTGTGGGCGGGCTACGCCCTGTCCACCCTGGTCATCGTCCCGCTGGTGATCTACGGGATGAAGGCGCTCACCAAGCTCCAGTCGTGGACGAACCCGCTGTGGATCGTGCTGATCGTCGCGCCCCTGGTGTACGTCGTGGCGACCGAGCCGGACGCGGTCGGGCGCTTCCTCGCGTACGGGGGCGGCTCGGGCGACGGCGGGATCTCGACGGCGGCCGTCGTGCTGGGCGCCGGTGTCTGCCTCTCCCTGATGGGACAGATCGGCGAGCAGATCGACTACCTGCGGTTCATGCCGCCGCGGACGGAGGCCAACAAGCGCTCCTGGTGGACCGCGACCCTGCTCGCCGGACCCGGCTGGGTGGTCTTCGGCGCGCTGAAGCAGGCGATCGGCGTCTTCCTCGCCGTGTACATCGTGGACGCGGTGGGTGTCGCCGCGGCCGTCGAGCCGATCGAGCAGTTCACCGCGGCGTTCAAGCAACTGATGCCGGGGTGGCTGGTCGTGCCGCTGGCGCTGCTGCTGGTGGTCCTCAGCCAGGTGAAGATCAACGTCACCAACTCCTACTCGGGCTCGCTCGCCTGGACCAACTCCTACACCCGGGTCACCAAGCACTACCCGGGCCGCACCGTCTTCGTCCTGGTCAATCTGGCGATCTCGCTGGTCCTGATGGAGGCGGACATGTTCGCCCTGCTCAACAGCGTGCTCAGCTTCTACGCGAACTGCGCCATGGCGTGGGTGGTCACCGTCGCCACCGACATCGGGGTCAACAAGTACCTGCTGAAGCTGTCGCCGAAGCAGCCGGAGTTCCGGCGCGGGATGCTGTACGCGGTCAACCCGGTCGGGCTGGTCTCCTTCCTCGCGTCGTCGCTGCTGTCCATCGCCGTGTACTTCGGCCTGTTCGGCCGGGCGCTCCAGCCGTACTCGCCGGTGGTCGCGGTGGTCGTCGCGGTGCTCCTGACGCCCGCGACGGCCGTGCTCACCCGGGGCCGCTACTACCTGCGCCGCACCGACGACGGCATCGCCGAGCCGCTGCTCGACGCGGACGGCAACCCGAGCGGCACGGTGTACGACTGCGGGGTGTGCGAGCAGCCCTTCGAGCGTCCCGACGTGCTGGCCAGCGCCCGGGGCGGGATCATCTGCTCGCTGTGCCTGTCGACGGACCGGGAGGGTACGCACGTACTGCCCGCCCGGGTTCGCTGAGGCCACCGGCGTACTCGGTCGCCGCGTCCAGCAGCCAGTCGGCCAGGTGACCGGCGTACGACGCGCCCACCAGGACCCGGCACCCGGCGCCCGGCCCGGCCACCAGCACGACCTGGACGCGGGCCAGGGTGGTCTGCGCGCACTGCCCGTCGGCGAAGGCGCGCGGATGCAGGTCGAGGGCACAGCCGTGGGCGAGCAGGTCGCGGGCGCGGGGGCCGCCGACGAGGAGGGTGGTGCGCCGGGCGGAGACATCGGTGACGGCGACCACCCCGCGGCCGGCCGCCGCCCTGATCCGGTGCTCCAGGCCGCCCCCGGTGCCCGGCGGCCCCACCACCAGCCACTCGTCGGGGCCGAGCCACAGCACCGCCGAAGGCCCCGCCCGGACGGCGGTGTTCGGTTCGAGCGGCAGCGGAACGCCCAGCGCGAGCCCGACGGCGTCCGCCGCCGCGCCCTTGGCGTCCGTACGTACGTCGAGCTGGGCGAGGAAGGGCAGTTCGGCCAGCCGGACCGCTCCCCGGGAGGCACGGGACGCGGCGGCCAGCCGTGCGGCGGCGCCCGCCAGGGGGCTGCGGCCGGGGGTGGTGTCAGCCATCGCGGTGGGCTCCTTCGGGGTCGTACTGGACAGGGTCCACCACGGTCACCGGGACCAGCCGGTCCGCCACCGGGGCGTAGAGCCGGTCGCCGACGCGCCCGCGTCCGCCCTCGACCAGGCCGAGCGCGAAGGTCCGGCCGAGCGCGGCGCTGCGGTAGCTGGAGGTGACGTGGCCGAGCATCGGCACCGGCGGGGCGGGCAGCGGGCTCCGGGCCACCAGTTGTGTCCCCTCGGGCAGCAGGGTGGCGGGGTCCTCGGGGAGCAGTCCGACCAGCTGCCTGCGGTCGGGGCGCGCGGTGTCGGGCCTGGTGAAGGAGCGTTTGCCGAGGAAGTCGCGCTTCTTGGCCGACACCGCCCAGCCGAGGCCGAGGTCGTACGGGGTGACGGTGCCGTCGGTGTCCTGCCCGATGACCGGGTAGCCCTTCTCCGCGCGCAGTACGTGCATGGTTTCGGTGCCGTACGGGGTGATGCCGTACGGTGCCCCGGCCTCGCGCAGCGCGTCCCAGAGGGCGACCGCGTGCCAGGGGGACACGTTCAGCTCATAGGCCAGTTCGCCGGAGAAGCAGACGCGGGCCGCGATGCCCGCGACGGAGGTCTCCCGCAGGGTCATGAACGGAAAGCTCTCGTTGTCGCACGCCAACTCCGGTGCCAGCGAGGCCAGTACGGACCGGGAGCGGGGGCCGGTCAGGACCAGGGTGGCCCACTGTTCGGTGACCGAGGTGCAGTGGACGCGCAGCTCGGTCCACTCCGTCTGGAGCCATTCCTCGATCCAGTCGAGGACGGCCGCCGCGTTTCCCGTGGTGGTGGTGAGCAGGAAGCGGTCCGGGGCCAGGCGGGCGGCGGTGCCGTCGTCGAGGACCATGCCGTCCGCGCGGCACATGACGTGGTAGCGGATCGCACCGGTCCGCAGGGTGCTGAGCGTCCGGGTGCTGAGCCGGTCGAGGAGGAGGGCCGCGTCCGGGCCCTGGACGTCGATCTTGCCGAGGGTGGAGGCGTCCAGCAGGGCGACGGCCCCGCGGGCGGCCGTGCACTCCCGCAGCACGGCCGCCGCCATGTCCTCGCCGTCGCGCGGATAGTGGCGGGGGCGCTTCCACGGGCCGACGTCCTCGAAGACGGCGCCGTGCTCGACGTGCCGTTCGTGCAGGGCCGTGACACGGACCGGGTCGAGCAGGGCGCCGCGGTTGCGGCCCGCGAGCGCGGCGAAGGCGACGGGGGTGAAGGGCGGGCGGAAGGTGGTCGTGCCGAGCGCGGAGACCTCGACACCGAGGAGTTCGGCGACCACGCCTCCGGCGAGCACTCCGGAGGTCTTGCCCTGGTCGTTGGCGGTGCCCGCGGTGGTGTAGCGCTTGGTGTGTTCGAGGGAGCGCAGCCCGGCGGCCGTCGCACGGGCCAGGTCGGCGACGGTGACGTCCCGCTGGAGGTCGACGAACTCCGGCGCGCTGTCGCCGCCCGCGGTGCCCGGCACGCGGAAGACGTGCATGGGCGGGGTGTACGGCTCGGTGGCCACCCGGGGCAGCACGGGTGCGGCGGCCGGGTGGCCCTCCGCCTCCACCGCCCTGGCCCCCGCCGCCGCTCCCTGGGCGAGCACTTCGGCCAGGTCGAACACGCCGTCCGCGCCGCCGACGGCCTCGACGGCCTGCCGGCAGCCGTCGGGCACGAAGCAGCCGAGCACCTCGTCGTACCGGAGCCGGCCGCCCGCCTGGCTGTAGAGGTGGGTGACGGGGTTCCAGCCGCCGGAGACGAGCAGGAGGTCGGCGGGGAACTCCCGGGTGGGTGAGGAGCGGCCGAAGGGGGCGACGGTGACGGAGGTGAGGCGGGTGCCGAGGGCGGGAGCGGGGCCGGAGGGAGTACGGCCGGTGGGGGTGTGGCCGGAGAGGTCTTGCCGGTCTCCGTCGGGGGTGTCGGGTGCGTCGGCCGCCGTGCCGATGACGGCGTGCGCGGTGAGTACCTCGATGCCCGCCCGGCGTGCGCGCCGGGCCCACTCCCCCGCGTCCGGGCGGGTGTCGACGATCGCCGCCACCCGCGCGCCGGCCCCGGCGAGGTCGAGCGCGGCGGCGTAGGCGCTGTCGTTGGTGGTGAGGACGACCGCCCGGCGGCCGGGCAGCACCCCGAAGCGGTTGACGTAGGTCCGGGCCGACGCGGCCAGCATCACGCCGGGGCGGTCGTTGTCCGGGAAGGCGAGCGAGCGCTCGTGGGCGCCGGTGGCCAGAACGACCCGGCGGGCCCGGATCCGCCAGACGCGTTCGCGGGAGAGAGCGGCGGGGGCGGCGGCGCCGAGGTGGGGGGTGCGGCGTTCGACGGCGAGGAGGTGGTTGTCGTCGTAGTGGCCGAAGACGGTGGTGCGGCGCAGGACGCGTACCTCGGGGGCGGCTTCGAGGCGGGCCGTGGTCTCCTCCGCCCAGCCGGGGAGGCGCCCCGTGCCGGTGAGGCTGCCGCCCGGGGCGGGGCCGTCGTCGGCGAGCACGACGCGGGCGCCGCTGTGGGCGGCGGCCGTCGCGGCGGCGAGACCGGCGGGTCCGGCGCCGACCACGAGGAGGTCGCAGTGGGTGTGGATCGCGTCGTAGCGGGCCGGGTCGGGGACGGTGGCCAGGCGGCCCCGGCCGGGCAGACCGGTGGCGACGAGGCCGTCGTACAGCTCGACGGTGGTGGCGGGCAGCATCGGTTCGGGGAAGGGGGCTTCGATCTGGACGAGGGCGTTGGGCTCCTCGGGGCCGGCCGAGAAGATGCCGCGGGGGCGGTGGAGTTCGATGCTGGTGGAGGTGTGGATGAGGCCGTTCGCGAGGAGGGCGGCGGCGAGGGTGTCGCCTTGGTGGCCGGTGAAGGGGGTGCCGTTGAAGTGGAAGTGGAGGGGGGTGCGGGAGGTATGGGGCTGGGCGGGGGTGGGGGGTTCGGCTCCGCCGGGGGCCGCCCCCTTGCCCGCCCGTTCCGCCCCCGGGGGGCGGCCCCGCCGCCCAAGGGGGGTCGGGTGGGGGGTGAGGATCTGGTGTGTGGTGGTGTCGCGGAGGAGGGGGAACCAGCGGCGGCAGCCCGCCGTGTGGCTCCAGCGTTCCTCGGAGGGGCCCTTGGGGTTGGCGCGGAAGAAGAGGTAGCGGGCCCATTCCTCGTCGGTCAGGGCCGCGGGGTCCTCGGGGTACGGGACGTGCGCCTGGCCTCCGTACCTGAACTCGGTCTCGTCGCGCGGCCCGCACCACGGGCAGGGAATCAGCAGCATCCGGTCGGCTCCCTCGTGTCCCTCGTGACCCTCGTGGTCCCTGGCGGTCTCTAGTGGGCCACCGCGGCGGCGCCGTGTTCGTCGACGAGCGCGCCGGTGGTGAAACGGTCCAGGGAGAAGGGGGCGTTCAGCGGGTGCGGCGCGTCGTGGGCGATGGTGTGCGCGAAGACCGCGCCGGCGCCCGGGGTGGCCTTGAACCCGCCCGTGCCCCAGCCGCAGTTGAGGTAGAGGTGGGTCACCGGGGAGAGCCCGACGACGGGCGAGGCGTCGGGGGTGACGTCGACGATGCCGCCCCAGGTGCGCACCACATGGGCGCGGGCGAAGACCGGGAACAGCTCCACCGCGGCGGCCATCTGGTCCTCGATGACGTGGAAGGCGCCGCGCTGGGTGTACGAGGTGTACGGGTCGATGCCCGCCCCCATGACCAGTTCCCCCTTGTGCGCCTGACTGACGTACACGTGCACCGCGTTGGACATGACGACCGTCGGGTGCACGGGTTCCAGCAGTTCGGAGACCAGTGCCTGCAACGGGTGGCTCTGCAGGGGGAGTTCGATGCCCGCCATGGCCGCGAGCACCGAGGTGTGCCCGGCCGCGCACAGCGCCACCTTGCCCGCCGCGATCCGGCCCCGGGTGGTCCGCACGCCGACGACCCGCCCGCCGGTGATGTCGAGGCCGGTGACCTCGCAGTCCTGGATCAGGTCGACGCCGGCGGCGTCCGCGGACCGGGCCAGTGCCCAGGCGACGTGGTCGTGCTTGGCGATGCCCGCGCGCGGCTGGTAGGTGGCGCCCAGGACCGGATGCCGTACGTCCGGTGAGATGTCGACGATCGGGCAGACCTCCTTGACCTGTGCCGGGTCCAGCCAGTGGGCGTCGATGCCGTTGAGCCGGTTCGCCCCGACCCGCCGGACACCGTCGCGGACGTCCTGGAGGCTGTGGGCGAGGTTGAGCACTCCGCGCTGCGAGAAGAGGATCGGACGGTCCAGTTCCGCCTCCAGTCCCTCCCACAGGGTGAGCGCGTGCTCGTAGATGCCCGCGCTTGCGTCGAGGAGGTAGTTGGAGCGGATGATCGTGGTGTTGCGGGCCATGTTCCCGCCCGCGAGCCAGCCCTTCTCCAGGACGGCGACGTCCGTGATGCCGTGGTTCCTCGCCAGGTAGTGGGCGGTGGCCAGGCCGTGTCCGCCGCCGCCCACGATCACCACCTCGTACGACCGCCGGGGCTCGGGCGAGCGCCACAGCCGGCCGGGCCGCGCGCTAGCCACGGAGCCGGGACATGGCCGGGTCGAACAGGGGCTCCTCGGCGACGACCGCCTCGACGCGCCGGTCGAAGTAGCCGATGTGGAGGGTGGTGCCGGGTGCGGTGAGTTCGGCGGGGAGCCAGGCGTAGGCGATGCCCCGGCCGATCGTGTAGCCGTACGCCGCGCTGGTGACGTACCCGGCCGGGCGTCCGCCCTCGTACACCGGTTCGCCGCCCATGACGATGTCGTGCGGGTCCTCGACGGTCAGGCAGGTCAGTCTGCGGCGGACCTCGGACCTGCGCCTCTCCAGCGCCGCCCGGCCGATGAAGTCGCCCTTGTCCGGCTTGACGGCGAAGCCGAGCCCGGCCTCGTACGGGTCGTGCTCGTACGTCATGTCGGTGCCGAAGGCCCGGTAGCCCTTCTCCAGCCGGAGGCTCTGGAAGGCGCTGCGGCCCGCCGCGATGCCGCCCAGCGGCCGGGCCGCCCGCCACAGCGTGTCCCACAGCGCGAGGCCGAGGTCGGCGGTGGTGTACAGCTCCCAGCCGAGTTCACCGACGTAGCTCAGCCGCATCGCGGTGACCGGCACGCAGCCGATGTACGCGCTCCGGGTGCGGAAGTAGCCCAGGCCCCGGTCGGAGAAGTCCGTGTCGGTGAGGGGTTGCAGGACCTCGCGGGCGAGCGGTCCCCACAGGCCGACGCAGCAGGTGCCGGGGGTGAGGTCGCGGATCCGCACGGTGTCCTGCGCGGGCAGGTGGCGGGTGAGCCACTGGAGGTCGGTGTGACCGTTGACACCGACCTGGAAGCGCTCGGGGCCGGTCCTGGCGACGGTGATGTCGCTCCTGATGCCGCCGTGCACGTCCAGGAGCAGGGTGTACGTCACACTGCCGACCGGCCGGTCGACCCGGCCGGTGCACATCCGCTCCAGGAAGGCGGCGGCACCGGGTCCGGCGACTTCGAGCCGCTTGAGGGCCGTCATGTCGTAGAGGGCCACGGTCCGGCGCGTGGTCAGCGCCTCGGCGCCGACGACCGGCGACCAGTGGCGGGCGGCCCAGTCGTTCGGCGTGGGGATCCCAAGTCCCTCCAGGAGGGGCGAGTTGGACTCGTACCACTGGGGGCGTTCCCAGCCGCCGGCCTCCAGGAAGCGGGCGCCCAGCTCGTGCTGGCGGGGGTGGAAGGGGCTGGTGCGGACCGGGCGCGGGGGTCCGGAGGGCTGGAGGGGGTGCCGGATGTCGTAGACCTCGGCGAAGTTGCGGCAGCCGCGGGCCAGGACGTACGCGGGGGCGAGCTGGTGCGGCTCGAAGCGGTCGACGGCGCACTCGTGGAGGTCGAAGGAGGAGCAGTGGCCGTCGACCAGCCACTCGGCCATGGCGCGTGCCACGCCCGCGGAGTGGGTGACCCAGACGGCCTCCGCCACCCAGAATCCGCGCAGCTGCGGGGATTCGCCGAGGAGCGGCAGGCCGTCGGTGGTGAAGGAGAACAGGCCGTTGATGCCCTCCTCGATCCCGGCGGCGCCGGTCGCGGGCAGCAGCGACCGGGTCTCGCGCCACGCGTCGGCGAAGTCGTCCCCGGTGAACTTCAGCACCGAGGGCATGCCGTCCGCCGCGTCGAGGGGGCGGATGTCGTCGGCGCTCACCGGCATCGGGCGGTGCCCGTAGGAGCCGATGCCCAGCCGGTCGTAGCGCTCCCGGAAGTACAGGTCGGCGTCCTGGTGGCGCAGGACCGGGTGGACCGCCTCCGCGGTGCGGCCCGCGAGGGCGGGCAGCGGCCGGGTCCAGGCGAACTGGTGGGCCAGCGGGGTGAGCGGCAGGTCCGTCCCGGCCATCCGGGCGATCCGCGGGCCCCAGATGCCGGCGCAGCACACCACGATGTCGGCGGCGATGTCGCCCCGGTCGGTGCGCACCCCGGTCACCCGGCCTCCGGTGTGCCGCACGTCGAGGACCTCGTGCCGGGCGAGCAGGCGCACGCCGCGTCCGGCGGCGGCACGGAGCTGTGCCTGTACGGCGAGTACGGACCTGGCCAGGCCGTCGGTGGGCACCAGGAGTCCGCCCAGGAGGCGGTCCCGGTCGAGCAGCGGGTGCCGGGCGGCGCACTCGTCCGCGTCGACGACCCGGGAGGCGACGCCCCAGGAGGTGAGCCAGCCGTGGCGGCGGTGCAGTTCCGCGAGGCGTCCGGGGCCGGTGGCCACTTCGAGGCCGCCGACCGGGAGGAAACAGGGCCGTCCCGCGACGTCGAGGGTGCGGAACTTCTCGACGGTGCTGCGGGCCAGCTCGGTCATCGTCCTGGACGGCGAGGCCTGGAAGACCAGGCCGGGGGCGTGCGACGAGGATCCGCCTGTGGCGGGCAGCGGGCCCTGGTCGACGACCGTCACCTCCGTCCAGCCGCGTGCGGAGATCTCGTCGGCGAGCGCCGCTCCGACCACGCCCGCTCCGATGACGACCACGCGGGGTCCCGTCATCGCCGCACCTCCTGCTCGACCGGTGTTGGGGTCCTCGTCTGTTTTGTTGGGCTTCTCCGCCGGGCCGCCCGGTGGCCGGCCCGGCCGTTGTGTCCTGCGCCTATAGTTCCGCCGTGAGCAACTACAGCCCAGAGAGCGGGAGTTCGGGCGGGCAGTCCGGCGGAGTGCAGTCCGTCGACCGCGCCATCAGCGTGCTGGAGATCCTGGCGCGCCGCGGCAGGGCCGGGGTCAGCGAGGTGGCCGCCGAGATCGAGGTGCACAAGTCCACCGCGTTCCGGCTGCTGGGCGCACTGGAGGCGCGGGGCCTGGTGGAGCAGACGGGCGAGCGGGGCAAGTACCGGCTGGGCTTCGGCATCGTGCGGCTGGCCGGTGCCGTCACCGGGCGCATCGACATCACCCAGCAGGGGCGGCCGGTCTGCGAGCGGCTCGCCGAGGAGCTGGGCGAGACGGTCAACATCGCGGTGCTCCAGGAGACCTACGCGATCAACCTGTACCAGGTGCGCGGCCCCGGGGCCGTGGCCGCGCACAACTGGGTGGGGCAGCTGACCCGGTTGCACGCCACCTCCAGCGGCAAGGTCCTGCTGGCCCACCTGCCGGCCGCGGAGCGGGCCGCGGTGCTGGCCGAGGCGGGCCTGGAGCGGCTGACGCCGCGCACCCTGACCTCGGCTCCGAAGCTGGAGCGGAACCTCGCGCAGGCGCGGCGGCGCGGGTACGCGTGGACCGTGGAGGAGCTGGAGGTCGGGCTGCACGCGATCGCCGCGCCGGTCCGCGACCGGGACGGGGTGGTGATCGCGGCGCTGAGCGCGTCGGGTCCCTCGTACCGGTTCACCGAGGAGCGGATGCACCGGCTGGCTCCGGTGCTGGTCACGGGTGCGGCGGAGATCAGTCATCGGATGGGGTTCCTGGGCTGAGCCGTGCGCGCACCCAGTCGTGGAACTCGCCGATGTGGTGCTCGCTGGGCACCAGTACGCCGCCCGTGGCGTAGGTCCGGGAGTCCATCGCGGGCTGGCAGCGCTCGCAGGCGGCGAAGTCCTGCCGGTTGACGCGGTCGAAGAGCTCCACGGAGCGGCCGAGGTCCTGGCCGCTGTCGACGACGTGCGGAAGGTAGAGCCAGTCGCACTCGACGCGGGTGCGGTCCGGGGCGAGCGGGAACAGCCGGTGCAGGATCACGTGGTCGGGGACGAGGTTGACGAACACCTGCGGCCTGACGGTGACGGCGTAGTAGCGGCGGTCCTGGCCGGGCGAGATGCCGGGCAGCCGCTCCAGGCCCTCGGAGCCGTCGACGGTGAATCCCTTGGCCCCGTCGTCGAAGGCGGCGCCGTGGCCGACGAAGCACTGGGCCGCGTAGCCGTTCGCGAACTCCGGTATCACTTCAGTGAGTTCGGGGTGGATCGTGGCGCAGTGGTAGCACTCCATGAAGTTCTCGACGATCAGTTTCCAGTTCGCGGCGACGTCGTAGCGGATCCTCCTGCCGAGCCCGAGGCCCGCGACGTCGTAGCGCTCGACGGCCCCGGCGCCGCCGAGGCGCGCGGCGACCTCCCCCACCACGTCGTCGAACGGCGGCGGCTCGGGGGCGAGGCACACCCACACGTAGCCGAGCCATTGGCGGGTGGCGACCGGCACCAGGCCGTACCCGGTGCGGCTGATGCCGGTCATCCGGGTCAGGTTGGGGGCGGCGACCAGTTCGCCGGACAGGCCGTACGTCCAGGCGTGGTACGGGCACCGGAAGGCCCGCTCCACCCGGCCCGCGGCGTCGGCGCACAGCCTGGCGCCGCGGTGCCGGCAGACGTTGAAGAAGGCGTGCACGGAGCCGTCCCCGGCACGGGTGACCAGGATGTTCTCGCGGCCCACCTGCACGGTCCGAAAGGCGCCGGGCACGTCGAGGTCGGCGGCGCGCACGGCACACACCCACAGGGCCTCGAAGATGCGCTCCTGCTCCTGGGCGAAGACGGCCGGGTCCGTGTAGGCGGGACCGGGGAGGGTGGCGATCAGACAGTCCGGCAGGCTGTTCGAGGTCACGGTGCGCTCCTCGGGGGCGGGTGGTGCCGGGGTGGGAGGCGGGGCCGCGCCCGGGTCGGGCAGCGAGTACGCAAAGCAGCTGACAGAACGTCAGATCGCGTCAACGGCAGGGGTTCTCACGGAGCGCATCGCGTCGGGCGGAGCGCCTCAGGCGCGTTCTCCGGCGAGCCGGGGCAGGACGCAGGGCGGCACGTGCGGCACCGGTTCGGCCGACGGCCGGACGTAGACCGTGCCGTTCTCGACGAACACCTCGTGGGTGCGGACCGGCCGTTTGGCGGGCGGCGCGTCCACGGCGCCGGTCCGCAGGTCGAACTTCGAGGCGTGCAGCGGGCATTCCACCGCGCAGTCCTCCACCCAGCCGTCGGCGAGCGAGGCGTCCTGGTGGGTGCAGGTGTCATCGACGGCGTAGAGCTCGCCGTCCTCGGTGTGGAACACCGTGATCGGGGGTTCGATGTCGAGCCGGTGGGCCTCGCCTCGCGGCAGATCCACGAGAGGGCACGCGGGAATCATCATGACACCTCGGTGCGTATGGCGAAACGGGTCTCGGGAAACGCAACGTCAGTGTGGGACGGCCCCAAACCCTTGTCAAGGCATCCAAAGGCAGTCGAAATCAAGCCGGTCGGGGGCCCGGGGGGGGGGCCGGGGGGGGGGGGGGGGGGGGGGGGGCGGGCGGGGGGGGGGGGGGGGGGCGGCGGGCGGGGCGGGGGGGCGGGGGGGCGGGGGGGCCGCGGGGGCGCACCCCCCCCCCCCCCCCCCCCCCCCCCCCCCCCCCCCCCGGCCCCGCCCCCCCCGCCCCCCCCCCCCCCCCCCCCCCCCCCCCCCCCCGCCGGCCGGGAGCTGCTGGGCGGACGGCTCAGAGCGTGATCCACTCGGTGGAGGTGGTCACCTCGTCGAGCAGGTCGGGGAGCGGCTCGACGCCCAGGCCGGGGCCGGTGGGGACGTCCAGGTGCCCGTCGTCGAGGACGAACGGCGCAGTGATGTCGGTGGCGAAGTAGCGGTGCGAGCCGGAGGTGTCGCCGGGCAGGGTGAAGCCGGGCAGGGCGGCGAGCGCCACATTGGCGGCACGGCCGATTCCGGTCTCCAGCATGCCGCCGCACCAGACGGGGATGCCGTGGGCGCGGGCGAGGTCGTGGATGCGGCGCGCCTCCAGATAGCCGCCCACCCGGGCCGGCTTGATGTTGATGACGGAGCACGCGCCCAGCGAGATGGCCGCCGCGGCGTGGGCGGCGGACTCGATGGACTCGTCCAGGCAGACGGGGGTGCGCAGCAGCTTGGCGAGCTGGGCGTGCTGCACCATGTCGTCGTTGGCGAGCGGCTGCTCGATCAGCAGGAGCCCGAACTCGTCGAGTTTGGCGAGGTGCTGGGCGTCCACCAGGGTGTACGCGGCGTTGGCGTCGACCTGCAGGAGGAGGTCGTCGCCGAAGCGCTCGCGGACGGCGCGGACCGGGGCCAGGTCCCAGCCGGGTTCGATCTTGAGCTTGATGCGGACGTACCCCTCGGCGACGTAGCCCTCCACCGCGTCGAGGAGCTGGGGGATCGAGTCCATGATGCCCACCGAGACGCCGCACGGCACCCGGTCGCGGGCGGCGCCGAGGTAGGAGCCGAACGACTCCCCGCCGGTGCGGAGCTGGGCGTCGAGGACGGCGGTCTCCAGGGCCGCCTTCGCCATCCGGTGCCCGGTGAAGGGCTCCAGCACGCGGCCGACCGCGGCGGCGTCCACCCCGTCCTTGGGCAGGGCGGGCACCAGGAACTTGCGCAGGACGTCCTGCGCCCCGTCGACGTACTCGGAGCAGTAGCGCGGCTCGGACATGGCGGCGCACTCGGCCCAGCCCTCGCCCTCGGAGGTGACGACCCTGACCAGCAGCACGTCCCGGCTGGTCTCGGTGCCGAAGGAGGTGCGGAAGGGCGAGACGAGGGGCATCGCGATCCGGCGGAGTTCGACGCCGGAGATCTTCAGGCTGGTCACAGGTGGCTCCCGGGGTGGTGGGCGTTGACGGGGGTGGGGTTCGGGCCGGAGGCCGCGGGGGTGGCGGGGCGGCGGACGAGGTAGCCGCGCCGGTCGTGCATGGCGACCACCCGCGCGCCCTCCCCGAGCAGTTCGCCGAGGGTCTGGCGGACGGCGAGCCGCCAGTCGCGGGCGGCGGACGCGTCGGTCCTGCGCAGTGCCTCGATGTCGTCGGGCAGCTCGACGAGGACGAACTCGGCGTCCATCGGCCCGAGCCGGGGATGTCCGTCGTGGTCGCGGACGGCGTGCGCGACGTCTGCGGGCAGGGCCGCGGGGTTTCCCGCGTGTGCGGTGTGCGGTTGCCCGGTGTGCGGGGCGGGCCGGGGGCCGACCGGCAGGCCGAGGTCCCAGACGGCGAGCACCCGGTCGGATTCGTCGCCGCCGTTGATGGCGTCGTCCATGGCGCCGTAGAACGACTGGAGGTACTCCTCGGGGCGGGCGCCGAGCTTGGTGAGGTTGAAGTGGGCGTTGCGGCGGATGAGCGGGTCGTACGTCCAGGTGATCCGCTTGAGCCCGCGGTCCAGGGCCCATTGCCGCTGGTGGAGCTTGAGGGCGAGCCCGGTCCCGCGGCCCGCTCCGGTGGTGCCGGTGATGTGGGAGTGCAGGGTGGTGCCCGCGGGCTCGGCGAAGAAGCCGAGGGAGGCGCCCGTCAGCCGGCCTTCCTCGTACGCTCCGGCCGCGTAGTTCCCGGCGTGGGAAAGGGCGCGCATGATCTCGGCGGGCACGACGGGGCTGGCGGGGTCGGTTCCCCAGACGGCGCAGAAGAGCCGGCTGACCTCTTCGAACTCGGCCATGGTGTGCAGTTCGCGGATGTCGTGGCCGCTCATCGCAGTGCTCCGACGAGGTGGGCGAGGAGCCTGGCGCGCTCGGGCATGAAGGCGGTCTCGACGTGCTCGTGGTCGGCGTGGGCGCCGTCACCGACGGCGCCGAGTCCGTCCAGGGTGGGGCAGCCGACGCCCGCCGTGTAGTTGCCGTCGGAGGCCCCGCCGACGGCGGCCTGCCGCAGCGGCTCCATGCCGAGCCGTCCGGCGAGCCCGGCGGTCAGCTCGAAGAGCTTGCCCGAGGCGTCCGCCTCCAGCGGCGGGCGGTTGGGGCCGCCTGTGACCTCCAGCCGGGCACCCGGCAGCCGGGGGGCGAGCGCGCGCATCAGCTCGTCGACGGCCGTCTGTGCCGCGTTGCTGGGAACCCGTACGTCCACGCTCAGTTCGCCGCGGGCGGGCACGGTGTTGGTGGCGGTGCCGGCCTGCATCAGGGTGGGGGTGACGGTGGTGCCCGTACCGGTGCGTGCGGTGACCCGGGCGGTGAGGTCTTCGAGGGCGAGGAGCTGGTGGGCGAGTTCCAGCCCCGCGTTGACGCCCTTCTCGGGTTCCAGACCGGCGTGGGAGGCGCGGCCGTGCACGGTGAGTTCGTAGTTGGAGACGCCCTTGCGGCTGGTCTTGAGGGCTCCCCCGGCGGCTGCCGCCTCCAGGACGAGGGAGGCCCGGCAGGCACGGGCGGCGTCCTCGATGAGTGTGCGGGAGGTGTCCGAGCCGACCTCCTCGTCGCCGGTGACCAGCACGCACACCCCGTCGAGGGAGGGCAGCGAGGCCAGTGCGTGGAACATCTGGACCAGCCCGGCCTTCATGTCGAAGACCCCGGGCCCGCGGGCGATGCCCTGCCGCACGGACCACGGGTGGGTGGCGAGGGAACCCATCGGCCAGACGGTGTCGTGGTGCCCGAGCAGCAGGACGCGCGGGGTGCCGAAGGTCCACCGCAGATGGCTCACTCCGCCGACGACCAGGTTCTCCGGCCGGGCCCCGAGCAGCCGGGCGCCCTGCTCGCCCACGACCCGCGCGCTGCGCGCCACCGCCTCGTGGTCGGCGGAGAACGACTCGCAGCACACGAGTTCTTCGAGGTCGGCGAGCATGGCGTCGAGGGCGGGAAGGCCCGGTCCTGGTGCCCCGGACGCGGCGCCTGCGGGCGGGGATGCGGGGCTCGTGCGGTCGGACTGCATGGGTGGTTGCCTCCGGGTGGGGGAATGCGGCCGGGCAGGCAGCGTAGGCAGACCACGGGACGTAGGTGTTGGTCCGCGGGCACGAAGCGGGCAGCCGCCACTTGGACCTGCGGACGACCCCGCAGGTCCCGCACTCCCTACGCGGCGCCGCGCGCCGTCCGTACGCGGAGCCCTACGTCCCCGCTACGTCAGCCGGAGGACGGACCGAGCGCCGGGGCGGCCTCGGCGGGCCCGCCGCCGGCGCCGCGCCGCCCGCCCTGCGGTCCGTCGTACCTCCCCGTCAACCGCAGCTGGAGCATGAGCGCGAACCGCTCCGACGGGTCCGACAGGTCGAGCCGGCCCACCTCGGAAACCCGGCGGATCCGGTAGCGGAAGGTGTTGGGGTGGACGAACAGGCTCGCGGCGGCGGCGACCACGTCCCCGAAGGCGTCCAGCCAGGCCCGCAGCGTCTCCACCAGGTGGGCGTTGTTCCTGGCGTCGTACGCGGCGAGCCGGGCGAGCGGCCCGGAGAGCTCGTCGCGGTGCGCGGCGGCCAGGTCGCGCATCTCGATGAGCAGGGCGTCGGTGTACACGTCGGCGATCGAGGCGACCTGCTTGCCCGTGCGGCCCTCGGACAGCACCCGCAGCGCCCGGTCCGCGTTGGCCCGCGCGCGGGCCAGGGCGGCGGGTTCCTGGGCGAGCGAGCCGATGCCGATGACGGCGCCGCCCCGGTCGCCGGTGCGCCGCAGGAAGTTCGCCGCGACCTGGACGGCCCGCTCCCGTGCGGCGGCCGGGTCCCCGGACACCGGGAAGAGCGCGTAGGCCACCTCGCCGAGGAGCGCGACGGCGGCCCGCGGCCGGACGGCGCCCAGGTGGAGCGCCAGCGCGCTCGCCAGACGCTGCCGCTCGGCGGTGACCCGGGCGTGGTCCTCGCCCTCCTCCCCCGCCGCGCCCCGCTCGCCGGGCGCCGGGTCGAGCCCCATGGCCATGACCAGGATCGGCTCGTCCCTCAGCCCGAGCCTGCCCAGTGCCTCGGTGGCTCCCGCCCCGCCCTCCAGCGCGGTCGCCACCAGATCGGCGCGCAGCCGGTGCTCCGCGTCGGTGCCGGCGCGGAACCGCAGCATGTGGAGTGCGGCCAGCCCCGCCGCCTCCCGGAACGCCTGCTCCCGCTCCGGGGTGAGGGGCTCGCGCAGCGCCGCCCACACGGAGCCCAGGATCTCGTCGCCGGCCCTTACCGCGATGGCGACCCGGGGCAGCGCGACCTCGTCCCCGAAGGTCGGCGCCGGCACGTGCACGGGCCCCTCGCTCCGGTAGAGCCGGGCGAAGACCCCGTGCTCCTCGTGGATGCGCAGATACCGCTCGGGCACCTGCCGGGCCAGGATGCTCTCGACCCGGGCGGCGTCCGCCTCGTCCTGCCTGCCGGAGAAGGCGAGGATGCGGGAGCGCCGGTCCTCGATCGTGACGGGGGCGTCCAGCAGCGTGGCGATGGCGTTGGCCAGCGCGAAGAGATCGCCGGACGGCACCCCGCCCAGGGTCTGCTCGTCCGCCCCGCCGAAGTCGCCCTCGGCGAGCAACGTCCGGAGCATCGCTGCCAGTTGGGCCCAGGAGGCGCCGCGCGTGAGCGCGAGCAGCGCCACTCCGGTCTCGGCGACGACCGGCTCCAGCACCCGGGCGTCGGCCACCGGCCCGCGCACGACGAGCGCGGCGGCCCGCCCCGCCAGCTCCCGCAGCAGCCCGGCCACCTGCTCCGCCCCCTGCACCCCGACACCGAGCACGAGCGCGTTGTCCGGATAGTGCTGTTCGTCGTACGGATCGTGGATCCCGACCCCGCCCAGCTCTGCGGCCGCCTCGGGGGCGCCGTACAGCAGGTCGAGCAGGGTGGGGCCGAAATCGTCGAGCACCCGGCTCAGACTTCGGGCGGGGTACGCCGACATGCGCCTGATCATCTCCGCAGCTGGGAACCGGGCTGTCCCGGTACGTCCGTATGTGCGAACGAGGGTACGCGGTCCCGCGGCCGGCTGAATGCGCGTCACCTGCCGGAACGGGGTACCGCCGCCCGGCCCGCCCGCACTCTTTGCCAAATGGTCGACCAGCTGTTGTCGCAGGTCAGATAGGTTTCGAGGCATTCATCGAGTTCTCGACGGGCCCGCCGGACACGACCGGCCGGGGCCCTCTGGAGGCGTGTGCCATGAGTGCGATCGATCTGCTGGAAGCCGCTGCCGGACTGCCGCAGGCGTGGCGCTCCCACCGGCTGGGCCGGGTGGGGGCGGCCTGTGTGAAGGTGCTGCGCATGGACGGGACGCCTGTGGCGGAGGAGAGCCACGGTGCCGCCGAGGCGCTTCTCGTGCTCGACGGCCGGCTGGAGCTCACCGTGGAGGGTGTCGAGGTGTCGGTGGGGCCCGGCGAGCTGTTCATGGTCGGGGCGGGAGCCGCCCACACGGTCCGCCCGGGGAGCGGCGGCACCCTGCTGATCGTGGAGCTCCCGGAGGAGTGACTCCCCGTCAGCCCGCCCGTTCCGCCCGGCCTTCGCCCGGACCGCCGCGGGGCGTCGGGTGAGAGCGAGCGTTCCGGCGCGAGCGGTGAGAACGGCCGAGGGCCGCACCGGATTCCTCCGGTGCGGCCCTCGATCTACGACTCTTTCGAGTCGGGACGACAGGATTTGAACCTGCGACCCCTTGACCCCCAGTCAAGTGCGCTACCAAGCTGCGCCACGTCCCGATGCCCGCCTGACCTGGGGTTTCCCCTGGCTGAGCGCGCTTGAGAACAATACCGCACATCAGGACGTGGTTGCGAACGCCTTTCCCCGATGTCCGCTTGACCTCAAGTCTGGTTGACGTTGCACGGTCGTATCCATGACGACAACGAAGGAACAGACCCGGACAGAGGCTTACGGATACTCCGATCTGCGGCGCCTGATGGGGCTGATGACCGGCGACGAGAAGCACGGGCCCGCCGCGACCTCGACCCTGGACGTGCTGTGGGTGCTCTACGACCGGGTGCTGCGGGTGTCACCGGGCACCGCGGCGGACCCGGAGCGGGACCGGTTCCTGCTGTCCAAGGGGCACGGGCCGATGGCGTACTACGCGGTGCTCGCGGCGAAGGGCTACTTCGGGGAGGAGGTGCTGCCGGGGTTCGGATCGTACGACTCGCCGCTCGGGCACCATCCGGACCGGGTGCTGGTGCCGGGCGCGGAGATCGGCAGCGGGTCGCTCGGGCACGGGCTGCCGCTGGCGGTGGGCACCGCGCTGGGGCTGCGGGCGCAGCGGCGGACCGGGCCCGCGGTGTGGGTCCTGGTCGGCGACGCGGAACTGGACGAGGGCAGCAACCACGAGGCGATCGCGTACGCCGGACCCGCCGGGCTGGAGCGGCTGAACGTGGTCGTGGTCGACAACTCCTCGGCCACGCACGGCTGGCCCGGCGGCATCGCCTCCCGCTTCGAGGCGGCCGGCTGGTCGGCGCGGACCGTCGACGGCCGGGGCCACGAGGCGCTGTACGCCGCGTTCACCGCCCCGCACCCGGGCCGGCCCCATGTGGTCGTGGCCCGCGTCGAACCGAAGTCCGAAGCCCTCTGACCCTCCCGCCACGGACGGGCGGGCCTCACCACGGACGGGCGGCCCTCCCCCACGCACACAGAAACCCCTCCCCCACACGCACAGAAACAGGAGAACGTGACATGGACACCATGCGGGACCGGTTCATCTCCACCACCGGGCATCTGCTGGACGAGGACCCGAGGGTGGCGGTCGTGCTGGCCGACATCAGCGCGGACGGCTTCGAGCCTGCCCGGCACCGGCACCCGGAGCGGGTGATCAACGTCGGGATCAGGGAGCAACTGCTGGTGGGCGTCGGCGGCGGGCTCGCGCTCGCCGGGCTGCGGCCGGTGGTGCACACCTTCGCGAGCTTCCTGGTGGAGCGGCCCTTCGAGCAGGTGAAGCTCGACTTCGGCCATCAGGACGTGGGCGGTGTGCTGGTCAGCGCGGGGGGCAGCTACGACTGGCCGGCGGGCGGCTTCACCCACATGGCGCCGGGGGACGTGGCGCTCCTCGACACCCTCGACGGGTGGACGGTGCACGTGCCGGGCCATCCGGACGAGGCGGAGACACTGCTGCGGCACGCGGTGGCCGCCGGGGACGACCGGGTGTACGTACGGCTGTCGTTGCAGAGCAACGCACACCCCCTGCCGGTACGCGGCGACAGCGGGTTCGTCACGGTGCGGGAGGGCCGGGGCGGGACCGTCGTCGCGGTCGGGCCGATGCTCGGCCAGGTGCTCGCGGCCGTGGCGGACCTCGACGTGACGGTGCTGTACGCCGCCACCGTGCGCCCCTTCGACGGGGCCGCGCTGCGGGCCGCCGGGCACCCGGACGTGGTGCTCGTCGAGCCGTACCTCGCGGGCACCTCGACCGCCGCCGCGAACGACGCGCTCGCCGATCTGCCGCACCGGGTCCTCGGCCTGGGCGTCGGACGGCGGGAGCTGCGCCGCTACGGCCAGTTGGAGGAGCACCTCGCCGCGCACGGGCTGGACGCGGCCTCGCTGCGCGAGCGGATCTCCGGCTTCCTCGCCGGGGCTGTCAGGACGCCGTGACGGCACCCCCCGGCTCCGGGCCTGGTGCGGCCAGGTCCGGGTGGGCGGCCAGCAGCCGGCGCGGGGCGGCCTGCCGCCAGGAGTCGAGGAGGATGGCGCGGAGCTCCTCCTCGTCCTCCACGGCGGCCAGCCGGGCCCGCAGCCAGTTGTAGTTGTCGTCGTGGCCCGCGCGGAGGAAGAACTTCTGCGGTTCGGCGGCGATCAGCTCCGCCCGTTCCTCCTTCGGGCACTTGAAGGCGACCGTGCTGTCGTCGTCGCCGAGTGCGGCGAAGACCTTGCCCGCGACCCGGAAGGTGGGCTGCCCCCAGGCGAGCTTCTCCGTCGTGTCCGGCAGGGCGAGCGCCACCCTGCGTACGTCCTCGGAAGTGGTCGAAGCGGTCATGGAAGAACCGTACGGGCCACCACTGACAGCCGGCCCGGCGAGCGCACCCGGCCGCGGCGGCGGGACCGGACCGGCCGGGCGGCTCCGCCCCCGCGCCCGCGCGGTCAGACGTGCTTGTCCAGCCAGGCCGTCAGGTCGTCCTGCACCTCGTCCCGGTTGGTCTCGTTGAGGATCTCGTGCCGGGCGCCCTCGTACGCCTTCCAGGTCAGGTCCTCGATGCCCGCGTAGCGCAGGTCCTCCAGGAGTTCGTACAGCAGTGTCAGGCCCTGGTTGCAGGGGTCCTCGGTGCCGACCGCCAGGTGGAAGGGCAGGTCGGCGGGGATGCGGGCGATGTTCGCGGGGTCGTTGAGCTTGCGGATGCCGCGGACCCAGTCCAGGGCCAGGCCCGCGCTGAAGGCGAAACCGCAGCGTTCGTCCGCCGCGTAGGCGTCCACCTCGGCCTCGTCGCGGGAGAGCCACTCGCTGCCCGTGCGGTGCGCGAAGGCGTCGTTGAAGGAGGCGAACCGCTCGGGGACGAAGCCGGAGACCGCCGTGCGCCCCTGCTCGGCGACCTCCCGCTCCAGCCGGGCCGCCGCCGCTTCCAGGTCGGTCCCCGGCAGGCTGCGGAAGACCCCCGAGAGGATCACCCCGGCGAGGTCGTCCGGGTACTCCTGCGCGTAGTCGCGGGCCAGCATCGCGCCGAGGCTGTGCCCGAGCAGCACCACCGGCACGCCCGGGTGCAGCGCCCGCGCCTGGCCGCCGACCGTGCGCAGGTCCTCGACCATGGCCCGCCAGCTGTCCGCGTCGCCCTCCCCGGTCACACCGAATCCGCCGGTGCCGGTGGCGGTCGCGCCGTGCCCGCGGTGGTCGGAGGCGATCACTCCGTACCCGTGCGAGACCAGGTGGCGGGCGAACCTGTCGTAGCGCTGGGCGTGTTCGGCCGCCCCGTGCGCGATCTGGACGAACGCCCGCTGGCGTCCGCTCTCCGGCAGCCAGGTGTACGTCGCGAGCTGGATGCCGTCGTGCGCGGTCGCCGTGCTCGTCGTGGTCATCGGTGGGGCCTGCCTCTCTTCGCCGCTGCTACGGGGGTACGGTCCTGCCCCTCCCCCGGCGCGCCCCGCCTCATGCCCGCCGCTGCCCCCGGGCGAAGTAGGCGGCGATCTCGGGGTCGGGGGCGGGAACAGTGCGCGGGGTTCCGCCGTCGCGCAGCGAATCGGTGGCCCCGCAGCCCGCGGCGACCGCCATCCGGGCGGCGACCGGCGAGGTGTCCGTGACGCCGCCGTGCCGCGCGAAGCGCAGGAACTCGTCGATCAGCAGCGGGTCGGCGCCGCCGTGGCCCGCCCCGTCCTCGGCCGCCGGGATCTCGTGGACCTCGTCGGCGTCGAAGCGGTGCCCGGAGCGGCGGCTGTTCCACACCTTGACGTGGCCGCCGGGGCCGTCGCCGAAGTTCTCCAGGCGGCCCGCGTCGCCGACGACCGTGTAGTTGCGCCAGTAGTCGGGGGTGAAGTGGCACTGCTGGTAGGCGGCCAGGACCCCGTTGTCCAGGCGCATGTTGAGCAGCGAGACGTCCTCGACGTCGATGACCGGGTTGAGGCCGCGCTGGGTGTGCGGCGGCCAGTGGCCGTCCTTGGTGTACCAGTCGTCGGTCTTGGGCTCGCCGGGGGCGCGGCGGTGCGGGTTGTCGCCGTAGACCATCAGGTCGCCCATGGCCTGGACGTCGCGGGCGTAGCCGCCGGCCAGCCAGTGCAGGACGTCGATGTCGTGGGCGGCCTTCTGGAGGAGGAGTCCGTGGGTGTGCCGGCGTTCCGCGTGCCAGTCCTTGAAGTACCAGTCGCCGCCGTAGCCGACGAAGTGCCGGATCCACACGGTGCGGACCCGGCCGATCGTGCCCGCCGCGATCAGGTCGCGCATCAGGCGGACCACCGGCATGTGCCGCATGTTGTGGCCGACGTAGAGCCGGGTGCCGGTCTCGTACGCGGTGCGCAGGACGGTGTCGCAGTCCTCGACGGAGGTCTCCAGCGGCTTCTCCACGAAGACCGGTTTCCCGGCCCGCAGTGCCTGGCAGGCCAGGTCGGCGTGGGTGTGGTCCGGGGTGAGGACGAGGACGGCGTCGACGGCGGGGTCCTCGGTGACCTTGCGGTGGTCGGCGGCCAGGGCCGCGTCGGGGAAGTCCCCGGCGGCGAGCGCGCGGGCGCGGTCGTCGGGGTCGGCGAGGGCGGTCACCCGGGCTCCGGCCCCGGGCCGGTGGGCCGTACGGGCGAGGCTGCCGCGCAGCCCGTAGCCGAGGACGCCGAGGCGCAGGTCGCTCTGGTCCGTCATGGTGTGCACTCCCTCGCTGGGCCCGGCCGGTCCGGGCGGCCGGCTGCCTCGTACCGGGGTCGACGGTAACGCCCCGGCAGCCGGGGCCGGGCCGAGCGCCCACCGGCCGCGGCGGCCCGTCAGCCGGCGCCCTCCTCGCGTCGCGCGATCTCCGCCATCAGCTCGGCGGCCAGCGCCTTGATGGTCTCCAGTCCCTCGCGTCCCCACTGGCGGGGTTTGGTGTCGACGACGCAGATGGCGCCGAGCGCGATGCCGGAGCGGTCGATCAGCGGGGCACCGAGGTAGGAGCGGATGCCGATCTCGTCGACGACCGGGTTCCCGGCGAAGCGCGGGTAGTCGCAGACGTCCTCCAGGACGAGGGCCTTGCGGCGGGCCACGACGTGCGGGCAGTAGCCGTGGTCGCGGGCCATCGCCCGGCCCATCCGCCCGGCCGCCGCGGCGGCGCCGAGGTCGCTGCCGGAATGCGTGCCGGAGGGGGTGTGCAGCCCGGCGAAGAACTGCCGGTTCTCGTCGATGAAGTTGACCATGGAGTACGGCGCGGCGACGGCTTCCGCGAGCCGGACCGCGAACGCGTCGAGCATCGGGTCGGGCCGGCCGCCCACCCCCAACTGCCTGAGCCTGCGCGCCCGTTCGGGCCCCTCCCGATCCGCGGGGGTGAGCAGCAGGTGTCCGATCCTGTCGTTCGTCATGGGTGGGCTCCCGTCATGGGTGGGCTCCGTGGGTGGTGGGAATCGCGGGCGCGTTGTTCAGCAGGTGCTTGACGAGGGTGACCAGGGTGGCGATGCCGGAGCTGGCGAGCCGGGCGTCGCAGATCACCACGGGGATCTGGGGGCTGAGGTCGAGGGCGCCGCGCACCTCTTCGGGTTCGTACCGGAAGGCGCCGTCGAACTCGTTGACGGCGACGACGAATCCGATGCCGCGCTGCTCGAAGAAGTCGACGGCGGCGAAGCAGTCCTCCAGACGGCGGGTGTCGGCGAGCACGACGGCCCCGAGCGCCCCCTTGGACAGCTCGTCCCACATGAACCAGAACCGTTCCTGCCCGGGGGTGCCGAAGAGGTAGAGGACGTGCTGCTCGTCGAGGGTCATCCGGCCGAAGTCCATGGCGACGGTGGTCATGGACTTGTTCTCGATGCCCTCCAGGCTGTCGGTGTGCGCGCCGGCCTGGGTGAGCAGTTCCTCGGTGCTGAGCGGGTCGATCTCGCTGACCGATCCGACGAAGGTCGTCTTGCCGACGCCGAAGCCGCCCGCCACGAGGATCTTGAGCGCGGTGGGGAAGACCTCGGGGCCCGGCTGCTCCCCGCCGCCGTGGTCGCCCGCGTACTGGCCCCCGTGGCCGTCGCCCGCCCAGCTGCCGTCTCCGTAGCCGTAGTCAGAGTTGTCGTCGTAGACCATCGAGCACTGCCTCCAGCAAGTCGCGGTCGGTCGGGGTGTGTTGGAGGACCGGTGCGTGCGTGACGACCGCGCCGCAGTCCACCAGGTCGGAGAGCACGACCTTGGTGACGACCGCGGGCAGCCGCAGGTGCCCCGCGATCTCGGCCACCGACATCGGGTCGTCGCACAGTCCGAGCGCGGTGACGTGCTCCGGTCCGAGGTGTACGGGGAGGGTGGTTCCGGTGGCCATCACCAGGGTCAGCAGGTCGAGTTCGGCGGTGGGTCGGGTGCGGCCGTCGCTCACGGTGTACGGGCGGATCAGCCGGCCGGCCGCGTCGTCGAGCCAGGGCCCGTCCTGCGGGGCCGCCACGGTCACTGCCCCGGGGCGTTCGGCGCACTGCCCGCCCGTTGCCGTGCGGGCGTCGCCAGGTACGGTCGTACGCTCTTGACCAGCATCGCCATCTCGTAGCCGAGGACGGCGGCGTCGGCCTCGCGGCCCGCGAGCACGGCGAGGAAGGTCCCGGAGCCCGCCGTCGAGACGAACAGCAGCGTGGAGTCGAGTTCGACCACCACCTGCCGGACCTCGCCGCCGTCGCCGAACCGCATGCCGGCGCTGCGGCCCAGCGAGTACAGCCCGGAGGCGAGGGCGGCCATGTGGTCGGCGCTGTCGGTGTCGAGGCCGTGCACGGACTTGACGAGCCCGTCGGAGGAGAGCAGGACGGCGCTGCGGGTGTACGGCACTCGTTGGACGAGGCCGCTCAGCAGCCAGTCGAGGTCGGCCGCCTGGCCGGTCGGCGCATCGCTCACCATGGGGTTACTCCTTGGGGGTGGGGAAGTTCGTGTCGTCGGGGCGGGCGGCGTCGGCGAAGGGGATGTCGGTGGGCTCCGCGGCGGCCCGGGGTCCCTGCTCGCCGGGGTGCTCCGGGACGACCGGGTGGTGTCCGGTGCGCTCGGCGCGCTGGGGCAGGTCGGGGCGGAGGAGGCCGTCGTCCTCGCGCGGTGCTTCCTCGGTGCGGACGTCGGCCGCCTCGGCCAGGCCGATGCCGCGCTGGAAGGCGGCCATCAGCCCGGGGTCGTGCAGGGCGGGCTGTTCGTCGTCCTTGCGCGGGGCGGGACCGTCCTTGAGCTGCGGTACGAGGTTCTCCTGGCTGCGGCGCCTGGGCAGGCGGGGCTTGCTGACCCGGCCGCGCACGGAGCTCTCCGCGGCGGGCCGGGCCGCGCTGTGCACCGGCTCGGCCGGGACCACGAACTCGGGGGGTGCGGTGAGCCCGTGGGTGACGCCGGGGACGGCGGCGGCCGGGGTGGGCCGGTCGCCGCGGGCACCCCGGACGGGCAGCGGGACGTGGCCGGGGGTGCCGGGCGCCGCCTTCGTACCGGTCGTCCCGGTCGGGGACGGGGTGCGCGGCAGGTCCTCGGCGGGCGCTGCGCCGGGGTCGGACGGGGCCGGGCGGGGCGGCGGTACGGGCTGCCGCCCGTCGGGGGCCGCGCCGGATATCGGGGGCCGTTCGCCCTGCTGCTGCGCGGGTACGGCGCCCGGTGCGGCGCCGCCCTGGCGGCGCGCCGCGCCGGCGCCCGCGCTGTCGTGGTCGTCGCCCAACAGGCCCTCCGGGAGGACGAGTACGGCCTGCACGCCGCCGTAGATGTTGTTCTGGAGGCGGACGGCGATGCCGTGCCTGCGGGCCAGCGCGGACACCACGAAGAGGCCGATCCGGCCGTCCTGGAGCAGGTTCTGCACATTGACCTGGTCGGGGTCGGTGAGCAGGGCGTTCATCTTGTTCTGTTCGGTGACCGGCATGCCCAGGCCGCGGTCCTCGACCTCGATCGCCAGGCCCGCGGTGACGAACTGGGCGCGCAGCAGCACGGTGGTGTGCGGGGCGCTGAACACCGTCGCGTTCTCCACCAGTTCGGCGAGCAGGTGGATGATGTCGGCGACCGCGTGGCCGCGCAGCGTGCCGTCGATCGGCGGCACGAGCTTGACCCGGGAGTACTGCTCGACCTCGGCGATCGAGGAGCGCATGACCTCGCTCATGGAGACCGGGTTGCTCCACTGGCGCCGGGAGATCGCTCCGCCGAGCACGGCGAGGTTCTCGGCGTGCCGCCGGATTCGGGTGGCCAGGTGGTCGACCTGGAAGAGGCCCTTGAGCAGGTCGGGGTCCTCCACCTCGTTCTCCAGCTCGTCGAGGAGCTGGATCTCGCGGTGCACCAGCGACTGGAGCCGTCTGGCCAGGTTGACGAAGACCTCGACCTTCTGGTCGGTGCCCGCGCTGCTGGAGAACTGGGAGGCCTGGACGACGGCGGTCACCGCCGCGTCGTGCGCGCGCCCCAGTTCCTGGCCCAGCAGGTCGAACTCGTCGCCGGTGCGGGCGAGGCCGGGGGGCACGGTGCGCCTGGTGTCGGGGGTCTCGCCCCGGCGCAGCCGGTCCACGAGGGCCCGCAGTTCGTCCTGGCTGCGCGCGCTGCCGCGGCGCAGTTCGTTGCACCGGGCGAAGACGGTCCTGGCGGTGCGGTGGGCGGCCAGCGCGGCGGTGCCGACCGCGAGTGCGGCGAGTACGGCGGCCACGGCGAGGCCCGCCCATAAGCTCTGGGTCGGCCGGGCGCCGGTGGAGCGGAAGGTGTAGAGCACCGCGGCGGCCCCGCTCATGGCGACGACCACGGCGGGAAGCACGGCCGCGCGGAGCATCTGCGGACGTACGTGCGCCTCGGGGGCGGACGCCGCCGGGGGGCGGACCCCCGGCCGGCCGTGCCGCCCGCCCTCGCGGCGGTCTGCTCGCGCGGAGGGTGCGCGAAGTTGAGACATCAGCGTCCTCGGTACGTGGGGCCCCAGGGATTCGACGGGGCGGGGCCCTCCTGCGGAGGGTCCCGCTGCCGGACCGTTTCCGGGCCGGATGCGGAGCTGGACTCAACTCGGGTGATGCGGGCCCCCGTTGATCACCGGGCACTCACAGTAGTCGGGAACATTCCATGGGTGATGGGCAGTTGCCAAACTTCCCCGCGCGGGGTCCCGCTCTGGTATGAGGCCTCGTACGGGGATACGAAACCGGCCGCCCCTGGGAAGCGGGGGCGGCCGGTACCGAGGGGGTTCTTGCGCCTCCGGGGCCGGGGCGGCGCTGCCGGGATCCCGTCCGGCGTCCGCCGGATGTCACCCGATCGTGTTCGGCCAGCGTGCGGGGCGTTGCGACGTGGGTTCGAAGGGCTCACCCGGGTACGGCGGCGCTCCCCCGTCCGGACGGGCGGGCCGTGGAGCCGCGCGGGGTGAGGGTCGGGGTGGCCGCCAGGCGGGCGGTGGCCCGTTCGCCGGACAGCAGCCCGTACAGGGCGCGGGCGACCTCGGCCCCGAAGGCGTGGATGTCGTGGCCCATCGCGGACAGGGTGGGGTGGGTGAGTGCGCAGAGCTGGGAGTCGTCCCAGGCGAGCAGGGAGAGGTCGGCGGGGACGCGCAGCCCCATCTCGGCGGCGACGGACAGTCCGGCGACGGCCATCAGGTCGTTGTCGTAGAGGATCGCGGTGGGCCGCTCGGCGGCGCTGAGCAGCGAGCGGGTGGCCCTGGCCCCGGACTCGCCGGAGAAGTCGGTGTCCACCTGCCGCTCTCCGTCCAGGCCGAGTGCGGCCATGGCGGCGGCGAACGCGGCGCGCCTGATCCGGCTGTGGCCCAGTTCGGCGGTGCCGCCGACCCGGGCGACGGTCCGGTGGCCGAGTGCGGCGAGGTAGCGGACCGCTTCGGTGACGGCCGTGCTGTCGTCGGTCCACAGCGAGGTGAAGGGACCGGTCAGCGAGGGGTGGCCGACGGCGACCGCCGGTATCCCGAGCCGGGACAGCGCGGGGACGCGGGGGTCCTGCTCGTGGAAGTCGACCAGGACGGAACCGGCGGTCTGCCCGGAGCGCCACCAGTGGCGCTGGAGTTCGATCTCCTCGTCCATGCCGGTGACCAGGCGCAGCAGCAGGGCGCCGGAGTGGTCGGAGACGACGCTCTCCAGGCCGGAGATGAACTCCATGTAGAAGGGTTCCAGGCCGAGCTGGCGGGCCGGGCGGCAGATGGCGAGCCCGATCGTGCCGGTGCCCCGCTTGTTGAGCGCGCGGGCCGAGAGGTTCGGCTCCCAGCCCAGGGTGCGGGCGACCTCCAGGATCCGGGCGCGGGTCGCCTCGGAGACGCCCGGCTTGTTGTTGAAGGCCAGCGACACGGCGGCCCGGGACACCCCGGCGCCCGCCGCGACGTCCCTGATGGTCACCCGCCGCTCGCTCACGCGCTCTCCCCCGCGCCGGGCCCGGCGGTCTCGTTGCGCACCGCGAAGAGGGCCGCCCGGACCGCGGCCCGCTCGTCCGCCGTTGCGGGGTCCGGCTCCCAGCCCCGTACCGTGATCACGGTCCGCTCCCCCGGCAGCAGGGTGCACAGGCCTCGGTCCGCCACTGCCGTGGGGGCCAGCCGGTCGGCCTGGAGCAGCAGGTCGCGCAGCAGGGTGCGGGCGGTCACCACGATCTCGACCCGGTCCGGGTGGCGCACCACGTCCACGTCGTGGGCGGGCTCGGGGTAGTCGAACTCCTTGTCCGGTACGGGGAAGTACAGGGCGCGCAGCCCGTCCGCGTCGGCCACCAGGAACTCCCGGCCGGAGGCCGGCAGCAGTTCCCCGGGCACCTCGGCGAGGCCGACCGATCGGGCTTCGGCCCGCAGTGCGCACTTGGTCTCGGCGAGGGTGTGCCCGTCCGCGGTGGTCCTGCGCAGGGTGACGACGGTGTCCCAGCCGGTCGCGGACTGGTTGACGGCGGCCACGGACCGGCGTCCGTCGCGCACGGAGAGGGTGAGCAGCCGGTCCGCGTAGAGCCTGCGCAGTTCGTGGTAGAGGGGCTTGGGGCGGCCGTCGCCGTCGACGGCGGCCCAGGAGGTGACGGGCCAGCAGTCGTTGAGCTGCCAGACGACGGTGCCGGCGCAGCGCGGCCAGTGCGAGCGCCAGTGCTCGATGCCGGTGGCCACCGCCCGTGCCTGGTTGACCTGGGTGAGGTAGTGCCAGCGGTCGAAGTCGTCGGGGGCGGTGAAGTGGCGGGCGAGTCCCCGGGCCAGCTTGCCGTTGCCGTCCTCGGCCTTCTGGTGGTGGAGCATGCCGGGCGAGTCGGGGCGCAGGTCCTCGCCGGGCAGGGCGCGGCGGAGGGTGGCGTGGGTGGGGGGCGCCTGCCAGCCGAACTCCGCGACGAAGCGGGGGACGGTGTCGAGGTAGTCGGCGTAGTCGGTGCGGTTCCACACCTCCCAGGAGTGCGCGGTGCCGTGGGCGGGGTCGTTGGGGTGGTGGTCCCAGCTGCCGGACCACGGGCTGCCGGCCCAGTAGGGGCGGGTGGGGTCGGTCTCGGCGACGACGCGCGGCAGCAGGCCCAGGTAGAGGCCCTCGCCCCAGGAGTCGCCCGCGAGCTCCTCCTCCCAGCCCCAGTCGCGGAAGCCCCAGAGGTTCTCGTTGTTGCCGTTCCACAGGACCAGCGAGGGGTGCGGCATGAGCCTGCGGACGTTGTCCCGGGCCTCGGCCTCGATCTCGGCGCGCAGCGGCTGCTCCTCGGGGTAGGCGGCGCAGGCGAAGAGGAAGTCCTGCCAGACCATCAGGCCGAGTTCGTCGCAGACGTCGTAGAACGCGTCGGACTCGTAGATCCCGCCGCCCCAGACGCGGACCAGGTCGACCCCGGCGTCGGCCGCCTGGGTGAGGCGGGTGCGGTAGCGGTCGGGGGTGACGCGCGAGGGCAGCGCGTCGTCCGGGATCCAGTTGACGCCGCGGGCGAAGATCCGCTCGCCGTTGACGGCCAGGGTGAAGCCGGTGCCGTGCGCGTCGGCCCCGGTGTCGAGCACGACGGTGCGGAACCCGATCCTGCGCTCCCAGCGGTCCAGCAAGGTGCCCTCGGCGTCGAGGAGCTCCAGTTCGGCGTCGTACAGCACCTGGTCGCCGTAGCCGCGCGGCCACCACAGCTCGGCGTCGGGCACCTCGACCGTCAGGACGGCCTCGTCGGTGTCGAAGGTGACGTCGGCGGTGCGGCCGTCGACGCGGGCGCGGGCGGTGAGCGGGCCGTCGGTGGTGCGCTCCACCTCGATGCGCAGTTCGGCGCGTCCGGTGCCGTCCTCGACGGTGACCAGCGGGCGTACGGAGGCGAGCCGGGCGGTCGACCAGTGCTCCAGCCGCACCGGCTTCCACAGGCCGGCGGTGACCAGGGTCGGGCCCCAGTCCCAGCCGAAGGAGCAGGCCATCTTGCGGATGAACGGGAAGGGTTGCGGATAGGCGTTGGGCCGGTCGCCGAGCGCGGCTCGGACGGCTTCCGCCTCGGTGTGGGCGGAGGTGAAGCGGACCGACAGGGCGCCGTCCGCGTCCGGGGCGGCGAGCTGCCCGGTGACGTCGAAGCGGTAGCCGCGGTGCATGTTGCGGGTGCGGCCGACCCGTGCGCCGCCGAGGGTGATCTCGGCGACGGTGTCCAGGCCGTCGAGGACGAGGTCGGTGCGCTCGTGGTGGGTGTCGCGCGCGGCGAGCCGGAGGTCGTACGTCCAGTCGGTGCGGCCGATCCAGGCGACCTCGTGCTCGTTGTCGCCGAGGTAGGGGTCGGGGATGCGGCCCGCGGCGAGCAGGTCGGTGTGGACGCAGCCGGGCACCCGGGCGGGTATCGCCGCGCCGTCGTACCGCAGCGTCCAGCCTTCGGTCAGGTCGGTGACGTCCTTCATGAACCCTGCTCCGTTCCAGGTGATCGCGGGCGGCTCCGCGGCGGAGCGCCGGGCCTGGCGACAAGGTAGACGTGCCCCTCGGGCACTGTCCATAGACCGGTTGAGTTCCTTTGAACGGCCAACTCGCCTCAAGACAGCGGCATTTACTGAACGATTACTCAACAACTACGCACAGGGCCCCGGCCTCCCTGCGTGAGGGAGGCCGGGGCCCTGGGACATACCGGCGGGGCAACGGAGCTGCGCGGAGCGGGACTCCGTCACCGCGCGGCGAGGAGCGGCCCGAGGAAGGGACGGGTTCTCAGCGTTCGGAGCTCGACGCGAGGTTCCGTTCGCCGCGGACCTCCTGCAGGACGGCGGACGGCTCGGCCGTCCCGCGCCAGTGCCGGGCGACCGGCCCCGAGACGCCTCGCCACCACGGCGCCGACGGCAGCTTCCCGGCCGGCTCGAAGGGCTCGCCGGGACAGGGGAAGGCCACCCCCTGGTCCGCGTCCCGCGCGGCGTCCCGGGTCCACTCGGCCGGCTCCGCCCACGGGTGCGGGGCCAGGTTGAAGGTGCCCCAGTGGATCGGCAGCAGCACTCCGTGCGGGCTGCCGCCCTGGAGGTCGAGGTGGGCGCGCAGCCCCTCCTCGGGGGTCATGTGGATGTCCGGCCAGTGCGGGCTGTACGCGCCGATCTGGATCATCGTGATGTCGAAGGGGCCGTGGGCCGCGCCGATGTCACGGAAGCCCCGGAAGTAGCCGGTGTCCCCGCTGTGGTAGATCCGGTGCTCCGGTCCCCGGACGGCCCAGGAGGCCCAGAGGGTGTGCTGCTGGTTGCGCAGACCGCGTCCGCAGAAGTGCCGGGCGGGGGTCGCGGTGAGGGTGAGGCCCGCGACCTCGGCGGACTCGTTCCAGTCGAGCTCCCGGATGCGGTCCGGGGACACTCCCCAGTGCTCCAGGTGCGCGCCGACCCCCAGCGGCACCGCGAAGACGGTGTCCGTCCTGGTCAGGGCCTTGATGGTGGGCATGTCGAGGTGGTCGTAGTGGTCGTGCGAGATGACGACGACGTCGACCGCGCCGAGCGAGGCGAGCGGCACCGGCGCGGGGTGCAGCCGCTTGGGACCGGCGAAGTCGAAGGGGGAGCAGCGCTCGCCCCAGACCGGGTCGAAGAGCACCCGGCTGCCGTCGATCTCGGCGAGCACCGTCGAATGGCCCATCCAGGTGATGCGGAGCCCGGAGGAGGGCGGCTCGGCGGTGTCGGCGAGCGTGGTGGCGTACACCGGGACGGTTCCGGAGGGGGCGCGCAGGACGCGCTCCTCCTTGCGGAAGTAGGTGGCGAGCAGTTCGCGGGTGGAGCTGGAGCTGGGCCTGCTGCGGGTGCCCTCGGGGTTCTGGAAGACGCCGTCGGCGAACTGGGGCGAGCGCCGGATGCGCTCCATCCGCTCACCCGCGGGGTCGGCTCCGAAGGCCGCGGTCCGCAGCCCGCGCAGTCTCTCGCGCAACGGCTTCAGCGGGGAATCCGCACTGGTCACGGCACCTCCAAGGGGTTCGGCTTCATTTTCATTATGTGCACCCCGTGCGACGCCGTGGTCACGGGCCCGTGACCGTGGGCGGCACAGCGGCGGTCGGTTGCGGGAACGGACGGCAGCGGGGCCCCGGCCGTCCACGGCGCATCGCGAAGACGCACTACGAGAACGTGCCGGGGCCCCGCCCTATGCCCGCCGGGCCGCACTTTTCCGCCGGTGGCCGATGGTGCGCGCGGTACCCGGGCCGGATGCCCGTCGGGTCAGTCCAGCTCGTAGACCGCGGTCAGCGTGACCTGGTCCTGGACCTCGCCGGGCGCCACCGGCACCGGCTCGTCGGCGGCGGCGCCCGGCGGCAGCGCCACCGGGGTCGGACGCCCGCCGTCCGACTCGCTGACCGAGACGAGCCGGCCCAGCCTGCGCCCGTTGAGCTTCGCGTACTGCTCGGCCTTGGTGCGGGCGTCGTGGTGGGCGGCCCTGCGGGCCTCGGTGCGCAGCGGGGCGGGGTCGGAGACGTCGAAGCTGATGGAGCCGATGCGTCCGGCGTTGCCCGCCGCGTCCATCGCCGCCTGGATGACGCTCCCGGTGCGGTCCATGTCGCGCACCCGGACCGAGAAGTTCTGCCCGGCCTGGTAGCCGACCAGCTTGGTGACGCCGTTCTCGTACTCGTTGACCGGGTTCAGCGAGAGGCTCTCGGTGCGTACGTCGCGGTCGGCGATGCCCTGCTTGCGGACGGCGGCCAGCAGCGCCTTGGCCGCCTTGGACTGCGCGGCCAGGGCGGCCTTCGCGGTGGGGGCGGTGGTCTCGACGCCCATGCCGATGACCGCCATGTCCGGGGCGGCGGAGGCCGCGCCCGAACCGGTGACGGTGACCGTGGTCGGCACCGGGCGGGCGGCCTGGGCGACGGCGGGGGCCGCGGCTTCCGGGGCGAGGGAGGGCAGCGCGGCGGCGGGCAGCGCCGCCGTCACCAGCAGCCCCCCGGCGAGGGCGGCCACGGTGAGGGCCCGGGAGAGTACGGGCGGAGGTACGGACACGGGGTGGTCCTTTCGCAGACCGGTCGGCCCAGGGCCGTCCGGCACAACTCGGATCGGTACAAAGCGGGAACATCCCAGCACTGCCCGGCCGCCGAGGGGCCGCGCCACTCCCGCACCGGTGCGAAATTCACCTCACGGAATTTACTTCGACCCTTCACCTCGCGAACACACTCGCGGACCTCCGGTCCCCTGCGGCCACTCCCGCCCCGCGGCAGGGCTCCGCCCCCACCGGCACCCCGCATACTGGGCCCGTCGTGGGAAGTCCGGGGCGAGGGAAGGGGAGCGCGGTGGCGCAGCAGGAGCAGGCGGCCGGGGCCGACGGGCGGCAGGACCAGCAGGACAGCGGCGACGGTATCGACGTGCTGGTGATCGGCGGCAGCGGTGTGGACACGGTGGTGCGGGTCGACGCGCTGCCGGTGCCGCTGGCCGACTCCGTCGGGGTGGCGCCGATCCGCGAGTGGCCGGGCCACACCGGCGGCAACGTCGCGCTGGGCTGCCGGGCGCTGGGGCTGGACGTGAAGTTCCTGGACGTCATCGGCGACGACTGGATCGGCGGCCAGGTCAGGGAGCGGATGGCCAAGGGCGGTGTGGACTTCGAACCGCTGGTGTCGGCGGCGGGCACCCGGCGGGCGGTGAACCTGGTGGACCCGACGGGCCGCCGGATGTCGTTCTACGACGCCCGCGACCCCGAGGACCTGCGGATGCCCGGTGACTTCTTCCTGCCGCACCTGCGCCGGGCCCGGCACGTCCACGTGTCGATCATGGGGTTCGCTCGGCACCTGCTGGACGACGTGGTGGAGTCCGGTGTGCCGTTCTCCACCGATCTGCACGACTGGGACGGCCTGGCCGACCACCACCGGGCGTTCGCCCTCCGGGCGGACCTGGTGTTCCTCAGCGCGGCGGGCGCCGGGACGCGGATCGGCGAGGTGATGCGGGAGATCCTGCGCGAGGGCCGGGCCGCGACGGTGGTGGCGACGGCGGGTGCGGGCGGTTCGTACCTGCTGACCCGCGACGGCGGCAGCACCCCGCGCCACGTCCCCGCGACGCCGCCGCCCGCCCCCGTGGTGGACTCCAACGGAGCGGGCGACGCCTATGTCTCCGGGTTCCTGTACGGGCGGCTGGCCGGCCGGAGCCTGGAGGAGTGCGCCGGGCTCGGGGCGCTCGCCGGGGCGTACGCCTGCACCGTGCACGGGAACACCTCCCTGGCCGGCCCGGCGGACCTGGCTCCGGCCCCGCCCGCGGCCTGACGCCCGGACGGAGCCGCACCGGGGCCCGACGGGCCGTCAGAGCGGCAGCAGGTCCGGCCGCTTCGCCTCGACGTGGTCGCCCGAGCTCTCGCCGCGCAGCCTGCGGCCGATCCACGGCACGAGGTGCTCGCGCGCCCACTGGATGTTGTCGCGGCGCGCTTCGAGCGTGCCGCGCGGGGGCAGCGTCGGCCACGCCTCGTCCGGGTCGGCCGGGATCTCCAGGCCGAGCACCTGCCCGGCCCGCAGGGCGACCCGGGTGTGGCCCTCGGGCGAGAGGTGCAGCCGGTCGGAGTCCCAGGCCCGCCGGTCCTGGACGGACTTCAGCGACCACAGGTCGAGCACCGGGCAGTCGTAGCGGTCCGCGATGGACCGCACGTGCGCCGAGTAGGTGGCGACCTTGCCGCGCAGGTGGCGCAGCACCGGGACGCCCCGGGTGTCGAAGCCGGTGGTGACCATGACGGTGCCGACCGCCGAGGTCAGGTCGGCGACCGCCTTCTCGAACCGCTCGGCCACGTCGTCGGGGTCGGTGCCGGGCCGGATGATGTCGTTGCCGCCCGCGCAGAAGCTGACCAGGTCGGGGGCCAGCTCCTTGGCCCGCGGGACCTGGTCCGCCACGATCTGGTCGAGGAGCTTGCCCCGCACGGCGAGGTTCGCGTAACGGAAGGTGTGCTCGGGTACCCGGTCGTCCAGAAGGACGGCCAGTCGGTCGGCCCAGCCGAGGTACGCGCCGTCGGGCCCGGGGTCGCCGACCCCTTCGGTGAAGCTGTCCCCGATCGCCGCGTACGACCCGATGGTGCCTGCGCTGAAGAATCTCGAATCGTCTGCCACGTCGACACATCCTTCACTTTCTCAAGTGACCTACGCCACCGTAGGGAGGGGTTGACGGGGGGTGAGATATGCCACCGGTCAAGATTCATTCAACCCGGAATACGCAGGTCGGGCCTCTCGGGACGCGTCCGCGCCCCCGTACCGGTGCCGGTACGGGGGCGCGGAGGACGGGGCGACGGGCCCGTGCGTCAGAGGGAGACGCCCTTCTGGCGCAGGTAGCTCAGCGGGTCGATGTCGGAGCCGTAGCCGGGGCCGGTGCGGATCTCGAAGTGCAGGTGCGGGCCGGTGGAGTTTCCGGTGGAGCCGGAGTAGCCGATCTGCTGGCCGCCGGTGACGCTCTGGCCGGAGCGGACGTTCAGCGCGGAGAGGTGGGCGTACTGCGAGTAGTGGCCGTCGTTGTGCCGGATGACGACCTCGTTGCCGTACGCGCCGCCCCAGCCGGCCGAGACGACGGTGCCCGCGCCGACGGCCTTGACCGAGGTGCCGGAGGAGGCGCGGAAGTCGACGCCGGTGTGGTAGCCACTGGACCAGCTGCCGCCGGAGGCCCGGTAGGAGGTGGAGACGCCGGAGGAGACGGGGGCGGTGAAGCCGGTGCCCGAGCCGGTGGACCGCTCGCGGGTCTCGCTGCGGCGCTCGGTGCGCTGCTCCTGCTTCCCGGTGCGCTCGCGCTTCTCGGTGCGGTGCCCGGTGCGCTGCTCCTTGCGCTCCTCGGTGCGCTCGACGGCCTTGCGCTCGACGGGCGCGGACTGCTTCCCGGCGGCCGGGGCGGCCTGCGTGGAGGTCTTGGCGCCGGAGGCCTTGGCGCCGATCGAGAGCTTCATACCGGGGTAGATCAGCGACGGGTCGCCGCCGACGACGGACCGGTTGTCCTCGTAGAGCTTCTGCCAGCCGCCGCGCACCTTCTCGGCAGCGGCGATCTTCGACAGGTGGTCGCCGGTCACCACGGAGTACGTACGGGTGGCCGTGCGGTCGGCGTCGGTGCGCGGGGCCGCGGTCTGCTCCGCGGCGCGCTGCTGCGGAATCCGCACCTGCTGGGTCTGCTCGGCCTTCGGCTGGGCCGCGTGGCCGGGAGCGACGGCCGGGGCGGCGGCGGGCTCGGCGGCCTGTGCCCCGGCGGCGCCGATCAGCGGGAGGGCCAGAGCCGCACCGCCCGTACCGGCGGCGACGAAGCCGCGGGTGAGCGAGGAACTGGGCTTCGGGCGGCGGTGCTTACCCTTTGCAGGCATGACGGATTCCTCTCCGGCGCCTGCGAGGTGAGCTGTCGGGTTCGGGCTGGAGATGCCCGGCCGCGCTCTTGTCGAGCGCGGCTTCACCCCTAGCCGTACCGGCGGACTCGCGTCCTCCGGTGCCGGCGTACTACCTGGGTCCCCCGCTCCTGCCACACGAAGAAATATGGGTGCGGATGCCGGGCGGTGGCAGGATTCGGCGGTCCACCCGGATTGACGGTGACCGTAAGCGAGTGCGGACCGCCGGAACAAGCCGTTCCCGTCTTCTCCTTCCCGTGCGCACCTCTTCTCCACGGTTCTGCGGTCGTCCCCCATCGGCCCCGGTGCCCGTTTTCCGTTGCTGGCCTGCCATTTGACGCACCGGCACCAGTTGCCCCGCGGTTCCTATGATTCTGCTCACTCGACACCGGAATTCAGTGCCTACAAATTCCCTACATAGCGACAAATCAACCAATTCGCCGCCACGGCTCCGCCTGCCCCTCGACCCTGGCCCCAAGTGCCGAACAAATCCCCCCGAGTTGCCCCAGGAACCCGTCTCCGACCATGTCGTATCGTCGAAACGCGCCCCTCGTCGGTCACCGCTGGCCGGCGAACGACCCTTGAGGAGCACTCGTGACCCAGCAGGTGCCACAGGTCCCCGCCCCGTCGACGTCCCCCGACGCGGAACCCGAGCTGGCCGGGGTACGGAACTTCCGCGACGTGGGCGGTCTGCCGACCGTGGACGGCCGCCGGACGCGGTACGGGCGGCTCTTCCGCAGTGGTCACCTGGCGCACGCCACCGGGCCCGACACCGCGTTCTTCGACTCGCTCGGCCTGCACACGGTCTTCGACTTCCGCAACGCGGCGGACCAGAAGCTGGAGGGCCCGGACGTCGAGCTGAGCGGCGTACGGAACGTGAACATCCCGCTGAGCGACCCGGCCGACGGCGCCGAGTTCTGGCGGATGGTGCGCGACGGGAACATCGACCAGCTGCGCGAGATCCTCGCCGAGGGCAAGGCCGCCGCCCGGATGACCGCCTCGTACCGGCGGATGATCAAGGAGCGGGCCGCCGAGCACAGCCGGGTGCTGCACGCGCTGGCCGAGGACAGCGTCCCCGCGCTGATGCACTGCGCGGCGGGCAAGGACCGGGCGGGCCTGGCGATAGCCGTGACCCTGCTCGCCGTGGGGGTCGAGCGCGAGGCGATCACCGCCGACTACCTGAAGTCGAACGACCCGCACCGCCGCTACAAGGTGCGCCGCGGCAGTGACTCGCCGGAGGCGATGAACGACGAGGTGATGGGGCTGCTCGCACCGCTCTTCGACGCCCGCGCCGCCTACATAGACGCGGCGTTCGACACCATCGAGGAGACCTGGGGCGACACCGCGACCTACCTCTCCCGGGGGCTGGGGCTCGCGCCCGAAACCCGTGAGGCCCTGCGCGAGCGCCTCACGGCGTAGCCCCGGCAGCGCGGGGTCCGGCGGGGCGGGGTCCGGCGGGGCGGACCCCCGGGAGGGCTCAGCCCTCGCCGCCGAGGGTGAAGAGCAGGTAGATGAAGGCCGCGAAGACGTGGCCGACGGCGACGTAGAGGAAGACCCGCAGGACCAGGCCGCGCGGGGCCCGGTCCTCCACGAAGCCGAGCACTCCGGAGGAGCGGCCCGCGCCGTCGTTCCAGTCGGCCTTCTTGCTGTCCACCTGGCCGGAGTGGGCCATCTCGTCGGCGGCCCTGGCGATCGCGGCCATCGCGGCGTTCTGGGACTCGGTGAGCTCCGCCATCTCATGACTCCTGGGGCAGGCAGAGACCGGCAACGGTGCTCTGCATCAGTGTGTGGACGAAAAGCAGCTCGGCCCCGCCCGGGTTCACCGCGGTGATCCGGTGCGGGGTGAGCGAGTCGAAGTGGGCGCTGTCGCCCGCGTCCAGCAGGTGGACGCTCTCCCCCAGGACCAGCCGCAGCCGCCCTTCGAGGACGTACAGCCACTCCTCGCCGGGGTGCACCCGCACGAGGTCCTGCTGCGCGGCGTGCGGAACGTGGACCCGCAGCGCCTGCATCGCCCGCCCCGAGCCGCCCGCCTGCCGGTAGGTCCAGCCGTCGGCCTCGCGCGCGCTCATGTCGCCGGCCCGCAGCACGGCGTCGCGGTCGCCGGTCCGCTCGCCCAGCACCTCGGAGACGGTCGTACCGTAGATACGGGCCAGGGCCAGCAGCATCGGCAGCGAGGGCTGGCGCTGTCCGGTCTCCAGCCGGGAGAGGTGGGCGGGCGAGAGCCCGGCACGGCCGGCCGCGGCCTCCAGCGTGAAACCGCTGCGGCGGCGGAGTTCTCGCAGGTGGGGGGCGACCGAAGGCAGCTCGCCGGAGTCCTCGGCCGCCTCTTCGAGGCGTGGCGTCATACGTCCATTGAGCCAGACGCGTTGCCTCCGGGGCAAACCACTTGCCCCAGAGGCAAAAACTCCGCGTTCCGGCCCGCTACCGGTTGAGGACCGCCTGCTTCACCAGTGTCCTGCTGAAGTCCCACATCAGTCCCCCGCCGCTGTGTGCGTCGTCCATCACGGCGGTGAAGGCCGCGACGAAGCGCTCGACCTCCTTCTCCCCCACCGTCAGCGGCGGGATCAGCTTGATCACTTCGAGGTGGTCGCCGGAGACCTGGGTGAGGATCCGGTGCTTCTGCAGCAGCGGTACGACGACCATCTGCGCGAAGAGGCCCTTGCGGGCGGCCTGGAGCATCGTCCACCGGCTGCGCAGCTTGAGCGACTGCGGCCGGCCGAACTCGATGCCGATCATGAGCCCGCGCCCGCGCACCTCGTGCAGCAGCTCGTACCGGCCGACCAGCTCGGCCAGGCGGGTCCGCAGCAGGTCTCCGGTGCGCCGGGCGTTCGCGACGACGTTCTCGTCCTCCATGACGGAGAGCACCGCGAGCCCGGCAGCCATGGCCTGGGCGTTGGACCCGAAGCTGGCCGAGTGGACCAGCACCCGGTCCATCGACGAGTACACCTTCTTGAAGATCCAGTCCTTGCCGAGCGTCGCCCCGACCGGTACGTAGCCGCCGGAGAGCGCCTTGGCGACGCACACCAGGTCGGGCTCCACCCCGTCCTCGTGCTGGTAGGCGTAGAAGTCGCCGGTCCGGCCGAGGCCGGTCTGCACCTCGTCGGCGATCAGCAGCGCCTTGTGCCGGTGCAGCAGCTCCTGGGCGGCGCGCAGGAAGCCGGGCGGACTCTCGTGCACCCCCTTGCCCTGGATCGGCTCGACGACGAAACCGGCCACGTCGCCGCGGGCCAGCTCCCGCTCCAGCGCGGCCAGGTCGCCCAGCTCGATCGCGGTGTCGGGCAGCAGCGGGGCGAAGCCGTCGCGGAACCCGCTCTCCCCGTTCACCGAGAGGGATCCGGTGGTCAGCCCGTGGAAGGCGTGCGCGCAGTACAGGACGCGGGGTTTGCCGGTGGCGTACCGGGCGAACTTGAGCGCGGTCTCCACCGCCTCCGTACCGCTGTTGCCGAAGAACACCCGGTCCAGGTGCGGACTGTGCGCGAGGAGCTTCTCGGCGAGGAGACCGGGCAGCGGCTGGCAGTCGAAGCGGGTCAGGTCGGCGAGCGACGCGTCGAGCACGTCGTGCAGCGCCTTGCGGACGACGGGGTGGTGCCGGCCGAGTCCCATCACCCCGAACCCGGCCAGCATGTCGAGGTAGTCGTTGCCCTCGGCGTCCCAGAAGTACGCGCCCTCGGCACGCTCGTAGACCCGGTCGAAGCCGATGGTGTGCAGCATCCGCGGCAGCTGGTGGTTGAGGTACCGGGCGTGCAGCTCGTACCGCTCCCCGCCGCGATCGGCCAGCAGTGCGGCCAGGTCGAAGCCCTTGGGCGCGTCCTTCGTCATCCCTCAGCTCTCCTTCTCGACACTTCGGCCGGGCTCGTACGGGGACAGCGCCGCGCCGATCCGCCCGGCGATCTCCACGGGCGTGAGCCCGATGTCGGCCAGCACCTCGCTGCGCTTGGCGTGCGCGAGGAACTGCTCGGGAATCCCGAACGTGCGCAGCGGCACGTCCACGGCCGCCTCCCGCAGCGCCCGGGAGACGGCCGCCCCCACGCCACCGGCGAGCGAGTTGTCCTCGACGACGGCTACCAGCAAGTGCAGCGCGGCCAGCGGCGGCAGCGCCGGATCGACCGGCTTGACCCAGCGCGGGTCGACGACCGTACACCGCACGCCCCGCTCCCGCAGCAGCTCGGCGGTCTGCAGGCAGACCCCGGCGAGCGCGCCGACCGACACCAGGAGCACCTCGGGGTCCTCGTCGCGGTGCAGTACGTCGAGCCCGCCGACCCGGTCGGCCGCCGGGTACTCGGGGCCCACCGACTCCTTGGGGAAGCGCACCACGGTCGGCGCGTCGTCCACCGCCACCGCCTCGCGCAGCTGGGCGCGCAGCTGCACGGCGTCGCGCGGCGCCGCGATCCGCAGTCCGGGGACCACCTGGAGGATCGACATGTCCCACATCCCGTTGTGGGACGCGCCGTCGGCGCCGGTCACCCCGGCCCGGTCGAGGACGAAGGTGACACCGCACCGGTGCAGGGCCACGTCCATCAGCACCTGGTCGAAGGCGCGGTTGAGGAAGGTGGCGTACACCGCGAAGACGGGGTGCAGGCCGCCGGTGGCGAGCCCGGCCGCGGACACCGCGCCGTGCTGTTCGGCGATGCCGACGTCCCAGACCCGCTCGGGGTAGGCCTCCGCGAACTTGGTGAGGCCTACCGGGTGCAGCATCGCCGCGGTGAGCGCCACCACGTCCGGCCGCTCCGCCCCCACCTTGACCATCTCGTCGCCGAACACCGAGGTCCAGGACGGCCCGTTG
This sequence comes from Streptomyces sp. NPDC004111, assembly GCF_042874215.1. Classification (NCBI taxonomy): domain Bacteria; kingdom Bacillati; phylum Actinomycetota; class Actinomycetes; order Kitasatosporales; family Streptomycetaceae; genus Streptomyces; species Streptomyces sp. NPDC004111. Next base: position 223,970 of record NZ_JBIAMU010000002.1, read on the forward strand.
GAGGGGGCGAGGGGTTCGCAGGTCAGCGGGTCCATGGCGCCCACCGCGTGGAAGCGGTCCGCCTCGTCCTGCTCGGCGAAGGCGTAGCCGCGGCCCTTCTGGGTGAGGCAGTGCACCAGTACGGGGCCGTGGAAGCGCTTGGCCCTGCGCAGCGCGGACTCCACCGCGGCCACGTCGTGCCCGTCGATGGGGCCGACGTACTTGAGGCCGAGGTCCTCGAACATGCCCTGCGGGGCGAAGGCGTCCTTGAAGCCCTTCTTGGCGCCGTGCAGGGACTCGTACAGCGGGCGTCCGACGACGGGGGTGCGCTGGAGGATCTCCTTGCCCCAGGACAGGAAGCGCTCGTAGCCGTCGGTGGTGCGCAGGGTGGCCAGGTGGTTGGCGAGGCCGCCGATGGTGGGCGCGTAGGAGCGCTCGTTGTCGTTGACGACGACGATCAGCGGGCGGTCCTTGGCCGCGGCGATGTTGTTCAGCGCCTCCCAGGCCATGCCGCCGGTCAGGGCGCCGTCGCCGATGACGGCGACGACGTGGTCGTGGCGTCCCAGCACCTGGTTGGCCTTGGCGAGGCCGTCGGCCCAGCCGAGGACGGTGGAGGCGTGGCTGTTCTCGATGACGTCGTGCACCGACTCGGCGCGGGAGGGGTAGCCGGAGAGGCCGCCCTTGCCGCGCAGCTTCGAGAAGTCCTGACGTCCCGTCAGCAGCTTGTGCACGTAGCTCTGGTGGCCGGTGTCCCACAGGATCCGGTCGACCGGTGACTCGAAGACGCGGTGCAGCGCGAGCGTCAGCTCCACCACACCGAGGTTGGGCCCCAGGTGACCGCCGGTCCTGGCCACCGCGTTGATCAGGAACTGCCGGATCTCTTCGGCCAGTTCGACGAGTTCTTGTCCGTCCAGCGCCTTCAGGTCCCGCGGACCCCTGATACCTTCCAGGATCGCCACGTTCGGCCCCCTCTCGGATGACTGTTCAGCTCACCGTGACGTCGGGCCGGCCCGAGGGCACCCCGGCGTCCTCCATGCTCGCGGCGATCTTCATCGCCTCTTCGATCAGGGTCTCGACGATCCGTGACTCGGGCACGGTCCGCACGACCTGCCCCTTCACGAAGATCTGACCCTTCCCGTTGCCCGAGGCGACCCCCAGATCCGCCTCGCGCGCCTCTCCGGGCCCGTTGACCACGCAGCCCATCACCGCGACCCGCAGCGGCACCCGCACGCCGTCGAGCCCGGCCGTCACCTCGTCCGCCAGCCGGTAGACGTCCACCTGGGCCCGCCCGCAGGACGGGCAGGAGACGATCTCCAGACGCCGCTGCCGCAGTCCCAGCGATTCGAGGATCTGGATGCCGACCTTGACCTCCTCCACGGGCGGCGCCGACAGCGAGACCCGGATGGTGTCCCCGATGCCCTCGCTGAGCAGCGCCCCGAAGGCGACCGCCGACTTGACGGTGCCCTGGAACGCGGGCCCTGCCTCGGTGACGCCCAGGTGCAGCGGGTAGTCGCACCGGGCGGCGAGCAGCCGGTAGGCGTTGACCATCACCACCGGGTCGTTGTGCTTCACCGAGATCTTGAGGTCGGTGAACCCGTGCTCCTCGAAGAGCGACGCCTCCCACAGCGCCGATTCCGCGAGGGCCTCGGGGGTGGCCCGTCCGTACTTCCTCAGCAGCCGCGCGTCCAGCGAGCCCGCGTTGACCCCGATCCGGATCGGGGTGCCCGCCGCGCCGGCCGCACGGGCGATCTCGCCGACCTTGTCGTCGAACTGCTTGATGTTGCCCGGGTTGACCCGGACCGCCGCGCAGCCGGCGTCGATCGCGGCGAACACGTACTTGGGCTGGAAGTGGATGTCCGCGATCACCGGGATCTGCGACTTCCGCGCGATCGTGGCGAGCGCGTCCGCGTCGTCCTGGGTCGGACAGGCCACCCGGACGATCTGGCAGCCGGACGCGGTGAGCTCGGCGATCTGCTGGAGGGTGGCACCGATGTCGGAGGTACGGGTCGTCGTCATCGACTGCACCGAAACGGGCGCGTCCCCGCCGACCGCCACCGGCCCGACCTGGACGCGCCGCGAGATGCGGCGCGTCGCGAGCGGTCGGGCCGGCGGCACGGGAAGCCCCAGCTGAACCGGAACCCCGGCGGCCATCACGTCACCCGCGGTTTCCGGACACGGTCTCGCGGGCGGCCCTGATGGACTCCTTGAGCGAGCCCATCGTGGCCAGGACGGCCGTCGGCTCGTAGCCGCAGTGCGCCATGCAGTTGGCGCACCGCGGGTCCTTGCCACGCCCGTACTTGTCCCAGTCGGTCTTCTCGATGAGCTCGTGGTACGTGGGCACGTACCCGTCGCTCATCAGGTAGCAGGGCCGCTGCCAGCCGAACAGGGAGTAGTTCGGAATGGCCCACGCGGTGCACGCGAAGTCGGCCTTGCCCTCCAGGAAGTCCAGGAAGAGCGGCGAGTGGTTGAGCCGCCACTTCTTGCGGTTGCCGCCCGCGAAGGCCTTCTTGAACAGCTCGCGGGTCTGCTCGACGCCCAGGAAGTGCTCCTGGTCGGGTGCCTTCTCGTAGGCGTAGGCGGGCGAGATCATCATCTCGTCCACCTCCAGCTCGTCATTGAGGAAGTTGAGCACCTCGATGATGGTCTGGGGGGTGTCGGTGTTGAAGAAGGTCGAGTTGGTGGTGACCCGGAAGCCGCGCCGCTTGGCCTCCTTGATCGCCTCCACCGCCTCGTCGAAGACGCCCTCCTTGGCGACCGACTCGTCGTGCCGCTCGCGCAGCCCGTCGATGTGCACCGCGAAGGCGAAGTACGGCGACGGGGTGAACTTCTCGATCTTCTTGCGCAGCAGCATGGCGTTGGTGCACAGGAAGACGTACTTCCGCCGGGCCACCAACTGCCGCACGATCTCGTCGATCTGAGGGTGCATCAGCGGCTCGCCGCCGGCGATGGAGACCATCGGGGCGCCCGATTCGAGCACCGCCCCCACGGCCTGCGCCACCGGCATGCGCTGCTTGAGCACCCCGGCCGGATGCTGGATCTTCCCGCAGCCCTCGCACTTGAGGTTGCAGGCGAAGAGCGGCTCCAGCTCGACGATCAGCGGAAACTTCTCCCGCTTGCGGATTTTCTGTTCGAGAAGATAGGTACCGACCCGGATGGTCTGACGAAGCGGCATTGCCATCTGGCTCACCTCCTGGGGAGCAGCAAAGAACGGTGCCATTCATAAAACGCCGGCAGGACTTGGCGGAGGACGCGGAAAGCCGATATTCCACCGCTGAGCGTGCCGAGCCTGAGGAGTTCGTGCTCGGGTGCGTCCACGACCACCCGGACGGCGGCAACGGGCCGCGGTCCGGTCCGCAGGGCGCTCGCCAGGGACGCGGCCGACTCCATGTCGACGCCGATCGCCCCGGACGCGCGCAGTGCGGCCCGTTCGGCCGTGCCGCGCACGACGTGGTCGCTGCCGGCCAGCGGCCCGGTGTGGACCGCCCGTTCCGGCAGTGCTCTGGCCACCGCGTCGGCCAGGACGTCCGCGCCCGTGCAGGGCGTGCTGCCGCGCCGGTCGCGGGTCTCGGTGGCGACCACCAGGTCACCGGGGTGCATACCCGCCGCGAGTCCGGCGCAGAACCCGGAGGCGATGACCGCCGCGTCCTTGGCCGGGCCCTCGGCGAGCGTGCGGGCGACCGCGTAGTCCGCGGCCTCCGGCCCCATTCCCGTACGGAGTACGAGGACGGGTCCGGCCGCACCGCTGCGGTCGCCGCCGCGCAGGGCGAAGCGTTCGATGCCGAGCGCACAGGCGATCAGCAGCGGTGCGGAACTGCCGGGTCCGTTCGAACCCGGGTTTCGGGTCATGCAGCCCCCTCAGCGGGCGTTGCGGGTGTCGTGCACGGACCGGGAGTGGTCCTGCTCGGCCCTGGGCCGGTCCTGGACGGGCCGGGTGTGCGGGAAGACGGGCTCCCCGTGGACGTACCGGCCCAGAGCGGTGAGCGGGAACACCTGCCGGTAGAGGTGGTAGTTGATGGAGAAGTCCCAGGGGAAGCCGGTGCCGGTGAAGTACGGCTCGTCCCAGGAGCCGTCCGGCAACTGCGTCTCGGCGAGGTGGGCGATGCCCCGCTCGGTGGCCTTGGAGTCGCTCTCGCCGGCCGCGATCAGGGCGAGGAGCGCCCAGGCGGTCTGCGAGGCGGTCGACGCCCCGCGCCCTGCCCAGCCCTCCGGGTCCTGGTACGACCGCAGGTCCTCGCCCCAGCCCCCGTCGTCGTTCTGCACGGACTCCAGCCAGGCGACCGCCCGCCGGATCGCGGGGTGCGAGCCGGGCAGTCCGGCGGCGGTGAGCGCGGGGACCACCGAGCCCGTTCCGTAGACGTAGTTGACGCCCCAGCGGCCGAACCAGGCGCCGTTGGCCTCCTGCTCGGCGAGCAGCCAGGTGATGCCGCGCCGGGTCCGCGGATGGTGCGCCTTGCCCTCGACGGCCAGCATCTCCACCACATGGGCGGTGACGTCGGCCGACGGCGGGTCGATGACCTCGCCGAAGTCGCAGAACGGCAGCCGGTTGGGGAAGGCGCTGGTGTTGTCGGCGTCGAAGGCGGCCCAGGCACCGTTCTTCGACTGCATCCCGAGGTTCCAGCGCACTCCGCGGGAGATGGCTCCCTCGATGCGCTCGCGGTCGGGGTGGGCGACGCGCCGCAGGGCGAGGATGACCTCGGCGGTGTCGTCGATGTCGGGGTAGTTGTCGTTGTGGAACTCGAACGCCCAGCCGCCCGGCGGGAGTCCGGGCCTGCGCACCGCCCAGTCGCCCGGCCTGACGATCTCCTCCGCCAGCATCCAGTCGGCCGCCTGCACCAGTGCGGGGTGGTCGGCGGGCAGGCCGGCGTCGGCGAGCGCGATGGTGGCCAGACAGGTGTCCCAGACGGGCGACTGGCAGGCCTCGATCATCCGTGCCCCGTCCTCGCGCCACACGGCGAACCTGTCCAGGGACTCCAGGCCTGCCCGCATGACCGGATGTTCAAGATCGTAACCAAGAAGGTGGAGCGCGATCAGCGAGTAGACGGCGGGCGGCTGGATGCCGCCCCAGCAGCCGTCGTTCTCCTGCCGTTCGATGATCCACCGGGCCGCGGCCTTCATCGCGGTCCGGCGCAGCGGCCGGGGGGCGAACCGGTGGTAGACGTGCAGCGCCTTGTCGAGGCGCTGGAAGAGTCCGTCCCAGCTGGTGGGCCCGGCCTGCCGCCGGGGCGGGCTCGGGTTGCGCGGGTCGGTGTGCAGCTCGTCCAGCGCGAAGGGCGCCGCGCGCACCGGCCGCTTCGCCGAGACCACCGTCAGCGGCACGATGGTCTGCCGCGCCCAGCAGCCGAAGTCGTAGATGTTGAGCGGTACCCACTTGGGGAAGAACATCAGCTCCGGCGGCAGTTCGGGGAGGTCGTCCCACTTCCACCAGCCGAACAGGGCGAGCCAGATCCGGGTGAAGACCCGGCTCGCCGCGATGCCGCCGCGGGCCCGCACCCAGGCGGCGGCCCGGGTCATGTGCGGTTCGTCGGGGAGGTCCCCGGCCAGTCTCAGGGCCACATAGGCCTCGATGGTGGCGGAGAGGTCCCCGGGGCCCTTGTAGAAGGTGGCCCAGGTGCCGTCGTCGCGCTGCTCGCCCCGGATGAACAGGGCGGCGGCGGCCAGGGTCCGCTCGTCCTGGATGCCGAGGAACTGGCGCAGCAGCAGGTCCTCGGCATCCATGGTCACATTGGTCGCCAGGTCGCCCTTCCACCAGCCCTGGGCGTCCTGGCGGGCGAGCAGATGGCCGACCGCCCGGTCCGTGGCCCGCCGTGCGGCGTCGCGGACGTCGGACGCGGCGGTGGTGCTCGTGGTGCTCTGGCTGGCCGATGTCGCTCCGGGGTCCACGGCCCCGGTGCTTCCGTCGGTCGTCGCTGTCATGGTTTCCCCTTCGTGCAGTTGGACTTCTGCTGTGCTGGGGTTTCCGTCGCCCGGTGTCCGCGGGGGACACCGGGCGGCGACTGCGAGTCATATGCGCCGGGCGGCCGTCACCTCTTTCGTACGACCACGAAGTCGGCGAGCGCGGTCAGCTGCGCCCGCACCTGCTCCGGCATGTCGACACCGTGCAGCGCCTCGATGGCGACCGCATGCTGGCGGCGGGCCTCCTGGCTGGTCCACTCGCGTCCGCCGGCTTCCTCGATGAGGGCCGCCCGGGTGGCGAACTCCTCCTCGGAGAAGGTGTCGAAGTCATTGCTCTTGGCGTCCGCGGCCAGCAGTTCGCCGAGCTTCTCGGAGGCGGGCCCGCCCGCGGCGAGCGCGGCGACGACCGGCAGCGACTTCTTGCGCTGGCGCAGGTCGCTCCAGGTCTGCTTGCCGGTGGAGTCGGGGTCGCCCCAGATGCCGAGCAGGTCGTCCACGGCCTGGAAGGCGAGGCCGAGGTGGTAGCCGTAGGCCTCCAGGGTGTCGGCGGTCCGGTCGTCGGCGCCGCCGAGGACGGCGCCGATGGAGACCGCGCAGGCGAGGAGGGCGCCGGTCTTGTTGCCCTCCATCTCCAGGCACTCCTCGACGGTGACCCGGTCGCGGTGCTCGAAGGAGATGTCCTGCGCCTGGCCGTCGATCAGCTTGCGGGTGGCGGTGGTGAGGCGGCGGGTCGCCCGGCCGGCCTCGACGGTGCCGATCTCCAGGAGGAGTTCGTTGGCCAGCGCGAAGAGCGCGTCGCCGACCAGGATCGCCTGGGCGGGTCCGTGCACCTTCCACACGGTGTCGCGGTGGCGGCGCTGCTCGTCGCCGTCCATCAGGTCGTCGTGCAGCAGCGAGAAGTTGTGCACGAGTTCGACGGCCACCGCGCCGGGCACGCCCACCTGGGGGGTGGCACCGGCCGCCTCGGCGGACAGCAGGGCGAGGGCGGGGCGCACGGCCTTGCCGCCGTCGCCGTCGGCCGGGTTGCCCTGCGCGTCGATCCACCCGAAGTGGTAGGCGGCGACGGTGTCCATGGGCGGCGCGAGCCGGTCCACGGCGGCACGCAGCACCGGGGCGGACATGGCCCTGCCGCGCTCCAACAGCGCAGCGATGTCCACGGTGTCGACAGCCGGGTTCGCCGGGGTCACAGGCTCTCCTCTTGTTCCAGTGCTGGTGCTCATGCCGCCTCCAGTGGCGGAATTTCATAGGGGCGACCGAGGGCGGAGAGCGCTGCACCTGCGGCACCGAGGCCGCTGCGCACTGCACCTTCCATGGTCGCGGGCCAGCCGGTGTCGGTCCACGCGCCGGCCAGGCAGAGCCCCGGCGCACGGGTGCGCGGCCCGGGGCGCAGGCGCCCGACGCCGGGGGCGGGGGCGAACGTCGCGGTCCGCTCCCGGGTGACGAAGAAGTCCCGCACCCCGGCGCCCCGGGCGGCGGGCAGCAGCCGTTCCAGCTCGGGGAGGTAGCGCTCCCTGAGCCGGGCGACCGGGGCGTCGATCTCGTCGCCCGCGTCGGACTGCGACACGGCGAGGTACTGTCCGCCGCCGGTCAGCCCGGACGCCTCGGTCCGGTCGAAGACCCACTGCACGGGGGTGCCGAGCGCCGCGAAGAACGGCTGCCGCAGCACCTTGCGGTCGTAGATCACGTGCACGTTGAGGATCGGGGCGACGCCGATCTCCAGCAGCAGGTCGGGCTCGTCGAGTGCGCCCTCGGGCAGCAGCCCGTGGGCCTCCCGCTGCGGTACGGCGAGCACGACGGCGTCCGCCTCGATGCGCTCCCCCTCCACCTCGACGGCCCAGCGCCCCTCGTCGGTGCGGGAGACGGAGTCGGCCTTGGTGCGCAGCTCGGTGCGCACCCCCGCCTCGTCGAGCGCCTTGCGGGCGAGCGTGTCGTGCAGGTCGCCGAGCGGTACGTGGGCCCAGCCGATGTCGGCGGCGCCCGGCTCCGAGAGCAGCCCGGTCTTGAAGACCTTGGCGGCGAGCCCGAGCGAGGCGTGCGGGGCGGTGGCGTTGAGGGTGGCCACGCCGACCAGGTCCCAGAGCGCCTCGATGGTGCGCTGCGACTGGCCGTGCCGGGCGAGCCAGCCGGCGAAGTCGATGTCGTCCAGCTTCGGGTCGGCCGGGTCGAGCCCCTTGAGCGCCAGCGCGGCCCGTCCGACGCTCGCCCGCTCGGCGAGCGAGAGGTGCGGATAGGTGGCGAGGCTGGCGGCCAGGTGCAGCGGTACCGGCAGCGCGGTGCGCCGCAGCCGTCCGAGGCGGGGGCCGCGCGGGTCGCCGACGTCGAGCACGGGGACGTCCAGCCGGTCCTGGAGGGGTGCGAGCTCCGCGCCGCGGACCCGGTCGAGGAACCAGCGGTAGCCGGTGCAGCAGCGCAGGTACACGTGCTGTCCGTTGTCGACGGTCAGGTCGCCGCGCTGGAAGGAGAACGCGAGGCCGCCGAGCCGGGGCCGCCCCTCCAGCAGGGTGACCCGCACGCCCGCGTCCGCGAGTTCGAGTGCGGCGGTGATCCCGGCGAGCCCGCCACCGATCACGACGGCGCTCTGCCGGCGCGGGTCCTGCTGCGGCGAGGTGTGCGAGGACCGCAGGCTGTCGTATGTCATGCGCCCTCCCCCGAACAAAACGCTGAGCAGGCCCGGAAGGCCGTTGCAGTCAGGGACGCGTCAGCCCCGTGGAGGGTTGCGCACCGGTTCGACGAACTCCACGGTTTCACGTGAAACGCTCTTTCTGCCCCTTTCAAGGACGCCTCCTGGCGGTCTGCCGGGAGATGTGCCGGGCGTCGAGGCCGGAGAGCCCGCGGACGGCGACGTACGCCTTCTCGCGTCCCGGCAGTGAGACCCGGCCGCGCAGCACGGCGTACGGGTCGCGCTCGATGCGGTCGAGCAGGCGCCGGTAGATGCCCGCCATGGCGGCGACGCAGGCACCGCTGCGCCGGTCGAGGTGGGGCAGCAGCCGGTAGCCCTCGGCGAACAGGGCACGGGCGCGCCGCACCTCGAAGTGGACCAGGCCGGGGAAGTCGGAGCCGGGCGGCGGGGTGGAGCTATGGAACCCCGCCGAGCAGCCGAACTTGGCGAGGTCCTCGGCGGGCAGGTAGGTCCGCCCGTTGCCGGCGTCCTCGCGGACGTCCCGCAGGATGTTGGTGAGCTGGAGCGCGAGACCGAGGGTGTCGGCGTACTCCGGGGCGCGCGCGGCGTCCGGCGCGCCGGAGGGGGTGCCGAACACGCCCAGCGAGAGCCGTCCGATGGCACCGGCGACGCACCGGCAGTAGACCTTCAGGTCCTCCCAGCTCTCGTACGTCGCCTCGTGGACGTCCATGAGGACGCCGTCGATCAGCTCGTCGAGCCCGCCGAGCGGGATCGGGAAGCGGCGTGCGGCATCGGTGAGCGCGACGGCCACCGGGTCGGTGTCGTCCTCCTCGATGTCACCGGCGCTGATCCGGGCCAGCAGCGCCCGGGTCTCGCCGAGCCGCTTCTCCTTCACCTCGGGCGGCAGCGTGCCGTCGCCGATGTCGTCCACGCGCCGCGAGAAGGCGTAGAGCGCGGACATCGCGTTGCGCTTGTCGGTGGGCAGCAGCCGGATGCCGTACGCGAAGTTGCGCGCCTGCTGTCCGGTCACCGCCTCGCAGTAGCTGTACGCGGCGAGTACCGGTGCGGACACCTGATGAAGTCCCTCCACGGTCCGGCTCACCCCTCTCTTCGCAGAGTCGCTCCCACTTCGCGCAGCAGACTGAGCTTGGTGGGCTTGGGCGGTCCAGGGAGTACGTCGAATCCGGCGGTGTGCACCGCCTTGAGGGCAGCGCGTCCACCGGCGACGAAACCGGCCAGCAGCAGCTTGAGTCTGCCGTGCACGCTACCCACGAGCGGGGGTCCTTCATTCAGCAGCCGAGCGGCCCGCTCCGCCTCGAAGGCGATCAGTGAGCGTACGGAGGCGTTCGCGCTCGGCGCCGCAAGGTCGCTTTCGGACACGTGGAAGCGCCGCATGTCCTCGGCGGGCAGGTAGATCCGGTCCCGCCCGAGGTCCTCGGCGACGTCCTGGAGGTGCTCGACGATCTGCAGCGCGGTGCACACGGCGTCGGAGCGGCGGACGCGCTCGGGGCTGGTGGTGCCGGTGAGGGCGAGGACCAGCCTGCCGACGGGGTTGGCGGAGAGTTCGCAGTAGGCGAGCAGGTCGTCGTAGGTGGCGTAGCGGCCGACCGTCTGGTCCTGCCGGTTGGCCTCGATCAGGCCGAGGAACGGCTCCGGGGTGAGGTCACGGCGGCGCACGACCGGCTGGAGGGCGGCGAGCAGCGGGTGCCTGGGGGTCGCGTCGAAGACCCGGTGCAGGTCGGCCTCGAAGGCGTCCAGCATGGCGAGCCGGTCGTCGGTCTGTTCCTTGTCGAGGCCGAGCAGGACGGCGTCCCGGCCGCCGGGGGCCAGGTCGCCGTCGCCGATGTCGTCGACCAGGCGGCAGTACCCGTAGACCGCCATCAGGTCGTCGCGCCAGGCGCGCGGCAGGAAGAAGGGGGCCACCGGGAAGTTCTCGTCCGCGGCCTTGTCGAGGGTGGAGCGCATGGGAGCGCCGGGGGGCATGTCCCGGACCTCAGTCATCGCCGACTGCCCTCCACGAGGACGGCGAGAGCATCTCGGAGCAGGAGAGATTCCTTAGCCATTGCCGTCACACCTCCCGTTCTACACTGCCAAATCAAAACATCCCATTTCGGACACGCCGCCCGTCGTCCGAAGGGCGGGGAGTGCTCTGAGGCGGGGACCCGAGGGGGTATCGCCCCACTTGCCGCGAATCAGCACCGGTACAGCTTACGTTGTACAACGCGAAGCATCTCCGCGGGGTGTTGCGCGCATTACAACAACACTCCAATCCGGTTCAACCTTCCCCGATCCCGGGCCAGTTGGCGGATCGGCCGAATCCTGACGGCCCCTCGGTTCCGGCGCCTTTATCCCATACACACACCAGGGCCTCCGCCGGTTCCGGCGGAGGCCCTGGCACAGATTTCCGGGCTACTTGCCGGTTTCCTTCTCGTACGCCTTGACGACTTCCTCGGTCGGGCCGTCCATCAGGAGCTCGCCCTTCTCCAGCCACAGGACGCGGTCGCAGGTGTCCCTGATCGACTTGTTGCTGTGGCTCACCAGGAAGACCGTGCCGGCCTCCTTGCGCAGCTCGCGGATCCGCTCCTCGGAGCGGATCTGGAACTTCCGGTCGCCGGTGGCCAGCGCCTCGTCGATCATCAGGACGTCGTGGTCCTTGGCCGCCGCGATGGAGAAACGCAGACGGGCCGCCATGCCGGAGGAGTAGGTCCGCATGGGCAGGGTGATGAAGTCGCCCTTCTCGTTGATGCCGGAGAAGTCGACGATGCCCTGGTAGCGCTCGCGGATCTGCTCGCGCGACATGCCCATGGCGAGACCGCCGAGGATCACGTTGCGCTCGCCGGTCAGGTCGTTCATCAGCGCCGCGTTGACACCGAGGAGCGAGGGCTGGCCGTCGGTGTAGACCTTGCCGCTCTCGGCGGGCAGCAGGCCCGCGATGGCGCGCAGCAGGGTCGACTTGCCGGAGCCGTTGGAGCCGATCAGGCCGATGGCCTCGCCCCGGTAGGCCGTGAAGGAGACACCGCGCACGGCGTGCACCTTGCGGACCCCGCGGGACTCCTGGGCCTTCTTGCCGCGCAGGATGCGGTTGAGGGCGGCGGTGGCGCCGCCCTTGCCGCCGCCACCGGTGTGCACCCGGTACACGATGTGCACGTCGTCGGCGATGACCGTGGGGACGCGCCCCTGGTTGTTGTCGTCAGCCACGGCCGTACCGCTCCTCAGCCTTCCAGAAGTACACGAAGCCGAGCACGCCGAACAGCAGTGCCCAGATCGCCGCCGCCGCCCAGACGTGCGGCGGCAGGTTCTCCGAGCCGTACCCGTCGATCAGCGCGAAGCGCATCAGGTCCATGTAGACGGCCGCCGGGTTCCACTGCAGGATGTCCGCGATCCACGCGGGCTTGTCCTCCAGCATGACCGGGATGCTGAACATGACGCCCGAGGCGTACATCCAGGTCCGCATGATGAACGGCATCAGCTGCGCCAGGTCCGGCGTCTTGGCACCCATCCGCGCCATGATCATCGCGAGCCCGGTGTTGAACATGAACTGCAGCACCAGCGCCGGGATCACCAGCAGCCACGACCAGGTCGGGAAGTTGCCGAAGCACACCACGATGAGCAGCAGCACGACCATCGAGTACAGCAGCTGCTGGAGCTGCTGCAGCGAGAACGAGATGGGCAGCGAGGCGCGCGGGAAGTGCAGCGCCCGCACCAGGCCCAGGTTCCCGGAGATCGCCCGCACGCCCGCCATCACCGAGCTCTGGGTGAAGGTGAACACGAAGATGCCGGTGACGAGGAAGGGGATGTAGACGTCCTTGGACATCCCCCGCCCCGCGTTCAGGATCAGCCCGAAGATCAGGAAGTACACCAGCGCGTTCAGCAGCGGGGTCGCCACCTGCCAGAGCTGGCCCAGCTTGGCCTGGCTGTACTGGGCCGCCAGCTTCGCCGAGGAGAACGCCATGATGAAGTGGCGCCGGCCCCACAACTGCCGTACGTACTCGCCGAACCCCGGGCGGGCGCCGCTCACCGCGAGGTTGTACTTGGCGGCGAGCTGCGCCGGGGTCAGCCCCTCGTCGGGAGAGGGAGGGACGCTCATAGCGACCGCTCCGTCTTGGGAAGTGTCACTCACAAGTGGAAACTTTCGTCTTCAAAGATGCGCGAACCGTCGGGCGCTGGGCGCGGGTATCCGGGTCCCGGGAGACAAAACCCGGAGCCGGTCCGCCCGAGCTTGTCAGATGACGGGTGGTCGGCCCAGTCGGGTCAGCCGCCATACCGTACGCCACTTCATCGGGCGGCGCGGACCCGCGGGGGTCGTCCAGCCCTCCTTGAAACCGCCGAACCACGCCTTGAGCGCCGCACCGGAGGGGCGCCGCAGCAGCGTGAGCAGCAGCCACACCCCCACGTAGACGGGGACCAGCGGGGCGGGCAGGTTGCGGCGGGCCAGCCAGACCCGGTTGCGGGCCACCATGCGGTGGTACGTCGCGTGCCGGGCTGGCGAGGTGGTGGGGTGGTTGAGCACCATGTCCGCGCGGTAGTCGATCAGCCAGCCGGCGTCCAGCGCCCGCCAGGCCAGATCGGTCTCCTCGTGGGCGTAGAAGAACTCGTCCGGGAGCCCGCCCACCTCGGCGAAGACCTTCGTACGGGCGGCGTTGGCACCGCCCAGGAAGGTCGTCACCCGCGAGGAGCGCATCGGGTCCGAGGCACGCAGCCGGGGCACGTGCCTGCGCTGGGTGGCCCCGGTGTCCGGGTCGGCGATCCGGAAGCTGATGATGCCCAGTTCCGGGTCGGCCTCGAAGGCCTGCCGGCACAGCTCGGCGGTGTCGGTGCGGGGCAGCAGCCCGTCGTCGTCCAGGAAGAGCAGGACGTCGACGTCGGAGCCGGCCGGGCCGAACGCCTCGATGCCGACGTTGCGCCCACCGGGGATGCCCAGGTTCTCGGGCAGGTCGACGGTGCGGACGTCGGCCGGGACCCCGGTGACCGGGGCGCCGTTGCCGACGACCACGATGTCGACGGGCGCGCCCTCCTGCTTGCGCACGGAGTCGATCAGCGCGTTCAGGTCGTCGGGGCGGGTGCCCATCGTGATGATGACCGCGCCGACCTTCAGCGGCCTGGTGCTCAGGGGGGCGGTCCCCCGGGCGGCACTCACTTGAGCCTGCTGGAGGCGAGGATCGACACCAGGTGCAGCAGCGTCTGCAGGAGCGCGATGCCCGCGAAGACGGCGACGCCGAGCCGGGTGAAGAACAGGTCGTCGCGCACCGCGTCGAGGATCGCGAGGAGCAGGATCAGCAGCGAGGCCTCGATGCCGAGGATCAGCCGGTGGAACTGGAGCATGGAGGCCAGCCGGCGGGCGAGCGCCATCTTGGCGGAGCGCGGCACGCTCGCCGACTCCTGCACCGGCGGCTTGCCGCCCTGGTGGCGGGCGACGGCGACGAGGTCGGTCTCCGCCTTGATCAGGATGGCGCCGAGCGCGGCCAGGGTGCCCAGGAAGGCCCACAGCCAGTCGATCCGCCCGCTCCCCCACAGGTCGGCGGCGCGCAGGCCGACACCGACCAGGACGGCGGCGTCCGTCAGGTACGCGCCGACCCGGTCCAGGTAGACGCCGTTCAGCGAGAACTGCTTCTTCCAGCGGGCCACCTCGCCGTCGACGCAGTCGAGCAGGAGGTAGAGCTGGACGGCGACGACGCCGAGGACGGCGCCCCAGATGCCCGGCACGAGCAGGGCCGGGGCGGCGAGGACACCGCAGACGGTCATCACGTACGTCAGCTGGTTGGGGGTGATCCTGGTGTTGACCAGGTACCTGTCCACGCGCAGCGAGATCTCGCGCATGTACAGGCGACCGCCCCAGTGCTCACCGCTGCGCCGGTCCTTGACGCCGGCGGGGTGAACGACGGGACGGAGTTCAGCTACTGATGGTCGTCTTGACATAGTCGGCGTAAGCGTCCCTGATCTGGTCTGCGGACAGGTCGAGGTGTTCCAGGATCGTGAAGCGTCCCGGACGGGTCTGGGGGGCGTACTCGACGGCCTGGACGAACTCGTCGACGGTGAAGCCGATGTCGCCGGGCAGCACGGGCAGCCGGTGTCGGCGCAGGACGTCGGCGAAGAGCGCGGCCTCCTCGCGGGCGCCGCGCAGGTGCATGGCGAAGGCGGCTCCGATGGCGACCTGTTCGCCGTGCGGGGCGGCCCGCCGCGGGAAGAGCAGGTCGAAGGCGTGGCTGATCTCGTGGCAGGCACCGGAGGCGGGTCGGCTGTCCCCGGCGACGGTCATCGAGATGCCGGTGAGGACCAGGCCCTCGGCGAGCACCTTGAGGAAGGCGTCGTCGCCGATGGAACCGGGGTGGCGGAGCACGGCCTCGCCCGCCTGGCGGGCCATCGCGGCGGCGAGGCCGTCGATCGGGTCGCCGTGCACCTCGTGGGCGAGTTCCCAGTCGGCGACGCAGGAGATGTTGGAGACGGCGTCGCCGATTCCGGAGCGTACGTACCGGTCGGGGGCCTGGCGGATCACGTCGAGGTCGATGACGACGGCGATCGGGGTGGGTACGCCGTAGGAGCCGCGCCCGTTGTCGTTGTCGAGGGTGGCGACCGGGGAGCACAGGCCGTCGTGGGCCAGGTTCGTGGCGACCGCGACCATGGGCAGCCCGACGCGGGCCGCCGCGTACTTGGCCACGTCGATGATCTTGCCGCCGCCGAGGCCGACGACCGCGTCGTAGCGCTGCTTGCCCTTGATGTCGTCGGCGAGCTTGACCGCCGAGTCGATGGTGCCGTCGGCGACCGGGTACCAGTCGGCGTCGGGAAGGACCGGGGCGAGCCGTTCGCGCAGGGCCTGTCCCGAGCCGCCGCTGATGGCGATGGCCAGGCAGCCGGAGCCGGAGATCCGCTGGTCGGCGAGGAGGCCGGCCAGGTCGTCCAGGGCGCCGCGCGAGATGTCGACCGTGAGGGGCGAGGGGATGAGGCGGGTCAGTACTGGCACGCGATCTCCCGGCCCTTGGCGAGGTCGTCGTGGTTGTCGATCTCGACCCACTTGAGGTCGCCGATCGGGGCCACGTCGATCCGGAAGCCGCGGTTGACCAGCTCCTGGTAGCCGTCCTCGTAGTAGAGGTCGGGGTCCCGCTCGAAGGTGGTCCTGAGCGCGTCGGCCAGCTCGTCGGCGGCCTCGCCCTCGATGAGGGTGACGCCGATGTACTCGCCGGTCGCGGTGGCCGGGTCCATCAGCTTGGTGATCCGGGTGACCGCGCCGGACCCGTCGGTGATGACCTTCATCTCCTCGTCGGCGAGGTTCTTCACCGTGTCGAGGGCGAGGATGATCCTCCTGCCGTCGCCGCGGGCGGCCGCCAGCAGGGTCTTCTCGACGGAGACGGGGTGCACGGTGTCGCCGTTGGCGAGGATGACCGTGTGCCTCAGCTGGTCACGGGCGCACCACAGGGAGTAGGCGTTGTTCCACTCCTCGGCCTTGTCGTTGTCGATGAGGGTGAGCCGGAGCCCGTACTTGGCCTCCAGGGCCGCCTTGCGCTCGTAGACGGCTTCCTTGCGGTAGCCGACGACGATCGCGACGTCGGTGAGGCCGATCTCGGCGAAGTTGCCGAGGGTGAGGTCGAGGACGGTGGTGTCGCCGTCGACGGGCACGAGGGCCTTGGGCAGCGTGTCGGTGTAGGGGCGCAGTCGCCGTCCGGCGCCCGCTGCCAGTACCAGGCCGATCATGCGGTCTCTCCTTCGTCGTGTACGGCGGGTGCTCCCGAGGAGACCCAGAAGCGGATGCTCTCGGCGAGCACCACCAGTGCCACGGCCACGGCGAGCACCGTGAGCGCGAGGGGGAAGTCGATCGTCGTCGACAGGGCGGCGAGCACGGCCACCAGGAGGATGCGGCCCTCTTGGCCGCCGATCGCCCGCACGAGCCAGTTCGGCGGGGCTCCGGTGCCGCCCTTGATGCGGTACACCGTGTCGTAGTGATGGTAGGCGACCGCCGCGACCAGCCCGAAGGCCGCGGGAAGGGCCCCGGGGACGTCCGCCCGGACCGCCAGGATCAGGATCGTGCAGTACTCGGCGACCCGGAAGAACGGGGGCACCAGCCAGTCGAGGGCGCCCTTGAGGTTCCCGCTGAGGGCGAACCCGGAGAGCACCGCGTAGAACGCCGCGGCTCCCACGAAGCTCCAGCTGCCGCCGCGCTCGAATGCGGCGGCGAGCAGCAGTCCCGTGGCGAGGAAGGCGATGACGGGGGCGCGGAAGCCGCCCGAGAAGCGCGGGCCGCCCTTGCGGAACCACTCGGCGAGAGGGCCGGAGTCGGCCAGGTCCGCCAGCGCCTGGGCGGCCCGGTCGGTGCGGGTCGCGCGCCTGGTGACGGAGCGCAGCACGCGTCCGGCGGTGGTGTAGCAGGCGGCGAAGGCGCAGCCGACGAGCAGCGCGTAGAAGACGATCCGGGGGGTGGTGACGGCGGTCAGCACCGCGATCATGGCCCAGCGCTCGCCGATCGGCAGGACGATCATGCGGCGCACCCAGACCGTCCAGCCGACGCTGTCGAGCTTGCCGGAGAGGGCGGCGGTGGGGCTGGTGTTGCCGGTGGCGTCGTGGTTGGCCTCGTTGAAGGAGAAGTCCACGACGTGACGGCAGGTCTGGAGGACCATCGCGCCCAGGGCCAGTGCCCATACGTCGTCGCCGCCGCGGATCGCGCCGAGCGCGAGCCCCGCGTAGTAGGCGTACTCCTTGGCGCGGTCGAAGGTGGCGTCCAGCCAGGCGCCCATCGTCGAGTACTGGAGCGAGTAGCGGGCGAGCTGCCCGTCGGTGCAGTCCAGGACGAAGGAGAGGAGGAGCAGGACACCGGCCGCGACGTAGCCGCCCCGGGTGCCGGTCGCCGCACAGCCGGCCGCTATCAGCGCGGTGATCAGCGAGGCGGTGGTGACCTGGTTGGGGGTGAGACCGCGGCGGGCGCACCAGCGGGCGATGTACCGGGAGTACGGGCTGATGAAGTACGTGGTGAAGAAGCCGTCGCGGGACTTCACCGCGGTGCGCAGCCGGATCGCCTCGTCGTCGACGGCGGCGACGGCCCGCTCGCTCTCACCGCGGGCGGCCGGGTCGGCGGGGACGGCCGCGACGAGCGAGCCGAGTTCCGGCCGCTGTACGGCGACGCCTTCGGCGTCGAGGGCCGCGGCCACCGCGTCGGGTCCGCCCGGCGCCGTGCGCAGCGCACGGCCGAGCGCCGCGCGTGCCTCCGGCTGTGCGGTGAGCGCGCCGGGGACGGCCGCAGCGGGAAAGCGGGGGTCGGTCAGGCCGAGCCGCAGCGAGTGCAGGTGGCCGACGAAACGGGGGTCGACGAGGGCGACGCGGTCACCGGCGGGCGTCTCGTCCAGGAGCTTGACGGCCTCGGTGGTGTCGGCGGCGGACCGCACGTCGAAGCCCAGCGACCGCAGATCGCCTTCGAGCGACGATCCGGGTACCGGCGGGCCGGTGAGGATGGCGGTCGACAGACGAACTCACTCCTTGAGCAGGGCTTCGAAAAGCCGCACGGTGCGCCCGCGCACGGGCGGGCGGGGCGGCATCGGCAGAGGCTATCGGATGAACGGAGGCGGGATTTCACTGCCCGTTCACGCTCCGACGGGGCCGGGCCGGGGACGGCGGGGCCGTCGCGATCATCATCGTCGATCACCGGCCCGCGCCACAAACCGCGTATGGAAGGTGTGGAGAAGGGCACGCGACGCTCATGGCGCGGCACTCCCGCAGGCGGGCTCCGAAGATCGCCCCGACTCTCTGACCTGCAGTCATTTCCGCAGGTCAGAGCACATGACAACGGTGTTCAGTCCCGGCTTGCCCATACCCCCCACCCGTAGTTCACTGGGGCCTTGGGCGGGGCACTTCCCGCACTTTCGTCAACACGTCCAGGAGGCGGCTTCACATGGGGGCAGGGCATGATCACGGGCATGCGCACGGGGGGCCGCCGCCCACCGGCACGGCGGCAGCCGCGTACAAGGGGCGGCTGCGAATAGCCCTCGGCATCACGCTCTCGGTCATGGTCGTGGAGATCGTCGGCGGCCTGGTCTCCAACTCGCTCGCGCTGATCGCGGACGCCGCCCACATGGCGACGGACGCCCTCG
Organism: Streptomyces sp. NPDC004111; assembly: GCF_042874215.1. Taxonomy (NCBI): domain Bacteria; kingdom Bacillati; phylum Actinomycetota; class Actinomycetes; order Kitasatosporales; family Streptomycetaceae; genus Streptomyces; species Streptomyces sp. NPDC004111. Next base: position 242,531 of record NZ_JBIAMU010000002.1, read on the forward strand.
GGCTGGCGATGGCGCTCCTGGCGATCCACTTCGCCAACCGGCCGCCCACCCGCAACGCCACCTTCGGGTACGCCAGGGCCGAGATCCTGGCCGCGCTCGCCAACTGCCTGCTGCTGCTCGGCGTCGGCGGCTACGTGCTGATCGAGGCGGTCCAGCGGTTCGTCACGCCGGCCGAGACCAAGGGCGGGCTGGCGATCGTCTTCGCCCTGGTCGGCCTGGTCGCCAACATGATCTCGCTGTCGCTGCTGGTGAAGGGCCAGAAGGACAGTCTCAACGTGCGCGGCGCCTATCTGGAGGTGCTGGCGGACGCACTCGGATCGGTGACGGTGCTCGTCTCGGCGGGCATCATCCTGGCGACCGGCTGGTACTACGCGGACCCGATCGCCTCCCTGGTCATCGGCCTCATGATCGTGCCGCGGACCGTCAAGCTGCTGCGCGAGACCCTGTCCGTGCTGCTGGAGGCGGCGCCCAAGGGCGTCGACATGGTGGAGGTGCGGGAGCACATCCTGCGGACGCCCGGCGTGGAGGACGTGCACGATCTGCACGCCTGGACGATCACCTCGGGGATGCCGGTGCTGTCCGCGCACGTGGTGGTCAGCCAGGACCTGCTGGACTCGGTCGGGCACGAGAAGGTGCTGCACGAACTCCAGGACTGCCTCGGCGACCACTTCGACGTCGAGCACTGCACCTTCCAGCTGGAGCCGGGCGGCCACGCGGCGCACGAGGCGAAGCTCTGCCACTGAGGCCCGCCCGGTGCGGGGCGACGGACGGGGGCGGCCGTCGGTGCGGGCTGTTAGGGTGATCGAAGAGGCGTTCGGCCTCGATGGACACGGGTGAAGAAGGGGAGATGAGTTGATGACGGTCGCGGCGCGCGCTGCCTCGTGCGGCACACGGACCATCCTCGTTTCCCGGGCCCTCGGCTGACTTCTTCCGCACCGCCGGTTGCCGGCCGGGCCCTTCCTGACACCAAGGGACCCACCTTGTCCGACCACGTCGTCCTCGACGCCTTCATGACCCTTCACCGCGGCCTGCCCCGGCAGAGCCCCGGTTCCGACGCCACCACCCGGCGCTTCCTCTCCCTCGCGGGCCCGCTGCCCGACCGTCCGCGGGTGCTCGACCTGGGCTGCGGTCCGGGCCGGGCCTCGCTGCTGCTGGCCGCCGAGGCCGGGGCCCGGGTCACCGCGGTCGACCTGTACCGGCCGTTCCTCGACGAGCTGGACGCCGCCGCCGCTTCCCGCGGCCTCTCCGGCTCGGTCCGTACCGTCCGCGCCGACATGGGCGCGCTCGACGGGCCCGACTTCACGGACGGCTCGTTCGACCTGGTGTGGGCCGAGGGCTCCGCGTACAACATCGGTTTCGCCACCGCGCTGGAGCGGTGGAAGCGCCTGCTCGCACCGGGCGGCGTGCTCGTCGTCTCCGAGGTCGAGTGGACCTGCGACCGCCCCTCGGAGCAGACCCGCGCCTTCTGGGACCCGCAGTACCCGATGGGCACCCGGGCCTCGAACAGCGCGGCGGCCGTCGCCGCCGGCTACAACGTCCTGGGCACCTTCCTCCAGCCGGACTCCGACTGGGACGAGTACTACGGGCCGCTCGGCGAGCGCACCGCGACCGCCGATCCGGCCCTGCCCGGCATGGCCGAGGCCCTGGCGATGTCCCGCGCGGAGATCGCGGTGCGCCGGGAGCACGGCGGCGAGTACGGGTACACCGGTTACGTCCTGCGGCCCGCCGACCCGCGCTGGCGCACCCGTCCCGAGCGGGCGGCCGACCGGGCGGCGGTGCACGCGGTGAACACCGCCGCGTTCCCCACCGAGGGCGAGGCGGACCTGGTGGAGGCGCTGCGCGCGGACCCCGGCGCCTGGCTGCCGGACCTGTCGTACGTCGCCGAGGCGCCCGACGGGACCCTCGCCGCGTACGCCCTGATCACCCGGTGCCACGTGGACGGCGCTCCGGCGACGGCGCTGGCGCCGGTCGCGGTCTCGCCGCGGTTCCAGCGGCAGGGCGCGGGGGCCGCGGTCACCCGTGCGGTGCTCGACGCGGCGCGGGCCGGGGGCGAGCGACTGGTGCTGGTGCTCGGGCACCCGGAGTACTACCCCAGGTTCGGCTTCACGCCCGCCTCCGGGCTCGATATCCGGCCGGGTTTCGACGTACCTGACGAGGCCATGATGGCGCTCGTACTGGACGATTCGGCCGAGCCGCCGCGCGGGGAGATCCAGTACCCCCGGGCGTTCGGGGTCTGATTCCGCTCGCAAGTGGGCAGTCCTGCCCCTGTCGCACCCGCGACAGGGGCAGGACTTTTTTGCCGACCCCGATACGGCTGAAGTACGGACAAGCGGCTTTTGTACGGCAGACTTGGCAGCCGGGAACCGAAGCGAAGGATGGTTATGCCGACCACACCCGCCACCGCGGCGAACAGCACGCAGAACGGATCAGCGGGGGAATCCCCGGAGATCCTCCTCGAACTGGTCGACGAGAGCGGCAATACCATCGGCACCGCGGAGAAGCTGTCCGCCCATCAGCCCCCGGGGCAGCTGCACCGGGCGTTCTCGGTGTTCCTCTTCGACGAGACGGGCCGGCTGCTGCTCCAGCAGCGCGCGCTCGGCAAGTACCACTCCCCCGGCGTCTGGTCCAACACCTGCTGCGGCCACCCGTACCCCGCCGAGGGCCCCTTCGCCGCCGCCGCCCGTCGTACGCACGAGGAGCTGGGCGTCTCCCCCACGCTGCTCGCGGAGGCGGGCACGGTCCGCTACAACCACCCGGACCCGGCGTCGGGCCTGGTGGAGCAGGAGTTCAACCACCTCTTCGTGGGGCTGGTCCAGTCGCCGCTGCGGCCGGACCCGGAGGAGGTCGGGGACACCGCGTTCGTGACGCCGCAGGAGCTGGCGGAGCAGCACGCGAAGGACCCGTTCTCGGCGTGGTTCATGACGGTGCTGGACGCGGCGCGTCCGGCGATCCGCGAGCTGACGGGGGACTCGGCGGGCTGGTGAGCCGCCCTCCCCGGAGCGAGCGGCCGGGACGCCTCCGGACTTCGGGGGCTCCCGGCCGGACGCAGCGGGGGTGTGCGCGTCAGCCGCCGGGGGGCGGGGTCAGCGGCAGCGCCGCCCAGATGACCTTGCCGCCGCTCGCGGTGTGCTCGACGTCGCAGACCCCGCCGGCCTCGCCCGCGATCTCCCGTACGAGCAGCAGTCCGCGTCCGCCGGTCTGCGCGTAGTCCGTCTCCAGCGGTTTGGGACGGTAGGGGTGGCTGTCCTCGACGGAGACCCGGATCCACTCGGCGCCGATGGCGACCTCGACGGCCAGTTCCGGGGAGAGCAGCGCCGCGTGCTTTACCGCGTTGGTGACCAGTTCGGAGACGATCAGCAGGAGTCCCTGCATCAGGTCGTCGGTGACCGGTACGCCCTGCCGGCGGATCAGGTCCCGTACCGCGTGCCGGGCCTGCGGGACGGAGATGTCCACCGCGGGCGCCGTGAACCTCCAGACCCCTTCGTACGCCCGTGACGGGCCCACGGTGCCGTCGGCACTGTCGCCCGGCGGAGCGCCGACGGCCCCGTCGGGGGGTGGGGCGCTCCCACGGCTCTCCATCATCGGGCACCCGCCCTCGCGCTCGGTCATGACCACGGTTCGAGTCTTCGGGGCGGTGAGGTCCGTACCAGGAGACTGAACACAAGTCAGCAGCAAGAGACGCTTTCTGACTGTTTCTGTGCACCGAGTAGCCCATTGCGGTCCGATTGGCCGTCAGTTGGGCGACCGGTCCTGATCTTCCGGCTTGTGGAAGTCGGTCCGCGCGGAGCCCTCGGGGCCGCCGGGGTTCCCGGGGCGGGGCGCGTCGGCCGGGCCGTACGGGGCCTCGGTGCCGTCCGGGGTGCCGTGCGGCTCCGGGGCTCCGGGGGCGTCCGGGGCTCCAGCGGTCTCCGGCCGCATCGCCTCCGAGACCATGGAGACGACCCGGCGCCCGCCGAGGCCGATCGAGATCAGGCCGAGCCCGTCGAAGAGCAGGGCGAGCGAGAAGAAGGTGCCCAGCACGTACAGGCTGCTGTGCGGCCAGTCGAACAGCACCAGCAGGCCCAGCAGCAGCCCGAAGGCACCCTGGACCAGCGTCCAGCCGAACTGCGGGCCGCGCACCACCACGCTGCCGACGACCCGGAAGAGCCCGCCGGTCAGGAAGAGCAGGGCGGCGAACATGGTCAGTGCCTCGGCGCTGACGACCGGGTGGCGGATCACGACGACACCGGCGGCGATGTTCAGGGCGGCGACGACGACACCGAGCCAGAAGAAGCTGGTGCCCCGCGACTGCACCGACTGGAGCAGCCCCACCAGCCCGCCGGCCAGCAGCAGCCAGCCGAACAGCAGCATCGTGGTGAGGGTGGCGAAGCCCGTGTAGAGGAGTCCGACCACTCCGCCGATGACCAGCAGGATCCCCAGGAACGCCAGCCAGCCGAAGTTGCGGCTCAGCTTCCTTGTCTCGCGGGTCGGTTCGGTCCGGGTCGGTTCCACCATGCGAGCACTCCTCGGTCGGCCCCCGTGCCTGCCTCGGCCCCCCGATGCCCCGATCATAGGTTCACAGGGGACGGATAGCATCCGGCGCATGCAGCTGCCACCCCGGGTGACCCACACCGTCGTCGACTCCGTAGCCACCGTCGTGCTGGCCAACCCCGCCAAACGCAACGCGATGACGGCCGGGATGTGGCGGGCCCTGCCCGGTCTGCTGGCCGCGCTGGCGGACGACCCGGGCGTACGTGCGCTGGTCCTGACGGGTGAGGGCGACACCTTCTGCGCCGGGGTGGACATCTCCACTCTGCGCGGGCCCGGGGACGCCGGAGGTACGCCGCAGGAGCTGGCGGTGGTCGCCGAGGAGGCGCTCGCGGCCTTCCCGAAGCCGACACTGGCGGCCGTGCGCGGGTACTGCGTGGGCGGCGGGAACCAGCTGGCGGCGGCGTGCGACCTGCGGTTCGCGGAGGAGGGCGCGCTGTTCGGGGTGACCCCGGCGAAGCTCGGCATCGTCTACCCGTCGTCCTCCACCCGCCGGCTGGCCGCGCTGGTGGGGCCGTCCGCCGCCAAGTACCTCCTCTTCTCCGGGGAGTTGGTCGACACGGCGCGGGCGCTGCGCACCGGTCTCGTCGACGAGGTGCTCGCGGTGGGCCAACTGGACAAGCGGGTGGCCGAGTTCACCCGCGTACTGGTGGGACGCTCCGGGCTCACCCAGGCGGCGGCCAAGGAGTTCGTGGACGGACGCACCGACCGGGACGCGTACTGGGAGGAGCAGATGGCCGGCAGCGGCGACACCGCCGAGGGTGTCGCCGCCTTCCTGGAACGGCGTGCGCCGCGCTTCGGGTGGACCGCGCCGCGGCACTGAGCCTTTCGGGCCCGGCAGCGGGCCGTACGGTTCGGGGGCCCGGCGGGTCGGCGGAGCGGGGGTGCGTCAGCCGGCGTCCTGGGAGCGCCAGTAGGCGACCAGGTCCGCCGGGGCCTTGTCCGGGGAGCCCGCGTCGAACGGCGGCTGCGGGTCGTACTCGACCATCAGCTGGATGCTCTGGGCGGCGAACTCGCCCGCGATCCGGTCCGCCAGGGTGATGCCCATGTCGATGCCGGAGGAGACACCGGCCGCGGTCACGTACTTCCCGTCGAAGACCACCCGCTCCCCCGTGGTCTCCACGCCGAGCCCCGCCAGGGTGTCCAGGGCCAGCCAGTGCGAGGTGGCCCGCCGGCCCTCCAGCAGACCCGCGGCGGCGAGCGCCAGGGAGCCGGTGCACACGGACGTCGTCCAGGTGGTGGTGGGGTCGACGGCGCGCAGCCAGTCGTGCAGCGCCTTGTTCTCCAGCTGGCTCGCCCGGTCGGGGCCGCCGGGGACGACCACGACGTCCGGCCGCGTCACCTCGTCGAAGGACCTGGTCGCGACGAAGGAGAGTTCGCCCCGGTCGTTGCGCACGGGCCCGGCCTGCGCGGCGACGAACACGGTCTCGGCGTCGGGCAGCTGGCCGAGGGTGTCGTAGGGGCCCACGGCGTCGAGGGCGGTGAAGTTCTCGTACAGGGCGATGGCGATCTGCATGGTGCGCTCCGTTTTCAGCTGGACAGCGGTACGGGTGTGTGGTGCGGGGAAGCCGTGCGGGGAAGAGCTGCCGGCCGGTGCTGCCGGGTCAGTCGGTGGGCAGGGGGCGGAAGCGGCGGCGGTACTCGGCCGGGGCCGTGCCGAGCGTCTTCACGAAGGCCCGCCGCATCGCCTCGGGGGTGCCGTAGCCGCAGGCGCGGGAGATTCCGGCGACGCCGTCAGAGCTGTCCTCCAGGAGGCGGCGGGCGTGCTCGATGCGCACCCGCTCGACGTAGCGGCCGGGGGTGGCGCCGGTCTCGGCCTGGAAGGCGCGGGCGAAGTGCCGGGGCGACAGCCGGGCGCGGGCGGCCAGCGACTCCACCGACAGATCGGCGTCCGGATGCTCGGAGATGTACTGCTGCACGTCGCGCAACGGTTCGCGCGCGGCGGTCTGGGCGGACAGCTGGGCACTGAACTGGGCCTGGTTGCCGGGCCTGCGCAGAAAGACGACCAGGTGCCGGGCGACGGTCAGGGCGGCCCGGCGGCCGTGGTCCTCCTCGACGAGCGCGAGCGCGAGGTCGATGCCGGAGGTGACCCCGGCGGAGGTGGCGATGTGTCCGTCGCGCACGTAGATGGAGTCCGGGTCGACGTCGACCTTGGGGTGCAGCCGGGCGAGGCGCTCGCCGAAGTTCCAGTGCGTGGTGGCCCGGCGCCCGTCCAGCAGTCCGGCCCCGGCCAGCAGGAAGGCCCCCGTACAGACCGAGACGAGGCGGTCGGCGCGCGGTGCGTGGAGGCGCAGCCAGTCGACGAGGCCGGAATCGGCGTCCTTGGTCCCCCTGCCGCCGGGGACGAGGAGGGTGACGCGGGTGTCCCGGTCCGCGGCGAGTTCCTCGGCGAAGGCCGCCAGGGAGGCGTCCGGGGTCAGACGGAGCCCGCTGCAGGTCCGGATCGGGGCGCCGTCGAGGGTGGCCGTGCGGATGTCGTACGGCACTCCGGTGGCCTGGCCCGCCCCCGCGAAGACCTCGATCGGGCCGGTCACGTCGAGGCTCTGCACGCCGTCGAAGAGGACGGCCAGGACGAGGTCGGGGCGCTGCTGCGTCATGCCTCCATGCTTCGCGAGGCGGCGCATGGCCGCAATGACGAGTTCCCCACTTTTCCTGCCATCGCGGCAGGGGCTGTACCCGCGTACCAACCAGTCGGTAACCTGCGGGTATGACTGAGACCTCACCGCTGCCCGCACGCGCCGGGCGTCGCTGCAACAGCCCCCTCAACGCGCTCCACTCGACGGTCTACTTCTCCCCCGAGTACGCGGAGGAACTGGCGTCGCTCGGGATCGACGACCCCGAGGCGCCGTTCTTCGTGGGGCGGGTCGCCGCCCTGGGCACGGTCGGGCCCGGCGTGGTCGCCGCCGCCTTCTACAACTACAACTACGACCTGATCGCCAAGGTCCTGCCGGCGCTCTGGGAGACCGTGACGCCGGAGGCCGTGCTCGGCGCGCGGCTGCGGGCGGCCGACCGGGCGCTGCGCCGGCTGCTCGGTGACGAGGTCGTCGCGTCCGACGAGATGGCGGAGGCCGCCGCGCTCGCGATGCGCGCCACCGAGGCCTGCTCCCGGGAGGCCAGGCCGCTGTACGCCGCCCACGCGGACCTGCCGACCCCCGACGTACCGCACCTCGCGCTGTGGCACGCGGCCACCCTGCTGCGCGAGCACCGCGGCGACGGCCACCTGGCCGCCCTGCTCACCGCCGGGCTCGACCCGGTCGAGGCGCTGGTCAGCCACACCGCCACCGGCAAGGGCATGAACCCGCGCTGGGTGATCCGCACCCGTGGCTGGTCGCGCGCCGACTGGGACGCGGCGGCGGAGCGGCTGCGCGCTCGCGGAGTGCTCGACGCCGAGGGCGAGCTGACCGAGGCGGGCGTCGCGCTGCGCGCGGACATCGAGGACACCACGGACCGGCTCGACCTGGCGCCGTACGCGTACCTGGGCGCCGCCGACGTCGAGCGGCTGACGGAACTGGGCCGCGGCTTCCTGATGACGGCCGCCGCCGCGGGGGCCTTCCCGGACTCGCTGGTCGGGAAGGGCTGAGCGGACGCCGACGCGCGTGCGGGGCGCGGACACCGCGCCGGGCGGGTGCTCGGGCCCCGTGCTCGTGCCGGGCGTTTGGGCCGGATGCTCGGGCCGGGTGTTTGGGCCGGGCGGGTGCGGACACCCGCACGGGGACCGCAGCGTCCGACGAGGAGGAGGACCCCGTGTTCCGTGCCATTGCCGATGCGCTCCGTACGGTCGGCGGCGCCGTAGCCACCGTCGTCACCCTGCCCTTCCGCCTGCTGGCCAAGCTGTTCGGCGGCGCCTCGCGCGGTGGCCGGGCCCGCAGGGCGTGAGCGGGCGCCGCGCTTCGGGCGATCCCCTGCGTGGCTCCGCCGCCGCGCACGGCAGAATGCAGGGGCACCGAAGTTGAGGTGCACCATGCACTGCCCGCAGGAGAAGGCGAGTCGGTAACACCGTGACGACGTCCATCGAAAGCATCGAAAGCAGGATCGCCGGGGAACTCGGCGTCAAGGACCGGCAGGTCAGGGCCGCCGTCGAGCTGCTCGACGGCGGCTCGACCGTTCCGTTCATCGCTCGCTACCGCAAGGAAGCGACCGAGATGCTCGACGATGCGCAGCTGCGCACCCTGGAGGAGCGGCTGCGGTATCTGCGGGAGCTGGAGGACCGCCGCTCGGCGATCCTCGATTCCGTACGGGAGCAGGGCAAGCTGGACGCCGCCCTGGAGGCGCGGATCCTGGCCGCCGAGACCAAGGCGCGGCTGGAGGACATCTATCTCCCGTTCAAGCCGAAGCGGCGCACCAAGGCGCAGATCGCCCGCGAGGCGGGTCTGGAGCCGCTGGCCGAGGGCCTGCTCGGCGACCCGTCGGTCGACCCGACGGCCGCCGCGGCGGCGTTCGTCGACGCGGACAAGGGGGTCGCGGACGCGGCAGCCGCCCTGGACGGGGCCCGGTCGATCCTGACCGAGCGGTTCTCCGAGGACGCCGACCTGATCGGCGAGGTCCGCGAGCGGATGTGGTCGCGCGGGCGGCTGTCGGCGAAGGTGCGCGACGGCAAGGAGGAGGCGGGCGCCAAGTTCGCCGACTACTTCGACTTCGCGGAGCCGTTCACCGCGCTGCCCTCGCACCGGGTGCTGGCGATGCTGCGCGGCGAGAAGGAGGACGTACTCGACCTCGTCCTGGAGCCGGAGCCGGACGACGCGGAGCAGGCCGGCCCGTCCTCGTACGAGAACATGGTCGCCCGCCGCTTCGGGATCGCCGACCGTGGCCGCCCCGGCGACAAGTGGCTGGCGGACACGGTGCGCTGGGCGTGGCGGACGCGGATCCTGGTGCACCTGGGCATCGACCTGCGGCTGCGGCTGCGTACCGCCGCCGAGGACGAGGCGGTACGGGTCTTCGCGGCGAACCTGCGCGACCTGCTGCTGGCCGCGCCCGCCGGGACGCGGGCGACGCTGGGGCTGGACCCCGGTTTCCGTACCGGTGTGAAGGTCGCGGTCGTGGACGCCACCGGCAAGGTCGTGGCGACCGACGTCATCCACCCGCACGTGCCCGCGAACCGGTGGGACGAGGCGCTGGGCAAGCTGGCGCGGCTGGCGAAGGAGCACGCGGTCGAGCTGGTCGCGATCGGCAACGGCACGGCCTCCCGCGAGACCGACAAGCTGGCCGGTGAGCTGATCGCCAAGCACCCGGAGCTGAAGCTGACGAAGGTGATGGTGTCGGAGGCCGGGGCCTCGGTCTATTCGGCTTCCGCTTTCGCCTCGCAGGAACTGCCTGACATGGATGTCTCGTTGCGCGGTGCTGTTTCCATCGCGCGGCGGCTGCAGGACCCGCTGGCCGAGCTGGTGAAGATCGACCCGAAGTCGATCGGGGTCGGCCAGTACCAGCACGACCTGTCGGAGGTGAAGCTCTCGCGGTCGCTGGACGCGGTGGTCGAGGACTGTGTGAACGGCGTGGGGGTGGACGTCAACACGGCGTCCGCGCCGCTGCTCTCACGGGTGTCGGGCATCGGGTCGGGGCTCGCGGAGAACATCGTCGCGCACCGGGACGCGAACGGGCCCTTCCGGTCCCGCCGGGCGCTGAAGGACGTGGCCCGGCTGGGCCCCAAGGCGTACGAGCAGTGCGCGGGCTTCCTGCGCATCCGCGACGGCGAGGACCCGCTGGACGCGTCCAGCGTGCACCCGGAGGCGTACCCGGTGGTGCGCACGATGGTGAAGTCGGCCGGAGTGGCCTCCCTGGTCGGGAACGTGGATGTGCTGCGGGGGCTGCGGGCCGAGGACTTCGTCAACGACAAGTTCGGTCTGCCGACGGTCTCCGACATCCTGCGGGAGCTGGAGAAGCCGGGGCGGGACCCGCGTCCGGCGTTCAAGACGGCCACCTTCAAGGAGGGCGTCGAGAAGATCGGCGACCTGGCCGCCGGGATGATCCTGGAGGGCGTCGTCACGAACGTCGCCGCGTTCGGCGCTTTTGTCGACGTGGGCGTGCACCAGGACGGGCTGGTGCATGTGTCGGCGCTGTCGAGGACGTTCGTGAAGGACCCGCGGGACGTGGTGAAGCCGGGGGACGTCGTCCGGGTGAAGGTGATGGACGTCGACGTACCGCGCAAGCGGATCTCGCTGACGCTGAGGCTGGACGACGAGGCTTCGGCGGGGGGCGGTGGCGGGCGGTCGCGGTCCGGTGGTGAGGGTTCGGGGGGCAGGTCCGGGTCCGGGGCTGGATCCGGGTCCCGGTCCGGATCGGGCTCCGGCTCCGGTGGCGGGTCCGGGTCCGGCGGGCGGGCGCCTCAGCAGCGGCGGGGCGGCCAGGGCCAGCAGGGCAAGGGGCGTGGGGCCGGCCAGGGTGGGCGGCCGGCGCCCGCACCGGCCAACAGCGCGATGGCGGACGCGTTGCGGAAGGCGGGGTTGGTGGATCGGGGGAAGCGGGGCTGAGGGTGGGGCGGGGTGGGGTGGGGTGGGGCTGTCGCGCCTGCGGCGGGCTTTGCCCCTCCCCGCCCCTTCCCTAAACCGCTGGCCGCGGGGCTGGGGGGTCTGCGGGAGCGTCGTTGGTTGCTCGCGCAGTTCCCCGCGCCCCTTCAGGGGCGGGCTCGACGGCCCGTGTCGTGCTGCCGAGCGCAGCGGTCAGCTCTCGGTGACCTTGCCGTCGGCGACTTCCACTCGCCTCGTCGTGCGGACCGCGTCCAGCATGCGGCGGTCGTGGGTGACCAGCAGGAGGGTTCCCTCGTACGAATCCAGCGCCGACTCCAGCTGCTCGATCGCCGGGAGGTCGAGGTGGTTCGTGGGCTCGTCCAGGACCAGCAGGTTGACGCCCCGGCCCTGGAGCAGGGCCAGCGCCGCGCGTGTGCGCTCGCCCGGAGAAAGCGTGGTGGCGGGACGCAGCACGTGGTCCGCCTTCAGACCGAACTTCGCCAGCAGCGTGCGTACTTCGGCCGGTTCCGTGTCCGGGACCGCCGCGGAGAACGCGTCCAGGAGCGTCTCGGCACCGTAGAAGAGGCCCCGGGCCTGGTCGACCTCGCCGACCACCACCCCCGGGCCGAGCGTCGAGTCCCCCTCGTCGAGCGGGAGCCTGCCGAGCATCGCCGCCAACAGGGTCGACTTGCCCGCCCCGTTGGCGCCCGTGATGGCCACCCGGTCCGCCCAGTCGATCTGCAGCGACACCGGCCCGAAGGTGAAGTCGCCCCGGCGGACCGTGGCGTGGCGCATCGTCGCCACGACCGCCCCCGAGCGCGGGGCCGCGGCGATCTCCATCCGCAGCTCCCACTCCTTGCGGGGTTCCTCGACCACGTCCAGGCGCTCGATCATGCGCTGCGTCTGGCGCGCCTTCGCGGCCTGCTTCTCGCTCGCCTCGCTGCGCATGTTGCGGCCGATCTTGTCGCCGTCCGTGGACTTGCGGCGGGCGTTGCGCACGCCCTTGTCCATCCAGCCGCGCTGCATCTGCGCCCGGCCCTCCAGCGCCGCCTTCTTGTCGGCGAACTCGTCGTACTCCTCGCGCGCGTGCCGCCGGGCGGTCTCGCGCTCCTCCAGGTACGCCGCGTACCCGCCGCCGTACAGCTTGATCTGCTGCTGGGCGAGGTCGAGTTCGAGGACCTTGGTGACCGTACGGGTGAGGAACTCGCGGTCGTGGCTGATGACGACCGTGCCGGCGCGCAGACCCGTGACGAAGTTCTCCAGCCGGTCGAGGCCGTCGAGGTCGAGGTCGTTGGTGGGCTCGTCGAGGAGGAAGACGTCGTAGCGGGAGAGGAGGAGGGAGGCGAGACCGGCGCGGGCGGCCTGGCCGCCGGACAGGCCCGTCATGGGCTGGTCGAGGCCGACGGTCAGGCCGAGGGAGGCCACTACCTCCTCGGCCCGTTCGTCGAGGTCGGCGCCGCCGAGGTCGAGCCAGCGGTCGAGGCCGGTGGCGTACGCGTCGTCGGCGCCCGGAGCGCCGTCGACCAGGGCCTGGGTGGCGGTGTCCAGCGCCAGCTGGGCGGCTGCCACGCCCGTGCGCCGGGCGAGGAACTCGCGGACCGTCTCCCCCTCGCGCCGCTCCGGCTCCTGCGGGAGGTGGCCGACGGTGGCGGTGGGCGGCGACAGCCGCAGCTCGCCGCCCTCCGGGGTGTCCAGGCCGGCGAGCAGGCGCAGCAGGGTGGACTTGCCCGCTCCGTTGACACCTACGAGACCGATGACGTCCCCGGGGGCGACGACGAGGTCGAGCCCGGAGAACAGGGTGCGGTCGCCGTGGCCGGCGGCGAGGTCTTTGGCGACGAGGGTTGCAGTCATGAGGGATCGATCTTAAGCGAGCGGACCGGGACGAAGGGAGCGGTGGGGGGCGGTGGTGGCGGTGACCTGCTCTTCGGGGTGGTCGGGTCAGCGGGCCATGGGGGTGGTCAGGACGCCGCCCATCGTGCGGGCCACGACGTAGGAACGGCCCCGGGTCGCCCGCTCGTCCAGGGGGATGCGGTGTTTGCCCGGTTCCAGCAGGCCCTCGAAGACCACCTCCGCGTGGGTGCGGTGCAGGCGGTCCTGGCGGTACGCGACCAGCTGCACCCGGCACGTCGAGGTGACCTCGACCCCCGCCTCGCCGTCCGCCGCGACCAGCCGGACCAGCCGGCGCTGCTCCTGCGGGGTCTGGTCCAGGGCGTGTTCGAGCTGTGCGACCAGCAGGGGGACCATCGGTGCGTGGCCCTCCACGTATGCGGGCTCGACTCCCGCCCGCGCGAAGGCCTCGCGTACCGCCGCCTTCTCGTGCTCGGCGACCGACCTGCCGAAGGCCACCGCACCGTACGTCCTGATCTCGTCCGGCGGGACCCGGTCGGCGTTCTCGGCGATCTCCGCGCCGATGTTGATCGTACGGAGGGCGGCCGCCAGCTTGGCGAGGACGGCTACGCGGGACCCGATGAGCAGGACGCGGCGGCGCGGCGGGGCCGCGGGCGTGCCGTCGTCGTCGGGGCCGGTGGCCCCGTCCGGGAGGAGGCGGCTCAGTTCGGTGCGGTAGGTGTCCGCGTCGAAGCGGAACGGGCCTATCCCGTGGTAGCCGTCGCGGTCCAGGTCGGTGGTGTCGGTGGTCTGCCAGGCGAAGTCGCGCCAGACGATGTCCGGGCCCTCGCGTTCGATGACGGCGGTGACGGCGCCGCATTCGAGGCTCTCGCAGTCGGGGCAGCCGTAGATCACGTACCGCCCGCCGGGAAGCGGGGGCGCGGCGTCCAGGAGGAGTCTGCGGACGTGCGTGGTGAAGATGGCCGGTGGGACGTCGGAGGCGAGCGGGGAGACCGCGTCGAGGTCGGACAGCTGATGGAGGAGGGGGCGGCCGTCGACGATGAAGTCCATGAAGTCGCGGTGCAGTTGGTAGGCACCGGTGGCAAGAACTCCACCGGCCCGTATCGCCGGGGCCAGCCCGAAGGTCGCGTGCGCGGCAGACATGGGGTGAGTATCCCCAGTCGGGGCGGGCTGTGCGCACCGGATCGCGAATTCCCCTCACGAGCGGCACGTACGAGCCGGTCGGGTGGGCGTGCGGGCCGGTCGGGTGGGCGTGCGGGCCGGACGAGTGGGCGTGCGGGTGTACTGGCCGGGCGCGCATATGGGGCGTGCGGGCTTACGGGGCGCGCGGGCTCACGGGGCGGCCGTGCGGGGACGGTGGCTGCGAGCAGTGGCGGCCGGGCGCGCATACGGGGCATGCGGGCATACGGAGCGTGCGGGCGGGCAGGGCGGCCGTGCGGAGGACGGTGGCTGCGAGTAGTGGCGGCCGATGGCCCCTGAGCCGCGCATGGGGGCATGCGCGCATGCGGGCATGCGGGCATGCGGGCATGCGGGCATGCGGGCATGCGGGCATGCGGGCATGCGGGCATGCGGGCATGCGGGCATGCGGGCATGCGGGGGACGGTGGGCCCGCCCTGGTCCGGCCGCTCCCCTGATCCGGCCCTCTCCCCTGGTCCGGCCCGCTCCCCTGGTCCGGCCCGCTCCCCTGCTTCCGTGTGCGGCCCCGTGCTGCGGAGTGTCCGGCGCACGCACCGGTCCCCGCACCCCCCAGGAGGGCGCGGGGACCGGTTGCGACGGGCGTCGCCGGGCGCGGTGCTGTCAGGAGACCCGGGTGTCTCCTCCCTCGCGGGTCTCCGGGTCCGCGTCCGCGTCCGGGTCCGTTTCGGGGTCCGTGCCGTTGCCGGGACCGATGCGGATCTCGAAGTCGCCGTCGTACTTCTTGTGGCCCTCGATGACCGCCGACTCCACGGCCTCGACGCCCATCTCGCCGCGGACGATCAGCGGGTCGCTGCGCAGGTCGCGCATCAGGGCCACGCACATGCCGACCATGACCACCGCGAACGGGGCCGCGACGAGGATCGTCAGGTTCTGCAGGCCCTTGAGCGCGTCGTCCTCGCCGTCGCCGATCAGCAGCATGATCGCCGCGACCGCTCCGGTGACCACGCCCCAGAAGATCACGACCATCTTGGTCGGCTCGAAGGAGCCCTTCTGGGAGAGCGTGCCCATGACGATGGATGCCGCGTCGGCACCGGAGACGAAGAAGATGCCGACCAGGACCATCACCAGGATGCAGGTGACCGTGGCGATCGGGAACTCCTTGAGGAGGCCGAAGAGCTGGCCCTCGGGGGTCGACTCGTCGGCGAGGCTGCCCGCCTCCTTCATCTTCATCGCCGTGCCGCCGAAGACGGCGAACCACAGCAGGCTGACCGTGCTCGGCACGAGGATGACGCCGCCGACGAACTGGCGGATGGTGCGGCCCCGGCTGATCCGCGCGATGAACATGCCGACGAAGGGCGTCCAGGAGATCCACCAGGCCCAGTAGAAGACCGTCCAGCTGCCCAGCCAGGTCGCGACGTCCTCGCCGCCGGTGGCCTCGGTGCGGCCGATGAGCTGCGGGAGGTCGCCGAGGTAGGCGCCGATGGACGTGGGCAGGAGGTCGAGGACGATGACCGTGGGACCCGCGATGAAGACGAACACGACCAGCAGCAGCGCCAGCACCATGTTGGTGTTGGACAGCCACTGGATGCCCTTCTCGACGCCGGAGACGGCGGAGGCGACGAAGGCGACGGTGAGGACGGCGATGATAGCGATGAGCAGGCCGGTGCCCGCCTTCTCCATCCAGTTGAGCTCCTTCATGCCGCTGCCGATCTGGAGCGCGCCCAGGCCCAGCGAGGCCGCCGAGCCGAAGAGCGTCGCGAAGATGGCGAGGATGTCGATGAAGCGGCCGAGGCCGCCGTTGGCGCGCTTCTCGCCGATGAGCGGGGTGAAGACCGCGCTGATCGTCTGGCGGCGGCGCCGGCGGAAGGTGCTGTACGCGATGGCCAGGCCGACCACCGCGTAGATCGCCCACGGGTGCAGCGTCCAGTGGAAGAGGGTGGTGGCCATGGCGGTCTGCATGGCCTCCGACGCGTTGGCCGGGTGGGTGCCTGGCGGCGGGGAGCCGAAGTGGCCGAGCGGCTCACTGACTCCGTAGAACATCAGACCGATGCCCATGCCCGCGCTGAACATCATCGCGACCCAGGAGACCGTCCGGAATTCGGGCTTCTCGCCCTCCTCGCCGAGCGTGATCTTCCCGTACCGGCTCACCGCGAGCCAGAGCGCGAAGACCACGAAGCCGGTCGCCGCCAGCATGAAGGCCCATCCGCCGTTGTGGATCAGGCCGTTGAGCATCGAGGTGGAGGCATCCTCCAGGGACTGCGTGGCGAGAGCGCCCCAGAGCACGAACGCGAGCGTGAGGGCGGCGGTGACGCCGAACACGATGCGGTCGGTCTGTGGTCGATGTGTGGAGTGCGGACTTCCGGGCAGATCCGCCATGAGCGGCGAGGCTGCCCGGTCGTCCGACGACTGTTCGTCCTGGGACACGTGGGTCACCTTTCGGGTAGGGAGGATTCCCTGCCGCTACCCGGTATCACAGGTGACGCACGTCACGGTCCGCTAACAGCGCGTGTCGGGTTGCCCGGTTGCGAGGTGATACGCGGCTTTCTCGTCGAGGAGCAGCGGGACCAGATCCCGCTGGGACTGTCGCAGCGGTACGTATGCACCCCCACGGTCGGACCTGAAGTGCACGCCGTGCAGAGCGAGTTCGTCGCCCACCTCGGCGATCTGACTGGCGGTCAGCCGGTAGCCGCAGGGCGGGTCGGCGAGTACGTCGGCGGGCTTCGGCGCCTCGTTGTCCGCACCGCCCAGATAGACGGGCCCCCGGTCCGCGAAGCCCGCGAGCCGGGCGCGGGTGGTGGCCGCCTCGATCGGGCCGCGCCGCTGGGCCGCATAGGCGAGCGCACCGCCGAGCGAGGCGGTGTGGGAGGCGACCCGGCGCCGCTGGTTGAGTGCCCGGTCCTGCTTCTCGGCGTCGCTCAGCGCGTCCACCCGGCTCTCGATCAGCAGACCGACCGCGTGCTTGATGCCGGACGCGTTGCGCAGGATGCGCTCCTGCCCGTCGCCCGCGACCTGCTTGACCGGTTCCCCGGTGACGGGGTCGGTCCAGATGCCGTACGTCCCGGTGCTGAACCCGGAGGCGTGGGCGGCGGGCCTGACGTACTTCTCGGACAGCTTCCTGGACTCCTCGTGGACCCGGGCGTCGGTGTTGAGGTTGCGCGGCCAGAGGTCGAAGAGGTCCTTGTCGTAGTACGCCGGGGTGGCCCCGTACTCGTGCAGGTCGTACACCAGATCGGGCTTGTGGTCGCGGACGACCGCGGCCATGGCGCGGCCCTCGGCGGTGGCCAGGGCGATGTGGTCGCGGTTGATGTCGACACCGTCGGAGTTGCCCCGGGTGTCGGCGGCGCGGCCGTCGGGGTTGGCGGTCGGGACGACCAGGACGGTGGTCTCGCGCAGGAAGTCCCGGGTGCGGCGGTCGGTGGCGTACGCGAGGTCGCGCACCTTGCTCAGGCAGGCTTCGCGGCCCGCCGGTTCGTTGCCGTGCTGACTGCAGATCAGGAGCACGGTGGACGCGGTGCGCCGGCGCTCGCCGATCCGCACGAGCTGGAGCGGACGGCCCTGCTTGGTGGTGCCGACGACGGAGACGGAGACCCGGGAGGCGGCCCGGTCGACGTCGGCCAGGAAGGTCTGTTCCTCGGGCTGGGTGGTCCAGCGGGCACCGTTCGACGTCTCGAATCCGGTACGGGGTGCGGTGCGGGCACCGTCCCCGGCCTGGGCGGGGGCGGCGAGCAGCGGCACCGCGAGGGCCGCCGTACCGAGGAGCGCCACCAGGGCGCGGGCCCTCATCGGACGTCCCCCGTCAGGAAGGCCGCGCCGGGCAGCCGGGACAGGTTCTGCGGCACCGGCACGCCGTCCGGGGCGCCCGGGGACAGCGGGGCCGCCGCCGCGCTGCCGGAGGTGGCGCGGGCGAAGGCCCGCTCGCCGCCCACGACGGGCAGCCTGGCCGAGGTCTCCGCGAGGTCGAGGCCGAGGGTGGGACGGGTGTCGGGCGCTTCGACGAGTCCGGCGTCGGTGCCGCCGACGATCAGGGCGAGCCGGTGGCCGGCCGGGACGACGTGGTCGGACGCCGCGAGGTCGATGGTGATCTCGTACTCCTTGCCGGGGGTCAGCGGACGGGCCTTTCCGTCGCCCCGGTAGTGGGCGAGGGCGGCCCAGCCGCGGCTGAAGACCTGGAAGTCGACGGCGGTGGTGTTGGCGGCGGTCGCCTTGAAGCACGCGCTGTCGCCGGGGGTGCTCGCACCCCAGCAGGTGCGCTCGGTCAGGGTCTTGATGCCCTCGCCCGAGGCGCCGTAGTCGCGGATGGTGTCCGGGCCCAGGTCGACGAGGACCGCGGAGAGGTTCGCGCTGGTGGTGGAGGGGGTGACCGAGAGGGTGACCTTGGCGGAGCCGGAGAGGCGCAGGTCGCGGGAGAGCGGCCGGGTGGTGAAGCCGGCCTTCTCCGGGGTGCCGGTGTCGATCTTCGCGGCCCAGGCGTTCTCGCCGAGCTTCGGGTCGTCGGTGAAGGTCTCGGTCGTACCGGGCTCGGCGCGCCGCAGGCCGAGTACGCCGACCCCGGCGGAGCTGCCCTGCTGCGGGCGGACCCCGGTGGCGTCGGTGCCGCGCGGCGGCCAGACGCGGTCGGTGCTCCACCGGTCGGGCCTGCGCTCGATGTCGGCCATCGGCTCGCGGTCGATGCCGTTGTCGTAGCCGAGCAGTTCGTGGTCGAACCACCGGTGCAGGGTCTTCACCCACTCGGCCCGCCGGAAGTCGAACGGGTCCACGTGCCCGGTCTGCGACAGCCACACCTTGCGCGCGACGCCCTGCTGGGCGAGGGCGTCCCACCACTTGCCGAAGTGGTTGGTGCGGACGTTGAGGTCCTGCATGCCGTGCACGGCGAAGACGCTGGCGCGCACCTTGCGGGCGTCGGGCACGAAGTCCCGGTCCTGCCACATGGGCGTGCGGTCGCCGTTCAGCGGCGCGCCGTCGGAGAGGTACTTCTTCACCGCCTTGCAGCGGGCGCCCGCCTCGGGGCTCTCCACGTATCCGGCGAGGTCGTCGGGGCCGCCGTCGTAGAGGTCGGCGCCCTGCTGGAAGTAGTAGTCGTACCAGGAGGAGATGGCGCCGATCGGCACGATGGTGCGCAGGCCCTCGACGCCGGTGGCGGCCACTCCGTTGGCGACCGTGCCGTCCCAGCTCTTGCCGATCATGCCGGTGTCGCCGTTGGTCCAGTGGGCGCGGGCACGGGTGTTGCCGGTGCGGCTGGTGTAGCCCGTGCCGCGCCCGTTCAGCCACTCGATCACGGCCTTGGCGGACTGGATCTCGGAGCTGCCGCCGACGTCCACGCACCCGTCGGAGCGGTTGGTTCCGGTGAAGTCGACGGCGACGTAGCCGTAGCCGCGCGGGACGAAGTAGTTGTCGTAGAAGAGCGGGAACTGGACGGGTCTGCCGTTCTCGTCGTACGTCTTCTTCTGGCTCTCGTTGCCGCGCCCGCAGCAGGAGTAGTACGGGCTGGCGTCCATGATCACCGGGATGCGGCGGCCGGTGCGGTCGGTCTCGCGGGGGCGGACGATGTCCACCGCGACCCGGTCGGTCCTCCCGTCCTTGTCGCCGTCGACACGGGTGTCGACCCAGACGGACTCGCGGATGGCCTTGTCGTACGCGTAGACGGGTCTGCTCTCGGTGGGCCTGGCCGACGCGGCCTCGCCCGCGCCCTGGGCGGTGCCCGCCGGGACCAGCAGCACGGCCGTCAACGCGGCCACGGTCGTGGGGACGAGCATTCTCCATTTCGGGCGCCTGGCCCGCGCTGGTATCGACATGGCGGGACGGTAACGCCCCTGCCCCGTGCGCAACAGGGGGCCGTACGGGGCCGGCGGGCCGCGCGGGACGTCCCGCCCGCACCGCGCCCCGCACCCGGTGCGGCCAAAAGGGATACCGGCCCGCATGTCGGCCGTATGGCGATCGTGTGACAGCAGTGACCATGGACATGGCTGGTGGCCGAGGGGCTGAATAGAGTGCCAACAGATCGTTCCACCTGACCACTTGGAGCACTCGTGCACCGCAGAATCATCGCCCCGGGCGTGCTCGCCGCGGCCACCCTCCTGCTGGCGATCCCGGCATCCGCGGCGTCCTTCACCCCGGGCGCGCCGGGCATCGGAGACCCCTACTACCCGGCCAGCGGCAATGGCGGATACGACGTATCCCACTACGACCTGCGGCTGAAGTACCAGCCGACGACGGACCTGCTGGAGGGCACGGCGACCATCCTCGCCACCGCCAAGCAGAACCTGTCCAGCTTCAACCTGGACCTCGGCCTGAAGGTCAGCGAGGTGCGGGTGAACGGCAAGGTGGCGAAGTTCGTCAAGGAGGGCGAGCAGGAGCTCGTCGTCACGCCGGCCGCCCCGCTGGAGAAGGGCAAGTCCCTCTCCGTGGTGGTGCGTTACGCGGGCAAGCCCTCCGAGGTGAAGGTCGGCGGGTACACCGCCTGGCACCGCACCTCGGACGGCGGCGTCGCGGCGCAGGAGCCGGACTCGGCCGCGTGGTGGTTCCCGAGCAACGACCACCCGCTCGACAAGGCCACGTACGACGTGTCGGTGTCGGTGCCGGACGGTTCGACCGCCATCTCCAACGGCGTTCTCCAGTCGCAGAGTTCGAAGCTGGGGTGGACCCGTTTCGCCTGGCGCTCCAACAAACCCCAGGCCTCCTACCTGGCCACCCTCGCGGTCGGCAAGTTCGACGTCACCACCGACAAGACGTCCTCGGGGCTGCCGGTCCTCAACGCGTACAGCAAGGACCTCGGCGACAACGACGGCGCGGCGCGGGCGAGCATCGAGCGCTCGGCGGAGGTCACCGAGTGGCTGGAGGGCGTCTTCGGCCCGTACCCCTTCAACGCGATCGGCGGTTACGTCCCGAACGTGACCAGCGGTTACGCGCTGGAGACGCAGACCCGCCCGTTCTACAGCCCCAAGCAGTTCGCCAACGGGGCGAACGTGTCGGTGGTCGTGCACGAGCTGGCGCACCAGTGGTACGGCGACAGCGTGTCCGTGCACCACTGGAAGGACATCTGGGTCAACGAGGGCTTCGCGCGCTACAGCCAGTGGCTGTGGTCGGAGAAGGAGGGCGAGGGCACGGCGCAGGAGCTGGCCGACTACGCGTACGCCTCGCGTACGGCGGACGACCCGTTCTGGCAGGTCAAGCCGGGTGACCCGGGTCCGGACAAGCAGTTCGACATCGCCGTGTACGACCGGGGCGCGCTGGCCATCCAGGCGCTGCGCAACGCGGTCGGCGACGAGGCGTTCTTCCAGATCCTCAAGGGGTGGCCGAAGCAGTACGCGTACGGCAACGCGAAGGTCTCGGACTTCGTGAAGTACGCGGAGAAGGTGTCGAAGAAGCCGCTGGCGGAGCTGTTCGACACGTGGCTGTACCAGCCGGAGAAGCCGGCTGCGCCGGCGGCGGCGGAGTCGCGGATCGCGCGGGGGTACGCGGCGGGGGCGGCGGGTGAGCGGGCGGTGACGCCGGTGCAGCCGAAGTCGTGGAAGAAGATCGCTGAGACGAATTCGGTGCACGAGCACTGAGGGTTGAGCGGGGGCGGGGCGGCGGGGGTGCGGGGGCGGGGCGTTGGCCGGGCGGGGTCGGAGGGTTCGGCTCCGCCGGGGGCCGCCCCCCTTGCCCGCCCGTTCCGCCCCCGGGGGGCGGCCCCGCCGCCCAAGGGGGCGGGGCGGGCTGGGGGCTGGGGGCTGGGCGGGGACAGTTGGTGAGGGGGACAGGTGGGGGGTGTGCTTTGTCTACCGGGAAGTAACCGGGGCTGCTTTGATGTGCGTCGGCAGCAACTCACGCCCCTCTCGCCCCACATCACCCACGGGAGAACTCTGTGCCGACCCCTTCGCGCCGACCGGCCCTCGTCGCCGCCGTCACCGCGGTGACCGCCGCGGCCGCCGCGCTGGCCGCACCCGCCGCGTCCGCCGCCCCGGCGGCACCGGCCGCCGCCGCGACCCCCGCCCTCCAGGTCCTCTCGTACAACGCCTTCCTCTTCAGCAAGAACCTCTACCCCAACTGGGGTCAGGACTTCCGCGCGAAGGCCATCGCGGAGGCCCCCTTCTTCCAGGGCAACGACGTCGTCGTCCTCCAGGAGGCCTTCGACAACTCCGCCTCCGACGCGCTCGGCCGCAACGCCGCCGCCCAGTACCCGCACCAGACCCCCGTCGTCGGCCGGAGCAAGACCGGCTGGGACGCCACCGGCGGCTCCTACTCCGCGACGACGCCCGAGGACGGCGGGGTCGCGGTCTACAGCAAGTGGCCGATCGTGCGCAAGGAACAGTTCGTCTTCAAGGAGGCGTGCGGCGGCGACTGGTTCTCCAACAAGGGCTTCGCCTACGTCGTCCTGGACGTCAACGGCACCAAGGTGCACATCGTCGGCACCCACCTCCAGTCCACCGACCCCGGCTGCAAGGCCGGTGAGGCGGCGGCCAAGCGGAGCGCCCAGTTCAAGCAGATCGACGCGTTCCTGGACGCCAAGCAGGTCCCGGCGGGCGAACAGGTCCTGGTGGCGGGCGACTTCAACGTGGACTCGCACAGCCCCGAGTACGCCTCGATGCTCAAGGACGGCGGGCTCGACGGCGCGGCCTCCCGCACCGGTCACCCGTACTCCTTCGACACCAAGGACAACTCGATCGCGGCCGAGCGCTACCCGAGCGACCCGCGCGAGGACCTCGACTACGTGCTCCCCCGCACCGGGAACGCGCGCCCGGCGGGCTGGAACAACCACGTGGTCAAGGAGCAGAGCGCGCCCTGGACGGTCTCCAGCTGGGGCAAGTCCTACACGTACACCAACCTGAGCGACCACTACCCGCTGGTGGCCTCGGCCAAGTGACCGGGGCGGGTCCCGGGAGCACGGCACGCATCGCGCCGCACGGGGCGGGCCGGGGGATTCCCCCGGCCCGCCCCGTGCGCGTTCCGGGGGCTGCTCAGACCGCCCGGGTCCGCAGTGCCGCCCTGGCAGGGAGCACGCTCGCCGCCAGGGCCAGCAGCAGGCAGCCGCCGGCCGCCGCCAGTACCGTCGGCCACGGAACCACCAGGTCGACCGGGATGCCGAGGGTGGCGCTCAGCCCGGCGCGGATGCCGAGCAGGGAGGGCAGCGCGACCAGACCGCCGAGCAGTGCGCCGAGGGCGACCACGAAGACGGTCTCCCCCGCGACCGTCCCCAGCACCTGACGGGGTGTCGCCCCCGAGAGGCGCAGCAGCCGCAGGTCGCCGATCCGGTCGGCGGTGGCCATGAGGAGGGTGTTGGCGACCGCGATGCCGGTGTAGCCCGCCGACATGGCGACCAGGAGGAGGGTGAAGACCTCGACGAGGTGGTCCTCCTCGGCGTCGGCGCGGCCCGCGAAGGCCGCCGGGGTGATCTCCCGTGCCTCCGCGAGGGCGACCTCGGGCCCGGTGCGGTAGACGGCCTCCGTGAGCGCCGCCGGGTCGTGCGCCCGGACGGCCGCACGGCCCAGCAGGACCGGGTACGGGGTGGAGCGGTCGGACAGCACCGCCACGACCCGCGGTTTCCCGGTGCGGCCGTCCTCGTAGGTCACTCCGGCGGCCAGGCCTGCGCGCGCGGACTCGGTGACCGCGATCGTGCCCGGTTCCCCGAGGCCG
The DNA here is from genome assembly GCF_042874215.1 of Streptomyces sp. NPDC004111. Lineage (NCBI taxonomy): Bacteria > Bacillati > Actinomycetota > Actinomycetes > Kitasatosporales > Streptomycetaceae > Streptomyces > Streptomyces sp. NPDC004111. The sequence goes on from NZ_JBIAMU010000002.1 coordinate 266,095, forward strand.
GCGAGAGAGCCGGAGACGACCCGCAGACGGGGGTGCGCGGCGGCGAAGGGACCGGGGTCGACACCGGCCGCCGGGAGCGGGCCGCCGGCGGTGTGCACGGTGGTCGGCAGCAGCGCGGCGCCCTCGATCCTTGCCGCGGCGGCGTCGCTGAGTCCCGGGGCGCCCCGGGGCACGACGGCCGCCTCGGCCCGTACGGACACGGCTTCCTCGGTGCGGTAGGAGTGCGCGGACGTCTGGGTGTTGCCGGTGATGAGCACCACGAAGCCGAGGGTGGCCAGCACGGGTGCCACGGTCGAGGCGGTGCGGCGCAACGACGTCCGTACGCCCTCGCGGACCAGCAGCGCGGTGGCTCCGCCGCGCCTGCCCCACGGCAGGGTGACGAGCCGCACCAGCGGGGGCAGGAGGGTGGGGGTGAGCAGGGTGAGGCCGGTGATCAGACCGAGGGCGGTCACCAGGGCGAGGGAGATCAGGTCGGCCGCCTCCGCACGGGCGGAGGCGACGGCCGCCGCGCAGCCGACCGTGGTGAAGCCGATGCCGGTGAACAGCCGGGCCCGGGAGGGCGGCCGGTCGTCGACGGCGGCTTCGCGCAGCGCCTCCAGCGGGGCGATCCGGGCCGCCCGCCGGGCCGCCGCCCACACCCCGGCCAGGGCGACCGCGATTCCGGCGGCCCACGCGGCGGCCGGGATCCACAGCGCGGTCCGCACCGCGAAGCCCTGCGGCTGGAAGCCCGCGTCGACGAGGACGGCGCCCAGTGCGGGCGCGAGGACGGTGCCCAGGAGCGCGCCCGTCGCGGCGCCGGCCGCGCCGACGCAGAGCGCCTCCGCGTACAGCATCCGGCGAAGCTGCCGCGGGGTGGCGCCCAGCGTCCTCAGCAGGCCCATCTCGCGGCGCCGTTGGGTGACTCCGAAGGCGAAGGTGGAGGACACGACGAAGACGGTGACGAACCCGGAGAGGGCGGCCATCGCGGCGAGCACCTGGGCGCCGATCCAGCGGGTCTTCTCGTCCGCCGCCGGGGCGAGCGCGTCGCGGGCGTCCCCGGTGAGGACGAGGCCCGCGGCTCCGACGGCCCGGGTCGCCGCGGCGGCGACGGCGGCCGGCCGCGCGCCCTCGTCGAGGAGCAGGCCGATCACCCGTACGCCGCCGGAGAGGGCGGCGGCGCGGCGGTCGGTGACGTAGTAGCCGGGGCCTTCGGCGGTTCCGGAGACGGTGTGGGGCTCGGGCCCCGCGGCGGTGCGGACGGTGATCCGCTCCCCCACCGCGATCCCCGAGGCGCCGGGCACCACGACCTCGTCGGCCCGCCGCGGCGGGTGGCCGGACGTCAGCGGGTAGGGGGCGAGGGCCGCGGTGGACCAGGCTTGGCCGCGCCGTTCGCCGGGCCGCTGCTCGTCCGCCGGGGTGCCGTCGGCGCGCAGCGCCTGGGCGGGGAAGCTGCGGTCGGGCACCGCCCGGCGCACCCCGGGCAGGGCGGCCAGGGTGCGGGTCAGCTGCTCGGTGCGCTGCGGTGACCAGGGTGCCCGGTCGAGGAAGGTGCCGTTGCCGGCCGGTCCCCGCGGCGCCTGTACGAGGACGGGGCCGCCCGCGTACCGGTCGGGGACCCCGCTGCCGCCGGACAGCAGGATGAGCGCGCTCGCGCAGAGGATGGCGACGCCGAGGGCGAGCGCCACGAAGGACCCGGCGAAGGCGGTCGTGCGCGCGCGGACGGCGGCGAGCGCGAAGGCGAACACGGGGTGGCGCCCGGAGCGGGCGCGCGGACGGACCCGGGTGCGGAACCGGCTGCGGTTGCTCATGACCGGGTCTCCAGTGCCGCCATGCGCGCGGCGACGGCGGTGGCGTCCGGGCGGTGGGGGATCTCCTCGGCGATCCGGCCGTCGGCGAACAGCACGACGCGGTCCGCGTGGGCGGCGGCGGCCGGATCGTGCGTCACCATGACCACGGTCTGTCCGTGCTGGGCGGCCAGACCGCGCAGCAGGCCGAGGACCGTCCGGGAGGACCGGGTGTCGAGGGCGCCGGTCGGTTCGTCGGCGAAGAGCACGGCGGGCCGGGTGATCAGCGCGCGGGCGAGGGCGACGCGCTGCTGCTGGCCCCCGGAGAGCTGGCTGGGCCGGTGTGCGGCCCGGTCGGCGAGGCCCATTTGGTCGAGTGCCGCAGTGACGGCGGCGGGGTCGGGGCGGCGGCCCGCGAGCAGCAGCGGGAGGGCGACGTTCTGGGCGGCGGTGAGCGAGGAGACCAGGTTGAAGGCCTGGAAGACGAAGCCGACCCGGTCGCGGCGCAGCAGGGTGAGGGCGGTCTCGTCGAGGCCGTCGAGGGGTGTCCCGTCCAGGGTGACGGTTCCCGAGGTGGGGCGGTCGAGTCCGGCCGCACACTGCAGGAGGGTGGACTTGCCGGATCCCGAGGGGCCCATCACGGCGGTCATGGTGCCCGCGTCGAAGCCGAGGGTGACGCCGTCGAGGGCGGTCACCGCCCGGTCGCCGGTGCCGAACCTCCTGGTGAGGTCGGTCAGTTGTACCGGGCGGTCGGCGCCCGCCGGGCGTTTCGTCTTCGCGGTCTGTGTGTGCGTCGGCATGGGGGAAAGTCAACTCGCGGCGTGCGCACGGCACATGCGCGGCACCACTAGTCCTGATACTCCACCCAGCACTACTGTCCGGCCCTCCTGCTGCCGCTAGGGTCGGGCGGATGATCGCTCGTCACGTCCTGGAGGCGCTGAGCCGGCGCCCCTGGGGCTTCCTTGGTTCGTCGTGGCCGTGGCGTGCGCTGGCGCACCTGCTCTCGGGCGGGCTGCTCGGGGCGGGGGCGTGGCTCGCGGTGGGCGGGGCGGTCGCCGCGAGCGACCGGCTCGGGCTCGGGCCCTCGGTGGTGTGCGCGCTGCTGGTGCTGGTCTTCGCGGGGGCGCTCGCGGTCCCGCTGGAGCGGTGGCGGCTGCGGCTGGTGGACCCGCAGGCGGCGCCGGTGCGGCATCCGGCGCGTTCCCCGGCGGGGCTGCGGGCGGCGGCGTACGGGGTGGTGTCGGTGCTGGCGCTGGGTCCGGCCGATCTCGCGCTGGTGCTGGTCGCGCTGGGGATCCCGGGGGCGCTGGCCGTCACTCCGCTCCAGCCCGCAGCGGCGCCGTGGGCGGCGGTCGGCGGGCCGGTGGCCGGGGTGCTGCTGCTGCCGGTGGCCGCCTATCCGATCGCCGCGTGGGCGGGGGCCAGGGCCGCGCTGTCGCGGGCCGTGCTGGCGCCGCGGGACGCCGAGCTGACGGAGGTGCGGGCGTCCCGGGCCCGCCTGGTGGACGCGTACGAGGCCGAACGGCGGCGCATCGAGCGGGATCTGCACGACGGGGCGCAGCAGCGGCTGGTCGCGCTGACCATGAAGCTGGGTCTCGCGGGGCTGGACCTGGCGCCCGGTTCGCGGGCGGCGCGGGAGGTGGCGGAGGCGCACGCGATGGCGAAGGCGGCGCTGGTGGAGCTGCGGGAGCTGATCCGGGGCGTGCATCCGCAGGTGCTGACGGAGCGCGGGCTCCCGGCGGCCGTGCGGGACGTGGCGGGCCGGTCGCCGGTCCCGGTGGACACCGAACTCCCGCTGCCCGGCAGGCTGGCCGGGTCGGTGGAGGTCGCCGCGTACTTCGCGGTGTGCGAGGCCCTCGCCAACACCGCGCGGCACAGCGGCGCCACCCGGGCCCGGGTCACCGGCCGCCTGGTGTCGGGCACGCTGCTGGTCGAGGTGTACGACGACGGGCGGGGCGGTGCGGACCCGGCGGCCGGGTCGGGGCTGACGGGGCTGGCCGACCGGGTGGCCGCGGTCGACGGCAGAATGCTGCTGTCCAGCCCGCCGGGCGGGCCGACCAGGCTGCGGGTGGAGATACCGGCGGATGTGGTGGCCCCGGGTTCGGGGGACGTGGCGGCCCCGGGTTCGGGGGACCTGGCGGGAGGAGCGGCGTGCGGAGTCTGAGAGTGGTGCTGGCGGAGGACGCGGTGCTGCTGCGGGAGGGTCTGGTCGGTCTGCTGGAGCGGTTCGGGCACCGTGTTCCGGCCGCCGTCGGCGACGGTCCCTCGCTGGTGGCCGCGGCGTGCGAGCACCGGCCCGACCTGGTGATCGCGGATGTGCGGATGCCGCCCGGCTTCCGGGACGAGGGGCTGCGCGCGATCCGGGAACTCCAGTCCGCGCTGCCCGGGTTGTCGGCCCTGGTGCTGAGCCAGTACGTGGAGCAGACCTTCGCCGAGGAGCTGCTGGAGGCCCGGCGCGGGGCGGGCACCGGCTATCTGCTCAAGGACCGGATCGGTGACGTCGAGGAGTTCATGGACGCGGTGGTGCGGGTCGCGGACGGCGGGATGGTCGTCGACCCGGAGGTGGTGCGCCAGTTGCTGGCCCGCCGCCGGGATCCGCTGCTGCGGCTGACGCCGCGCGAGCGGGAGGTGCTGGGGCTGATGGCGGAGGGCCGTTCCAACGCGGCGGTCGCCCGTGCGCTGGTCGTGACGGAGGCGGCGGTGGCCAAGCACATCGCGGGCATCCTGCAGAAGCTGGACCTGCCGCCGGCGCCGGACGACCACCGCAGGGTGCTGGCGGTGCTGGCGTACCTGCGGGGCTGAGGCGGCTCGGGGGCCGGGTGCGCGGGGCGATGTCACATCCGCGGGCGTCCGGTACGTCCAGGGGTGGAGAGCGCGCCACAGCGGGTGGCCGCAGTCCAGCCACGAGGAGCCGGGCATGACCGCGCAGGGGAACGTAACCGTCGTAGGTGGGGGAATCGCCGGTCTGGCCGCCGCGATCACGGCGGCGGAGGCCGGGGCGCGCGTGGAGCTGTACGAGGCGCACGCGACCCTGGGTGGCCGGGGCCGGGCGACCGCGGGCCCGTACCGGGCGCACGAGGGTCCGCACGTCTTCTACGCCGACCTGGCCCACTGGAAGTGGCTGACCGACCGCGGTCTGGTGGGCGGGCTGGGCCGGCCCTCGCTGCGGGACCTGCGGTTCGGGTTCGTGCGGGACGGCCGGCTGCGGGCCGCTCCCCCGGCGGCGCTGGTGCGGATGATGCTGCCGGGGCGTCCGCGCACGGCGCCGGTGGACGTCTCCTTCCACGCGTGGGCCTCGGCGAGGTACGGCGAGGAGGCGGCGCGGGCGGCGGCGCGGGCCATCGGGGTGGTCACGTACGACGCCGACACGGGCCGGCTCTCGGCCGCGTTCGTCTGGGGGCTGTGGTGCCGGGTGTTCGCGCCGACGGTGCCGACCGTGCGGTGGGTGGTGGGCGGCTGGCAGGCGGTGCTGGACCGGATGGCGGAGCGGGCGCGGGAGCTGGGGGTGCGGGTCCGGCCGGGCGAGCGGGTCAGCGAGCTGCCGGAGGACCGTCCGGTGGTGGTGGCCACCGAACTCTCCTCCGCGCGGCGGCTGCTGGGCGACGAATCGCTGCGGTGGGAGAGCGGGCACGTGGTGCTGCTGGACGTGGCGGTGCGGGGCGGCCGGGAGGGGCGCCGGGACCGGTTCATCGCCTTCGACCTGGACCACGGCGGCTTCCACGAGTCGTACTCGATGCAGGACCGGAGCGTCGCGCCCGGTGGCGAGTCGCTGTTCCAGCTGGACATGCCGGTCCGTGCGGACGAGGGTCCGGCGGAGGCGCGCGAGCGGCTGGAGGCGCTGGCGGACCTGACGGTGCCGGGCCGGCACGACCGGCTGACCTGGAGCAGGACCGCCACCGCCAAGGGCCGTACCGGCGCGCTCGACCTGCCCGGGAGCACCTGGCGCGACCGCCCGGCCATCGCGCGCGGCGACGGGGTGTTCCTGGCCGGGGACATGGTGGCGGCGCCAGGGATGCGGGGCGAGATCTCGCTGTTCAGCGGGGTGCGGGCGGGGGAACTGGCGGCGGCGGAGGCGGGCCGCCCGGCCTCGGTGACCAGCGGGGGGACCTGGCGGGCCGCGACGGCCTGACCCGACGGGCCGGGCAGCGGCGCGCGGGGGGCGGAGCGGAGCGCCGGGGGCTCCGCTCCGCACCCCGGGGCTCAGCCCTCGTACAGGCCGTCGAGCTCCGCCGCGTACTTCTCGCGGATCACCCTGCGCCGCAGTTTCAGCGACGGGGTCAGCTCCCCGGTCTCCGGGCCCCACTCCTCGTCCAGCAGCCGGTAGCGCTTGACCTGTTCGGTGCGGTTCAGCCGGGTGTTGGCGGCTGCGACGGCGCGTGCGACCTCGTCCCGTACCGCCGGATCGGCGGCGTTCGCCGGCCCCTCGACGCCGTGGCCGGCCGCCCACGCGGGGGCGGCCTCCGCGTCCAGTACCAGCAGGGCGACCAGGTAGGAGCGGCCGTCGCCGTGGACCAGGGCCTGGCCGATCAGGGGGTGTTCCTTGAGGGTGTTCTCGACGAGCGCCGGGGAGACGTTCTTGCCGGTCGACGTGACGATCATTTCCTTCTTGCGGTCGGTCAGCCAGAGGAAGCCGTCCTCGTCGAGGCGGCCGATGTCGCCGGTGGCGAACCAGCCGTCCTTGTCCGTGGCGCTCTCGGTGGTGCCGTCGGCGCGGAGATATCCGGCGAAGACCGTCCCGCCGCGCACCAGGATCTCGCCGTCCTGCGCGACCTTGAGTTCGATTCCTTCCAGCGGGCGGCCGACCGAGCCCAGCCGGAAGCCGTGAGTGGGGCTGTTGGCGGTGCAGACGCCGACCGTCTCCGTCAGCCCCCAGGCGTCCATGACCACGATGCCGAACCCGGCCCAGAACCGGGTCACTTCGAGCGGCATGGGGGCCGAGGCGCTCGCCGTCCACACCAGTGCGTCGAAGCCCGCGAGGGCCAGGAGCGGTTCCAGTACGTGGGTCCTGGCCGTCCGGTACGCGGCCTCCAGCGCGGCGGGCGGCTCCTCGCCCCGCTCGCGGCAGGCGACGTGGGAGCGGGCGGTCTCCGCCGCCGCGTCCACCGCGGCCCGCTGCTCCGCGGGCAGTGCGGCCAGCGCCGCCCCTACCGAGGCGGCCAGCTTCTCCCACACCCTGGGCACTCCGAAGAACTGCGCCGGGTGCAGTTCCCGCGCCGTGGCGGCCACTTCGGCGGGGTCCGCGCACAGGTGCACGTGGGAGGCGCGGAAGACGGGGAGGTAGATGCCTAGCATCCGCTCCGCGATGTGCGCGAAGGGCAGGTAGCAGAGGTGGTCGACGTGGTCGGGCAGGTCGACCACCCGGTCCAGGGAGAGCGCGTTGGCCACCACCATGCGGTGGGTGACGGGGACGGCCTTGGGGTCGCCGGTGGTGCCCGAGGTGTAGAGGACGCTGAGGACGTCGTCGGGGCGGATCTCCCGCCAGGCCTTCTCGAAGGCGGCCGGGTCGTGGATGCGGGCGCCGGAGGCGTGGAGGGAGCCGTAGGTGCGGTGCGCTCCGGCCGCCGCGGGCTCCACCACGACCAGCTTCTCCAGCGGTGCCTCCGGGTCCGCGAGCAACGGCTCCCAGCGCGGGAGTTCGTCCGCGCCCCCGACGACGGCGAAGCGCGCCCCGCTGTGCCGGGCGATGTGCGCGATCTGCCCGGCGGCGGCGGTGCCGTACACCGAGACCGGGACCGCTCCGAGGTGGGTGAGGGCGAGGTCGCTCAGCCAGTGCTCGGGGCGGTTGCCCATCATCATCAGCACCTGCTCGCCGCGGCGCACGCCCAGCGCCGCGTATCCGGCGGCCAGTACCGCCGTCCTTCTGCGCACCTCCCGCCAGGTGAGGGTGGTCCAGCCGGCGCCCTCGCGCCAGGAGAGGGCGGGCAGGTCGCCGTGGTCCTCGGTGTTGCGCGCCAGCAGCGCGGGAAGGGTGAGTTCTGCCGGTTCGGCGGGAAGGCGCAGGATCGTGGTCATGGCCGCCTCGTGTCGTGAGGGAAGAGCGTGACGTCGACTGTGCGCGGCCGGGCGGTGCCCGGACGTCCCGGGAGGCTTTCACATCAGTGGTGAGACAGCAATACTGTTGCACCGCACCGACCGTCGGTACGGGCTGGGAGGTACGGACGTGCAGCACGGGGAGAACGGGGCACAGGGATGACGACGACCACCGGTACCGGGGAGCCGGCGCTCACCGTCGACGAACTGGCCGCGCGCGCCGGTGTCACCGTCCGCACCGTCCGCTTCTACAGCACCAAGGGGCTCCTCCCGCCCCCGGTGATCGGCCCGCGCCGGGTCGGTCTCTACGGCCCCGCGCACCTCTCCCGGCTCGCCCTCATCGAGGAGCTCCAGCACCACGGCATGACGCTGGCCGCCATCGAGCGCTATCTGGAGCAGCTGCCGCCGGATCTCAGCGCGCACGACCTGGCCATCCACCGTGCGGTGGTGGCCTCCTGGGCGCCGGACTCGGCGGAGGACGCCACCCGGTCGGAGCTGGAGCGGCGGGCCGGCCGGCCGCTGTCCGACACGGACATCGACCGGCTGGCCGCGATGAACGTGCTGGAGCGCGCCGACGACCCGGACGCCTTCAGGGTCGACCCCGGGCTGCTGGCTCTGGGCGTGCAGCTGCTGGGGGTCCCCATCGCGCACGAGACGATCCTCGCCGCGCGCACGATCCTGATGGAGCACACCCGGGAGGCGGCCCGCGAGCTGACGCGGCTGTTCCGCGACGAGGTGTGGAGCCCCTACCGGGAGCGGGAGACGGACCCGGAGCACGTGGAGGCGATGAAGTCGCTGTCGGCCCATATGCAGCCGATGGTGCTCCAGGCCCTGGTGACGGCCTTCCAGCGGTCGCTGAAGGAGGAGCTGCGGGCCGCGTTCGTCAAGGAGGGCTGAGTGCGCGCGGCCCGGGGCGCGGCCGTCAGGCGTCCGCCACCCAGCTCCCGTGCAGGCCCAGCGGTACCCGGCCCGGCAGGTGGATCCGGGCGAGCGGCTTCGCGGTGAAGTCCTGGGCGGCGAGGATCACCAGGTCGGAGGCGCCGCGCTCGGGGTTGTGCACGTACGCCAGCGCGTAGCCGTCGTCCTCGGCGGCCCGCGCGTCGGTCGCGTCCGACGCCACGAACACCGCCTCCCCCGCCGCCGCGTCGCGCGGCAGCCGGTGCACCTGGGAGGTGCCGCGCAGCAGGTCGTGCTTGATGAGCGCACTGCTGAACGCCTCGTCCGGGGGCACCCCGTCGACGGACCGGTACGCCTCGAAGAAGGTGGCGGCAGCCGCCGTGTAGCCGTAGCGGTGCCGCCGGGACACCAGCGTCTCGTTGACGCGCGGGAACTCCTGGGGCCGGTCGTCGAGCCGCCGCCGGGTGACCCGGCCGCGCGCGAGGTCGATCGTCCAGCGGTCGAGCGAGGGACTGCCCGGGGCGTACGGGCCGCCGGAGCCGCGTCCCGCGACGAGGAAGGGCGCGGGGAAGGTGGTGAGGTCCACGACCACCTTGGAGCCCTCGTCGTAGGCGTTGAGGGTGTGCGAGTACCAGGACGTCATCGGCACCTCGAACCAGCGGACCGGGCCTCCCCCACGCTTCATCACCCCGACCCGTGCCGGGTGCTTCTCGTTCCAGACGTAGGGCACGAGGTCGCCGCGCCCGGCCGCCGCGGGGTCGAAGGTGACGGGCACGTCGAAGATCACGACGTGCCGTTCGGTGAGCCCGAAGTCGTGGACCATGGGTCCGCCGGCGAGGGGGATGCGGGTGGAGCGGGTGACCTTGCCGTGGCGGCCCACCACCACGTGCCGGATGTGGTCGGGCCGCGCGGGGTGGTAGGCGAGCGCGTGCAGCTCGTCGGCCGCGGCGTCCAGTTTGGTGTGCGCGGTGAAGGCCCCCTTCAGGGTGCCGCCGAAGTCGTACGGGCCCACGGTGGCCAGTTCGTCGTCGAGCCGGTAGGGCTTGGCGCCGCCCTCCTGGAGCGCCAGGATCCGCCCCTTGTAGCCCACCACGTGGGTGTTGCACGCGAAGTCGTCGGCGGGCACCGGGCCCGGGTACGGTTCGCCGAGCTTGCCCGCCACGGCGGCCGAGCGGACCCAGCGGTTGCGGTACCACTCGGCGCGGCCCTCGCGCAGGCGCACTCCGTGCACCATGCCCTCGCCGATCATCCAGTGGTGGGCGTTGGGGTCCTCCAGGCCGAGGACGTTGGGGCCGGTGCGCAGGTAGCGCCCGTTCAGCTCGCGCGGGACGCGCCCGGTGACGGGCAGGTCGAAGGCGGTCAGCTCCTCGGTGGCGGGGGCGAACGCGCCCTCCAGGAAGGGGTGGCGGGCGGCGGTCCGGGCGGCCGGCCGCGAGGGCGCGGCGGCCGGGCCGGCCGCCGCGGCGCGCAGTCCGCTCGCGCCGAGCGCGCCCGTCGCCGCCGCGACGGCCGCCCCTCGCAGCACGGTCCTTCGTGTGTGTCCGCTCATGGTGCGTCCCCACTCTCGTCTCCGTCGTTCGCGCGTTCCTCTCACGCACGATGCTGCGGCAGATGAGCGGGTGGGCGCAGGAGGGGCGGGCCCCCACCGGGGGTGGTGCCAACACCCCTTTTCCGTAAGGGTGTTGGCACCGGGGCGCGGCTCAGTTGTCGCTGAACTTCTCGCCCTTCTCCGCCTTCTCGACGAGCAGCGCCGTCGGCTGGAAGCGGTCGCCGTACGCCGCCGCCAGCTCGCGGGCACGGGCGACGAATCCGGGCAGGCCGCCCTCGTAGCCGTTGATGTACTGCAGGACGCCGCCGGTCCAGGCGGGGAAGCCGATGCCCATGATGGAGCCGATGTTGGCGTCGGCGACCGAGGTGAGGACGCCCTCCTCGAAGAGGCGGACGGTGTCGATGGCCTCGGAGAAGAGCATCCGCTCCTGCATGTCGCGGAAGGGGATCTCGACGCCGGGCTTGGTGAAGTGCTCCCGCAGTCCGGGCCACAGGCGGGTGCGCCTGCCGTCCTCGCCGTACTCGTAGAAGCCGCCGCCGCCGCTGCGGCCGGGGCGACCGAACTCGTCGACCATGCGGTCGATGACGGCGTCCGAGGGGTGGCCGGGCCAGCTGCCGCCCGCCTCCTCGACGGCCTTCTTCGTCTCGTTGCGGATCTTGCGGGGCAGGGTGAGGGTCAGTTCGTCCATGAGGGAGAGGACCTTCGCCGGGTAGCCGGCCTGGGCCGCGGCCTGCTCGACGGACGCGGGCTCGATGCCCTCGCCGACCATGGCGACGCCCTCGTTGATGAAGTGGCCGATGACGCGCGAGGTGAAGAAGCCGCGGCTGTCGTTGACGACGATCGGCGTCTTCCTGATCTGGCGGACCAGGTCGAAGGCGCGGGCCAGTGCCTCGTCGCCGGTCCGCTCGCCCTTGATGATCTCCACGAGCGGCATCTTGTCGACCGGCGAGAAGAAGTGCAGGCCGATGAAGTCGTCGGGGCGCGAGACGCCCTCGGCGAGGCCGGTGATGGGGAGGGTGGAGGTGTTGGAGCAGAGCAGGGCGTCGGGCTCGACGATGTCCTGGATCTCCTGGAACACCTTGTGCTTGAGGCCGGTGTCCTCGAAGACCGCCTCGATCACGGCGTCGCAGCCCGCGAGGTCCGCCGGGTTCGCGGTCGGGGTGATGCGGCCGAGCAGTTCGTCGCGCTTGGCCTCGGTGGTGCGGCCCCGGGAGAGCGCCTTGGCGAGGAGCTTCTCGCTGTACGCCTTGCCCTTGGCGGCGGCCTCCGGGGTGACGTCCTTCAGGACGACCTCGATGCCCGCGCGGGCGCAGGAGTAGGCGATTCCGGCGCCCATCATGCCCGCGCCGAGCACGGCGACCTTGCGCACCTTGCGCCGCTCGACGTCCTTGGGACGGCTGGCCCCGGAGTTGACGGCCTGGAGGTCGAAGAAGAACGCCTGGATCATGTTCTTCGCGACCTGGCCGGTCACCAGCTCGGTGAAGTAGCGGGCCTCGATGGTCAGCGCGGTCTCGAAGTCGACCTGCGAGCCCTCGACCGCGGCGGCCAGGATGTTGCGCGGGGCGGGGTAGTTGGCGCCGCCCGTCTGCTTCTTGAGGTTCGCCGGGAACGCCGGGAGGTTGGCGGCGAAGCGCGGGTTGGAGGGGGTGCCGCCGGGGATCCGGTAGCCCTTGACGTCCCACGGCTGCTGCGACTCGGGGTGCGCGTCGATGAACGCGCGGGCCTTGGCGAGCATCTCCTCGGGGGTGGCCGCGACCTCGTGCACCAGGCCGTTCTCCAGGGCGCGCAGCGGGCTGTACTGGGTGCCCTGGAGGAGGACCTTGAGGAGGGCGTCGGCGATGCCCATGAGGCGTACGGTACGGGTGACGCCGCCGCCCGCGGGGAGCAGGCCGAGCGTGACCTCGGGCAGCCCGATCTTGGAACCGGGGGCGTCCAGCGCGACCCGGTGGTGGGCGGCGAGAGCGATCTCGTAACCGCCGCCGAGGGCGGCGCCGTTGATGGCGGCGACGACGGGCTTGCCGAGGGTCTCGATGCGGCGCAGCGAGTTCTTGATGGCGGTGCCGGTGTCGAAGGCCTGCTGGGCGTGCTCGGGGCCGACCTGGATCATGTCCTTGAGGTCGCCGCCGGCGAAGAAGGTCTTCTTCGCGGAGGTGTAGATGATGCCCCGGATGGAGTCCTTCTCGGCCTCGGCGCGGTCGGCGATCGCCGCGATGGAGGCCTTGAAGGCGGCGTTCATGGTGTTCGCGGACTGGTTGGGGTCGTCGAGGACGAGGGTGACGACGCCGGTCTCGTCCTGCTCCCAGCGGATGGTGGTGGACTCGCTCATGTTCTGGCTTCTCCGTAACAGGGGTGGCGGGACGAGGGGTCAGACGCGCTCGACGACGGTGGCGACGCCCATGCCGCCGCCGACGCACAGGGTGGCGAGGCCGTAGCGCTTGTCCTGGCGCTCCAGTTCGTCGACGAGGGTGCCCAGGATCATCGCGCCGGTCGCGCCGAGCGGGTGGCCCATGGCGATGGCGCCGCCGTTGACGTTGATCTTGTCGAGGGAGAGGCCCATGTCCTTGGCGAAGCGCAGGACGACGCCCGCGAACGCCTCGTTGATCTCCACGAGGTCGATGTCGTCGATGGTCAGCCCCGCCTTGGCGAGGGCCTTGCGGGTGGCCGGGGCGGGCCCGGTGAGCATGATGGTCGGCTCCGAGCCGGACACGGCCGCGGACACGATCCGGGCCCGGGGGGTCAGCCCGTAGCGCTCGCCGACCTCCTTGGTGCCGATGGTGACGAGGGCGGCGCCGTCGACGATGCCGGAGGAGTTGCCGGCGTGGTGGACGTGGTCGATCGCCTCGATCCAGTGGTACTTCTGCAGCGCGACCGCGTCGAAGCCGCCCATGTCGCCGATCGCGGCGAAGGAAGGCTTGAGCGCGGCGAGGGAGTCGGCGGTGGTGCCGGGGCGCATGTGCTCGTCGTGGTCGAGGACGAGCAGCCCGTTGCGGTCGCGGACGGGCACGACGGAGCGGTTGAAGCGGCCGTCCTTCCAGGCGGCGGCGGCCCGCTCCTGGGACAGGGCGGCGTACTCGTCGACGTCGCGGCGGGAGTAGCCCTCGATGGTGGCGATGAGGTCGGCGCCGATGCCCTGCGGGACGAAGCCGTTCTCGTAGTTGGTCATCGGGTCGTTGAACCAGGCGCCGCCGTCGGAGCCCATCGGGACGCGGGACATCGACTCGACGCCGCCCGCGAGCACCAGGTCCTCCCAGCCGGAGCGGACCTTCATGGCCGCCAGGTTGACGGCCTCCAGGCCCGAGGCACAGAAGCGGTTCTCCTGTACGCCGGCCACCGTGTCGGGCAGTCCGGCGGAGATCGCGGCGGTGCGGGCGATGTCGGAGCCCTGGTCGCCGACCGGTCCCACGACGCCCAGGACGATGTCGTCGATGGCGGCCGGGTCGAGGGTCGGGAAGCGCTCCCGCAGGGCGTGGATGAGGCCGACGACCAGGTCGATCGGCTTGGTGCCGTGCAGGGCGCCATTGGCCTTGCCGCGCCCGCGCGGGGTGCGGATCGCGTCGTACACAAACGCTTCGGTGCTCAAGACAGCAGCCTTTCAGAGGGTTGGAGAGGGAGGTGAGGGGGACGCGGTGGGGCTATCCCAGGAGGGAGCGGCCGATGATCTCCTTCATGATCTCCGTCGTGCCGCCGTAGATCGTCTGGATGCGGCCGTCGGTGAAGGCCTTCGCGACCCGGTACTCGGTCATGTAGCCGTAGCCACCGTGCAGCTGGAGGCAGCGGTCGGCGACCCGCTTCTGGAGTTCGGTGGCCCACCACTTGGCCATGGAGGCGTGCACCGCGTCGAGTTCCCCGTTGCTGTGGTCCACGATGCAGCGGTCGAGGAAGGTCCGGGTGACGGCGCACTCGGTGGCCATCTCCGCGATCTCGAAGCGGATGTGCTGGAGCTTGGCGAGCGGCCGGCCGAACGCCTCGCGCTCCTTGACGTACTGGGTGGTGATCTCCAGGAGGTGCTCGGCGGCGGCGATCCCGGCGACGGCGATGCCCATGCGCTCCTGGGCGAGGTTGGTCATCAGGTGCACGAAAGCGCCGTCGAGTTCGCCCAGGAGGTTCTCCTTGGGGACCTTCACGTCGTGGAAGAACAGTTCGGCGGTGTCCTGCGCCTTCTGGCCGATCTTGTCGAGGTTGCGGCCCCGCTCGAAGCCGGCCGCGCCGCGCTCGACGACCAGCAGCGACAGTCCGTGCGCCCCGCCCTGGGGAGTGGTCTTCGCGACGACGATCACCAGGTCGGCGAGGATGCCGTTGGAGATGAAGGTCTTGGACCCGTTGAGCAGCCAGTGGTCGCCCTTGTCCTCGGCCGTGGTGCGGATGCCCTGGAGGTCGGAGCCCGCACCGGGCTCGGTCATGGCGATGGCGGTGACGGTCTCGCCGGTGCAGAAGCCGGGCAGCCAGCGGCGCTTCTGCTCCTCGGTGGCGAGTCCGGTGAGGTAGGGGCCGATGATGTCGTTGTGCAGGCCGATCGCCAGTCCGGCTGCCCCGGCGCGGGTGAACTCCTCGGCGATGACGGCGCTGTACACGAAGTCGGCGTTGCCGCCGCCTCCGTACTCCTCGGGGACGGCGAGTCCGAGCAGGCCCTGCCGGCCGGCCGCCAGCCAGGCCTCCCGGCTGACGATGCCGTCCTTCTCCCACTGCTCGTAGTGCGGCAGGACCTCCTTGGTGAGGAAGGTGCGGACGGTCTCCCGGAACGCCTCGTGCTCGGCGGTGAATATCTGACGCTTCATCACTCTCCAGTCCCCTGCGGTCGGCCGCGGCCGGTCACAGCCAGTTCTTCACGGTTTCGACGAGCCTGGCCGGATCGGGGCCGACCGGGATGACGTTGAGCATGGTCACGCCCGCCTCCCGGAAGGCCTCGACACGCTCGCGCACGTAGCTTTTCGGACCGCACAGCGACATCAGTTCGCAGAACTCGTCGGGGACGGCGGCCTCCGCCTCCTTCTTCCGGCCCTGGAGGTAGAGGTCCTGGATCCTGGCCGCCTCCTCCTCGTAGCCGTAGGCGACGGCCAGGTCGTTGTAGAAGTTCTTGCCCTTGGCGCCCATGCCGCCGACGTACAGGGCGATCTGCGGGCGGGCCAGGTCGCGTACGGCCGCGGCGTCGTCACCGATGGCCAGCAGGCCGCCCGCGACGACCTGGAGCGGGCCGAGCGAGGGGTCGCGCAGGGCGTTGCCCTCGGCGAGGGAGGTCCCCCACACCTGGTGGGCCTTCTCGGGGAGGAAGAGCGTGGGCAGCCAGCCGTCCGCGATCTCGGCGGTGAGCCGCACGTTGGCGGGGCCGAGCGAGGCGACGTACACCGGGACGCTCTCGCGCACCGGGCGGGTGAGGATCTTCAGCGGCTTGCCGAGCCTGCCGCCCTTCTCCCTGGGCAGCGGCATGTCGGTGATGCCGTGGTGGTCGATGACCTCGCGCTTCCAGATCCGCCGGCAGAGCTCGACGGTTTCGCGGGTACGGCCCAGCGGCTTGTCGTACGGCTTGCCGTGCCAGCCCTCGACGACCTGGGGGCCGGACGCGCCGAGGCCGAGCAGCGCCCGGCCGCCGGAGATCGCGTCGAGCCCGGCGCCGGTCTGGGCGATCAGGGCGGGGGTGCGGGAGTAGACGTTGAGGATGCCCGCGCCGATCCGCATCCGGGAGGTGCGGGCGGCGAGGTAGCCCATGAGGGTGGGCGAGTCGAAGCCGTACGCCTCGGCGACCCAGACGGCGTCGAGTCCGGCGGACTCCAGGGCCGCCGCCTGGTCGCAGGCCTCGCGGGGGTCACCCGCGTACGTCAACGGCAGGGAGATTTCCACTATTCGGCCCCGTTCTCGGTCTTCGGAGGTCGTGCGGTGCGGTCGTGCTCCGGCGCCCGAGCGGTGCCCGCGGGCTCCGGTCGCGCCGTGTCGTCGAGCAGGTGCGGTACGTCCCAGTCGGCGGCCACCTCGGCGGTGTCCGCCCCGGGCAGTGCGGGGCCCCGGCGCAGGCTGCCGGGGGTGGCGGAGAAGCGGGGTGCGGGCGCGGGCTGGACGACTCCCCCGTGCTCGACGTAGGTGCCGCGGGCGGCGAGGTGCGGGTGCGCCGGGGCCTCGCGCATGGACAGCACGGGGGCCACACAGGCGTCGGAGTCCGCGAAGACCGCGGTCCACTCGTCGCGGGTGCGCTCCTTGAAGCGGACGGTGATCGCCTCGCGCAGGTCGCCCCAGCGGGCGAGGTCACCGCGGTCGGGGGCGGTGTCGCCGAGTCCGAGCAGTTCGGTGAACCGGGCGTAGAACTGCGGCTCCAGCGCCCCGACCGCCATGTACCGGCCGTCGGAGGTCTCGTACGTCCCGTAGAAGGGGCAGCCGCCGTCGAGCAGGTTGGAGCCGCGCCGGTCCTGCCAGCCGCCGGCCGCGAGCATGCCGTGCAGCATGGTGGCGAGGTGGCTGGCGCCGTCGACGATCGCCGCGTCGACGACCTGGCCCGCGCCGCCGGGGGTGCGGGCGTGCTGGAGGGCGGCGAGCACGCCGATGACGAGGTAGAGCGAGCCGCCCGCGTAGTCGCCGACGAGGTTGGCGGGGACGGTCGGCGGCTCGTCGGGCCTGCCGATCATGCCGAGGGTGCCGGTGACGGCGATGTAGCCGATGTCGTGTCCGGCGCGCGGGGCGAGCGGTCCTTCCTGGCCCCAGCCGGTCATCCGCCCGTACACCAGCTTCGGGTTGCGGGCGAGGCAGGCGTCGGGGCCGACGCCGAGGCGTTCGGCGACACCGGGGCGGTAGCCCTCGACGAGGATGTCGGCGCGCTCGACGAGGTCGAGCACCTGTCCCGGGCCCTCGGGCGACTTGAGGTCCACGAGGACCGAGCGCTTGTTGCGGTTGGTGAGGTCGCGGGCCGGGTCGACCCCGAGTCCGACGCCGCCGGGCCGGTCGATCCGCACCACGTCGGCACCCAGGTCCGCGAGGCACATGGCGGCGAACGGTCCGGGGCCGATGCCCGCCAGTTCCACCACGCGCACCCCTGCGAGCGGGCCTCTGGGCGCCGCACCGGGCTGTTCGGTCTTCGTGCCTGCTGTCCCTGCCATCAAGCCCCCAGCACTGTGACACAACTGATGTAACAGCAGTGATGCTAAGAACGTGTTCCACTCTGCACAAGCCCTTCGGGGCGAGTGACCGAGCAAGCGCTTAGCCTGTCTCGGTGGGTTGACCCGACGACTGGAGGAACGGCATGCCGCGTCCGCACGACAAGTCCGGAGACAGGCCCTACGACATCGTGCTCTACGGCGCGACCGGCTTCGTGGGCGAACTGACCGCCGAGTACCTGGCGGCGCACGCCCCCGAGGACTGCCGCTGGGCCCTGGCCGGACGCTCGCCCGACAAGCTGGCCCGGCTGCGGGAACGGCTGGCGAAGACCCACCCGGCCTGTACGGAACTCCCGTTGCTGCACGCCGACTCCGGCGACCCGGCGTCCCTGCGCGAACTCGCCCGCGCCACCCGGGTGCTGGCGTCCACCGTCGGCCCCTACCTCGCACACGGCGAGGGCCTGGTCGCCGCGTGCGCCGAGGCGGGCACCGACTACACGGACCTGACCGGCGAGCCGGAGTTCGTCGACCGGATGTACGTGGCGTACGACGCGCAGGCCAGGCGCACCGGGGCCCGGCTGGTGCACACCTGCGGCTTCGACTCCGTACCGCACGACCTGGGGGCGTACTACACGGTGCGGCAGCTGCCGGAGGGGGTGCCGCTGCGCCTCTCGGGCTTCGTCAGGACCGGGGCGCGGTTCTCCGGCGGCACGCTGGCGTCGGCGCTGGGGGCGATGGGCCGCGGGCGGCAGATGCTGGCGGCGGCACGGGAGCGGCGCGCGGTGGAGCCGGGGCCGCTGGGCGGGCGGCGGGCGCGGTCGGTGCCGGGCGTCCCGCACCGCAGCCGGGAGGTCGGCGCGTGGGCGGTGCCGCTGCCGACGATCGACGGGAAGGTGGTGGAGCGGTCGGCGTCCGCCCTGAAGCGCTACGGGCCCGACTTCCGCTACCGGCACTACGCGGCCGTGAAGTGGCTGCCCGTCGCGGCGGGCGGGGCGCTGGCCGCGGGCTCGGTGGTCGCGCTCGCGCAGCTGCCGGCGGCGCGGCGGTGGCTGGGCTCGCTGGTGGCGCCGGGCACCGGGCCCGACGAGGCGACGCGGGCGAAGAGCTGGTTCAGCGTGCGGTTCGTCGGCGAGGGCGGCGGCAGGCGGGTGTTCACCGAGGTGTCGGGCGGCGACCCCGGCTACGGGGAGACGGCGAAGATCCTCGCCGAGTCACTGCTGTGTCTGGCCTTCGACGAACTGCCCGCGACGGCGGGTCAGGTGACGCCCGCGACGGCGATGGGGGACGCGCTGCTCGGGCGGCTGCAGGAGGCGGGGATCCGCTTCCGGGTGGCGCACTCGGAGTGAGGGGCCGCTCAGTGGCCGGATATCCAGCCCGAGATGGTGTAGATCATGCCGCCCGTCCAGCCGACCATGGCGAGGACGCCGACCATGACGGTCACCGCCATCCGGCGGCCCGCCCGGTGGACGGTGACGGACTCGAAGTACTCGGGGACGGCGGGGCTGGTGGCGGCCGTGTGGTCCTTGTTGATCCTCATCGTCAGCATGCTCATGCTTTGACCCTGTCCCGTTCTGATCGTTTTCCACATCCGTGCGTGTACTCAGTTGCGCGTGCCCGGCCGCGCGGCCCGGTGATCCGTGCGGCCCCTCGCGGCCCGCGCCCGCCTGCGTCGTGCGTCGTCATCCGTGCGTCGTGCGTCGTGCTTCGTCATCCGTGCGTCCCGCCGAGTGCCTCGGCGAGGGCCCGTCTGCACAGCGAGTCCGCGCGGCGGGTGGTCTCCGGCTGGCGGTACCCGGCGGCCAGCCGGAGCGTGTGCGCACAGGCGTTGTCGAGCGAGACGCGGTGGCCGACGGAGACGAAGACCGGCTTGATGCCGTCCTGGGTGCGCAGGGCCCGGCCGACCTCGGCGCCGTCCCTCGCGTCGAGCAGCGGGGAGAAGTCGCCGCGCCGGGGGCCCGGTTGCTCGTAGGTGAAGGCGAACGGGTTCTTGGCGACGCCGATGACGGGCCGGCCGGTGAGCACGCCGAGGTGGCTGGCGAGTCCGAAGCGGCGCGGATGCGCCTGCCCGTACCCGTCGCAGACGATCAGGCCGGGGTCGGCGGTGAGGTTGCCGAGGGCCGCGAGCACGGTGGGGATCTCACGGAACGCCAGCAGGCCCGGCACGTAGGGGAAGGCGACCCGGCCGGTGGCCGTGGCCTCCTCCACGACGACGTGCGTCGCCGCGTCGAGGACGACCGCCGCGGCGGCGACGAGATCGCGCTCGTCGTCGTACGCCACGTCGACGCCGGTGACGTGGCCGGTTCCCGGCGGCGGGCCGGTCTCGTCCAGGACCACCCGTGCGCGCAGTTCGTCCTGCACCGCGCGGGCGGCGGCTTCGTCCGCCGGCGTGGCGGGGGTGGGGTGCGGCGTCGTGTTCATCGTGCTCGCCACTGTAGGAGGTGGGTCCGACAGTGGGAGGTGCCGGGGGCTGGCGGGACTGGTGTGCGTGTGCGGTCGGTACGCTGGCGATCATGTTCGTACTTGAGTTGACCTACACGGCACCCGTCGAGCGGGTGGACGCGCTGATGAGCGATCACGTGACGTGGCTGGACGCGCAGTACGCGGCGGGCCACTTCCTGGCCTCCGGCCGGAAGCAGCCGCGCGACGGCGGGGTGATCCTCGCGGTCGCGGAGTCCCGGGCGGCCATCGAGGCGGTGGCGGCGGAGGACCCGTTCCTGACGGGCGGGGTGTGCGAGTACCGGATCACGGAGTTCGTGGCGACGAAGACGGCGCGGGGGCTGGAGGAGTACCGGCAGAAGCCGGTGGGCTAGGCGCCTGCGGCGGGTCTTCGCCCCTTCCCTGAACCGCCGGCCGCGGGGGCGGGTGGGGTTTCTGCGGGAGCGTCGTCGGTTGCTCGCGCGGTTCCCCGCGCCCCTGTCAGGGGCGCGGGGAACCGCGCGAGCGGCCCTGTGTAAAGCCGCGGATACGCACCCGCCCGAAGAGGGCCCGTCACCTCCTCCCGCGGAGCCGCGTCCGCTCAGGGTTCGAGGCGGGCCACCCGGCCCTTCTCTCCCGCCGCCCAGCAGCCGAAGTCGGCCGTGCACGTCACCGTGTCGAACGACCCCGCGTCGATCTTGCGCCAGGAACGGCCGCCGTTCACCGTGATGTCGGTGCCCGTCGGCCCGACCGCCAGGGCCACCGAGCGGCTGTGCGGCAGCCACGTCACGCCCGAGCGGTACTCCGTCGGGGACGCCGCCGCCGCGCGCCAGGTCCGGCCGCCGTCCGAGGTGAGCGCCGCCGCGTTCGGCGACGCCTGGCCCGCCCGGTAGTCGCCGCCGACCGCGATCCCGTGGTGCCGGTCGCGGAAGGCCGCACCGAACACTCCGCGCGCCGGGTCGCCCGCCGGAATGGTGGTGTCGGAGACCTTCCAGGTGCGGCCCCGGTCCGCGGAGTGCAGGACCCGGCCGCGCTCCCCGCCGCCGGTGGTCAGCCACACGTCCCGCGGGCCGTTGCTCACCAGGCACTGGCCGCTCGCGGCGAACCCCGCCTCGCCCGGCAGGGCGTCCGGCATGCCGGTGTTCGGCAGCACCTTCCACGACCTTCCGCCGTCGCCGGTGGACAGGATGCGGTACTTGCCGTCGACCGGGTCGCTCATGGCCAGCCCGTTGCGGCTGTCGAAGAAGGTCAGGCAGTCGTAGAAGGCCCGGGGGTCGGAGTTGCGGAAGGTTTCCTTCCAGGTGCGTCCGCCGTCCTCCGTGCGGTACGTCCGCGACGCCTCGCCCTCACCGATGGCCAGCACCACCGCCCGGCGTCCGTCGAACGCCTCGACGTCCCGGAACTCCAGGTCGGCCGCTCCGGGCGGCGACACGTTCAGCCAGCTGCGGCCCCCGTCGGCGGTGCGCAGCACGGTGCCCTTGGAACCCGCCACCCAGGCGGTGTTCCGGTTCACCGCCGCGAGCCCCCTGAAACGTACGTCCGTCACTCCGGTGTCCTTGAGCCGCCAGCCCGCCGCGGACTGCGCGCGCTCGGCGGACACGGCGCCCGCGGCGCCCGCGCCGTCCGCCGCCTGTGCCGGTACCGCGACCAGCGCCGCCGTCACAGCGGCCGCGCCCAGTCCCACCGACACCATTCGTCTCGTGTTCCCCATACCCCTCATGGCGCTGGAAGCTAGCCCACCGGACTCCCGCCGTCCAGAGTGCGGCGAGGGAGCGGTGTTCCTAAGGTGGTGGGGAGCCACGGAGCGGCACACGGCCCGCGCGTGCGGGCCGTGTCCCCCTTCTTGAGCGGAGGAGACGCCATGGCCGAGGAAGTGCGCGAGCCGCGGGCGCGCAAGGTGAAGGAGTACCGGGGCGAGCAGGTCTCGGTCACCTTCGAGCCCGCCCGCTGTCTGCACGCCGCCGAGTGCGTCCGCGGGCTGCCCGAGGTCTTCGACCTGGCCAAGCGGCCGTGGATCGCGCCGGACGAGGCGACGCCGGAGCTGGTGACGGAGGTGGTCCGGCGGTGTCCGAGCGGCGCTCTGCAGTACCGGCTGCCGGGCGGGCCGCCGGAGAGCGCGGAGCGGCCGTCGGTGATCTCCCGCAACACGGCCGGGCAACTCCTGGTACGGGGCGAGCTGACGGTGGAGACTTCACAGGGTCCGCACCATGAGACACGAGTGATGCTGTGTGGCTGCGGTGCCAGTGGGAACCAGCCGTACTGCGACCACACAGGTGCCTGCGGCAGGACATGAGCAGTGGTGGGCAGGTGGGCCGGGAGCACCCGGCGGTTCCTGGTGATGCAGCTCACGCCCTTGCCGTGTGCACGGATCTGCGCGTTCCCGCGTCCTACAGGGCGGCAGGACGCATCCACCGAGCATGAGAGGTGCTGGCCTTGTCCACCGTCATCGAGCAGGCCGTACAGGCCCGACTGATCTCCTCCGCACCACAGCTGGAGAACGTCCCCGCGACGCTCCACTACGACCGCGCGGATCCCTTCGCCGTACGCATGGCCTTCCCGCCCCCGGCCACCCTGGAGGGCATCGAGGTGGTGTGGACCTTCTCCCGGGAGCTGCTGGCCGCCGGTCTCGACGAGTCGGCCGGCGTCGGTGACGTACTGGTACGGCCCTACGGGTACGGGCGGACCGTGCTGGAGTTCCACGCCACGGAGGGCGTGGCCATGGTGCACATCCGCACCACCGAGCTGCGCCGTTTCCTGAAGGAGACGCAGGAGCTGGTGCCCGACGGCACCGAGCACCGGTACCTGGACGTGGACCAGGACCTGGCCGAGCTGCTCAGCAGCTGAGCCGCCGCAGGCAGGCCCGTACCGATGCACGTGCGAAACAGATCGCCGCGATTAATCCGGTTGCCCGCGCCGGCGCGGCCCGCGTAGAGTTTCTCTCGCCCTGTTGTCGTCGAATTGGAGAAGGACGTTGCTCGTCTGAGGTCCGGGACACCGTGCCGCGAGGCAGCCACCTCCTGAGTGTGCTGCGAGGCAGCCACCCGTTTGAGTGTGCTGCGATTTTCCGCGTGCCGCGTGCGACCTCGGCGTTCGAGCCGTCTTCCTTCCTCCGGGGCTTTTCTCCTCTCCACGGTTCTCCCGCGGTCCGTCGTTGTCGACGGCGCCGCGCGAAGCCCGCCCCGAGTGATTCCGACCGGCGCGAGGTCGCACTCCTTTCGGTGTCTCCACCAGTTGCCCCGCTCCATTCACCGCAACCGGGAGGCCGCCACCTTGTCCACCTATTCCCACACCCCGTCCCACAGCACCTCGATCACCTGCACCGCCCTCTCCTTCGCCTGGCCGGACGGCACGACCGTGCTCGACGACTTCCAGCTGGCCGTCGGCCCCGGCCGCACGGGCCTCATCGGGGTCAACGGCTCCGGCAAGTCCACCCTGCTGAAGCTGCTCGCCGGGCTGCTCACCCCGACCGGCGGCAAGGCGAAGGTGGCCGGCAGCGTCGGCTACCTGCCGCAGAACCTGGTGCTCGACACCGGACTGCGGGTCGACGAGGCGCTGGAGATCGCCGCCACCCGGGCCGCCCTGCACGCCATCGAGGCCGGTGACGCGAGCGAGGAGAACTTCGCGCGCGTCGGCGACGACTGGGACGTGGAGGAGCGCGCCCGCGCCACCCTCGACGGCCTCGGGCTCGGCCACATCGGCCTCGACCGCACCATCGGCGAGGTGTCCGGCGGCGAGTCGGTCCTGCTGCGGCTGGCGGCCCTGCTGCTGCGCCGGCCCGATGTGCTCCTCCTCGACGAGCCGACCAACAACCTCGACCTGCACGCCCGACGGCGGCTGTACGACGCCGTGTCGGCGTGGTCCGGGGTGCTGGTCGTGGTCAGCCACGACCGGGAGCTCCTGGAGCGCGTCGACCAGATCGCCGATCTGCGCGACGGCGGGGTCCGCTGGTACGGCGGCACCTTCTCGCAGTACGAGGAGGCGCTGGCCGTCGAGCAGGAGGCCGCGACGCGCATGGTGCGGGTCGCGGAGGCCGATGTGCAGAAGCAGAAGCGCGAACTGGCCGAGGCGCAGGTCAAGCTCGCGCGGCGCAAGAAGTACGGCCAGAAGATGAACGAGCAGAAGCGCGAGCCCAAGATCGTGATGGGAATGCGCAAGCGGTCCGCCCAGGAGTCGGCGGGCAAGCACCGGACGATGCACGCGGAGCGGCTGAAGGACGCGAAGGAGCGCCTCGACGAGGCGGAGGAGCTGGTGCGGGAGGACGCCGAGATCCGCATCGAGCTGCCGTACACCACGGTCCATCCGGGGCGCGGTGTGCTGTACGTACGGGATCTGAAGATGCCCTACGGGGCCTCTCTGGACGGTGAGTTCGAGCTGCGCGGCCCCGAGCGGGTGGCGCTGACCGGGCGCAACGGGGCGGGCAAGACCACCCTGCTGCGGACCCTCGCCGGACAGCTGGCACCGCTGTCGGGGCAGGTGGAGCGGCTCGTTCCGCAGCGTTTCCTGCCGCAGCGGCTCGATGTGCTGGACGACGCGCTGAGCGTCGCGCAGAACGTCGCGCTGCTCGCCCCGTCGGCGACGAACAACCTGATCAGGGCCCGGCTGGCACGCTTCCTGTTCCGGGGTGCCAAGGCCGACCAGCCGGTGGGGACGCTGTCGGGCGGCGAGCGCTTCCGGGCGACCCTCGCGGCGCTGCTGCTCGCCGACCCGGCGCCGCAGCTGCTGATGCTGGACGAGCCGACGAACAACCTCGACATGGCGAGCGTGCGGCAGCTGACCGAGGCGTTGCAGGCGTACGAGGGGGCGCTGATCGTGGCGAGCCACGACGAGCCGTTCCTGGCCTCGATCGGGATCACCCGGCGGCTCCACCTGGGCGCCGGGGAGACCGGGCCCGCCGAGGAGACCGGGACGGAGGACGCATGACGGCACGGGGGTGACGCGGGGCGGGCGATGCCCGGTTCATACCCGACAGAGGTTGTCGGGTATGAACCCTAGCGTCGGTGTCATGGCTATCAGCGCAACGCACATCACGGTCACGGGCGCACGGGAGAACAACCTGCGGGACATCTCCCTCGCCGTCCCCCGGGGCAATATCACCGTCTTCACCGGCGTGTCCGGCTCGGGCAAGTCCTCGGTCGTCTTCGACACCATCGCGGTCGAGTCCAAGCGCCAGCTGAACGAGACGTTCACCTGGTTTCTCAGAAACCGGATGCCGAAGTACGAACGGCCGCAGGCGGACGCCATCGACGACCTGTCGGTGGCGATCGTCGTCGACCAGAAGCCGATCGGCGGCAACGTCCGCTCCACGGTCGGCACCACCACCGACATCTACGCGGTGCTCCGGGTCCTGTTCTCCCGGTGCGGCGTGCCGAGCGCGGGGGGCGCGAACGCGTACTCCTTCAACGATCCGGCCGGGATGTGCCCGGCCTGCGACGGCGTCGGCCGCACCGTCCGGCTCGACCTGGACCGGGCGGTCGACTGGTCGAAGTCGCTCAACGGGGGCGCCCTGCGGGTGCCGAATTCCTCGGTGGGCGGCTGGCAGTGGAAGATCTACGCCCATTCCGGCTTCTTCGATCCGGACAAACCGCTGGGCGAGTACGACGCGGAGGAGCGCGCCCAGCTGCTGTACGGGGAGCGCGGAGCGGGCGGTCCGAAGGTGACGCTGCGGATGCGGTCGGGCACGGCGGACGTGGAGTTCGAGGGGGTGGTGAACCGCTTCGCGCGGCTGTTCCTCAACCGGGACACCGGGTCGCTGTCGGCGAAGACCCGCGAGGCGGCTGCCGCGCTGACGGTGGAGGGCGCGTGCGAGGCGTGCGGGGGCGCCCGGCTGAACGAGGCCGCGCTCAAGTCCCGGATCGACGGGCACACGATCCACGACCTCGTACGGATGGAGGTCCTCGACCTGGTGGAGGTGCTCGGCCGGATCGACGATCCGGTGGGCGCGCCGATCGCGGCGGCGGCCCGGGAGCGGCTGGAGCGCCTGGCGGGCATCGGGCTCGGCTATCTGAGCCTGGACCGGGAGACCACCTCGCTGTCCGGCGGCGAGGGCCAGCGGATCAAGATGGTGCGGCACCTGGGGAGTTCGCTGACCGGGCTCACGTACATCTTCGACGAGCCGAGCGTGGGGCTGCACCCGCGTGACGTGGGGCGGCTGAACGACCTGCTGGTGCGGCTGCGGGACAGGGGCAACACGGTGCTGGTGGTGGAGCACGACCCGGATGTGATGGCCATCGCCGATCATGTCGTGGACATCGGTCCGGGTGCGGGCGTCGACGGCGGCCTGGTGGTCTTCGAGGGGCCGTACGAGCAGCTGCGTGCGGCGGACACCCCGACCGGCCGCTGTCTGCGCCGGCGCACCCCGCTGAAGGAGGCCTTCCGCTCCCCCACCGGCTGGCTGCCGGTCACCGGCGCCGCCCTGAACAACCTCAAGGCCCTCGACACGGCGTTCCCGACAGGGGTGCTCACGGCGGTGACGGGGGTGGCCGGTTCGGGCAAGTCGACGCTGGTGTCGCAGGTGTTCACGGCGGCGTACCCCGAGGCGATCGTGATCGACCAGGGGGCCATCGGGATCTCGTCCCGCTCCACCCCGGCGACGTACGTCGGCGTCATGGACCCGATCCGCAGGCTCTTCGCGCGGGAGAACGGCGTCGACGCCTCGCTCTTCTCCTTCAACTCGGCGGGTGCGTGCGGGAATTGCGCGGGCCGCGGTCTCCTGCACACCGACCTGGCGTTCATGGACCCGGTGACCACGGTGTGCCCGGTGTGCGAGGGGCGCCGGTTCAAGGACGAGGTGCTGGAGCACCGGCTGAGCGGGCTGTCCGTCGTGGAGGTGCTGGACCTGCCGGTGGGCCGGGCGCTGGAGTTCTTCGACGAACCCGCGCTGGTGCGGCGGCTGGAGACGCTGCACGAGGTGGGGCTCGGCTATCTGACGCTCGGCCAGCCCCTCGGCTCGCTGTCGGGCGGCGAGCGCCAGCGCGTCAAGCTGGCGACCCAGCTGCACCGGACCGGCAGCGTGTACGTCCTGGACGAGCCGACGACCGGACTGCACATGGCGGACGTCACGGGCCTGGTGGACCTGCTCGACCGGCTGGTGGACGCGGGCAACTCGGTGATCTGCGTGGAGCACGACCTCGATGTGGTGAAGCGGGCGGACTGGGTGATCGACCTGGGCCCGGACGGCGGGAAGCACGGCGGCGAACTCGTCTTCGCGGGCACGCCGCAGGAGCTGGTCCGCCACGAAACCTCCTGCACGGGCGCCTACTTGCGGCGCGATCTGGGCCTGCGCGACTGATCGGCGTACGTTCGTGGGCGATTCGGCACCACAAGTGGCACCCACGTATCGGAGCAGCCGTATGCCCAGCAGGAAAGCTCTCGTCCGCCGTCCGAGCCCGCGTCTCGCCGAGGGGATCGTGACCCGTCTCGACCGCCGCCCCGTGGACGTGGCACTGGCACTCACCCAGTGGGAGAACTACGTCTCGATCCTCCAGGGGTACGGGTGGGACGTGCGGGAGGTGGAACCGGCCGACGACTGTCCGGACGGGGTGTTCGTCGAGGACACGGTGGTGATGTTCCGCAACGTCGCCCTGATCGCCCGCCCCGGCGCCGAGTCGCGCAGGGCGGAGCCGCCGGGCGTGGAATCGGTACTGGTGGAGCGGCTGGGGTGCTCGGTGAACCGGGTGCGCGCGCCGGGCACGCTGGACGGCGGGGACGTACTGAAGGTGGGCGACACGGTGTACGTGGGACGGGGCGGGCGCACCAACGCGGAAGGGGTACGTCAGCTGCGCGCGGCGTTCGAGCCGCTGGGGGCGCGCGTGGTGGCGGTGCCGGTGAGCCGGGTGCTGCACCTGAAATCGGCGGTGACCGCGCTGCCCGACGGGACCGTGATCGGGTACGAACCGCTGGTGGACAGCCCGGCGGCGTACCCGCGCTTCCTGTCCGTACCGGAGGAGGCGGGAGCGCACGTGGTGGTGCTGGACGGGAACTCGGTCCTCATGGCGGCGAGCGCCCCGAAGTCGGCGGAACTCTTCTCGGACCTCGGTTTTACGCCTGTTCCGGTGGACATCGGTGAGTTCGAGAAGCTGGAGGGTTGCGTGACTTGTCTCTCCGTGCGCCTGCGCGACCTGCATACATAACGGTACGTAGCGGTACGGGACGGACGGGGACTTGGCTCAGCGCTCACGGCGCGCTTAACCTACGGTCTCGTAACCTACGAATCCGTAGGTACAGCCTTTCGTCCCCGTTCCCCCTGGAGTACCCGTGACGATCACCTCTCCCCACCTCGGCAGCTCGGAGGCGTGGACCGACGCCAAGCTGCTGTTCGCGCTGGAAGAGGTGGTGGAGAAGGAGCTCAACCGCCACCTGAAGGTCACCAAGGACTGGATGCCGCACGAGTACGTGCCCTGGTCGGACGGCCGGAACTTCCCCGGCTTCTTCGAGGACGGCGAGCCCTGGGACCCGGCGCAGTCCAAGGTCACGGACATCGGGCGGATCGCGCTGGTCGTGAACCTGCTCACCGAGGACAACCTCCCCAGCTACCACCACGAGATCGCCTCCCTCTTCGGCCGGGACGGCGCGTGGGGCACCTGGGTGCACCGCTGGACCGCCGAGGAGGGCAGGCACGGCATCGTCATGCGCGACTACCTGCTCGCCTCGCGGGCGGTGGACCCGGACAAGCTGGAGCAGTTCCGGATGGCGCACATGAGCGAGGGCTTCGAGTCGGACAACCGGCACTCGATGCTGCACTCGGTGGCGTACGTGGCCTTCCAGGAGCTGGCGACGCGCATCTCGCACCGGAACACCGGGCACCAGTCGGGGGACCCGGTGTGCGACCGGATGCTGGCGCGGATCGCCACCGACGAGAACCTGCACATGGTCTTCTACCGCAACCTGCTGGGCGCGGCCTTCCAGCTCGCACCCGACCTGACCATGCAGGCCGTGCGCGACGTCGTGGTGAACTTCCGGATGCCGGGCCACGGGATGCCGGGCTTCGAGCGGGCCGCCGCGCAGATGGCGATCGGCGGGGTCTACAACATCCGCATCCACCACGACGACGTGATCCAGCCGGTGCTGCGCTTCCTGAAGGTGCTGGACATCGACGGCCTGGGCCCGGAGGGCCTGAAGGCCCAGGAGGAGCTGGGGCTCTACATGGGCGGCCTCGACTCGGAGGCGAAGAAGTTCGACGAGAAGCTCGCCGCCCGCCTCGCCCGCAAAGCCGCCCGCCAAAACCCCTGACCCACCTCTCCGCCGCCCTCTCCTGGGCGGCGGGCCCGCCCGCCCGCTCCCCCACCCCCTTGGGCGACGGGGCCGCCCGCCGAGCTCCCTTGGGCGACGGGGCCGCCCCCGGGGGCGGAACGGGCGGGCAAGGGGGCGGCCCCCGGCGGAGCCGAACCCCCCGGCCCCGCCCACCCCGGCGGAGCCGCACGCACCCCACCCCCGGACCCCACGCCCCGCACCCCCGTGCTGTACCGTGGAGGACCTGTGGCGATTTCGTCCGCCCCGCGCGAAGACCCGGGGTGAATCCGGGAGGGGTGCACCCACCGGAAGCCCCCCGGGGCCACGTAATCTGTCCGGCGTGAAACCTCTGACCCGTCTCTTCCTCATCGGCGCCCCGGTGGCCATCGTGGCGACCGCAATCTTCGGCGGCACGCCCGGCGGGGACGACCCGATCTACGATGAGTCCTCCGAGTCCGGCGACGCCGCGTCCGGCCCGGCGGCCGAGAAGCCCAAAACCGACCAGGAGCTCATAGCCAAGCTGCCTCCCGGTCTCGCGGACCCCGCCGTCAAGGAGCGGGCCGCGCAGATCATCTCCACCGCGGAGAACTCCACGCTCAACTGGCGCGGCCAGTACGCCTCGATCCGTGACGTCGGCGACGGCAACGGCTACACGGCGGGCGTCATCGGCTTCACCTCGGGCACCCACGACATGCTCCAGCTGATCCAGGACTACACCAAGACCCACCCGAACAACTCGCTGGCCCGCTTCCTGCCCGCGCTGGTCGAGGTGGACGGCACGGCCTCGCACGAGGGCCTGGACCCCGGCTTCACCAAGGCGTGGAAGCACGCGGCCAAGGAGCCGGACTTCCGCAAGGCGCAGGACGACGCCCGCGACAAGTACTACTTCAAGCCCGCGGTGGACCTGGCCAAGATGGACGGCCTGGGCACGCTCGGCCAGTTCATCTACTACGACGCGATGGTGCTGCACGGCCCCGGCACCGACAAGCGCGGCTTTTACGGCATCCGCGACGCCGCCCGCAAGAAGGCCAAGGCCCCCTCCGAGGTCGAGGGCAAGGCCAAGGCGAAGGCCGAGCAGGTCTATCTGAACGCCTTCCTGGACGAGACCCGCGAGGTGCTCCGGACGAAGAAGACGCTCAACGACACCTCCCGGATCGACACCGCCCAGCGGGTGTTCCTCAAGAAGGGGAACATGAACCTGAAGCCGCCGCTGGAGTGGAAGATGTACGGGGAAGACTTCACCATCACCCACTGAGGCACCCCCGGGTCCGCCGCCGGGACCCCGCACGGACCGGACCGGCGGCACGGACAGTACCGGCGGCACGAGCAGGACCGGCGGTACGAGCGGGGCAGGTGCGACGGGTATGACGGGCGGCGCGGGGGCGGCACTGCTGGGGGGCTACTGGCGGGGCCGTTCCGCGATGGAACTGCTGCTGTCCCTGGCGGAGCCCGAGCACGCCGAGGCGGCCGGGGCGCGGATCGGGGAGGAGTGGCGGCGGAACCCGCCCACTCCCTGGCCGCGCCTCAGCTGCTTCCACCCGGTCTCCGCCCATCTGTGGACGCTCCAGCACGACGACCCCGAGCTGAACGCCGAGGTCTACCGGGCGCGGCTGCTGACCGGGGTCGTCCGCGCCGAGATCCGGCAGGGGCTGCCGTTCGGACCGGGGGCGCGCGGGCGGGTGCCGGTGCTGGACCGGGTGCGGCTGGACACCGGCTTCCCCGAGAACGAGTCCCGGTTCGCGGACCCGGCGCAGCTGGTCGCCGCGCTCCGGGCGGGCGTCACCGTGCGGCGGGCCCGAGCCGCCGCGCTGCGGGTGGGCCGGGACGACTGGGAGGCCGTCGTCGGGGCCGACCGCCAGGACCCGCTGCCGGGTTACGCCCGCTGGGCGCTCTCGGTGCGGCCCGACCGCCCCGGCTGGGCGCGCGGCGAGTTCGGTGCCCATCCGGTGTTCGCCGCACGGCTGCGGAAGGCCGGCGTCTACGACAGCCCCCGGGAGCTGCTGGACATGTGCCGGCCTTCGGTCCACGCGCTGCGGGTGCTGCACCAGGGCCTGACCGCCTTCCCCCGCCGCCGGGAGGCCCTCGGGCCCCTGCGGGAGCTGGTGCGCGGGCGGCTCGGCGCGGACACCGCCGCATGGGTGCGGCTGGCCCGGCTGCTGCCGGACCACGACGGGACCGTACCGGAGCTCTTCGACGCCGTAGGGCGGCACCGTACGGCCCGGGGCCGTCCGAGGGCCGCTCCGGGCGGCCGGATTCGAACCGGCGTCTCCTCACCCGCTGAATGAGCGCGTCTACCTCTGCGCTACGACCCGGAACGGCCGGGGGGATTCTAGCGGGCGTCCGCCCTGATCAGTTCCGCCGCCTTCTCGGCGAGCGCCACCGTCGGCGCGTGGGTGTGGCCGCGCGTGATGTTCGGCATCACGGAGGCGTCCACCACCCGCAGCCCCTCCACTCCTCTGACCCGCAGCCGGGGGTCGGTGACCGAGGCCTCGTCGCGGCCCATCCGGCAGGTGCCGGTGGGGTGGTAGAGCGTCTCCAGGGAGCCGCGCAGCGCCGCGACGAGAGCGTCGTCGTCCACGACGCCCGGGTAGAGCCCCATCGGCCCGCTGGTGTACGGGGCGAGGGCTCGCCCCGCGAACAGGCTCTCCGCCCGCCGCACGCCGCGGACGATCCGGCGCAGGTCCGCCTCGTCGGTGAGGTAGCCGGGCTCGATGCGGGGTCCGTCGGCGGGCCCGGGGCCGTCGAGGGTGATGCGGCCCGAGCTGGCGGGCTGGAGGAGGACGACGCCGATGGTGAGCCCGTGTTCGGTGGGCGGGGTGAGCCCGTGGTTGACGAACGGCACCGGAGCGAAGATCAACTCCAGGTCGGGTGCGGCCAGTTCGGGCGTGCTGCGGACGAAGGCGACCGCCTCGGCCACGTTCGAGGTGAGCGGGCCACGCCCGGCCAGGAGGTAGCGGGCGAGGTTGGCGGGGGTGTCGGCGCCGGTCAGGCTGACGGGGTCGGGGCAGCGCAGGGTGACCGCGGTCGACAGGTGGTCCTGGAGGTTCCTGCCGACGCCCGGCGAGGGGACGCGCGGGACGATGCCGGCCTCGCGCAGTGCGTCGGGGTCGCCGATGCCGGAACGCATCAGCAGGTACGGGGAGCCGATGGTGCCCGCGCTGAGGATCACCTCGCGGCGGGCGGTGAGCGTGCCGGCGACTCCGTCGGCGTCGACCCCGCACACCCGGCGGGTGTCGCCGTCGAAGCGCAGCGCACGCACCCGGGCGCCGGTGAGGACGTCGAGGTTGGGGCGGCGCCGGGCGGGCGCCAGATAGCCGTCGGCGGCGCTCCAGCGGCGGCCCCGCCGCTGGTTGACGGGGGTCAGGGAGCAGCCGCTGTGGTCGGGGCCGTTCAGTTCGGTCAGTTCGTCGATGCCCGCTTCCCGGCAGGCGTCCAGGAACGCCCCGGTGACCGGGTTGGGGTCGCGCGGCGGCCCGATGAACAGCGGCCCCTCGGTGCCGTACACGCTGTGCGCGGGGGCGTCGCCGGTCCACCGCTCCGCGCGGCGGAAGTAGCGTACGAACTCCGCGTAGGACCATTCGTGGCCCGCGGCCTCGCCCCAGGCGTCGTAGTCGTCGCGGTGTCCGCGCACCCACATCATGGCGTTCATGGAGGAACTACCGCCGAGCAGGTGGCCGCGCGGCCAGTACAGTTCGCGCCCGTCGAGGGCCTCCTGCCCGGTGGTGCGGAAGTTCCAGTCGTACGGCGTGCCGAAGAGCTTCGGGAAGGCGGCGGGTATCCGGATCTCCGGCCTGCCGCGCCGGTCGGGGCCCCCGGACTCGACGAGCGCCACCCGCACGGTGGGGTCCTCGGAGAGCCGGGCGGCGAGCACACAGCCCGCCGAACCGGCCCCGACCACGAGGTAGTCGTAGGTGAGGGCGGTCCCTGGTCCCGGCGTACGCGAGTCTTTGCGGCGGCTCAACGCGGCTCCCCTGACAGGCTGTTGGACACGGTGTCGACTGTGTCCCCAGCATGACCGTACGGGGCCGCTGTGACCAGGGGTGCTCACCCGCCGTGGCGGGCGCGCCTCAGTTCGTTGCGTTCCTTCTCCGAGAGTCCGCCCCAGACGCCGAACCGTTCGTCGTGGGCGAGTGCGTATTCGAGGCAGGTGCGCTTCATGTCGCAGGCTCCGCAGAGCTGTTTGGCCTCGCGGGTGGAGCTGCCGGGCTCGGGGAAGAAGAACTCCGGTCCGGTCTCCGCGCACAGTGCGCCGTCCTGCCAGGACAGTGCGCTGCCGGTGGTGCTGAGCTTTCGGGTAACGGTGTCGATCGGCATGGCCCACACGTTGCCCTTCGTCGATCAACAATCGATCAACGCGGGTTCAACGGCTCCGTCCGGACCTGCCACGGACGGGGGGGGTGCTGCGCCATTGCAGCACCCCCCTGGCGGATTCCCAAGGCATTGCGCCGTGTCCTCGTGTCGCGGCCGTGCGGTGCCGGGCCCGCTCAGGCCGCGGCGGGCGCCGCGGCGTGGGCCGGGGCCCTGTCCCGGCCGCCCGGGTGGCGGTGGCGCCAGACCCAGAACACCGTGCTGGAGACCAGGGCCCACCCGGCGAGCACCAGGAACGGCTTGAGGTGCTGGTGGCCCTGGAAGTACACGGCGGTGTGCTGGGCGTTGACGGAGGCGCCCGGCGGCAGCCACTGCCCGATGTGGCCGAGCAGCGAGGGCAGCAGCGGCCAGGACACGGCGCCGCCCGAGGAGGGGTTGCCGAGCAGCACCATGACGCCCCAGGTGGGCAGCATCGCCCAGCGGCCCATCAGGGTGTTGAACATGGTGAAGACCATTCCCGAGGTGAACATGGTCAGCGCCAGGATCAGCCAGGACTCGACGAACGGCAGGTCGAGCGCCCCGAGCAGCCAGTCCACCACCGCGGCGACGGCGAATCCGCCGAGCAGCGCGTAGGCGGCGGTGAAGCCGATCCGCTCGGC
The DNA here is from genome assembly GCF_042874215.1 of Streptomyces sp. NPDC004111. NCBI lineage: Bacteria > Bacillati > Actinomycetota > Actinomycetes > Kitasatosporales > Streptomycetaceae > Streptomyces > Streptomyces sp. NPDC004111. The sequence continues at coordinate 300,020 of NZ_JBIAMU010000002.1, forward strand.
CGGGTTCAGCCCCCGTGCGTGCACGCTGAGCTGGATGGCTCCGACGAAGCCGATGATGACCGCGGCGAGCGAGATGTAGAAGAGGGCGAGTCCGCGCGGGTCGCCCTTCTGGAGCGGTCTGACGTCCTTGACGGTGACCTTGATGCCGGCCTCCTTGCCGACCTGCACCGCCGTCTCGTCGAGCACCTGGGCGACCGAGGCGCCGGACGCGCCGGAGAGGTCCATGGCGAGTCCGTCGCGGCCCTGTGCGCGCAGCACCGCGAAGGCCTTCTGCTCGTCCATCGCCTCGCGGGCCTGTGCGTACGTCGGGTAGTCGGTGACGGTCAGCGAGCCGGGCAGCGCCAGGTCGGTCCCGGCGACCAGCGCCTTGATCTGCGGGGCACCGGGGTCACCGGCGACGGCCACCGGGATCCGGTGCGGGGTCGGGTTGGCCATCGAGTACGTGTAGGAACCGGCGAAGAGTCCGGCGGCGACCGCCAGGATGAGGACCAGGACGGTCGCGGGCAGGAACGGCGACTCCTTGAAGGCCGCCCACTTCTCGGCCCGGGTCGGCACCCGACCGTGCGCCCCGTGCGCGGGGGCCTGTCCGTGCGCCTTGCCCTGGCCGTCCGCCGGCTCCGGCTCCCGTTCCTGCCCGGCGCCGGGTTCCGCTCCGGTGCTGGGTATCTCGCTGCTCATCCCGCTCCCTCGTCCTCGTGCGCGGCCTCGTCCGCGCGCTCCTGCTTCGTGTGCTTGGCACGGCTGGGGGCGACCCGTTTCGGCTCGCCCGGCATCTTGGGGTAGTCCGGCGGATAGGGCAGGTCGCCGAGTCCCCTGTCGTGCGCGTCCCGCTCCGCCATGTCCAGCAGCGGTTCCAGCGAGAAGGCGTGCTGCTCCATGTCCGCGTGCACGTCGCCGAGTTCGGCGAACCGGGCGGGCATGGTCGCCAGGTCGAAGTCCTCGGGGCGTACGTCGTCGATCTCCTCCCAGCGCAGCGGCGCCGAGACCGGCGCGTGCGGCCTGGCGCGGATCGAGTACGCGGAGGCCATGGTGCGGTCGCGGGCGGTCTGGTTGAAGTCGACGAAGATCCGCTCGCCGCGCTCCTCCTTCCACCACGCGGTCGTCACCTCGTCCGGCGCCCGCCGCTCCAGCTCCCGGCCGACGGCGATGGCGGCACGCCGTACGGCGGTGAAGTCCCAGCGCGCCTCGATCGGCACGAAGACGTGCACCCCGCGTCCCCCGGACGTCTTGGGCCAGCCGCGCAGCCCGTGCTCGCCGAGCAGCGCGCGCAGCTGGTGGGCGACCCGTACCGCGTCGCTGAAGTCGGTGCCGGGCTGCGGGTCGAGGTCGATGCGCAGCTCGTCGGGGTGGTCGGGACGTCCGCCGCGCACCGCCCAGGGGTGGAAGGTGAGGGTCCCCAGGTTGGCCGCCCAGAGCACGGCGGCCTCCTCGGTGGGGCGGATCTCGTCGGCGGTGCGCCCGCTGGGGAAGGCGATCCTGGCCGTGGGCAGCCAGTCGGGGACGTTCTTCGGGGCCCGCTTCTGGTAGAAGGACTCGCCCTCCACGCCGTCGGGGAAGCGCTCCAGGGTGGTCGGCCGGTCGCGCAGCGCGCGCAGGATGCCGGGGCCGACTGCCAGGTAGTAGCGGGCCACGTCCGCCTTGGTGAAGCCCCGCTCCGGAAAGTAGATCTTGTCCGGGCTCGACAGCCGCACGGCCCGCCCTCCCGCATCCAGCTCGATCGCTTCGCCCGTCTTGCCCATGTGCGCCACGGTAGGCCGAGCCTACATATGCCGCATATCGGAGGATCAGGCAGGGTCGGACCTATGGCACCAAAACCGTCGAAGCCCTCGGAGCCCGCGCACCGGATGAACCTCCCGGTGATGCCCCCGGTCAAGCCGATGCTGGCCAAGTCCGTGAAGAGGATCCCGCCGGGCATGCAGTACGAGGCCAAGTGGGACGGGTTCCGGGCGATCGTGCACCGGGACGGCGACGAACTGGTCATCGGCTCCCGCACCGGCAAACCGCTGACCCGCTACTTCCCCGAGCTGGTGACCGGTCTGCTCGCCGGGCTTCCGCCGCGCTGCGTGGTCGACGGCGAGATCGTGATCGCCCAGGACGGCCGTCTCGACTTCGAGCGGCTCTCCGACCGCATCCATCCGGCGGACTCCCGCATCACCCTGCTCGCCGAGCGGACGCCCGCGAGCTTCGTCGCCTTCGACCTGCTGGCCCTGGAGGACCTGGCCCTGTTCGACGTACCGCTGGAACAGCGGCGCAGGGCGCTCACCGAGGTGCTGGAGGGCGCCGGTCCACCGGTGCACCTGGCGCCGGCGACCACCGACCCCGAACGCGCGCGGGTGTGGTTCGAACGCTTCGAGGGCGCCGGTCTCGACGGGGTGATGGCCAAGCCGCTCACCCTTCCGTACCGTCCGGACGCCCGGCTGATGTACAAGATCAAGCACGAGCGGACGGCGGACTGCGTCGTCGCGGGCTACCGGCCGCACAAGACGGCGGGCCCGGTGGTCGGCTCGCTGCTGCTGGGCCTGTACGACGCGCAGGGCACCCTCCAGCACGTCGGCGCCAGTTCCGCCTTCACGATGCGCCGCCGCGAGGAGCTCGTGGCGGAGCTGGCGCCGTACCGGCTGGACGATCCGGCCGAGCACCCCTGGGCGGCCTGGGAGGACCCGTCGGCCCACGCGGCGAACCGGCTGCCCGGCAGCCAGAACCGCTGGAACTCCGGCAAGGACCAGTCCTGGGTGGCGCTGGCCCCCGAGCTGGTCTGCGAGGTGGCCTACGACCACATGCAGGGCACCCGGTTCCGGCACACCACCCAGTTCCGCAGATGGCGCCCGGACCGGGACCCGGCCTCCTGCGGGTACGACCAGCTGGACGAACCGGTTCGCTACGACCTGTCCGAGGTGCTGGGGCTCGACGGGGCGGGCTGAGGCCGCCGCACCGCGTCCCTCACCGGGAGGTGATCTTCTCCCACTCCTCCCGGGTGGGCCCCACCCGTCCGGGCACCCAGTCCGGGTGCGCGGCCAGCCAGTCCTCCAGGTGCCGGGCGACCTCGGGGTCGCCGTACGCCTGACGGGGCGACGTCAGCAGGTGCCGCACCCGGGCCCTGGCCCGCCCGACCACCGGGTCCTTCAGCCCGCAGACCAGCATCGCGGCCCGCTGCCTGGCCTGGCCCGCGGGCGGCTCCGCCGACCGCCGCGCGTACCGCTCGCCGATCGCGTCGTCGGTCTGCACCTGTACGTCGAACCAGGGCCGCAGCTCCCGCAGCGCCCACGCGTGGTACTCGGCCGCGAACGCGGCGGTGGCCGGGTCGTCCCCGGCCGCCACCCGCTCCGCCAGCCACCGGGCGCACCACAGCGAGAGCGAGATGCCCTGCGCCATCGTGGGGTTGGTGTGGGTGAAGCTGTCGCCGACCGCGATCAGCCCGCTGACGACCGGTCCCTGCTCGTCGGCCAGCGCGCTCCACCTGTTGTCGAGCCCGGCCATCGGGAGCACCCCGGAGAGCGGTTCGGCGTCCAGCGAGAGCCAGTCGGCGCCGGAGGGGAAGCTGCGGGCCGCGGCCTCGAAGACCGCCGGGTCCCGCAGGGCGGTGCGGGTCGGGTCGTCGGTGTGCAGGAAGAGCGCGATCCCGAACACCCGGTTGTCGGAGGGGAAGACCGCGCAGCCGCCGAAGGCCCCGCCGGACAGCGCGAGCGCGCCCTGCACGGGTTCGCGCTGCCCCTCGCGCCGCCGGTACCAGCGGCAGAAGTAGGCGACCCCGGTGGGGTGGCGCTCCACGACGGGCGGCCGGCACCCGGCCTCCACCAGCCACTGCCCGGTGGGCACCCGCCGCCCGCCGGCGTCCACGACGGCATCGGCCGGGTGGAGTTCCTCGCCGGTGCGCACACCGGTCACCCGGGGCACCGTGCCGTCGCCGGCGTCCTCGACGGCCAGGCCGGTGACGCGGGCCCCGTAGCGCAGGTTCGCGCGGGGTTCGGCGCGCAGCGCGTCGGTGAGGACGGACTCCAGGAGGATCCGGCGCGTCTGGAGCATGACGAGGTCCTCGTCGCCGGGCCGGGCCGGCGGGCGCTCGGCGTACCAGTCGAGCTCGTGGTACTCGGCGGCCCCGCGCCGCAGCAACTGCGCGTACACGTCCGGCAGTTCGTCGCGCAGGACGGCGCGGGCCGCACCGACCAGGGTGTGCGGCTGGGTGGCCTGCGGGACGGTGGCGGGGCGCGGCCAGTCGAAGAAGTCGGCGTCGAGGTCGTCGCCGGGGGCGCGGGCGTCCCGTTCGAAGAGGGTGACGGGGTGGCCGCGCCTGGCGAGCAGCAGGGCCGTGGCGAGCCCCGCGACGCCCCCGCCGATCACTGCGAATTCGGTCATGATGCCTGCTCCTTGGGCCGGTTGCTCATCGCACGGTCACCGTGCAGTGTTCCGTCGTGGTGGAGCTGTTCCCGGCGTACAGCACGATCTCGCCGGGTTCGAGGACGAAGTGCCCGTCGGGCGCGTTCGTCCAGAATCCGAGGTCCGGTGCGCCGAGCGTGAAGCGGACGGTGGTCCGCTCGCCCGCGCCGAGGGTGACCCGGCGGAATCCGCGCAGCCGGCGGACCGGCTGGACGAGGGTGGCCACCGGGTCGTGGACGTACAGCTGGACGACCTCGTCGCCGTCCCGGTCGCCGGTGTTGCGCACCGGCACCTCGACCTCGAAGGTCTCGCCGCGTTCCAGCCCGGCGACGGTGATGTCCGGCACGCTCGCCCTGGGGGTGCCGGTCTCGAAGGCCGTGTAGCTCAGCCCGTGGCCGAAGGGGAACCGCGGGGTGCGCTCGACGTCCAGGTAGCCGGTGACGAAGGTGTTGCCGGGGGTCCTCGGGTCGTAGGGGCGGCCGGTGTTCTCGTGGTTGTAGTGGACCGGGACCTGCCCGGCGCTCCGGGGGAAGGACACCGGGAGCTTGCCGCCCGGGTTGACCCGGCCGTAGAGGACGTCGGCGACGGCGTTGCCGCCCTCGATGCCGGGGTGCCACGCCTCCAGGACCGCCGACGCCCGTTCCAGCCAGTCGCCGAGCACCAGCGGGCGGCCGTTGAGGAGGACCACGACGAAGGGGATGCCGGTGGCCGCCACCGCCCCGATCAGTTCCTCCTGGTCGCCGGGGAGCCCCAGGTCGCTGCGGGAGGCCGCCTCGCCGCTCAGCGTCGCGGACTCGCCGACGACCACGACGACGAGGTCGGCCGCCTTGGTCGCGCCGACCCCGTAGGTGACGCGGGCGCCGCGCCCGGCGACGTCGCGGATGCCGTGCAGGACGGTCACCGGCGGGAACTTCTCCCCGCCGGGCCCCTGCCAGGTGCCGTGCAGGTCGCGGGAGTCGGCGAACGGGCCGACCACCGCCACCGCCTTCCCCGGCGCGACGGGCAGCACCCCGTCCTCGTTCTTCAGCAGCACCATGGAGCGCGCCGCGGCCTCCCTGGCCGCCCGGCGCGCGGCGGGCGTCGGCACGTCGACGGCGGCGGACTCGTCGGTGTAGGGCCGCGCGAACAGCCCGAGGGCGTACTTGAGGCGCAGCACCCGGGCCACCGCGTCGTCGAGCCGCTCCTCCTCGATCCGGCCCGCCTTGACCAACTCCTCGCCGTGGTCGGCGAGATGGGTGCTGACCATCTCCATGTCGACCCCGGCGGCCAGCGCGATCCGGCCCGCGTCCGCACCGTCGGCGGCGAAGCCGTGCGGGAGGAGTTCGCCGACGCCGTTCCAGTCGCTGACGACCGGTCCGGTGAACTCCCACTCCTCCTTGAGGACATGGGTCAGGGTGTGGGTGTTGGCGTGCGCGGGGATGCCGCTGAGGGTGTTGAAGGAGGCCATGACGGTGGCGCAGCCCGCGTCCAGGGCGGCCTTGAACGGGGGCAGGTAGAGGTTGCGCAGCCGGGACTCCGACACGTCGACCGTGTTGTAGTCGCGCCCGCCCTCGGCACCGCCGTACGCCACGAAGTGCTTGGCGCAGGCGGCGACGCGTTCGGCGGTGGCCAGGTCGCCGGGGTGCTCGCCCTGGTAGCCGCGCGTCTTGGCCGCCGCGTAGGCGGCGGTCAGGTACGGGTCCTCGCCGCAGCTCTCGGCGATGCGGCCCCAGCGCGGGTCGCGGCTGACGTCCATCATCGGGGCGAACGTCCAGTGGACGCCCTGGGAGCGGGCCTCCCGTGCGGACACCTCCCCGTCGGTCCGTGCGACCTCGGGGTCGAAGGCGGCGGCCTGGGCCAGCGGGATCGGGAAGGTGGTCCAGAAGCCGTGGATGACGTCGAGGCCGAAGACCAGGGGGATGCCGAGGCGGGACTCCTCGACGGCGATCCGCTGGAGGGCGTTGCTGTGCCGGGCGCCGACGATGTTGAGGACGGACCCCAGCCGGCCCTGTCTGGCGGCCTCTTCGGCCTCGGCGGTCTGGCTGCCGCCGGGGCCGGTCGCACCGGTCCAGGAGAGCTGCTGGAGCTGGCCGAGCTTCTCGGCGACGGTCATCCGGCCGATCAGTTCCCGGATCTCGTCCTCGTGCCCGCCGCGTGCGGCCTCCGCGCCGTGTCCCACGCCACCGTCACCCATGTTTCCGCCTTCCGGTTCGGTCGAGCCCGCTGACCGCCGGGTCGGCCCGGCAGGCCGCCGCCCCGATCCGGCTGATTGTCCTGGAGGCTCTCACATGTGGGCGAGCAGGTCGTCGAGCGGACGGGGCACCCGGTCGAGGTCGAGTGCCTCGACCATGGCCCGCGCGTACGCCTCCTTGCGCCCCGCGGTGGTGCCGACGAAGCGGCGCAGCCGCTGCCGCTCGGTGCGCTCGCGCTGGGCGGGCTGGTTGCGGAAGGTGCGCAGCGACCGCAGGTCGCCCTGTTCGGCGACCACTTGCTCGACCCCCCGCGGGCCGAGCGCCCGGATCAGCTCGTCCTCCAGGTCGGCGTCGCAGACGAAGAAGCCGAGCCGGGCCAGTTCCTCGTGGGTGTCCGGGCTGCCGATCGCGGCGCGTTCCAGGGCCCGCCGGAAGAAGCCCGTCTCGGCCGCGTCGCACAGCCCGCCGAGCCGCAGGCCGAGCCCTTGCGGCCCCAGGAGGGCGAGGAACCGGCCGATGCTGGTGGCGCCGCCCAGCGGTACGACGCACACTCCCGCGGCACCGAGGTCGCGCCCGCGCCGCAGGGCCAGGGCCTCCAGCGCCGCCCGGTCGCTCACCCCCTCGACGACCACGACCGTACGGACCCCGGACCCGGCCGCCACGTCCCGCGCCGCCGCCTCGGCGGCCGGGGCGCCGGGGCCCCCGGCCGCCCAGCCGACGATCGCCGCCCGGAAGCGGTCTGTCTCGTGCACCTGCTTCGTCTCGTCCACCGGGCCAGTCTCCCAGCGCCGTCAACGGGATTACGGAGCCGCACGGACGCCCTCAGCGGGGCGGGGCCACCAGCCCGGTGTCGTACGCGATGATCACGAGCTGCACCCGGTCGCGGGCGTCCAGCTTGGTGAACAGCCGTGCCACGTGGGCCTTCACGGTGGCGACGCTGATGAACAGGGCGGCGGCGATCTCGCTGTTGGACAGGCCCCGTCCGATGTGGGTCAGCACCTCCCGCTCCCGCCCGGTGATCTGGCCCAGGGCGGGCGGCAGGGCGGCCGGCGGGGCGGGCTCGGGCCGGGCCGCGAACTCCGCGATCAGCCGGCGGGTGACCCCGGGCGCGATCAGCGCGTCCCCGGCGGCCACGACGCGGATCGCGGCGAGGATCTCCTCCAGCGCCATGTCCTTGACGACGAAGCCGCTCGCCCCGGCGCGCAGCGAGCCGTGGACGTAGGCGTCGTCGTCGAAGGTGGTGAGCATCAGCACCCGTACCCCGGGATGTCCGACGGTGATCCGGCGGGTGGCCTCGATGCCGTCGGTGCCGGGCATCCGGATGTCCATCACGACGACGTCCGGGCCCGTCTCGGCCACCAGGGCGAGCGCCTCGTCGCCGTTCCCGGCCTCGCCGACCACCACGAGGTCGGGGGTGTCGGTCATCAGGACGCGCAGCCCGGCCCGCACGAGCGGCTGGTCGTCGGCGAGCAGTACCCGTACGGTCATCGGCCCGCCGTCCCCGCGGGGAGGGCCGCGTCGGACGGCAGGGGCAGCCGGGCGGCCACCCGGAAGCCGCCGCCGGGGCGCGCTCCGGCACTGAACTCGCCGTGCAGCAGGGCGACCCGCTCGCGCATCCCGGCCAGCCCGTACCCGGCGCCGGGCGCTGCGCCGCCGCGCCCGTCGTCGACCACCTCCACGGCGATCTCCCGCTCCCGCCGGGTGACCGTCACCCGGCAGCTGGGGGTGTCCGCGTGCCGGACGACGTTGGTGAGCGCCTCCTGCACGATGCGGTACGCGGACAGGTCGAGGTCGGCGGGGAGCGGGCGGCGCTCCCCTTCCCAGGTCACCTCGACCCGTACCCCGGCGTCGGTCGTCGTCGCGGCCAGCCGGTCGAGGTCGGCGAGTCCGGGCGCGGGGTCGAGCGGCGGTGCCTCGCCGGCCGGGCCGTCCTCGGGGCCGGCCTGCCGGAGTGCGCCGAGCATCCTGCGCAGTCCGGCCAGGGTCTCGCGGCTGGTGGTCTCGATGGCGCCGAGCGCCTTGCGGGCCTCCACCGGCTGGGTGTCGATGACCCGGCCGCCGACCCCCGCCTGGATGGCGATGATGCCGATGCTGTGCGCGACCATGTCGTGCAACTCCCTTGCGATGCGCAGCCGTTCGGCCGTGACCGCCTGGGCGGCGGCCTGCGCGCCGAGTTCCGCGGCGTGCCGTCTGCGCTCGCGTACCGCGTACCCGCTCACGCCCGCGACGAGGAGCACGAGGACGAACAGCACGAGGGTGCTGGTGTAGTGCGTCCGGCCCGAGGTGTAGTACGTGGCGGTGCCCGCCAGGGCCGTGAACACGGCGACGGCGGCGCCGATCGCCGCCCGCGGCATCCGGGTGGCCGCGATGATGCCCACGGCGAGGACGCCGGGGACCAGCAGGGCGTACGCCGCCCACTCCGCTTCCAGTTCGATCGCCTGGACCGGGTAACCGCGCGGGAACTCCACCCAGCGGCGGGGCACCGCCGTCCCGGCCGCGAAGATGCCCGCCAGGACCGGGACCAGGGCGGGCAGCGGGTGCCTGAGCAGCAGTCCGACGGGCAGCAGGGAGAGCAGGGCGGGCAGCAGGAACTGCAGCCCCGCGGGGCGGTCTCCGCTGCTGAACACGGTGAAGTAGAGCGCCACCGGGAAGACGGCCGCCCCGGCCCAGGCCAGGGCCGGCCGCAGCGCGGGGGTGCCGCGGCCCGGACGTGCCGGCGCGCTCGGGGCGGTGCTCCTGTCGTACATGGGGCCGATCGTACGGCGGCCCCGGCGGCGGGTCATGGGCCCCGGGGCGTACGCCCACGGGCTGCCCCGGGCCGCCGGGAGGGGGCCGCCGGGCCGATGCCGGGCCCGGGGCGCCCCCGGCACCGTGGGCCGGGTGATCGAAGTAGACGAACTGACGAAGAGTTTCGGGAGGACCACCGCCGTGCGCGGTCTGTCCTTCACCGTGCGCCCGGGGCACGTCACCGGTTTCCTGGGCCCCAACGGCTCGGGGAAGTCCACCACGCTGCGGACGATCCTGGGCCTGAACGACCCGACCTCCGGCACGGCGCTGATCGACGGCCGCCCGTTCCGGGACCGCCCGCGCGGGCTGCGGGACGTCGGGGCGCTCCTCGACGCGCAGGACGTGCACAAGGGGTACACCGCCCGGGACCACCTCGCGGTGCTGGCCCGCGGCAACGGTCTGCCCCGGCGACGGGTGGCCTCGGTGCTGGAGGAGGTGGGGCTGGCCCGCGCGGCGGGGCGGCGGATCGGCGGGTTCTCGCTGGGCATGAAGCAGCGGCTCGGGATCGCGGGCGCGCTGCTCGGGGACCCTCCGGTGCTGCTCTTCGACGAGCCGGTCAACGGCCTGGACCCGGAGGGGGTGCTGTGGCTGCGCACCCTGCTGCGGCGGCTGGCCGCCGAGGGGCGGACGGTGTTCGTGTCGAGCCACCTGATGTCGGAGATGCAGAACACCGCCGAACAGCTGGTCGTCATCGGGCGGGGCGAACTGATCGCCGCCGAGAGCCTCGCGGACTTCGCGGCGCGCGGCACCCGGCTGAGCGTGACGGTGCGCACCGCCGACCCCGGGGCGCTGGCTCCCGCGCTCCTCGCCGAGGGCGCTTCGGTGGAGACGGCCGCCGAGGGGCTGCTGGTCGTGACCGGTCTGGCCGCCGGCCGCATCGGTGAACTCGCCGCCCACCGGCGCATCCCCCTGTCCGAACTCACCACGCGCACCGCCTCGTTGGAGGAGGCGTTCATGGAACTGACCGCGGACAGCGTCGAGTACCCCGCCTCGGCGGACGCCCCCGGCACGACACCCCTTCCCGGATCCGGAGCAGCCCGATGACCGCCGTACGCACCACGCCCTCCGCCGTCGGTGCGGGCGCCGCCCCGCCCGCCCGCTTCCGCGACCTGCTGGCCGCCGAGTGGCTCAGGCTGTGGGCCCTGCGCGCGAACCGCTGGGCCTTTCCGCTGACCGCGCTGGTCCTCGTCGCCATCGCCGCCAACGGGGCGTTCGCCGACTACCGGAACTGGCCCGACTACCCGGCGGGCATCCGGGAGCAGACCTTCGTCCCCACCTGGGCCGTCCGGGACGCCTTTCCGCTGCCCGCGGGCATGGTCCTGCTGATGGTCGTCGGCACCCTGGGCGCGCTGACCGTGGTCAACGAGTACGCGAGCGGCATGATCCGCACCTCGCTCGCCGCGGTCCCGGCGCGCCGCTCGTTCCTGGCCGCGAAGGCGCTGGTCCTCACGGGGGTGACGGCCGTCTTCGGGGTGCTGGTGGTGGCCGCCTCCTTCGCGGTGTCGCAGGCGATCCTGGCGGGGCGCGACGCGAACGTGGGCCTGGGCGATCCGGAGGTGCTGCGTTCGCTGGCATCCTCGGCGGCGCTGGCTCCGGTGGGCGCGCTGGTCGGGATGGCCCTCGGTGTACTGCTGCGGCACGCCGCGGCGACGGTGGCGGGGTGTGCGCTGGTGCTGATCCTGGGGCCCTCGTTCCTCAACGAGAACGACCCGTGGACCGCCGCGGTCAAGTACGCGATGCCGCTGAACTCCTGGACGAACCTGTCGCAGATCGCGCCCGACTGGATGCCGGCCCTCCCTCACACCGCCTCCCACCTCCACTCGTGGATCGTCCTGGGGCTCTGGCCGGTGCTCGCGGTGGGGCTGGCGCTCGCTCTCGTGCACCGCAGGGATCTGTGAGGCACCACCCTCCTCACTCCCCCGGGTACAGCTCCTCGATCCGGCTCTCGTACGCCCGCTCCACGGCCCGCCGCTTCACCTTCAGGGACGGTGTCAACATGCCGTTCTCCTCGGTGAACTCGCCCTCCACGAGCAGGAACCGGCGGATCGACTCGGCCCGCGACACCTCCTCGTTGGCGTAGTCCACGGCCTTCTGGACGTCGGCGCGCAGTGCCGGGTCGTCGAGGAGTTCGGCGAGCGGGGTGTCCTGCGGGCGTTTGCGGACGGCGAGCCAGTGCCGCAGGGCGTCGGGCTCCAGGGTGACGAGGGCGGCGACGTAGGGCCGGTTGTCGCCGACCACCAGGCACTGCCCGACGGGCGGGCGGCTGCGCAGCCGGTCCTCCAGGACGCTCGGTGAGACGTTCTTGCCGCCGGAGGTGACGAGGAGGTCCTTCTTGCGGCCGGTGATGGTGAGGTAGCCGTCGCCGTCCAGGCTGCCGAGGTCGCCGGTGGCCAGCCAGCCGTCGCTGAGCACCTCGCCGCTCGCGGTCGGGTTGTTCCAGTACGAGCCGAACACGATCGGGCCCCTGATCAGGACTTCTCCGTCGTCGGCGATACGTATCGCGGTGCCGGGGACGGGCTGGCCGACGGTGCCGGGGCGGGGCGAGAGGGGCGGCACGATGGTGGCGGCGGCGGTCGTCTCGGTCAGGCCGTAGCCCTCGTAGACGACGATTCCGGCGGCGTAGAAGAAGAGGTTGAGGCGGCGGTCGAGCGGGGAGCCGCCGCTGATCGCGTAGCGCAGCCGGCCGCCGAGTTCCTTGCGGATGCGCCGGTAGACCAGCAGTTCGTACAGTGCCCATCCGGTGTACAGGGCGGGGCCGGGCCCCTTGCCCCGGCCGAGGAACTTCGCGAGGTACGCCTGGGCGAACCGCACACCGGTCCGGTCGGCCCGCTCGAAGGAGGCGCCCCGGCCGATCTTCTCGGCGGTGGCCCGTCCGGTGTCGTGGATCTTCTCGAAGAGGTACGGCACTCCGACGATGAAGGTGGGCCGGAACTCCTGGAGTTCGGGGCGGAGTTCGTCGGGCCTGATGCTGGGGCAGTGGCCGATCTCGATGCGCGCCCGGAGGCAGGCGATCTGGATGGTGCGGCCGAGGATGTGGGCGAGCGGCAGGAAGAGCAGGGTGGACGCGGCCTGCCCGGTGACGGCTTCGAAGACGGGGTGCAGGAGCTTGACGGTGTTGCCCGCCTCGGCGAGGAGGTTGGCGTGGGTGAGGACGCAGCCCTTGGGCCTGCCGGTGGTGCCGGAGGTGTAGCAGAGGGTGGCGACGGTGTCGGGGGTGAGGGCGGTGCGCCGCTTGGTGATCTCCTCGTCGGTCACCTCCTCTCCCGCTTCGGCGAGTTGGGCCAGTGCGCCGTCGTCGAGGGTCCAGGTGCGCGGGGGCGCCCCGAGTTCGGCGGCGGCCCGCGCGACGACCTCCGTGTGCGCCGCGGTCTCGGCGACGACGAACCGGGCGCCGGAGTCCCGCAGGATCCACTCGACCTGGGCGGCCGAGGAGGTCGGGTAGACGGGCACGCCCTGGCCGCCGGCCGCCCAGACCGCGAAGTCCAGCACGGCCCACTCGTAGCGGGTGCGGCTCATCACGGCGACCCGATCGCCCGGTTCGAGCCCGGCGGCCACCAGGCCCTTGGCGGTGGCGGTGATCTCGGCAGCGAAGGCCGCCGCGGTGACCGGCCGCCAGTGGGCGGAGCCCGGGTCCTTGCGGCGCACCACCACCGCGTGCGGTGCCTCGGCGGCGTTGTCGTGGGGGATGTCGGCGGTGCTGCCGGTGGTGACCGGGCCGGCGAGCGGGGCGACGTACGCCTCGCGCACCGTGTCCCCTTCGCGGGTGACCTCGACTCTGACCCGGTCGGCCAGGTCCGTGCGCTGCCGCGCCCTGCGCAGATCCTTGCGTACGCCCATGACGGCTCCCTGGATCATCCAGCGAATGCGGATCTCCGGAGCACGCCCGAGCCCCCGGGAGGGGACAACCTACTGACCCGTAGGGGCGACGGCCAGGGTCTGTGCGGCAATTGGTGCCGGACAGTCGGATTCTGTTGTGGCAGTGCCGGCTGTTGTGTCGTGGCAGTGCTAGCGGGCCAGCGAGGCGCCCGTCCCGACCTCTGCGGGGACCGGCAGGTTCTCGGCCAGGTCCTCCGCGAGCAGCCGCTTCGCGATCCGGTCCGCGGCCACCTTCAGCTCGGCGCTGCGCGGCCTGCCCACGTCCTTCTCCAGCTGTGCGCCGAGCCAGTCCGACCAGGCGCGCCCGATCGCCTGTGCCTCGCGGACGCCCGCCGGTGTCTGGGAGAGGAAGTTGCCGTCGCGGGTCAGGTAGCCCTCCTCCACCATCCGGTCGAAGACGGGGAGCAGTACCTCCGGCGGCAGGTGGCGGCGGCCCGCGATGAGGCCGAGGGTGGCGTGGCCGACCATCCGGGTGAAGAGGTCCACCTGCATGACGGCCCACGCGCCCGCGATGTCGAGCCGGGTGTCGGAGTCGGCCACGACCTGGCGGGCGGTCATCGGCCCCTTGGCCCGTACGATCTTGGCGACCGCCAGTTCCAGGGCGCCCGACGAGCCCGCCGAACCGCCCGGCCGCGGCTGGGCGAAGCCCTCGCCCAGGTCCGCGGAGCCGACCCGCGCGGTGTCCCGCAGCTCGACCTGCTTGAGGAAGAGCGAGACCACGAAGCCCAGCACCGCCACCGGCACCGTCCACAGGAAGACCGTGCTCAGGGTGTCCGCGTACGCCTGCGCGATGGGCGCCACCTCGGCCGCGGGGAGCGAGTGCAGGCTCTGCGGGCTCTGCGCCGCCTTCACGATCGCGGCCGGATCGGTGCCGGGCGGGGCCAGCCGTACGGCCGCGCCGACGCCGGTCTCCAGGTTCGGCTTGAGGGAGTTCGCGTAGATGGTGCCGAACACGGCGGCGCCGAAGGAACTGCCGAGGGTACGGAAGAAGGTGACGCCGGAGGTGGCCGTGCCGAGGTCCGCGTAGTCCACGGTGTTCTGCACGGCGATGGTGAGGACCTGCATGCACAGTCCGATGCCGACGCCCAGCACGAACATGTCCAGGGATTCCATCCAGGTGCTGGTGGCGGGGCCCATCAGCGAGAGCAGATAGAGACCGAGGCCCATGACGGCCGAGCCGACGATCGGGAAGATCCGGTAGGTGCCGGTCTTGCTGACCACGTTGCCGCTGAAGATCGACGCGATGAGCAGCCCGATCACCATGGGCAGGGTCCGCACGCCGGAGATGGTGGCCGAGTCGCCGTCCACGTACTGGAGGTAGGTGGGCAGGAAGGTCATCGCGCCCAGCATGGCGAAGCCCACGATGAAGCTGAGGATGGAGCAGACCGTGAAGACCGGGTTGGCGAAGAGCTTCATCGGCAGCATGGGTTCGGCCGCGCGCGTTTCCACCAGGCAGAACAGCAGCAGCGCGACGACGCCGCCGACGAAGAGGCCGATGATGACGGCCGAACCCCACGCGTACTCGTTGCCGCCCCAGCTGGTCGCCAGGACGAGGGCGCTGGAGCCGATCGCCACGAGTGCGATGCCGAGGTAGTCGATGGTCGGCTTGTTCACCGACTTCACGGACGGGATCGTGCGGGCCGCGGCGACGACGACCAGGATGGCGATGGGGACGTTCACGTAGAACGCCCACCGCCAGCTCAGGTGGTCGGTGAACAGGCCGCCGAGGAGCGGGCCGACCACGGTCGAGACGCCGAACACCGCGCCGATCGCACCCTGGTACTTGCCGCGTTCCCGCAGCGGGATCACATCGGCGATGAGCGCCATCGCGGTGACCATCAGCCCGCCCGCGCCGATGCCCTGGACGCCCCGCCAGACGATCAGGAGCGTCATGTTCGTCGCGAGGCCGCACAGGAACGAACCCGTGATGAAGATGACCGCCGAGACCTGGAAGACCACCTTCCGGCCGAACAGGTCGCCGAACTTGCCGACCAGGACGGTCGCGACGGTCTCCGCCAGCAGGTACGCCGTGACCACCCACGACATGTGGGCGGCTCCGCCGAGGTCGGAGACGATGGTCGGCAGCGCCGTGCCCACGATCGTCTGGTCGAGGGCCGCGAGCAGTACGCCGAGCATGATCGTCCCGAAGACGATGTTGCGCCTGCGTCCTTCGAGGACGGGCGGCACGGGCTCGGCGGCCCGCACGGCGGTCGCGGACTCGTGGGCGTTGTCGCTGGCAGTGGTCACTCTTGCACCTTCACACCCGGCGGCGGTTCCCGCATGCCGGACCGGCCCGAGCCGGTGACACGGCCCGGGGCGGTACGGGGGGGCGGGGAAGGGCCGGTGGGGGCTCGCGCTCGTCGGCCCGGCAGGGCGGTGCGGTCCGCCGGCTGCGTTCGCCCGCTGCGTCCGGCCGGTACGTTCGCCCGCTGCGGACCGCCCGGCACGTCCGCCCGCTAGGGACCGCCCGGTACGTCCGCTGGCAACGCACCGCCCGGAGCAGACCGCCCGGTGCGCTCCCCCGCCGGCCCCGCCAGCCCCGCCGGCCCCGCCCGCCCCTTCGCCGCGACGGTCCGTCAGACCCGTACCGGCAGGCTCTCCAGCCGCCACGCCCCCGGGTCCATCGCCCGCCCGGCCTCCCCGGCCCGTGCCAGCGAGGGGTAGCGCCGGAGCAGGGTGCCGACCGCCACCTCGGTCTGGACGCGGGCCACCGAGGCGCCCAGACAGAAGTGGCTGCCGTGGCCGAAGCCGAGATGGGGCGCGGCAGGTGTCGTGCGGCGTACGTCCAGCCGGTCCGGTGACGCGTACGCGCGGGGGTCGCGGTTGGCGGCGGCGACGACCGCCGTGACCGCCTCCCCCTTCGCCACCGGCACCCCGTGCAGCACCAGGTCCTGCGTCGCGTACCGGGGGATGGACAGGATCGTCGGCCCGGCCAGCCTGCCCAGCTCCTCCATGGCGACGGGCAGCAGGGTCGGATCCTCCCGGAGCGCGTCGAGTTCGGCCGGGTTCGCCAGCAGCGCGTCGACCGCGTTGGCCACCAGCGGTGTCGGAGACTGACCCGCCATCACCAGGTGCCACACCAGCGTCACCAGCTCGACGTCACTGAGCCGGTCGCCGTCCTCGTCCCGCACCCGGATCAGCTCGGTGAGCAGGTCGTCGCCGGGTTCGCAGCGGCGCAGCTCGACCGTGCGGCGCGCGCCCCGGACGATCCCGGGGATCGCCGCGGCGAAGTCTGCCCCCGCCCCCAAGACGACGGTCCGGCCGAACTCCCGCCACTGCGGCCTCATCTCCTCCGGCACGCCCACCCACGCGCAGATGACGTCCATGGGCAGGTGCACGGCGAAGTGCGGCAGCAGATCGGCCGTGCCGTCGCCGGACCGGGCAAGCTGCTCGTCCAGTTCGTCCACGAGCCGGTCGACGACCGCTTCGATACGGGGCCGGAAGGCGGCGGCCCGGCGGGCGCTGAACGCCGGGGACACCAGTCGGCGCAGCCGGTGGTGCTCGGGGCCGTTCATCTCCGCCATGGTCCGCATGTACGGCTCGCAGTCGTCCGGCACTTCGGGCCGCAGGAAGCTGTCGCTGCGGATCTCGAAACGCGCGTCGCTCAGCAGCTCGCGGGCCTCCGCGTACCGGGTGACCGCCCACATCCCGCCGAATCCCGGGGCCACCAAGCGGGCGACGGGGCCCTGTTCGCGGGCGCGTCCGTAGACGGTGAACGGGTCCCGCACCACCTCCGGATCGGCGAGCTGGATCTCCGGCACCTCTGCCCGTCCGTGCGGCCCGCTCTGTTGCCCGGCCTGTTCCCTGGTCTGTTCCTGCACGAGTGCCTCCCCTTCGAATATCTCGTTCACATGATGCCATCATCCGAATGATCTGTGTATCCGAAACCTCGTGCACACGCATCAGGGCCCCACCGCGTGCTGCGGTGGGGCCCTGATGGGTGCGTGTGCGGGGGCTCGCTAAGAAACCTCCGCCCGGGTGCCGGCCTGCGCCTTCCCGGCGCTTCCTCCGGTGTCCGGGCCGGGGTCGGGCACGGAGTCCGGGGCGGTATCCGGCTGCCGCTCCCCCGGTTTCGCCGCCGGCTCCCGCCAGGTCCGTACGAGGGCCGTCGCCGCCAGCCAGAACGAGGTGGGCAGGAAGACCAGGTCGCCCACGATGGTGATCGCCGAGAACATCGGGAGCGCCATGAACAGGCCTATTCCCAGGTGCGTGCTGAGCATCACGACGAGGATCACGTACTTGAGACGGCGGTTGAACACCAGGGCGGCGAAGAGTACCTGGGAGAAGACCGTCACGTACGCCATGACCGCCGTGAACGTCCCGTGGCTCACGATCCACGCCGACAGCTCGGGAAAGGTCGAGAAGTCGTCGCTCATCATCGCGTAGTAGAGCGCGGAGCCGTCCCGCCAGGAGGCGCCCCGGATCTTGTACATCGCGGCCGAGGTGTAGATGACCATCACCTGGAGGGCGATGACGCCCAGGCCGGCGTTGTGCAGGACGGTCACCGCGCGGCGGCGCAGTTCCTCGGTCTCCTCGCCCCAGAAGACGTACCTGCTCGGGGCGTTGCCCCGCTTGGCCCGGCGGCGGGCGTCGAGCGACCAGCGGCGGCCGGAGGCGACGGCGACGAGGTAGTTGGCGAACAGGAGGCTCAGCAGGGCCCATCCGCTGTTGGCGCTGGTGCCCCGGATGTAGAAGGCGACCACGACGAAGACGAAGAGCGGGGACATCGCCCGGGTGTGCCAGCCGAGCGCGTACAGCACCGCGACCGCGAGCGCGACGGCGTACCAGGCGTAGAAGACCAGGGAGCTGTCGGTGGACAGCAGCCCGTACCACCAGCCGAACGCGCCGTCCCAGCCGCGCGCCCGCAGCGTGTCGTCGAAGAGTTCGGGGGTGAGGGGCGAGCCGGGCCCCCAGAGGCGGTCGGCGTGCGGGAGTTCGCGCAGCAGGTGGACGACGTACAGCCCGGCCAGCCCGATGCGCATGGCCGCCGCGCTGTAGAGCGAGAGGGGGCGCACGGTGAGGTCGCGCAGCGCCGCGGTGACGCGGCTGCCGAGGGAGCCGATCCGGTCGCCGCCGAGCCGGAGTGCCTGGCGGGCGGTCACGGGGTCACCGTCCAGTAGCCGAGCGTGCGGTAGGTGGGGCGCTCGGTGGCGCCGGGGGTGTCGGGGGCGGGGATGAGGGTGGAGCGGGTGCGCAGCTCGACGGCGTCGCCGAGGGGTTTGCCCATGGCGTCGAGGCGGACGCGGATCACGTTCAGGAGGTAGCGGGCGTTGCGGCTGCGGGCCTCGTCGGCCGCCGGGGTCCGGTCCTGGTTGCGGGCGCTGGTCTGGTACTGGGAGACCGCCCGGCGCAGCACGAGCTGGTCCTCGATGCTGGGGAGCAGGTCGCCCCGGTAGCGGGAGTTGTCGTACGCGGTGAGGTCGGTCCACGCGCCGAGCTTCCCGTCGACCCGGGTACGGACCTCCAGGTGGAGGTTGTAGTGGGAGGGGTCGGGGGCGAAGATGTTCCAGTCCTGGGGGAACATCGGCCGCATCCACCAGTCGATCTGCTTGGCGTACGTCTTCGAGGGCGGGAAGTCCGTCGCGACGTAGAGCACCAGCATGGTGGAGTGGACGAGCGCGAGAAGCCCGACGAGGGCGACGGCCGTGCGGGAGAGGCGGCGGCGGAGTCCGGTGAGGGGGATTCCCCGGGGGGCGAGAGGGTCCGGCGGGGGTATGACGGACTCGGCCACGGTCTGCTCCTCCTGTGCCACGGGGGTTGTGCCACGGGGCACGCATCAGTCACGACGGGCCCCAGAGTAACGGGCACCTCCCCGCGCCCCTCGCGCACGGCGACGGGCACGCGCCGGGACGGCACGGCCCCACGCACACCGGCCGGGCGCCGGACGCCGCGAACTCCACCGCATGGCGCTGCGCGGGCGGTTCGGGGGCGCCGCGCGGGTCGCCGACGGGTGGACCGGCCCCCTCCGCAGGGCGCCCAGCGGGCAATTCTGTGGGCACCACCCGCGTTCGCCAACCGGGCGGGCGCGCACTCAAGCGAAGGCGTTCCGCGCACGGCTCGATGGACACCGCCCAGGTCGCTCACTGCGCGGTACGGACGCCGCCGCGCAGCGCTGCACGGTCGGCCGGTGGACACCGCACGGGTCGCCCACCGTCCGGTGCGAACTCCTCCGCAAGGGCCACCCGTCGGCCCGGGGCCGGACCTTCGGGTGTTCCGTGGGCGTTACTGTCGAGGATCATGAGCACCGCACAAAGCCCCCAGGACGGCCGGACCGCCCCCCTCGCCCCCTCTTCCTCCCCCGCCCCGCTCGACACCCTCGCCCGCGTCTCTCCCACGCCCAACTGCCTCACCGGCGTCGGCATGATCGTCGTCGATGGGACGGGCCGGGTGCTGCTCGGTCTCGGGCACAACGGCAACTGGGAGCTGCCCGGCGGCAAGGTCGACGCGGGCGAGAGCTTCGAGGCGGCGGGGGTCCGTGAACTGGCCGAGGAGACGGGTCTGTTGGCGCCCGCGGACTCGGTGCGGGTGGTGGCCCTGCTGATGGACACCGCGTACGGCCTGAACCGGATCTCGGCGGCGGCGGTGACCGAGGCCGCCGAAGGAACGGCCCGGGTGACCGAACCGGACAAGATCGCGCGGTGGGAGTGGTTCGCCCCCGGGGAGATCCCGGGGCCGCTCTTCGTGCCCTCGGCGGCGGTGCTGCGCGCATGGCGTCCCGAGCTGGCCCTGCCGGAGACCGGCTCGTACTGCTACCGGACGACCGACTGAGCGACCGATATCGGCCAACTGCCTTTGCCCGCGCACCAGTTGTGGGTACAGATGACTTCCGTGCCGGGCGGGCCCGTCCTATGCTCCTGCGACTCAGGTTGCGGTTACCACTGGTAAGGGGCTGGGCAGATGGATCGTACGGTCGGCACGTCCGCACACACCTCGGGCGCTCCGGACACCTCGGACGCCACGAACGCCACAAAGGCCTCGCGGCGTACGTTCGTGGCCGGTGCGGCGGCGCTGGGCGGCGGCGCGGCGCTCGGCGCGCTCCCGGTGGCCCAGGCCGCGCACGCCGCCGCACCGGCGGCACCGGCCGTCCCCGCCGCCGGCAGGTCCGTCGCCGTTCTCGGCGGCGGTGTCGCCGGGCTCACCGCCGCGCACGAACTGGCCGAACGCGGCTTCCAGGTCACCGTCTACGAGAGACGCGCCCTCGGCGGCAAGGCCCGCAGCATGGACGTGCCGGGCAGCGCGAAGGGCGGTCGGCGCCCGCTGCCCGCCGAGCACGGCTTCCGCTTCATCCCCGGCATCTACCACAACCTCCCGGACACCATGCGCCGCATCCCCTTCCCCGGGAACGCGAACGGCGTCTGGGACAACCTGGTCGCGCCGCCGGAGATGATGTTCGCCCGCACCGGCCGCGAGGACATCCGGATGCCTATCCCCTGGCCCGGCCACAAGCCCGCCGAACTGGACCTCGACGACCTCCGCCGGGCCCTGACCGGGCTGATCGACACGGCCTTCAACCTCCCGCTCCACGAGGTCGCCTACTTCGTGAACCGCGCCCTGGTCTTCCTCACCAGCTGCGACGAGCGCCGCAACAGCACCTGGGAGAAGACCCCCTGGTGGGAGTTCGTGCGCGCGGCGAAGATGTCCCTGGACTACCAGCGCATCCTCGCCATCGGCGTCACCCGCAACATCGTCGCCACCAAGGCGGAGGAGGCCAGCACCCGCACGGTCGGCACCCTCGGCGAGGCCTTCGTCTTCAACCTCCTCGGCCAGGGCGCCGACGGCCCGCCCGACCGCATCCTGAACGCGCCGACGAACGAGGCGTGGATCGACCCCTGGGTGACCCATCTGAAGTCCCTGGGAGTCGACTTCAAGCTGGGCTGGACGGTACGCGAGCTGAGGACGGCGGGCGGCCGGATCAGCGCGACGGTGATCGAGGACCCGGCGGGCGTCCGGCAGTCCGTGATGGCCGACCACTACGTCTCGGCGATGCCGGTGGAGCACGCGCGGCGCACCTGGAACGCCGAAATGCGGGCGCTGGAGCCGCAGTTGGTGCGCGCCGACAAGCTGGAGACGGACTGGATGACGGGCATCCAGTTCTATCTGACGGAACGTCCGAAGATGGTCGACGGGCATGTGAATCTCATCGACTCCCCGTGGTCCCTCACCGGGATCGCCCAGGCCGGCCACTGGCCGGACCGCGACTTCCCCGCCGTCTACGGGGACGGGGTCGCGGTGGAGTGCCTGTCGGTGGACATCTCGGAGTGGGACAAGCCGGGGATGCTGTACGGAAAGACGGCGAAGCAGTGCACGCGGGAGGAGGTGGCCAAGGAGGTGTGGGCGCAGCTGAAGGCGGCGCTGAACGACACGGGGAAGACGGTGCTGCGGGACTCCGCCCTGCACTCGTGGTTCCTCGACCCGGGCGTCGACGGCCTCGGCACCCCGAACCCCACCAATGAGGACGAGCTGCTGATCCACCCGGTGGGGACGCTGCACAACCGCCCGTCGGCCGGCACCACCATCCCCAACTTCTACCTGGCCGGTGACTACGTCGCCGTGGACATCGACCTGGCGACAATGGAGGGCGCGAACGCGTCGGCGCGGGCTGCGGTCAACGCGCTCCTCGACCGTGAGGGTTCGAGCGCGCCCCGGGTGAAGGTGCGGGGGATGCACAAGATCCCGGCCGTCGAGACACTGAAGCGGCACGACCGGACGCGGTGGCGGCTGGGGCTGCGCAACGCGCTGGACGTGGGGTAGGGGGTGCGCGGGCCGGGGCGGATCAGTCCTGGCCCGCGCCGTACACGCGTGATCTGAACGTGGCGGTGAACAGTTCGTCCTGTTCCAGGAAGCGCAGGGCCGGGCCGGTCGAGGTCTCCGCCATCCACTGGTTCACCTCTGCCGTGGGACGCTGTGCGCCGCTGAGCATCGTCAGCGTGCGCACGAGCGCCCGGACGAGGGACTGGACGCCTTCGACCAGCGCCTCCTGGCCGTTCGTCTCCACCCTGTCCAATCGGTCCACGGCGATTCTCGCGCACCTCTCCGCGAGTTCGGCCGGGATGGCCGGGAGCGCTTCCACCAGCACCTTCGCGACCACGTCCACCGGTAACCGGTGCGCGTCCGCCCCCAGTTGCGCCACCACCAGCGCGGCGGCCCGGTGCCCGAACTGCTCGTTGAAGAAGCGGGCGTGCTCCAGCACGTGCGAGCACCGCAGGTAGTGCTCGGCCAGTTCGGCGTCGCTGCCGCCCAGGCTGCTGCGGAGCCACAGCTCCATCAGGTCGTGCGCGATCGACGTGGCCGTACCACCGTCGGGCCCGCCGTGGAAGGCGGCGACGGACGCCCCGATGTGGCGGAACATCGGATCCAGCGCGTGCCGGACGACGGAGTCGTTGGTGCCGCCCGCCACCTCCATCTTGTGCTGTATCTCCTGCCAGTACGACCGCCACCACGAACTGTCCCGCTCGTAGGTCTCGCTGCCCGGCGGGTGACGGAACAGCCAGTAGGGATCGATGTCCTCGGCGACGTACTCGTCTCCGGTCCAGCGCTCCACCGTCAGCTCGCGCCGCTCGCCCTCCCACCGGCGCCGCACCTTCAGCGCGAGCGCGAACTCCGTCCACTCCTGCTCCGTCAGCGCGGAGCGCCACAGCTGGGTCCGGTGCCACCAGATGCCCGCCGGGTCCTCCGCTTCCGGAAAGAGCCGGCTCGCGGTGACGCTCCCGCGCAGCAGCACCGCCATGAGGACGAGGTTCGCCTCGTACTTGCCGTGCCGGGCTGCCGTCGCGCGCCGGATCGGCCGGTAGTCGGAGTACTGGTGCGCCCCGCGCTCGCGCGCGTCGTCCATCACGCTGACGAGCAGGTCGCCCAGCCGCTGCCGGTCCGTCTCCGGCAGCTTCGCCAGCCGGGCGTCGACGAAGCGCAGCATCTGGCGGGTGGCCAGGAGGTTGTAGGACAGCAGGGCGTACAACAGGTCGTCGTCCACGCTCACCCGGCCGAGCGCCAGCGCGGGACGCTGGGCGAGCAGCCCGGCAAGCACCTGTACGGCGAGCCGTGCGGCCAGGTACTCACCGAAGGTGGCGTGCAGGAACTCGTAGGTGATCAGCTGCTGGTCGTCCTGGAGGGCCTGTGCCCGTTGCACGAAGAAGAACCGGCCGAGGGCTATCTCGGCCTGCCCCAGTGGGGCCCGGAAATCGGCACCCCGCAGGTCGGGGCGGCCGAGCAGCGCGACGAGGTCCTGGTCGAGCTCGTCGGCGGTGATCCACTGGCGGCGGCGGTTGAGGATGCCGAAGGCGATCAGGGAGAGCCGCTGGAGTTCGCGTTCGGTGTGCTCGGCCAACTGGCGTGCGTCGAGATTGTCGCCGGACTTGCCGATCTCGCGGACCGCGAAGGAGGTGAGCAGTTCCTCGTAGAGGTCGGCAGCGCCGAGCGGTTCCCCGCTGCCGGAGTCCTGCTGGAGTGCGTTGCCGTTGGCGTCGTAGAGGGCGAGCATCAGCAGCAGCAGCGGCTGGGAGGCCAGTTCGACGTGCCTCCCGGCCACCGCTCCGGAGAGCGGTCTGAGGCCGTGGGCGGTGAAGTGGGGTGCGTTCAGCTCGTTCCAGACGTCCAGCCAGCGTTCGATCTGGGGTTCGCGGAAGGGCTCCAGTCGCAGGGCGACCGTGCCCTCCGGGCAGCGGGCCCGGTCGGCCACGGCTGTCCTGCTGGTGACCACGGCGTACACCGGGCGCCCCTGATCGGCCTCGCGCTGCTGGAACCGGGCGACCCGCACCAGGTAGTCGGTCTGGCTGACCCCGGTTGCCTGCAGCAGCTCGTCGAAGCCGTCGAAGAGCAGCACGGGCACCGCACCCGCCGCCGACCGCACCAGTTCGGGCCACGAGACCCGCTCGCCGGTGGCCAGTCGTACCGCGTGCTCGATCTGGTCCTGCACCTCGTCCTCCGCGCGGATCTCCCGGAGAACCACCCGGACGGGCAGATAGCCGGTTTCCGGCAGCCGGGCCGCGAGGATCTTCGTCAGGACCGACTTGCCCGCGCCGGGCTGGCCGAGCACCAGCAGCGGCGCGGTCGTCGAGCCGAGGGAGGTCAGGGCGGCGGCGAAGAACTCGGTGAGGTCGGAGCGTACGTAGGTACCGTCCCACCAGTCCTCCCCGGCCGGGCCGCTGCTCTCCCCGGCCACCCGGGCGACGCGGAAGTCCGGGTCGACATAGCCCTCGGTGAGGGTCGGCAGGGTGATGCCGCTGGGGGTCTTGCCCCCGGAGAGGATCGGCCTGTCCAGGGCGGCCTGGTAGGCGGCGGTCAGAGCGGCGGCGGCATGGCCGAGCGGGAGGGCGGCCGACAGCCCCAGCAGCGCGGCTTCCACTCCGGCCAGCGCCCTGCGGACCTCGTTGCGGGTGGCCTGGTGTTCCACCTGTCCGGACCAGTAGCCGAATTCCGGTATTTCCAGGGCCAGTTGCGCGTACAGCTCGTCGTACCGGGCCGCGGCCCGCCGGTCCAGGTCCCGCAGTACGGCCTCTGTCGCCGAGCGTGCGCCCGTATCGAGCCCGTCCCACACCGACAGCCCCTGAAGATACTGGAGCAGCCGGAGCGAAGGCCGGATGTACCAGGCGCACAGCCGGTCGAGCATCGTCTCGTAGGGTTCCGCGGGGCTGGGCAGCGGCACCTCGACGGAGAGCAGCAGCCGCAGCAGCCCGGACGCTTCCGCGTCGCCGCCGGTCAGGGCGATCTGTTCGCTGCGGGTGACCTCCAGGTCGGCCACGTCGAAGGGGAGTTCCGCCTCCGCCAGCGACTCGAAGAAGGCCACCACGACGAGGACCGTGTGCGCCGCCGCGATCTTCTCCGTGCGGGCGGCCCGCTCCGCCGTGCCCAGCCGGCCGCGCAGTCCGCCGAGGGCGTCGCGTCCGGCGCGCAGCAGCCGGCCCTGGGCGCCGACCAGGCCGAGGACCGTGTCGCTCGCTCCCCCGGTGGCCAGGTTCAGCGCCCCGCCCACCACCTGGTCCGCCGCCGCCAGCGCCTCGCTGTCGCCGCCCAGGATCGCCACCGCGTCCCGGTAACTCAGAAGTCGTCGTCCCCGCATGCTCAAGATGTAGCACGCGGCACTGTCAGAGCCGCCCGGCCTCCACAATTCGCTTGAGGAACTGCTGGGTTCGGGCTTCTTTGGGTGCCCCGAAGAGCTCGGCCGGGGTGCCCCGTTCGCGTACGACGCCCGCGTCCAGGAAGCAGACCTGGTCGGCCACCTCCCGGGCGAAGCCCATCTCGTGGGTGGCCAGAACCATGGTCATGCCCTCGTCCTTCAGGTCGCGGACCACGTTCAGCACCTCCCCCACCAGCTCCGGGTCGAGCGCGGCCGTGATCTCGTCGAGGAGCAGGAGCCGTGGCCGTACCGCCAACGCCCGCACGATCGCCGCCCGTTGCTGCTGTCCGCCGCTGAGCCGGTCGGGGTAGGAGGTCGCCTTGGCGCCGAGCCCGAGGCGCTCCAGCAGTTCCCGCGCGCGCTCCTCCGCCTCCTCCTTCGCGACCCCGTGCACCCGCCTGGGGGCGAGTGTGATGTTGTCGAGGACCGTCATGTGCGGGAAGAGGTTGTACGCCTGGAAGACGACGCCGATCCGCCGCCGTACCGTGTCGGGGTCGATCCTCGGGTCGGTGATGTCCTCGCCGTCGAGGAGGATCGCGCCGTCGTCGATCTCCTCCAGGAGGTTCACGCAGCGCAGCAGGGTGGACTTGCCGGAGCCGGACGCTCCGATGAGGGCGGTCACCGTGTGCGGGGCGACCTCCAGGTCCACGTCGCGCAGCACGACGGTGTCCTTGCCGTAGGTCTTGCGGACCGACTCCAGCCGGAGCACGGGGCTCGTGGGGTCCTCGGCCGCGCCCACCGCGTCCGCGGGCTTCTCGAAGGTGTCGCTCATACCGTTCCGCCCTGCGCCCTCTGCTTGTCCATCCGGGCCGTCACCCAGTCCGTGAAGCGCGTCATCGGGATCGTCAGGGCGACGAAGACGAGACCCGCCACGAGGTACGGCGTGTAGTTGAAGTCGCGGCTGGCGATGATCTGGGCCGCGTACACGGCGTCGACCGCGCCCGCGATCGAGACCAGACCGGTGTCCTTCTGGAGCGAGACCAGGTCGTTCAGCAGCGGGGGGACCACTCTGCGCACCGCCTGCGGCAGTACGACGTGGCGCAGTGTCTGCCGGTTGGAGAGGCCGAGCGAGCGTGCCGCCGCCCGTTGCGAGGGGTGGACGGACTCGATGCCCGCGCGGAACACCTCCGCCACGTAGGCCGAGTACGTCAGGGTGAGCGCGATGCCGCCCAGGACCACCGGGTCCGTCGTCACACCGGTCAGGCGCAGCGCGGGGACGCCGAAGACCACGATCAGCAGGTTGATGATCAGCGGCAGGCCGCGGAAGAAGTCCGTGTACGCGGTGGCCAGCGCGCGCAGCGGGAAGAACGCCGGACCCTTCAGGGTGCGTGCGACGGCCAGCAGCATTCCCAGGACCAGGACCGCGGCCCCGCAGACCACCAGGAGGCGGAGGTTGAGCCACAGTCCCTTCATGACCTCCGGGAACGCCTTGGCGGCGAAGGCGGGGTCGAAGAAGGTCTCGCGGGTGCGCTGCCAGCCCGGGGAGTTGACGATGACGACGTACAGGACCGCCGCCGTGACCAGGGTACTGATCGCGGCGATGGCGGTGGCGCGGCGGGCACGGCCGCGCTTGTAGCGTTCGCGGGCGAGGCGGCGGGCGGAGGGGACGTACGTGTCGTCCGCCACCGCCACCGGTCCCGTCTTGTGGACCGTCACTTGAGCACCGGTGCGTCGACCGCGTCCGCCAGCCACTGCTTCTCCAGCTTCGCCAGGGTGCCGTCCTTGCGGAGGGCGTCGACGGCGGCGGTGACGCAGGGGGTGAGGGGGCTGCCCTTGTCGAGTACGGCGCCGAACTGCTCCGCCTTGCCGAGGGTGTCGGCGAACTGGCCGATCACCGAGGCCTCCGGCACCTCGGCGCCGGTGATGTAGAAGGCGGTGGGCAGGTCGACGACGATGCCGTCCACCTGGCCGTTCTTCAGGGCCGCCTTGGCGAAGTCGTTCTTCTGGTAGACGGCCGGCTTCTCGGCCGGCTTGATGACCTCGTTGATGACATCGAGGCTGGTGGTGCCGACCTGGGCGCCGAGCTTGACGTTCTTGAGGTCGGCGACCGACCTGGCCTTCGCGGCCTTGGAGTTCTTGAGGGCGACGACGGTCTGGCGCACGTCGTAGTAGCCGGAGGAGAAGTCGACGGCCTTCTTGCGCTGGTCGCTGATGGAGATCTGGTTCAGGTCGAGGTCGAACTTCTTCTCGCCGGGGGCGAAGGCGTTGTTGAACGCGACCGTCTGCCAGACCACGTCGTCCTTCTTGAAGCCGAGCTTCTCGGCGACCGCGTAGGCGACGGCGGACTCGTAGCCCTGGCCGTTGGACGGCTTGTCGTCCTTGAACCAGGGGGCGTACGCGGGCTTGTCGGTGCCCACCGTCAGCTTGCCCGCGGTCTCGGTGGTCAGCCTGCCCTGCTCGCAGGAGCCGCCCTTGGCCGTGGCCGCTCCCGGCGACGCGCTCGCTCCCGGCTCCGGCTGGGGGGCACAGCCGGCCGCGAGGACGGCGGAGGCGACGACGGCGACGGCGATCGCGCCGCGGCCGAAGGGGTGGGAGACACGGCGGACGGGGCCGCTGAAGGAGGCAGGAGGCATGGCGCGAGAGTGGCAGTGAGCAGGCGCTCTTGTCCACGTCGAATTGGTGTTCGTCCGCATCCTGGAATGTGTTGCGAGACGATGAATTCTGCGCGCGAAGCACGTCCGGAAGGCAACCCTTGCGCAACTCCGGCCTCTTTACGCTCAGTTGAGGCCGGTCGTACGCTCCCGCCCATGCGACTCATGCGATCCTCGCGCACCAAGAAGAGATCCGCACTCCTGGCCCTGGCAGGCGCACTCCTCGCCGCGGCCCTCTCCCCGCCGGCCACGGCCGCCCCCACCGCTCCGGACGCCGCCCCGGACGCCGCCACCGTCGTCCCCGTCCAGACGACCGGCCCCGCCGACAAGCGCTTCAACCTCGTCGTCCTCGGCGACGGGTACACCGCGGCCGAGCTGCCCCGGTTCCGCGCCGACGTCGAGAAGCACATGAACGTGCTGTGGAGCATCGAACCGTTCGCCTCCTACCGCTCCTACATCAACGTGTGGGCGGTCGAGACGCCCTCCCCGGAGTCGGGCGTCGACTGCGACCCCGGGCTGTCCGACGCCCGCCGCGACACCCCGCTCGACATGGCCTTCTGGGGCGGCTGCGACGCGAACAGCGTGCAGCGGCTGCTGACCGTGGACACGGGGAAGGCGACCGCCGCCGCCGACCTCGTACCGGGCACCAGGGCCGCCAACCGGCAGATCGTCGCCCTCGCCAACAGCCGCACCTACGGCGGCGCGGGCGGCTCCTGGGCCACCGCGTCCGGCGGCAACGCCCTCTCCTCCCTGATCACCCCGCACGAGATTGGCCACTCGCTCGGCGGCCTCGCCGACGAGTACGACTACTACGGGCGCGGCGTCCCCGGCGGTACGTACACCGGCGGCGAGCCGAACTCCGTGCACCACACCCTGCTCACCGAGCAGCAGATGCGCACCGAGCAGCGCAAATGGTGGCGCTGGCTGGGCGAGGAGAGCCTGTCCGGCGGGCGCATCGGCCGCTTCGAGGGCGGGATGTACGCCACGAAGGGCGTCTGGCGGCCGAGCAGGCACTCCATGATGAAGACCCTCGGCTACGACTTCGACCAGATCGAGCGCGAGGTGATGACGCAGGCCATCTCGAACAAGGTGAACCTCGTCCAGGACCACACCCCGAACACCGCCCCGCTCGGCACCGACCGCACCGTGTGGGTGGACACCCTGCATCCGGTGGGCGGTGCGCTCGACGTGGTGTGGCGGCTGGACGGCAAGGTCGTTCCGGCCACGTTCGGCAGCCGGAGTCTGGAGCTGCGGCGCCTGGGCATCGGCAGGGGCCCGCACACCCTGACCGCGACGGTGAGCGACCCGACGCCCTTCGTACGGGACCCGAAGGTACGGGCCTCGGCGGCGCTGACCCGTACCGTCGCCTGGACCGTGGAACGCGGCGCCGCAGCCGCGCACACGGCGGGCGCGGCCCGGTTCACCGGCCACACCGCCACGGACCGGCCGGTCGGCGCCGGGTCGGTGGTGTACGCGGACACCTCGCACCCCTCCACCACCGGACGCGCCCCCGCCGTCCGCTGGACCCTGGACGGGTGGCCGGTCACCACCGGCCCCGGCAACGACCGTGACCTCGACCTGGGCAGGCTGCCGCTCGCGGCGGGCCGTACGCACACCCTCAAGGCCCGGATCGCCGGTACGGACGAGTCGCTGACCTGGCAGGTCGACGCCACCGGGGCCACCACCTCGTACCAGCTGTCGAAGCCGGTGCGGACCGTCGAGCGGCCGGGCAGGCCCGTCGAGTACGTCTTCGACGGTCCGTTCACGATGAAGCTGAGCGCGAAGGACGACCAGCAGGGTTCGGTGGTCTCGCAGTTCCGGGTGAACGGGGACGGCTGGTACACCTACTACGGCTGGCCGACCGACGCCGCCAAGCCGTGGCTGTTCACCCCGTCGGGAACCAACGTCGACGACCTCGTCTACGGCAAGCTGGGCACGCCGCGGGTGGTGCCGTGGGACGACGCCGCACCGGAGTACCGGACGCACACCGTCGAGTACCGGACCATCGACGCGGCGGGGAACATCGGCGCCGCGAAGAAGTTCCTGGTGAAGCTGATACCACCTCAGAGCTAGCGCACGCCCCTCGTTTTGTGCATGGCGGACGATCCTTCATAGGATCCGGCGATGATCACACGGAAACGACTGGCGGCCGGAGCGTGCGGCGCACTGCTCGCCGCTCTGGCCGCCGGGCTGCTCCCGACGCCGGCTCTCGCCGACGCCGGGCCGGAAACCGGCGAGGGCACCCCGAAGGAATCCCCCAAGGTCGAGCTGGTCCTCGACGTCAGCGGCTCGATGCGGGCCCGCGACATCGACGGACAGTCCCGGATGCTGGCGGCCAAGCAGGCCTTCAACGACGTCCTCGACGCCACCCCCGAGGAAGTCCGGCTCGGCATAAGGACGTTGGGCGCGAACTACGCGGGCAACGACAAGAAGCTCGGCTGCGAGGACACCCGGCAGCTGTACCCGGTCGGCAAGCTGGACCGCACCGAGGCGAAGGCGGCCGTCGCGACCCTCGCCCCCACCGGCTTCACCCCCGTCGGGCCCGCGCTGCTCGGCGCGGCCAAGGACCTGGAGGGCGGTGACGCGACCCGCCGGATCGTGCTGATCACCGACGGCGAGGACACCTGCGGTCCGCTCGACCCGTGCGTGGTGGCGCGCGAGATCGCCGCCAAGGGCACCCACCTGGTGATCGACACCCTCGGCCTGGTGCCCAACGCGAAGATCCGCCAGCAGCTGACCTGCATCGCGGAGGCGACCGGCGGCACCTACACCGCCGTGCAGCACAAGGACCAGCTCTCCAAGCGGGTCAAGCAGCTGGTGGACCGGGCGGCCGACCCGGTCGTCACGCCCGTCGCCACCAAGGGCGGCGCGTCCTGCGTGAACGCGCCCAAGCTGGCCGCCGGCCTGTACACCGACCGGGAGCGGTTCGGCGAGCACCGCTGGTACCAGGTCGAGGTCAAGTCCGGCCAGGAGCTGCGCGCCTCGGTGAGCATCGGTGCCGACCGGGCCGTCAACAACGACTACGGCGTGCTGGTGCGGGCCTCCACGAAGAGCGGGCGCGAGATCGTGCGCGGCCAGGAGTCCGGCGACGGGCGCACCGACGTGATCTCGTCCGGGCTGCGCTACCCGAAGGCAGAGGTGGCCACCGGGAAGGGGCAGCAGGAGGCTCCGACGGAGACGGTCTGCCTCCAGGTGAGCAGTTCGTTCTCGGCTCCCCCGAACGTGAAGACCGAGCCCGGCCTGCCGGTCGAGCTCGCGATCGACCTGGTGGACTCGCCGAAGCGGGCCTCCGACGTGGCGTCGTTCGGGCTCGGGCACGGATGGTGGCTGCTGGGCGTGATGGTCCTGGTCGGTCTCCTCGCGGGTCTGCTCTTCGGCTGGATCTCGCGCTGGCGCGTTGCGGTCTGGAGGACCAACTGATGCGTACGACACGTGTGCTGACGGGCGTGCTGCTCGCCGCCGCCGCTCTGTTCACCTCGGCCCCGGGGGCGGTGGCGGACGAGTCGCCGTCGCCGTCGCCCGGTGCGACCGACGGCGCCGGTGCCGCTCCGACGGAGGCGGGCACCAACTTCCGTACCGCCACCGCCGTGAAGACCGGGCAGCTCGCCACGGCGGGCGCCTCGACCGGTGACTACCTGTACTGGGTGTTCCCGGCGGACGCCGGGCAGGACGCCACGGTCACGGCCAAGGTCGTACTGCCCCCGGCCGCGCAGCGGCACGGTGCGCAGACCTGGCGGCTGGACGTGTACGACGGGCTGCGCCGCCGGCAGGCCTGCACCTACGGCTCCTCGGCCGTGACCGTGCCGAAGGAGACCGCCGACGCGACGCTGACCTGCCACCTGCGCACGGTACGGAGCTGGGCCGAGCAGTCGTCCAACGACCCGCTGCCGGGCTCCTACTTCGTGCGGCTGACGGTGACCTCGCTGGCCGACGACGACCTCGGGCTCCCGGTGCGCGCGGAGATGCGGCCGTCCGTGGTGAACGCGGGCGGGTCGAAGGCGGTCGACGGTTCGCTGACCGCGCCGCTGGTGCCCGGTGCGACGACCCCGGAGAAGGAGGACGCGCAGAACCCGCCCAAGCAGGCTTCGGTGGCCGCCGCCCCGGAGGACGGCTGGGCTTCGGGGAACTGGTCGGACCGGTGGCTGTGGACCGCGGGCGGCGCGGTGCTGGCCGCACTGGCGGGTGTCGCCGGGTACGCGATGACACGGGGCTCGGGCCGCCCCTCGCGGGTACCGCCGGGGGTCTGACGCCCGGACGGGAAGCCAAGGGAAGGGGCCCGGCCCGCAGGACGTCCTGCGGGCCGGGCCCCTTCCGTGTCCCCCTCCGGGCCGGTCAGGTGACCTTCAGCGTCGCCTTGGCCGTGGCCAGCGCGCTCGTCCCGGCGTACACGTCGAAGTCGCCCTCCTCCACGACGAACCTCCCGTCCTCGGAGTTGGTCCAGAAGCCGAGGTCGTCGGCGCCGAGCGAGAACCGTACGGTCGTGCTCCTGCCCGCGGCGAGCGTCACCCGGCGGAAGCCGCGCAGCTTGCGCACCGGCTGCACGACGCTCGCGAACCGGTCGTGCACATAGAGCTGCACCACTTCGTCGCCCTCGCGGTCCCCGGTGTTGGTGAGGGTCACCGCGACCTCGACGGTGTCGCCGCCGCGCAGCGCGCGGGCCGGGACCGAGCCGCGGCTCAGCTTGGGTGCGCCGGTCTCGAAGGTGGTGTAGCTGAGCCCGTGGCCGAAGGCGAACTGGGGGCCTTCGGGGAGGTCCAGGTACTTGGAGGTGTACTTGTTGTCCGGGTCGTAGGGCCGCCCCGTGGACTCGTGGTTGTAGTAGAGGGGGATCTGGCCGACCGTACGGGGGAAGGTCACCGGGAGCTTGCCGCCCGGGTTGACCTTGCCGAACAGGACGTCGGCGACCGCGTTGCCCGCCTCGGTGCCGCCGTGCCAGGCCTCCAGTACGGCGGGCGCGGAGCCCAGCCAGTCGCCGAGGGTGAGCGGCCGGCCGTTGACGAGGACGACCACGAAGGGCCTGCCGGTCGCGGCGACGGCGGCGATCAGCCGCTCCTGGTCGCCGGGCAGGCCGATGTCGGACCGGGCGGCAGCCTCGCCGCTGAGCGCGGAGGCCTCGCCGACGACGACCACGGTGACGTCGGCGGCCTTCGCCGCGGCGACGGCCGCCGGAATCCCGCCGGTGTCCTTGCCGTCGGCATCGACGCCCTGGGCGTACGTCACCTTGGCGCCCGGCAGCGCGGCCCTGACCCCGGCGAGCACCGTGACCGCGGGTGCCGTCTTCGCGGCGAACGGGAACGCCCACGCGCCCAGCAGGTCCGGGGAGTCCGCGAACGGGCCGACGACGGCCACCGACCCGGTGCCGGGCGCGAGCGGAAGCGCCTTCTTCTCGTTCTTCAGCAGCACCATGGACCGGGCTGCGGTGTCGCGGGCGGCCCTGCGGGCGGCGGGCGTGGGCTCCTGGACGACCGCCTTCTCGTCGACGTACGGGTTGTCGAACAGGCCGAGTTCGTACTTGAGGCGCAGCACGCGGCGGACCGCGTCGTCGAGGCGCCGCTCGGAGATCCTGCCCTCGCGCAGCAGCTTCTTGCCGTTGACGGCCAGGTGGGTGCTGGTCATCTCCATGTCGACGCCGGCGTTGAGCCCGAGGCGGGCGGCCTCGGCTCCGTCGGCGGCGAAGCCGTGCGGGATGAGTTCCTGGACGCCGGTCCAGTCGCTGACGACGAAGCCGTCGAAGCCCCACTCGTCCTTGAGGATGCCGGTGAGGGTGTGCGCGTTGCCGTGCGCGGGGACGCCGTTGATGGTGTTGAAGGAGGCCATCACGGTGGCGCAGCCCGCGTCGAGTGCGGCCTTGAACGGCGGCAGGTAGTGGTTGCGCAACTGCGATTCGGAGACGGTGACCGTGTTGTAGTCGCGTCCGCCCTCGGCGCCGCCGTAGGCGACGAAGTGCTTGGCGCAGGCGGCGAGGCGGTCCTTGGCGGCGAGGTCGCGGCCCTTGTCGGTGCCCTGGTAGGCGGTGACCTTGGCGGCGGCGAACACGGAGGTGAGGTAGGGGTCCTCGCCGTTGCCCTCGGCGATGCGGCCCCAGCGGGGCTCGTGGGTGACGTCCATCATCGGGGCGAACGTCCAGTGGATGCCGTGGGAGCGGGCCTCCCGTGCGGAGACCTCGGCGTCGGTGGCGGCGACCCGGGGGTCGAAGGAGGCGGCCTGGGCCAGCGGGACGGGGAACGTCGTCCACATGCCGTGAATGATGTCGAAGCCGTAGAGCAGCGGGATGCCGAGGCGGGTCTCCTCGACGGCGATCTTCTGCAGGGCGTTGTTGGCCTTGCCGCCGTAGATGGAGAGGACGGAGCCGAGCCGTCCGGCGCGCACCGCCCTGGTGGCCTCCTCGGTGCCGCCACCGCCGGGTCCGGTGTCCCAGGACCAGGGCAGCTGCTGGAGCTGGCCGAACTTCTCCTCCACGGTCATCCTGCGCAGCAGGGCGGAGATCTCCCGCTCGTGGCGGCCCTTGGCGTCGCCGGGCCCGGGGACGGGGGCCGCGGGTGCGGCGCCTGCCGCACTCCCGGCGGCGGACGCTTCCGCCGGGGCCGCCTGTGCCGTCCCGGTCACCGCGCCCGCCGCCACCGTGCCGCCGAACGCGGCCAGGACACTGCGTCGTCTCACACCACTCATGCGTTCACCCTCTGAAGAATTTCAGCCATGAAGTAACTGCGGATCATCAAGTGTTGAGTGGAAGCTAGGTGGTGGGTACCAGTGGGTCAAGAGTGTCGGCAGTGACGGCACGGGGGTGTCTCCACACGTCTGCCGCGCACGGGGCGGCGCGCGGGATTTCAACTTCACCACCCGAACGACCACTTGAGGAGCGACGACACCCGCCTCTAGCCTTCGCTGCGCGGCAACCGTGACGGCAGAGAGGCACCGACATGGCCGAGGCGTGGTCCGGGGACGGGGTCGGGGCGCTCTCCGACGAGGAGATACGCGAGGCGGTCCGGCGGAGGCTGAAGCCCGGCCTGTCCGCCGCGACGGCGAAGATCGCGGCCCTGCACCGGAGCAGGTGCACCGTCGTCCATCTCAGCGAGCACCGCCGCGAGGAGGAGCGGGCCGTGGACGGTCCGCCGCCCAAGGTCGTCCTCGGGCTCAAGGTGTACGACGACCTGGACACCGCGCAGGTGCCCGCGCCCCGCAGCGTGGACGACACCTCCACCACCCGGCTGCTGCTGCGCGAGAGCCTGCGGGAGACCCCTTGCGTGTGCGGGGGCTCGGGCCGCGCGCAGTGCACCACGTGCGAGGGGGCCACCACGGTGGACTGCCCGCCGAGGCTCGGCTGCAAGGAGTGCGGGGGCACCGCGGACGCCTGCGACGCGTGCGACGGCAAGGGGCGCGTTCGCAAGGGGCGGTTCGTACCGGAGGACGCCCCGCCGGAGGGGCCCGCGTCCCTGGCGCGGGTGAAGTGCGCCAAGTGCCGGCAGCCCGGTGCCGCCTGCCCCGGCTGCCGGGGGCTCGGCGACATCCCGTGCACGCGCTGCGACGCCACCGGGCGGGCGCCCTGCCCCGAGTGCGAGGGAAAGGGCAGCATCACCTGCGCCCGCTGCAAGGGCAAGGGCAGCAGGAGCACCTGGACCGAGGGTCGGGTGGAGCGCGAGCGGGTGGAGAAGGTGGCGGAGCTGCCCGAGCGGCACGCTCCGGGCCGCGCCCGCTGGACGATCAACCGGCACGCGCTGTGGTCGCGCACCGTGCTGGTGGAAGCCGGTGATCCGCTGCCGCACCTGCTGGAGCCCGGTCACCGCCCGGAGCTGGACCGGTTCCGCACGGCCCAGCGGCCCGGCGCGGGAAGGACCGAGCTGCTGCGCACGGTGCGGGTCGAGCAACTGCCGCTCTACCACGTCCGGGTGGCCGAGGCGCCGAACCAGGAGTTCTACGTCTTTCCGTCCCGCGACGGGGTCCGGGTCGCGGTGGCGATGACCACGCAGCGGGCCCAGCTGATCACGGGCGCCGCGGTGGTGGCGGTTCTGCTGGTGCTGGCCGTGCTGCTGCTGGTGGTCCGGTAGGGCACGCCGCGGTGGCCGCCGCGTGGGTGGCGGCCACCGTCGCACGGGCGCGGGGGCGGTCAGGCCTTGCGGGCCACGCCCACCCAGCCGGGGATCGGGGCGTCGCCGCTGACCGGGACGGGCTCGCCCAGCTCGGGGCGCCATTCGGCGGCCAGCGAGACGCCGGGCTCGATCAGCTCGTACTCGTCGAAGAAGCGGGCGACCTCTTCGCGCGAGCGGGGCTGGAGGGTGAGGCCGCGTGCCTTGTACATGGCGGCGGCCTTGGCCGCGCCCTCGGGATCGAAGTCGCGGGCGACGTGCGAGAGCACCAGGTAGCTGCCGCTCGCCAGCCGGTCCATCAGGCTGCGGACGATCTCGTACGCGCCGTCCTCGTCGCCGACGAAGTGCAGCAGCGCGACGAGGGAGAGGGCGATGGGCCGGTCGAAGTCCAGTATCTTCCCGGCGCGTTCGAGGATCTCCTCGGGGCGGCGGGCGTCGGCCTGGATGTACTCGGTGGCGCCCTCGGGGGTGCTGCGCAGGAGTGCCTCGGCGTGGGCGAGCACGATGGGGTCGTTGTCGCAGTAGACGATGCGCGCGTCCGGGGCGGCGGCCTGGGCGATCTGGTGCAGGTTGGGCTCGGTGGGGATGCCGGTGCCGATGTCGAGGAACTGGCGGATGCCGTTCTCGGCGAGCCAGCGGGTGGCGCGGTGCATGACGGCACGGTTGACGCGGGCCATGTCGCGGCCCCTGGAGTCGATGAGGAGGAGCTGCTTGGCCATCTCCTCGTCGACCGGGTAGTTGTCCTTCCCGCCGAGGAACCAGTCGTACATCCGGGCCGGGTGCGGCTTGCTGGTGTCGATCTCGAGGGATGCGGAGCTGCCGGTGGTGCGGTCCTGCCCGGTCATGGGAGTCTCCAGGGGGTCATATGGGGTAAGAAATGCGAAATATGACGCTTCGTCGGGTGAGCCACGGGGTGTGCCGTCAGGTCAACAGGAAGTCTGCCTTGCCGGCCTTCGCTCCCTGGATGAAAGCGGCGATCTCCCCGGGGGTGTAGATGAGGGCGGGACCGTCGGGGTCGGCGGACTGGCGGACGGCGATGCGCCCGTCGGCGAGCTTCATGGTCTCGACGCAGTTGCCGCCGTTGCCGCCGCTCCACGGCTTGGACCAGCCGTCGGTGGGCAGGTCGCCGGCGGGCATGCCGTTGTAGATGCGCCTGCCCTGGCGGCGGTCGGTGCGCCGGTCGCTGCGGCGGTCACCGGCTCGGTCGACGCGGTGGCCGTCGCGGGGTGTGCGGGACATTCGGCTTCAGAGCTCCTTGCGGAAATCCGCGAGGATCTCCTTGGTGCGTGGTGCGGTGGCGGCCTGCGCTGCCATGCGGTCCATGACTTCGAGGTGGGTGGCCACTTCGAGGCGCGCGTCGAGGTAGACGGCACCGGTCAGGTACTCGCTGTAGACCATGTCGGGCAGTTCGGGCACCGCGAAACGGAAGAGGACGAACGGCCCGTACGTGCCGGGGTGCGGCCCGGCGGCGAATTCGGACAGCTGGAGCGTGACGTTGGGCATCTCGGCGGCTTCGAGGAGGCGGTCGAGCTGGGCGCGCATCACATCGGGCCCGCCGGCCGGGCGGCGCAGCGCGGTCTCGTCCATGAGCGCCCACAGGGTCGGTGCGTCGGGGCCGGTGAGCAGCGACTGGCGCTGCATGCGCAGGGCCACGTGCCGCTCCACGTCCTCGGGACGGGTCTGGCCGATGGCTCCGGTGCGCATGACGGCGCGGGCGTAGTCCTCGGTCTGCAGCAGGCCCGGCACGAAGTGCGGGTCGTACGACCTGACCAGGGACGCGGCGCCCTCCAGGCTCACGTACATGCTGAACCAGTCGGGCAGGATGGAGTGGAAGCGCTGCCACCAGCCGGGCCGGTTGGCCTCCTGGGTCAGCTCGACGAAGGCGTCGCAGTCCTCGTCGCTGCTTCCGTAGGCCTTCAGCAGCAGCTGTACATAGGGAATCTTGAGGGTGACCTCGGCGGTCTCCATGCGGCGGACGGTGGCCGGGGCGACGTGCAGCACCTTGGCGGCCTCGTCGCGGCTGAGCCCCGCGCGTTCGCGCAGGTCCTGGAGCCGTTTGCCGAGCACGACCTGGCCGACGGTCGGGGCGGACCGCGGTTCACTCATGAATGACCTCCCCGTAACTCACCGTCACTGATTGCCCGTTGTTCTCACGTGCTGTTGCGATGCAGTGTGCCACGCGTTCCTGATCTCCGAAACGACACTCTGGAATTTTCAGAGTGCCTCTTGCCAAGTGAAGAGGGCAGAGGGAGAGTTGTGGCGTGAACTGGTTCACGCGGCTGCCGCGCACCACACCGGGGGAGGCGGTGCGCGGCAGTCGCTCCCCCATGGTGAGGATGCGGTCGTGGTACCTGGCTCCACGCTCTTTCCCCAGGTCATGGGCCCGATTCAGGGGGCCCGTGTCCGGCGGTTCGGTTTTGCGCTGCCCGCGTGTCCGGAGTCCGTTGCCCGCGCACGGCATCTGACGACGGACCGGCTCGCGTACTGGGGACTCTTCGCGGACGTCGGCGACACGGCCGCGCTGGTGGTCTCCGAACTGGTCACCAACGCGGTGATCCACACGGGGAGCGAGCGGGTCCGGTGCGAGCTGTCCGACCGGGACGGCAGACTGCGAATATCCGTGCAGGACGAAGGGGTCGGCGCCGACGGTCCGACGCTGCGCCGCAAGGCCGACACGGAGACCTCCGGCGAGCACGGGCGCGGCCTGTTCCTCGTCGACGCGATGTGCGACACCTGGGGTTCGCACGAGTACGACGCGGAGTCCGGCAGAACGGTGTGGGCCGAACTGACCCACAGTGGTACCCGATGAGCCACCGGCTGGCGGACCGGCTGACCCGGATGCGCCGCTCCGGCGCCGGGGCGGGCGGCTCCTCCCGGCTGCTGCTGCCGCCCGGCAAGGACCACACCCCGCTCGGCTGCGACGCCGTGGGGCTGCCCGCGCGGCACGGCCAGCGGCTGCTCAAGCAGTTGTCCCGGCCCGGCTGCGTGTTCGCCGACGCGGACCGCTGGTGGTGGATCGTGCCGTCCGGCTCCGACCTCGGCCTGCCGTGGCCCGAGCCCGCGGAGTACGCAGCGGGGGCCTACGTCGGGACCGCGCGCCCGCGCCTGATCCACTCCCCCGAGGGCTCCGCCCCGTACACCCCGCCCATCCCGCTGTACCTGATGGTGTGCCGGCTGACCGGGACCACCCCGGTGTGGGCCGGCGGACTGCCCGCCTCCCGCTGAACCTGCCGCCGACCTGCGGGAACTCGACCGCACGGGGCGTTGTCAGTGCTGCTCGTTACTGTGTTCGTACTTGATCAGCGGGCGGCCGGCTGCCGTCCGGTACGGGCACGATGGGGTGGGCACTGTGGGGCGCTGGGAGTACGTCGAGGCCGGCTCGGCCAAGTTCTGGGAGGCCGCCGCCGAAGGGCCCGCCCTGACGGTGCGGTACGGACGGATCGGCTCGGACGGCCGGACCCAGGTGAAGGAACACCCGACCGCCGAGGCCGCCTCGGCGGCACTGGCGAAGCTGGTGGCCGAGAAGG
Organism: Streptomyces sp. NPDC004111; assembly: GCF_042874215.1. Taxonomy (NCBI): domain Bacteria; kingdom Bacillati; phylum Actinomycetota; class Actinomycetes; order Kitasatosporales; family Streptomycetaceae; genus Streptomyces; species Streptomyces sp. NPDC004111. Next base: position 339,542 of record NZ_JBIAMU010000002.1, read on the forward strand.
AGCGCAAGGGGTACGTGGCGGTGGGTGCGGCGGCTCCGGCCGCTGCCGCCGCCCCGGTTGCCGCCGGACGCTCCGCCTCGGCCGGTCCCGCTGTCCCGTCCGGCCCGTCCGCCCAGGCCGCCCCGGCCGATGTCTCCTCCGCCGCTCCCGCCGAGCCGGAGGTGGTGATTCCGGACGAGCGGACCTTCGTGCTCCCGTCGTCGTGGCGGCGGGTGCTGCACCCCCGGCGCGGGGGCGTCCCGCGCAAACCGGCGGCGCCGTCGGCCTCCGCCGTCGCACAGTTCGCCTCGCTCCTCGCGCAGCACTCCGCCGAGATCGACGCCTGCCTGGGTTCTGAGGTCGGCGACGCCCGGCTCGTCGAGGCGGCCCGGCGGCATCTGGCCGGCTCCCCCGACCCGGTCGGAGCGGGTGCGGTGCTGGCGCTGCTCCCCCGCGAGGCGGAGCGGCTGTGGGCCGACGCCCTGGTCGAGCAGCACGGACTGCCCTTCGCGGCCCGGACGGTCGTCGAGTACCTGGACATCGACGTGGTGCACCACGACCACCGGCGGGGCCGCCTCACCGAGCCGGAACTGCGCAGGATCCCCGAGGGCCAGGGCTACTACGCGGTGCACTGCCGCCGCCCCACCGCCGAACGGGTGCGCGCCCTGCTCGCCGCCGCCGACGACGCCACGTACCGGCAGGCCGTCGAAGCGGTCGGCCGGCAGCTGGGCACGGGGCGGCGCCGGATCGTGGCGGCGTTCCTGCTGCCGACGGAGAGCGCCTGGGTGGACGCCTGCTGCGCCGAGCCCGGCGCCGACGGCGAACAGGCGGGCGCCGTGCGCGCCCTGCTGATGTGCGCACTGGGTTCGGCCGACCAGCTGCGGGAGCTCGGCGGGAACCACTCGCTCGGCTGGCAGGGCTGGTCGGTGGCCATGATCGCCACCCTGGCCGAGGGCATCGGCACCGCGGCGGTGGCTCCGCTGGCTTCGCAGCTCGACCAGTCCCACGCGTACACCGACGAGCTGCGGCTGATCGCGAAGGCGCTCGCCGAGTTCCCCACCGACGAGGCGTTCTCGGCGCTGCTCCGGCGGGCGGACGACAAGTACGTGGGCCCGGCGCTCCAGGAGGCGGCGGCACGGTGGCCGGTGCGGGCCCTGCGGCTGATGGCGGCGGAGTCGCTGCGCACGGGCTCCGCGCGCGCACCGATCGCCCAGCGGCTGCTGCGCGGGCAGGTGCTGGCCCACCGCGCTCTGGTCGAGGCGGTGCTGCCGTCGCTGCCCGAGGACGTCGCGGCGGTGGTGCGCCCGCTGGTCGAAGCGACCGCCGCGCTGCCGGATGCCCCGGCCGACGCGCTGCCCGAGGTGCTGGTCTCGCCGCCCTGGCTGCGTCCGGCGGGTGCCGGGGCGAAGCAGCGTGCCGTGACCGGGCTGACGGCGGACGCGGAGCCGGCCGCGGTGTGGGCGCCCGGCGAGCGGGAGCAGTGGCGCGACACCCAGACCTGGTACGCCCAGGGCTGGCACGGGGAACAGGCGCGCAAGTACGACACGGCCGAGGTGCGCTCGGAGCTGACGAAGACGAAGGCGTCGCCGCAGTCCGCGGTGCTGTTCGCGATGCGGCCCGAGGAAGAGGTGCGGCCGTTCCTGGACTCCTGGGACCCCGACGACCTGTGGGACGGCGAGGAGCTGCTGAAGCCGGTCGCCGGACGGTTCGGGCTGGCCGCGCTGGACATGCTGGTGCGGGTGGTGCCGCGCCGGCCCGCGATGCACGGAGCGCTGCTGATGCCGTTCGTCGACGTGCGGGTGGCCCGGCTGATGGCGGACTGGCTGGTCCGGCTCAAGTCGGTGGCGCCGCTGGCCAGGTCGTGGTTCGCGCGGCACGCCGAGGCGGCTGCCGGGCTGCTGGTGCCGGACGCGGTCGGCGGGGCGGGTGCCGCGCGGAAGGCGGCCGAGCGGGCCCTGCGGCTGATCGCCTCCCAGCGGGGCGCGGACGTGGTGCTGACGGCGGCCACCGGGTACGGGCCGAAGGCCGCCGCCGCCGTGGACGCGCTGCTGCACGCGGACCCGCTGCGCACCGCGCTGCCCGCGAAGCTGCCGGTGGTCGGGGCGTGGGCGGAACCGGGCCTGCTGCCGCAGCTACCGCTGCGCGACGGGAAGGCGGCGCTGCCTCTCGCGTCGGCGCGGCACGTGGTGCTGATGCTGGCGATGTCCAAGCCGCAGGAGCCCTACCCGGGGCTGGCCGCCGTCGAGGAGGTCTGCGACCCGGCGGCACTGGCCGAGTTCGGCTGGGCCCTGTTCGAGGCGTGGCGGCTGGCGGGGCTGCCGGCCAAGGAGAGCTGGGCGCTGCACGCGCTGGGCGCGGTCGGTGACGACGAGACGGTACGGCGGCTGACGCCCGTCCTGCGGGTCTGGCCGGGCGCGGGCGCGCACCACCGGGCCGTGGAGGGCCTGGAGGTGCTGGCCTCGATCGGTTCCGACGTGGCGCTGCTGCACTTGCACGGCATCGCCCAGCGGGTGAAGTTCAAGGCGCTGAAGGCGAAGGCACAGGAGAAGATCGCGGAGGTCGCCGAGGGGCTGGGGCTGACCGCCGAGCAGCTCGCCGACCGGCTGGTGCCGGACTTCGGGCTGGAGGCGGACGGCTCGACGGTCGTCGACTACGGGACGCGGCGGTTCACCGTCGGCTTCGACGAGCAACTGCGCCCCTACGTCCTGGACGCCGACGGCAAGCGGCTCAAGGACCTGCCGAAGCCGGGTGCCAAGGACGACGCGGAGCTGGCCCCCGAGGAGCGCAAGCGGTTCATGGCGTTGAAGAAGGACGTCCGCACGGTCTCCTCGGACCAGGTGCGGCGGCTGGAGGCGGCCATGGTCGCGAGCAGGTCGTGGTCGGCCCAGGAGTTCCGGGAACTGTTCGTGGAGCATCCCCTGATGTGGCACCTGGTGCGCCGGATGGTGTGGGAGTGCCTGCCCGCGGAGGGCCCGGACGGGACTCCGGCGGACGCCGGGGCAGCGGCCGGCACAACCGCCGGTACGCCCGCCGCCGGTTCGGCCCGTGCGGGGACGGCGTTCCGGGTGGCGGAGGACCGTACGTTCGCGGATGTCGAGGAGGACGTGTTCGTCCTGCCCGAGGACGCCTCGGTGCGGCTCGCCCACCCGCTGACGCTGGGCGAGGAGGCGGTGGCCGCCTGGTCCGAGGTGTTCGCCGACTACGAGATCCTCCAGCCGTTCGCCCAGCTGGGGCGCGCCGTGCACCGGCTCACCCCGGAGGAGGCCGCGGGCAGCCGGCTCGCCCGCTTCGAGGGCTTCACCGTGCCGACCACCAAAATGCTCGGGCTGACCAAGCGGGGATGGCGGCGGGGTGTGCCGCAGGACGCCGGCGTGGAGAACGAGATCACCAAGACGCTCGGCGACAACGTGCACCTGGTGATCGACCTGGACGGCGGCATCGCCGTCGGCGCGATCGAGGTGATCCCGGACCAGAAGCTGGCCCACGTCTCCCTGGAGACCGTGCCCAGCAAGTCCTGGTCGCAGCAGGACAGCGGCCTGCGGTTCGGCGACCTGGACCCGGTGGCCGCGTCCGAGCTGCTCGCCGACCTGACGGACCTCACGGAAGGGGCCGTGCGATGAAGGCCGCGGCGGACACGGACCGGGCGGCGGCGCCGCTGCAGCGACCGCCCGCCGAGGTGCGGTACGCCGAGGAGCTGGCCGCGCTGCGCGCCTCGGACACCGACCACCGTCCGCCCGGCTGGGAGTTGAGCCTGCGGGCGGCTCGCCGGTTCGTCGTCGGGGACGCCGAGGCGGGCGTCAGCCGGAAGTTCGTCGGCAACCCCTCCCTGGTGGACCGGGCACTGGTGACCCTCGCGACCAGCCGCGGGCTGATGCTGGTCGGCGAGCCGGGCACCGCCAAGTCGCTGCTTTCCGAGCTGATCGCGGCGGCCGTCAGCGGCACCTCGACACTGACCGTGCAGGGCGGCGCCGCCACCACCGAGGACCAGATCAAGTACGGCTGGAACTACGCCCTGCTGGTGTCGGAGGGCCCCTCCCAGCGGTCGCTGGTGCCCGCGCCGATGCTGCGCGGCATGGCGGAGGGCCGGATCGTCCGGTTCGAGGAGATCACCCGGTGCCCGCTGGAGGTGCAGGACTCACTGCTCTCGCTGCTGTCGGAGCGGGTGGTGGCGGTTCCGGAGCTGGAGGGGCCCGCGGGGATGGTGTTCGCCCGCCAGGGGTTCAACGTGATCGCGACGGCGAACACCCGCGACCGGGGAGTCAACGAGATGAGCGCCGCCCTCAAGCGCCGCTTCAACTTCGAGACCGTCTTCCCGATCCCCGACCTCGACACGGAACTTGCGCTGGTGGAGGCGGAGGCCGCGGCGCTCCTGGAGCGGTCGGGGGTGACGGTGGCACCGGACCGCGACGTGCTGGAGGTGCTGGTCGGTACGTTCCGGGAGCTGCGCACGGGCGGCGACGGCCGCAGCGGCGCGTCCTCGGAGCGGCTGTCGGCCGTGATGAGCACCGCCGAGGCGGTGTCCGTCGCGCACGCGGTCGGGGTGCGGGGGTGGTTCCTGCGCGGTGAGGCGGGCACCGCCGCCGACGTGGTGGCCTGTCTGGCGGGCACCGCGGCGAAGGACAGCCCCGAGGACCTGGCCCGGCTGCGCCGCTTCCTGGAGCAGCAGGCGTCCCGGCGGCGCGGACCGCAGTGGCAGGCCCTGCACGACGCGCGTCATCTGCTGGACGGGTGAGCACGGTGGGCAAGGGCGCGGTGCGGTTCCTGGGGGTGCGGCACCACTCCCCCGCCTGCGCGCGGCTGGTCGCGCGCACGGTGGCCGAGCTGCGTCCGGCGTACGTCCTGGTGGAGGGCCCGGCCGATATGAACGGCAGGCTGGAGGAGCTGCTGCTCGGCCACGATCTGCCGGTCGCGGTGTTCAGCCACTACCGCGACGAGGAGCGCGCGGCCACCTCGTGGACGCCGCTGTGCGACTACTCCCCGGAGTGGGTGGCGCTCACGGCGGGGCGGGCGGCCGGGGCCGAGGTGCGGTTCGTCGATCTGCCCGCCTGGCACCCGGCGTTCGCCGAGCGCACCAACCGGTACGCCGACGCGGAGGCCAGGTACGCCGAGGCCACGGACCGGCTGCGCGAGCGGTTCACGGTGGACTCCGTGGACGCCCTGTGGGACCGCCTGTTCGAGGTGGAGCCGGAAGAAGGGCTGGCGGAACGCCTGGACGCGTACTTCGACCTGGTGCGCGGCGAGGCGGCGGCGGACTCCGGGGACCGGGCCCGCGAGGAGTACATGGCGTCCTGGGTGCGGGCCGCGGCTCGGGCGGCCGGTGACCGGCCGGTGCTGGTGGTGACCGGCGGCTTCCACACGCCCGCGCTCAGGAGGCTCGCCGGGGCGGAGGGGACGGGGGCGGCGGACGCGGTCACGGACCGGACGGCCGGGGCGGGTGGGGGCGTGTGCTGGCCGGAGGTTCCGGTGCCCGCGGACGGGGCGCTGTCCGGGAGTTTCCTGGTGCCCTACTCCTTCCGGCAGTTGGACGCCTTCGCCGGCTACCAGTCGGGTATGCCCTCGCCCGGCTACTACCAGCGGGTGTGGGAGGACGGGGTCGAAGCCGCCGCCGAGGGGCTGACCCGCACGGTCGTCGCACGGCTGCGGGAGCGCCGGCACCCGGTGTCCACCGCGGACCTGATCGCCGCCCGCGCACTCACCGAGGGCCTCACAGCCCTGCGCGGGCATCCCCGCCCCGCCAGGACCGACGTACTGGACGGGCTGGCCGGTGCGCTCGTCGCGGACGACCTGGACCAGCCGCTGCCGTGGACCGGGCGCGGCACGCTCGCCGTCGGCTCGCATCCGGTGGTCGTCGAGATGGTGGCCGCGTGCGGCGGCGACCGCACGGGCAGGCTGCACCCGCTGACCCCCGTGCCGCCGCTGGTGCACGAGGTGGCGGCGGAGCTGGCCGGGCTGCGGATCCGGCCGGACGAGCAGGTGCGGCTGGACCTGGGCGCGGAGCGTGACCTGGCGCGGAGCCGGTTGCTGCACCGGTTGCGGGTGCTCGGCGTACCCGGGCACGAGCGGGTGTCGGGGCCCGCGCACGGGGCGGACCCGGTGTTCACCGAGCGCTGGGAGCCGGGTGACCGGACGGGCCGGGACGCGGCGCTGGTCGAGGCGGGGGCGTACGGCGCACGGCTCGACGAGGCCGCCGCCACCGTTCTCACGGAGCGGGCGCGGGCGGCCGGTCCCGACGGGCTGGCGAGCGCGCTGTTCGACGCGGTGCTGTGCGGAGTGGGCGGGGTGTCCGACCGGCTGCTGTCCGAACTGGCTTCCTCCGTAAGGGAGATGAAGGACCCGGGGCCGCTCGGCGAGGTGCTGGCGACGGCGCTGGGGCTGTGGCGGCACGACCGGCTGTTCGACGTGGCGCGCGGGCCGCTGCTGGGGTCGGTGGTGGATGCCGCGGCGGTCCGGCTGCTGTGGCTGCTCGAAGGGCTGCGCGGTGCGCCGGGGGTGGATCTCGGCCGGTTGCGCGCGGTGGTGGCGCTGCGCGACAGCTGCGTCCACGCGGCACGACTGCTCGGGGTGGAACGGGAAGCGGTGGCCGCGGCGGCCCGGCGGATCTCGCTGGACTCCGCCGCTCCGGCGGACCTGCGGGGCGCCGCCTTCGCGCTGCACCGGGAGTTGGGTGCGGCGACCGGGAGCGCCGGTCCGGCGGAGGCGGTGCGTGGCTTCGCGGGCGCGGGCGGGCTGCTCGGGGACTGGCTGGCGGGCCTGTTCGCCGTGGCGCGGGCGGAGGTGACACGGGACGGTGACGGCGAGGACTCCGACGAGGCGGGCGGTGAAGGCGGGGTCGGCGTGGACGGCGGTGGCGGCGAGGGCCGGGGCGGTGGTGCCGGTCGGGCGGGCGGCACGGGCCGTTCGCTGGTCGGCGTACTGGACTCGATCGTCGGGGCGATGTCGGACGAGGAGTTCCTGGTGGCGCTGCCCTCGCTGCGGCAGGCGTTCGCCTTCTTCCCGCCGCGCGAGCGCGAGCGCATCGCCCGCCGGCTGATGGAACGGCGGGGCGTCCGGGGTTCCGCCAGAGGGCTGTTGCGGACGGGAGCCGATCCGCTGGTGACGGCGCGCGGCCGGGCGCTGGAGGAATCGGTGGACGCGGTGCTCGGAAGATTCGGGCTGGACGCCGTGACCCCCGCCGACGGGGAGCGGGAACGGAAGGGGGCGACCGCATGAGTGAGCGGGGCAGCGAGTGGGGGACGGGGTCCGCCGAGCGGGCGGCGGGAGCGGGTACTGGTGCGGGTGCCAGTGCGGGTACTGGTGCCGGGGCGGGCGCGGGCGCTGGCTCAGGTGCCAGTGCAGGTGCGGGCTCTAGTACCAGTGCAGGTACGGGTGCTGGTACTCGTGCTGGTGCGGGTGTGACGAGGGTGCCCGGTGGCGTCGACCTCGACGTGGACGCCGGACTTGAGCGGTGGCGGTTGATTCTGGGCGAGCCCGCCGAGCGGTGCACCGGCGGGCTGAGTGGCCGGGGAGCCGCGCGGGACGCCGCGTTGGAGTGGCTGTACGGGCGGGATCCGGAGCTGGCCCGGCGCGGTGTACGGGGTTCCGGCGGCGGCGAAGCGGCCCGGGGCGACTCCCGGCAGGGCGGGAACGGCCCGTCAGCGGTGACGGCCGTCGACTGGATCGACGAGGTGCACCGGCTGTTCCCGAAGGAGACCGTGGAACGGCTGGAACGCGATGCCGTCGAGCGGTACGGCATCCAGGAGATCGTCACCGACCCGGCCGTCCTGGAGCGCATCGAGCCCAGTGCGACGCTGCTTCAGGCGGTGCTGCGCACCAAGCACCTGATGAACCCGGAGGTACTGCGCCTGGCCCGGCGGATCGTGGCGCACGTCGTACGGGAGCTGATGGAAAAGCTGAAGCCGGAGGTGCGGCAGGCGTTCTCCGGGACCAGGTCGCGCCGCCCCAGCAGCCACCGCATTGCCCGGAACTTCGACTTCCGTAAGACCCTGCGGGCCAATCTCGCGCACTACCGCCCGGAGGAGAAGCGGCTACTCATCGAGAAGCCGTACTTCCACTCTCGTACGCGGCGGCACCTGGAGCAGTGGCAACTGGTGCTGCTGGTCGACCAGTCGGGGTCGATGGCGAGTTCGGTGATCCACTCGGCGGTGACCGCGGCCTGCCTGTGGGGGCTGCCGGGGCTCAAGACCCATCTGGTCGCCTTCGACACCTCGGTGGTCGACCTGACGAGCGAGGTGACGGACCCGGTCGAGCTGTTGATGCGGGTGCAGTTGGGCGGCGGTACCGACATCGCCCGCGCCGTCGACTACGGCGCGGGGCTGATCGAGAACCCGCGCCGGTGCGTCTTCGCGGTGATCAGCGACTTCTACGAGGGCGGCGACCCGTACCGGCTGGTGCGGACGGTTCGCGGCCTGGTCGAGCAGGGCACGACCGTGCTGGGTCTCGCGGCCCTCGACGAGGCGGCGGATCCGGCGTACGACCGTGAACTGGGGCAGCGCCTCGCCGACGCGGGGGCGCACATGGGGGCGATGACACCGGGGCAGCTGGCCGCGTTCGTCGCGGAGAGGCTGGGCGGATGACGGGGCGCACGACGATGACGGGGCGCACGACTGGGCGGTTGGGCATCACGACTGCTGCCGGGAGCGGTACGGCGGGCGCGGCGGGCACCGGGGCGGTGGCCGTCCGGGCGGATCTGCTCGCGCTCACCCCCGACACCCTGGCCGCGCTCGCCAACCGGGGTCTGGTGAAGCGCGCCACGAAGGAGCTGGACGCGGGGTCCGGCCCCGAACTCTCCGTATCGGCGGACGGGCTGGTAAGGGCGGTGTTCGGGGACGGTACCGAGACCGAACTCCCGCCCGGCGTGGGCCTGGACCCGGGCCGTTGCAGCTGCGCGGCACCGGGGGTGTGCCGCCACCTCGTGGGTCTGGTGCTGGCCTACCAGCGGGATACGGAATCGCGGGGCGCGGGCGAGCAGGACGTGGCTGGCCCGGGAGCGAGTGAGGTGGGCGCGCCCGCGGCCGAGGTGGCTGAGGCGGGCACGGCCGGACACGCGACGGCCGACGCGGAGTCCGCCAACAGGCCGAGGAACGCGAGGCAGGGGACCACCACCTCCGGAACCACGAAGTCCACGGCCACCGACGACGACCGGACCACCGAGACCACCGGGACCGCCGACGCCAAGCCCACCCCGTCCCGAGGCACCGGCCCCAAGGCCCCAGGAGCGAGTCCCGCCGCGTCCCGTTCTACCGGGTCCGAGCACGCGTCCAACTGGTCACCCGGCTGGTCCCCCGGCGGTTTCGACGACGAGGCGTTGCTCACCGCTGTCGGTGCCCGCTCGCTGGCCGCTGCCCGGCGGACCCTTGCCCGGGGGTACGCGGCCCAGGTGCACCGGGGCGGTGCGGACGGTACCGCGCCCTGGGTGGAACTTCCCACCTGTACCGTGCGGTTCCCGGTGCCGGGCGAGATCGGGTACGCCCTGACGGACGCCACGGCCACCCTGCGGGGCGAGATGCTGGCGCTGGCGGTCTGGGCGTTCCGCGCCGCCGACGCCGAGGGCGCCGCCACGGACGGCACCGCTACAGACCGCACCACGGCGCACGGCCCAATGACGAACCGCACCACGACGGACCGCACCACGACGCACGGCACCACCCCTGAACCCACCGCCCCTCGACCGGCCGCCTCTGGACCCGCTGCCCCCGGACCCGCCACCCCTCGACCCACCACCCCGGCGCCGGACACCAAGGCCGGGGCGACCGTCACCGTCCGAGTCCGCGTCGGCGGCACAGGCAGCCCTCGGCCCACCGTCGCTTCGGCCGCCGCGCTGGACAGGGCCGTCGACGCGGTGGGCGATCTCCTCCTCGAAGGGGTCGCGCACGCGGGGCCGCTGCTCGGCGGTGCCCTGCGCCGGACCGGGAAGAAGCTGGCCGCCGCATCCCTGCACTGGCCGGCCGGTGTGGTCGACGACCTCGCCGAACAGCTGGCGGCGTACGAGTCCCGGAGCGCCGGGTACCGGGCCGAGGACTTCGCCGCGCTCGCCGGGGAGTTGTACGCGAGACAGCGCGCCGCCCTCGCCGACCCCGGGGCGCGGGCCGATGTGCTGGGCGTCCGGGAGGCCGGGGAGACACCGCTGCGGCGGGTGCGGCTCACCTCGCTGGGCTGCCGGGTGCGCGAGTCGGGCAACAGCGGCGGGGAGGATGCCGGGACGACAGTCGAGGTGTACTTCGCGCACCCCGACGCGGGGGTGGTGCTGGTGCTCCGCAAGGAGTGGCCGCACACCGACGGCCGGCCCCTCGGCGGCCCCGAGCTGGCCGCCCGGCGTCTGGCCGGGACGACGTTGCGGGCGCTCGCCTCGGGCAGTCTGATCAGCGAGTCCGCACGGCGTACGGCGAGCCGCTCGCTGTCGCTGGCCCGCGGCAGGATCTCCAGCACGACCGTCGTGCCCGCCGGTTCGTCCTGGAAGGACCTGCCCGCATCGCTCCTCGTGCGGGACCTCGCCGCGTACGCGTCGGCCCTGGACGGGCAGCCGCCGCGGCTGATCCGGCCGCGCGTCGAGGCCGAGACGGTACGGGTGGTGGAGCTGTCACGGATCGGCCCAGCGTCCTACGACCCGGCCGAACAGCGGCTGGAGGTCGAGGTGCGGGACGCGGTGGGCACCTCCGCGCTGGTCACCGCGACGTACGACCCGCTCTGCCCCGGTGCGTTGGACGTGCTGGCCGGGGTGCTGGCGGAGGGCGGTGAGGTGCGGTACGTCAGTGGGGTGCTGTCGCGCTCCGGCGGCCGGATCCGCATCGATCCGCTGGCGGTGCTGACCCCGGACGGGGTGGTGACCGTACCGGATCTGACGGCGGCGGCCCCGACCGTCCTCACCGACGGCGGTGGGGCGGGCGGCCCCACCGCCGATCCGGTGACCGCGGTGCTGGACGACGCGCTCGGGGCCTTGGCCGAGGCCGCGCACCACGGGCTGCGCCGTCCGCCGACCTCGGTGCGTTCCCGGCTGGAGGACGCGGCGGCCCGGCTGGCCCGGTGCGGTCTCGACCGGGCGGCCGGACTCGTCCGGGACCTGCTGGCGGCGCTCCCGCTCGGCGGCTCCGCCGCCCGTACCGCCTGGGCGGACGCGCAGATCCGGCTGGCGGTGAGCGCCGAACTCCATCAGGAGCGCGGGGTGGGCACCTGAACGATGGAGCGGCCCGCCCAGGCGGGGGCGTCCTCGGTGAGGGAGACCAGCCGGGCGCGGACCGCCTCGGGGAACGGGGCGGCCCGGCCCGCCTGCTGGTCGACGTGGACGGCGAGGAGTTCGGTGGTGGCCACCGGCTCGGCCTCGGTCGGGAGGGTCGCGGGCGACGGGTCCTCGATGCCCTTGACGCTCTCCGTGCCCTCGACGCCCTCGGTGGGGTGCGGGTCCGCCACGACGAACAGCTCGTGCGCGAAGCGGACCTTCTTGGCGTCGGCGCCCAGCACCCGGGTGCGGACGGCGAGCCTGGCGCCCTCGGGGACGTCCTTGAGGTACCGGAGGTGCGCCTCGACCGTGTAGAGGGAGCAGCCGGTGCGCTCGCGGTAGCCCGCGTGGAGGCCGGTCTCGATCATCATGGCATCGGTGGCATAGCCGAAGACGAGGACGTAGAAGGCCTCGCTCATATGGCCGTTGTAGTCGATCCATTCGGGCCGCACGGTGTGGTGGACCAGCGGCAGGCAGTCGACGACGCCGTCGAGTTCGGTCGTGTCCGTCACGTCGGCCTCGGCCGCGGACCCGCGTAGGGACCCGTCAGCGCCCTGGGCGGCCGGGCGTTCGGCGGCGGACCCGTCGGCCACCGGGGCGGCCGGGCGCTCCGCGGCGGACCCGGTGGCGGTGTGCGTCTCGCTCACTTGGCCTCCTTCTCGGTGCGCTGCTGCGGCAGACGGCCCGTCGCGCGCAGTACGTCGATGACGCCCTGGTCGCGTTCGGCGACGAGGTCCGCGATGGTGCGGCCGTCCGCCGCCTCGTCGCAGCCCGCGACCACGTCGTCGTACAGCTTCCTGTCGAGTTCCGGTGCTTCGAGCCGGGTCCACGGGGACTTCAGCGAGGGGCCGAAGTGGTCGAGCATGTGGGCCATGCCGCCTTCTCCGCCGGCGAGCGCGAAGGTGAGCATCGGGCCCATGAACGCCCAGCGCAGTCCGGGTCCTTCGGTGATGGAGTCGTCGATCTCGCGGACGGTGGCCTCGCCGTTGGCGACCATGTGCAGCGCCTCGCGCCACAGGGCTTCCTGGAGGCGGTTGGCGATGAAGCCGGGGACCTCGCGCTGCATGGTGATGACGGACTTGCCAGCGACCTCGTAGAAGCGCGACGCCCAGGCGACGGCGTCCGGGGTGGTCCGCTCGCCGCCGACGACCTCGACGAGCGGGATCAGGTACGGCGGGTTGAACGGGTGGCCGACCACGAGACGGCCGGGATCGGCGGCTTCCGTCTGCATGTCGGTCATCGGGTAGCCGGAGGTGGAGGAGGCGATCACCACTCCGGCGGGGGTCGCGGCGTCCAGCCGGGCGAGCAGGTCGCGCTTCAGCTCCAGCTTCTCGGGCGCGCTCTCCTGGACGAACTGGGCCTCCGTAACGGCCTCTTCGAGGGTGGCGGTGACGGTGAGTCGGTCCGGCGACGCACCGTCCGCGAGCCCGAGCTGTACGAGGGCGGGCCAGGCGGCGTCGACGAGGCGGCGCAGCTTCTGCTCGGCGTCTGGGGCCGGGTCCCAGGCGGTGACGTCGTAGCCGCGGGCCAGGTAGTGGGCGACCCAGCCGCCGCCGATGACACCGGCGCCGACACAGGCGACACGGCGTACGTCCTCGGGGGCGCAGGGGGCCGCGGGCACGGGGGCAGGACTCATGGTGGGGGGAACTCCTCGCGGATGAGGGGGTGTTGAGACTTCGGGGGGCGGGAACCGAAAATCCGGGGATCATGGACCCAAGGGGTCACAGGTTCACGGTGACCACGGGGGCCACAGGGATCCGGAGATCAACGGGACCTAGGGAATCCGGTCGGCGGAAAAACGGGCCGCAGCAATGGGGGGATGCGTCAGCCGCGCGGCTTGAGGCCCAGCTTCTGGCGGGCCTCGTCCGGGGTGGCGACGCGCGAACCGAGCGACTCGGTGAGGGTGACGGCGCGTTCCACGAGCTGCGCGTTGGTGACCTTGTTGCCCTTGCCGAGGTAGAGGTTGTCCTCCAGTCCGACGCGCACGTGCCCGCCGAGCAGGATGGACTGGGCTGCCCACGGCATCTGCATCCGGCCGAGCGCGAAGCTGGCGAACTGGGCTCCCTCGGGCAGCATGTTGACCATCGCCTGGAGCACGCCCGGGTCTGCCGGCGCACCCCACGGGATGCCCATGCACAGCTGGAACACGGTCGGGTCGTCGAGCAGACCCTCCGCCATCAGCTGCTTCGCGAACCACAGCTGCCCGGTGTCGAAGATCTCCAGCTCGGGGCGTACGCCCAGTTCCTGGATGCGCTTGGCGCCGGCGCGCAGCATGTCGGGGGTGGAGATGTAGAGGTTGTCGCCGAAGTTGAGCGAACCGCAGTCGAGAGTGCAGATGTCGGGCAGCAGTTCCTCGACGTGCGGGAGCCTGTCCAGGCCGCCGACGAGGTCGGTGCCGGGCAGCGGGAAGTCCTTGAGCGGCTGTTCGGGGTCGACGACCAGGTCGCCGCCCATGCCGGCGGTGAGGTTGATGACGACATCGGTACCGGTTTCCTTGATCCGCTCGACGACCTCGCGGTAGAGGCGGGTGTCGCGGGAGGGGTCACCGGTCTCGGGGTCGCGGACGTGGATGTGCACCACGGCGGCCCCCGCCTCGGCGGCCTCGACGGCCGACCTGGCTATCTGCTCGGGGGTGACGGGGACGTGCGGGCTCTTGCGCACGGTGTCGCCGGCGCCGGTCAGGGCGCAGGTGATGATGACGTCCTGGTTGACGGTCATGCGAATCTCCTTACGGGGATGGAGAGTTGAGGGTGCACCACGAGAAGCGGGCCGGTGCGGCGGACGGCCACCGGGTTCCGGAACCCGGTGGACCGCTCAGGGCGATCGGGTGAGCGTGGCGTCCACGTACGCGAGCAGTGCTTCGCGCATGTCCTGCGCGCTGGTGCCGCCGGCCGGGCCGGTCTCGGCAGGGGTGGAGGCGAGCACCTGGCTGGCGAGGCCGTCGATGAGCGCGGTGAGCCGCAGCGCGGCGGCGTCGGGGTCGGTGCCGGGCCGGAAGGCACCCTGGGCGACTCCGCGCCGTACGACATCGGCGACGGTGTCGCGCCACTGCCGGTAGTACTCGACGTGCAGCCGGCCCACGGCGGTCGAGCGGGCCGCCTCCGCCCACAGGTCGAGCCAGACGTGCCACTGGCGGCGCTGCTGCTCGCTGTGCGGGATCTGGAGCTCGATGAGCTGGCGCAGTTCGTCGGCGGCGTCGCGCGCCTCGGCGGTACGGGTGGCACGGCGCGCGGTGTCCTCGTCCATGCACCAGCGGACCGCCGCTTCGAGCAGGTCGTCGCGGCCGGGGAAGTGGTAGTGGATGGCGGCGGTACTGGTGGCGCAGGCCTCCGCGATGTCCGCGACCCGTACCGCGTGGAAACCGCGTTCGGCGATCAGCCGGACGGTCTCCCGCACGATCTGCAACGGTCGGCCGCCGTCCGGGGCCGCACCGGCCGCACCGCCCGACCGGGCACGCCGGACGGGTGCCGCGGCTTCCGGGCGCGGGGTCCGCGAGCCGAGCAGCCTGCCCACGTCCACTCCGGCCGTGTCGGCGATCCGGGCGAGTTCGGCGGCGGTGAACCGGCGGGTGCCGCCGAGCGAGCGGGACAGCTTGGAGGGGTCCATGACGATCCGGCGCGCGAACTCGCGCTGGCTGACCCCGGCGGCGGCGATGACCTCCCGCACCCGGCCGGCGACGGCCGACGCCGGTTCGGGTCCGCTCGCGGGACCGGGCTCGGGTCCGCGCCCCGGGGGCCCGCTGCCGGTCTCGGTCCCCGTCTCGTCGCGGGGTCTCACTGCTTCGTTCCGCATGGTCGGCCACCGTACTCATGTGTTGAGCAAATCTCAACGCACATGCGTAATGAGATGTGAGTTGAGGTACTGACTGATGCATCAGTCACACACGCAACAGGCATCACGGGCCGGTCGGACCGCGTCACCGGGCAGGTCAGGCCATGAGTGCCGGTCACAGCATCCGCAACGACTGGTTGCCGCCGCCGCGCGCCACGGAAGATGACGCGACCCGCCAGGCGAGGCCATGAGGAGGCACCGACGTGTCAGCAGGAGACGTGGCAGCAGAAGCAGAAGACGTGCCGGTCGGAGACGTGGCAGCAGGAAGCGCGGCAGCAAAAGACGTGCCGCCAGAAGTCGGGCGGAGCACCGGCCGCACCGTGGCCTGCAACGATCCGGCACTGCGCTTCCGGGGTGCCGTCTCCGTGCAGCGCGGGCCGGACGGCGCCTGGGTGTCGCCCTGGCGGGTGCCGTACGGGGAGGCCCGGCTGCATCTGCCGGAGGGCGGCATCGGCCGGGCGGCCATGCCCGCCGGGGTGCGGCTGACCTTCCGCACCGACAGCCGCACCCTGGTGTGCCGCTACCGGGCCGCACCGGCACCCCGGCTGAACGGGCCGCAGGAGCTGCCCCGGCTCGACGTGGTCTGCGACGGGCGGTCCCCGGTGACGGTCGCGCTGACGGCGGACGGCGGCGACGCGGAGTTCCGGGTGGCGCACCTGCCGGGGCGGCCGGTCACCGTGGAGCTGTGGCTGCCGACGTACCACCAGTTCAAGCTGCGTTCGCTGGTGCTCGACGCGGGCGCCTCGCTCGCACCGGACACCTCGGAGCGTCCGCGCTGGGTGCACTACGGCAGTTCCATTTCGCAGGGGCGCGGAGCCGCGTCGCCGGTGCGGGCCTGGCCCGCGCTCGTCGCCCGCGAGGCCGGTCTCGACCTGACGTCGCTGGCGCTGGGCGCGGCCTGCTGCCTCCAGCCGATGACCGCCCGGCTGATGCGCGACCAGGAGGCCGAACTGCTAACGGCGTGCGTGGGCATCAACGTCCAGGCACTGGGCAGCCACAGCCCGGACGCCTTCAGCTCGGCGCTCGTCGGGTTCGTCCGTACGGTGCGCGAAGGGCACCCGGACACACCGTTCGTCCTGATGTCGACGATCGTCGCCCCGGACCGGGAGACCGTCCCCGGGCCCTCCGGGCTGACCGTCCAGGACTGCCGCAGACGCACCGAGGAGGCCGTCCGGCTGCTGCGCGCGCACGGGGACACGGAGCTGCACTACGTCGACGGGCTGGACGTGTTCGGACCGTGCGACGCCGAACTGCTGCTGGAACCGGTGGGCCTGGACCGGCTGCATCCGGGACCGGCCGGGCACCCGGTGTTCGCGGAACGGTTCCTCGGGGCGCTGCGCGCGGAGTTGGGCGACCGGCTGCCCAGCCTGTGTGTGCCAGTAACAGCATGATTCGGGATCTGGCTGCTCACGGCGCGCCCCGCGACGATCGGCACGTGGGGCCGCCCGGCCAGGTCCGTGACCGGCGGCGCGGCCCTCCTGCACCCCACCCTGCCCGGCGAGAGGATTCCCGTGCCCCCCGAAACTCCCCCGTCCGTCGATGAGCGGGCGGGCACCGCCGTCACCGCATCCGCCGGATCCGCCGAGACGGCCGGGTCCACCGCGCCCGCCACGCCCACCGCCGCTCCCAAGGTGCCCTGGGCCGCTTACACCGGTGTATATCTGCTGCTCTTCCTGATCGGCACCGAGACGTTCCTCGTCTCGCCGCTGCTGCCGACCATCGCCGGTTCGGTCGGGGTGTCGGTGGCGGCAGCCGCGAGCACCGTCACCGCCTACACGCTGGTGTACGCGCTGACCGCGCCCTTCCTCGGTGCCGTCTCCGACCGGTTCGGCCGGCGTCCCACGATCCTGGCCGGTACGGTCCTGTTCCTGCTCGGCAACGCGCTGGCCGCCGTCGCGGGCGATCTGACCGTCCTGGTCGTCGCCCGTGTCCTCGGTGCGCTGGGTGCCGCGCTGGCCGGTCCGTCGATCTGGGCGCACCTCGCGGAGACCGCGCCCGAAGCGGTGCGCGGGCGGGCCGTCGGGTACGGGATGGCGCTGTTCTCGGCCGGTCAGGTGCTCGGTGTCCCGGCGGGCAGTTTCCTCGCGGGCTGGGGCGGCTGGCGGGCCTCGTTCTGGGCGCTGACCGTGCTGACGGTGGCCGCGGTGCCGCTGGTGCTCGCGCAGACGAAGGCCCCGGCGAGCGCTTCCGGTGCGGCTGCCGGGCCGCAGCCGCTGCGGTTCACGGCGGTGTTCTCGGTGTGGGGCGACCGCACGCTGCGGCACACCCTGATCGTGGTGTTCCTGCTCCAGGCCGCGAACCTGGGCGCGTACACCTTCCTCGGCACCGCCCTGCACGACCGGTTCGGGCTTTCCGTCAACGCGCTCGGGCTGCTGGGCATCCTGGTCGGCGCGGGCAGTGCGCTCGGTTCGCTGACCGCGGGCCGGATCGGCGACCGGGCCAGGGCCCGGGGTGCGGGCGACGCGGTGTGGATCCCGGTGTGGGCGCTGGTGCTGGGCACCGCGGCGGTACTCGCCGCACTGGGCGCGCCGTCGATCGTGGCGTACGCGGCGGTGCTGGTGTGGTTCTTCGCGAGCGGCGCGTTCGGCACGATCATCCAGACCCTGCTGATCTCGGCGCGCCCCGAACTGGGCGCGACGTCGAGTTCCTGGAACAGCGCGACGCTGTACGCGGGAACGGCCGTCGGCGTCGGCATCGCGGGCACCTTCGCCCATGCCGACACCGGTACGGCCGTGGTGGGCGGCGGACTCGCCCTGCTCGCCGGGCTGGTCGCGGTACCGCTGGTCGGCCGGCTGCGGTCGGCACCGGGCACGGAGCCCGCGCAGGACGGACAGGACGCGCAGGACGGACAGGACGCTCCCGCCTCGCAGTCCGCTCACGGCACGCAGTCCGCACAGGACGCGCCGTCCGCCGAGCGGCAGGAAGGGGCCGGAGCCGATGAGCGCGTCTGAGGCGCCACCCGCCGTACCCGCCACACCCACCGTCCCGGCCGCATCGCCCGCCGCACCGGCCACCCGGCCCGCCACCCTCGACACCGCCCGGCACCGGGCCCCCGCGCTCGACGGCCTGCGTGCGGTGGCCGCTCTGCTGGTGATCGCCCTGCACGTGGGCATCTACACCGGTCAGGTCGCCTCCAGCTGGCTCGGCATCGGGGAGGCCGGCCCGCTGGGCCCGGTGATCTCCCGGTTCACGGTGGGCGTGCCGGTCTTCTTCGTACTGTCCGGCCTGCTGCTCTACCGCCCGTACGCCAACGCGGCCCGCGACGGCCGCCAACCACCGTCCACCGGCCGCTACTTGTGGCACCGCGTGCTGCGCATCCTGCCCGTGTACTGGGTGGTGGCGCTGGTCTCCCTGGTGTGGTTCGGAAGGGACACGCTCGGTGAGCTGTGGCCCGCGCTGCGGACCTTCCTCCTGCTGCACATCTACGCGCCGGAGCCGATCCCGCTGGGCATCACCCAGACCTGGAGCCTGGCGACCGAGGTGGCGTTCTACGTCGTGCTCCCCGTGCTGGCACTGGCGCTCCACCCGCTGCTGCGGCGCGGGCGGGCGGGCACGGTGTTCGGGGTGCTTGCCGTGGTCGAACTGCTCACCCTCGGCTCGCTGGTGGCCACGCACGTGCCGTCCGCCGGGGCGTACCCGCTGCCTTCGCTGTGGCTGCCGGAGTACGCGGGCTACTTCGCGGCCGGGATGGCGCTCGCCGTCCTCGCCGCCCGGCCGGACGGCCCGCCCGCCGCGGTACGGCGCCTGGTGCGGCGGCCCTGGTGGTGCTGGGGCGTGGCGCTGCTGGCGTACGTGGTGGTGTCGACGCCGGTGAGCGGATCGACCCTGAGGTACCCGACGGTGGCCGAGGCCCTCGTGGAGCACCTGCTCTACCTGGTGGTCGCGGTGGCCCTGATCGCCCCGCTCGCCCTCGGCAGCGGCACCGGCGGTCCCGCGAGACTGCTTGCCGGGCGGGTGCCCGCGTGGCTCGGGCGGGTGTCGTACGGGCTGTTCCTGTGGCACATGGTCGTGGTCGAGGGCTGGCTGCGGATCACCGGGCAGCGGGCCGGGAGCGCGGAGTTCTGGGTGCTCTTCCCGGTGACGGTGCTGCTGACGGTCGCGCTCGCGGGCCTTGCCCACTACGCCATCGAGAGACCGGTGAGCAGGCTGCGGGGCCGGCACGCCGCTCCCCCGGCGACCGCCCCGGCGCCGGACCCCGCCGTCCGGCCGTCGGCCGCCCCCGGCGCATAACCACCGGCACGAGTCCGCCGGGCGGACAACCGTGCCCGGCCACCCGCCCCCTCCACCGACCCGAGGAGCCCCCGCACCATGCCCCCGCCCGTCTCCGCATCCACCGGCAACCCCGCCGGCGCCCCTCTCCACTGGGGCGTCAACCTCCCCCTGCCCACCCTCTCCCTCCCCGGCCACCGGCACCTCGTCGAGTCGCTCCCCGACCTCGGGTACACCGACGTCTGGACCGGTGAGGGCGGCGGAATCGACGCCTTCACCCCGCTGACCGCCGCCGCGGCGTGGCAGCCCGAGCTGCGGCTGGGCACCGGGGTGGTGCCCGTGCTCACCCGGGGTCCCGGCATCCTCGCGCAGACCGCCGCCACGCTCTCCCAGCTCGCCGAGGGGCGGCTGCTGCTGGGCGTCGGCGCGTCCGTGCCCGCGCACACCACCGCCCTCAACGGGGTCACCCACGACCGGCCGCTCGCCCGGGTCCGCGACACCGTGCGGTTCCTGAAGCGCGCGCTGCACGGGCTGCCCGTGGGCGATGCGTACGAGACCCTGTCGGCCCCCGGCTTCAGCCTGGGCCACACCCTGCCGCGACCGCCCAAGGTGCTGGTCGGGGCCTTGCGTCCGCGGATGCTGCGGGTGGCGTACCAGGACGGCGACGGCGCGGTGCTGAACCTGCTCACCGCCGAGGACGTGCCCCGGGTGATCGAGGCGGGCCGCGGGTCCGCCCCGGGCGAGGGGGCCGGGGAGCCCAAGGAGACGGTGGTCAAGCTGTTCCTGTGCCCGACCGCCGACGTCGCGTACGCCCGCGCCGCGGGTCGCGGCTTCCTCGGCTGGATCCTCAACCAGAAGCCGTACCACGCCTTTCACGAGTGGCTGGGGCGCGGGGACCTGCTCAAGGAGTCGTACGACCGCTACCTGCTCGGCGACCGGGCCGGTGCGGGGGCCGCGCTGCCCGACTCGCTCGTCGACGCGCTCTGGCTGCACGGCGAGCCCGCGGCCCTGCGCGAGCGGATCGCCGCATATCTGCATCCCGGGGTGACAACGGTCCTGCTCTATGTCGCCCCCACACCCGAACTCCACGCCAGGCCGGAGAAGTTGGGGTCCCTGCTCGCGGAGCTGCGCGGATGAGCGGGCTGCTGGGCGGGCGCCCCGTGCGGTGGGTACGCCCGCCGGACGGGGCACTCCGGGGCACCCACCTCCACTTCCACGGCGGCGGCTACCGCGTCGGGACACCGGAGCTGGACGTGCCGCTGGCCTCCCACCTCGCTCGCCGCCTGCGCGTACAAGTTGCCCTGCCCGCCTACCGGTTGGCACCGGCGCACCCCTTCCCGGCCGCCGTCGAGGACGGGCTGGCCGCCTACGGGGCACTGCTGGCGGGCGGTACGCCCGCGGAGCGGATCACGGTCGGCGGGGACTCGGCGGGCGGCGGGCTGGCCTTCGCGGTGCTGCTGGCCGCCCAGGAGGCCGGGCTGCCCGCGCCGGCCGCCGCGATCGGACTCTCGCCGTGGCTGGATCTGACCCTGACGGCGGCGTCGTTCGAGCGGTGCGCGGCCACCGATCCACTGCTGGGCCGGGACTCGCTCGGCGACTCGGCCGCCGTGTACCTGGCCGGTGCCGACCCGCGCACCCCGACCGCGTCCCCGCTGTTCGCCGAGGACAAGGCGCTGGCCGCACTGCCGCCCGCACTGCTCCAGGCCAGCAGGGACGAGGTGCTGTGCGACGACGCCGTACGGTTCGCGGAGCGCGTGAAGGCGGCGGGCGGCGCGTGCCGGGTCGAGCTGTGGCCGGGCACGACGCACTGCTGGCAGCTGTCCGTGGCGACCTCGGCGGAGGCGGTGCGGGCGGCGGACTCTGTTGCGGAATTCCTAACACAGCATTTCGACTGACGGACAACTGCCGTCATTTCGGGCCTGGTTGGCCGGATCGGAGCTAGGCTGATCCGGCGCGGCCAGGCCCGATCCGGAAGGCGGAACAGTCGATGAATTCCCGTACCCCCGAGAGCGAGTACGAAAGCAGTCACGGAACGGAGTACGAGAACTCCGCCAATTCGGCGAATTCCAAAGAACTCGGCGCCTTTCTGCGCGCCCATCGAGAACGCCGCGCCCCACGTGACGTGGGGCTGCCGGACACCGGCCGGCGGCGTACTCCGGGACTGCGCCGCGAGGAGGTCGCCGCGCTTTCCGGGGTGGGTCTCGCCTGGTACACGTGGCTGGAACAGGGGCGGGTGATTCCGTCCCGGAAGGTTCTCGAAGCGGTCGCCCGCACGCTCGGCCTGAACGCCGTCTCCTACCGTCATGTGCTCGCCCTCTCCGGTCTGCTGCCGCCGGCGCCCGACGGGGCGGGGCACGACGAGGTGGCGTCCCGGGTGCGGCCCCTGCTGGACACCTGGGAGAGCAGCCCGGCCGTGCTGGTGGACTCCCGCTTCGACATCACCGCGTGGAACGACGCGTACGCCGCCGTGTGGTCCGACCCGGCCGGCATCCCGGCCCACCGGCGCAACCTGATGTGGTGCGTGGCCGGTCATCCCGCGTTCCGCTCCACGCTGCTCGACTGGGAGCCGGTGGCCCGCGCCGTACTGGCCCACTTCCGGGGCCAGACCGCCCGGCTCGCGGACACCGACCCGCGCACCCGGGAGGTGTACGCGACGCTGCGCGCGGACTTCCCCGAGCTGGCGCCGTGGTGGGAGTGCCAGGGCGTGGGCGATCTGACGGCCCGGCAGCTGTCGGTGCTGCTCCCCGGGCACGGCGGGCTCGACCTGCTGCTGTCCGCGTTCCGCCCGGTGGACGACCCGCAGGCGCTGATCCTGGTGCAGGCGCCGGTGGGCGCGGCGGACCGCGAGCTGGTGGGCGAGCTGGTGCGCGGGTACCGGTCGGCGGGCTCCGCGGAGGTGGTCAGGATGCCGAGCACGCCCCGGCCCGCCGCCGCCCGCGGCACCGTGGCCCGGCCCGCGGCGGCGGCGGCCAGGACGGCCGCTCCCCGGTCCGCGGCCTACGCGAAGAAGGCCCGCAGTTCCGCGTAGGTCTCCTCGGGTGCCTCCTCCGGCAGGAAGTGCCCGCAGTCCAGCGCCCTGCCCCGTACGTCGTCGGCCCACCCCCGCCAGACGGCGAGCACGTCGTGCCTGGCCTCGACGTGCGCCCGCTTGCCCCACAGGGCGAGCAGGGGCGCGCCGATGCGCCGGCCGGCCCGCTGGTCGGCCCGGTCGTGCGCGAGGTCGGGGCCGAACATCGCCCGGTAGTCCTCGCACATCGCGTGCACGACGCCGGGCCGCGCGACCGCCGCCCGGTAGGCCTCCAGCGCCTCGGGGGCGAAGAGCGCGCGGTGCGCCGCGAAGAGGAACCCCTCCGGGTCCGCGGCGATCAGGCGCTCGGGCACCGGGTACGGCTGCCCCAGCACGAACCACCGCCACAGCTGCCTGGCCCCCTCGGCGTCGATGTCCGCGAGGGCGTTCGCCGTGGGCACCACGTCGAGGACGGCGAGCCGTTCCACCCGCTCCGGGTGGTCGAGGGCCAGCCGGTAGGCGCAGCGGGCGCCCCGGTCGTGGCCGGCCAGGGAGAACCTCTCGTGGCCGAGCGCCGCCATGACGCGGACCTGGTCGGCGGCCATGGCGCGCTTGCTGTGCCCGGCTCCGGGCCGGTCGGCCCCGGCGGCCGGCCCGCCGCTCGCCCCGTAGCCGCGCAGGTCGGTGACGACCACCGTGAAGTCCTCGGCGAGGCGCGGGGCGACGGCGTGCCACATCGCGTGGGTCTGCGGGAAGCCGTGCAGCAGGAGCAGCGACGGGCCCTGGCCCGCCGTGCGCACGTGCACGGGCACGCCGTCCGCACCGGGCACGGTCAGTGTCTCGAAGCCTTCGAACAGCACCATCGCCCCAGGATAAATTCCGCGGCGGCGAACAGGAATTGACCTGAGGATGCTGTTATTCGCAGTCACAGGATGTTCCGTGCACGGCCTCCCGGATTTCCGTTGACGGAATGGAATTCGCCTTCGTAGTCTGCGGATTCATTCAGGGCGGACGAATATTCGAATCGGTACCCGCATTCCGTTCCCCGCCCCTTCTTCTCGCTCCTCCCTCTCCCCACTCCCCTCACGGTCGAAAGAACTGAGCTGCTCATGAAGCAGAAGTACTCCACCGACATGAGCCCGTCGGAGCGTGCCGCACTGTGGCGGCAGCGCCTCTTCGAGGCCGAAGCAGGCCTGACCCGGTACCTCACCGAGACCCGGGGCGGCCGGGACATCGACGACTGGATCTCGGTGCGCTCCGAGATCTTCCACGAACTGCCCACCCAGGACGCGGAGTCGGCGTCCCCCGAAGCCTGGCAGCGGGTCTTCTTCCGGGCGCAGGCCCTGATGGAGCGCTTCCTGGTGTCGCGGTACGGCCACGGCGAGCTGGCCGCCTGGGCACGGGCCGGCGCCGAGGTGCACCGCTGGGTGGAGCCCGAGCACGGGCACGGCGCCCTGGACCCGGTGCTGCGGATCGCCCGGCAGGCCGAGCTGTACGGCTCCCGCTACCGGATCCTCGCGGACGGCCCCGAGCGGGCCGCGCTGGAGATCTCGCACTGTGCGATCTGGGACTACCGGAAGAAGGCGGAGGCCCGGGGCGTACCGCTGACGCTCGCCTCGCCGTGCGAGTACTGCGTGCACGCCACCGGTTCCAACATCGCCGCCAAGGGCTTCACCGCCCGCCACGAACTCGACGACGGGCCCGAGGGCCCCGGCTGCACCTGGGAGGCCACGCAATGTGCGGAATAGCCGGCTGGATCGACTGGGAGCGCGACCTGCGGACCGAGTCGGAGACGGTGCGCGCCATGACGGACTCGATGGTGCTGCGCGGCCCGGACGCCGGCGACGTGTGGCTCTCGGAACGGGCCGCGCTCGGCCATCGCAGACTCGCCGTCATCGACGTGGCGGGCGGCGCCCAGCCGATGGCGGTCCGCGACCCCGAGGGCCGCCCGCTGGCGGTGATCAGCTACAGCGGGGAGGTCTACAACTTCCGCGAGCTGCGCGCCGAACTCGCCTCGCTCGGGCACGAGTTCATCACCCGTTCGGACACCGAGGTGGTGCTGCGCGCCCACCTCCAGTGGGGCGAGGCCGCGGTGCCGAAGCTCAACGGGATGTTCGCGTACGCCGTCTGGGACGTGCGGCGCGAGGAACTCCTGCTGGTACGGGACCGGCTGGGCGTCAAGCCCCTGTACTGGACGGCCCGTGCGGGGCACCTGCTGTTCGGCTCCGAGCCCAAGGCGGTGCTCGCCAACCCGCTGTTCCGGGCGGAGACCGACGCCGAGGGCCTGGCGGAGCTCTTCGCCGTGCCCGCCGCCCCCACCCCCGGCCGCACCGTCTTCCGGGACCTGCGCACCGTACGCCCCGGCCACACCGTCCGCTTCAACCGCAACGGCCCCGTCGAGCGCCCGTACTGGACGCTGGAGAGCCGCCCGCACACCGAGGACCTGGACAGCACGGCCCGCCGGGTGCGCGAGATCCTCACCGACACCGTCGAGCGGCAGCTCGTCAGCGACGTGCCGCTCGGGCTGCTGCTCTCCGGCGGGCTCGACTCCAGCACCCTGACGGCGCTGGCGGCCGGGCCCGCCGGGGAGCGCGGCGAGAAGGTCGCCACGTTCTCGGTGGACTTCCCCGCCGACGAGCAGCCGGAGCGGCTGGGCGACTGGAACCGGGACAGCGACGCCCCCTACATCGAGGAGCTGAGCGGGCTGCTGGGCACCGCGCACACCTCGGTGACCGTGGCGGGCGGCGAACTGCTCGCGCACCGCGGGATCGGTCTCGCGGCCCGGGACCGGCCGGGCTGGGGCGAGCCGGACGTCTCGCTGCACCTGCTGTTCCGGGGCGTGCGCAGGCACGTCACGGTGGCGCTGTCCGGCGAGGTCGCCGACGAGGTGTTCGGCGGCTACCCGTACTTCCACCACGACCACCCGCTGGACGCCTTCCCCTGGCTGTACGGCCGGCCGTCCCCGGCGGATCTGCTGCGGCCCGACGTCGCCGCCCTCGTACGCCCCAAGGAGTACGCGGCCCAGCGGCTGCGCGACGCGCTGGCCGAAGTCCCGCTGCTGGAGGGCGAGTCGGGGTCCGAACTGCGGGCCAGGCGCATCTCCTACCTGGCGCTGACCCGGTGGCTGCCCGCGCTGCTGGACCGCAAGGACCGGATGAGCATGGCGGCGAGCCTGGAGGTGCGGGTGCCGTTCGCGGACCACCGGCTGGTCGAGTACCTGTGGAACGTGCCGTGGTCGCTGAAGAACACCGGCGGCGTCCCCAAGGGCCTGCTGCGCAGGGCGGTCGGCGACCTGCTGCCGGACAGCGTCCTGCACCGGCCCAAGAGCGGCTACCCGGCCAGTTCCGCGCCGGGCTACGGGCGGGCCCTGCGCGACGGCGTCGAGGAGCTGCTGCTCCGCGACAGTCCGCTCTTCGACCTGGTCGACCGGGCCGAGGTGAAGCGCCGGCTGGCCGCGGGCGCCGTCCTGCCGGGGCCGCGCGCCGCCCCGCACCCGACCGGCGGACTCGACCAACTTCTCGCCGTGGACAGCTGGCTGACCGGATACGGGGTGCGTGTGCGATGACCGTGACCAGGACCGAACGCCCGGCGGTGACGGCGGAGGAGTACCTCGCCGCCGCCCGCACCTTCCCCACGGGGGTGACCGTCGTCGCCACCCGCTACCGCGACGACACCCCGGCCAAGACGGTGTCCGCCTTCGCCTCGCTGTCGCTGGACCCGCTGCTGGTGGGGGTGGCGATCGGCAGGGACAGCCCGATGGTGTGGGCGGCCCGCGCCTCGGGCGTGCTGTCGGTGAACGTGCTGCGCGCCGACCAGCAGCACGTCGCCGACCACTTCGCCGCCCCCGCCCACCGGCGCCCGCTGCCGCCGCCCGTGGCGCTGTCCCGGGACACCACCGGCGCACCGGTGCTGGCGGACTGCCTGAGCTGGTTCGACTGCCGGATCGCCACGATCGTCCCCGGCGGCGACCACGCGCTGCTGATCGGCCGGGTGGTCGCCGTGCACACCTCGCCGGGACGGCCGCTCGTCCACCACGCGGGCCGCTACCGCAGCCTCGTGCCGCTGCCCGCTCTGCCGCTCGACCCGGAAATTCCCGTACTGCCCGACCAGGGGGTCCACGCCCGATGACCAGTTCACTCCACTCCGCCGTCGAACCGCTCGGCGTGCTCGACGGCGCCCGCTACCTGGAGAGCCTCGACGACGGCCGCAGCGTCTGGCTCGACGGCGAGGAGATCAAGAACGTCGCCGAGCACCCGGCGTTCACCGCGCCCACCCGGGAGATCGCCCGGCTGCTCGACCTCCAGCACGACCCCGCCCACCGCGACCTGCTCACCGTCGAGGACCCGGAGTCCGGGCTGCGGATCGGGCGCGGCTACCACCCGCCGCGCACCCCCGAGGAGCTGCGGGCGGCCCGCGACAGCGCCGGGGTGTGGATGGCCGAGTCGTGGGGGCAGCACGGCCGCTCCCCCGCCTTCATGTCGTCCATCGCGGTGGGCCTGCTCGACTTCCGGCACCGGCTGGAGACCAACAGGCCCGGCTTCGGCGACCACGCGGCGGCCTACCACCGCTTCGCCGCCGAGCGGGACCTGCTGCTCACCCACGCGCTCGGCGACCCGCAGATCGACCGGTCCGCGAGCCCGCTGGACAACCCGGACCACGCGCTGCGGGTGCTGCACGAGGACGGCGAGGGCATCGTCGTCCGGGGCGCGAAGCAGCTGACGACGCTGGCGCCGTTCGCGCACGAGGTGCTGGTGTACCTGTCGGCGTCGTTCGCGCAGCGCGGCTCCGAGGAGTTCGTGGTGTGGTTCTCGCTGCCGCTGAACGCGCCGGGGCTGCGCATCCTGTGCCGGGAGCCGTTCGGCACCCAGGGGCACGGGCACGCGCACCCGTTCGCCGGACGGTACGACGAGCAGGACGCCATGCTCTTCTTCGACGACGTCGAGGTGCCCTGGGACCGGGTGTTCCTGCTGGGCGACGGCGCGCTGGCCCGCGAGGGACTGGGCCGGATCAACGCGTGGAGCCAGTACATCGGGCAGGTCCGCTACCGCGAGCGGCTGCGCACCCTGCTGGGCGTGGGCACGCTGCTCGCCGAGTCGATCGGCGTCGACCAGTTCCGCAACATCCAGGAGGACCTGGGCGAACTCGCCGGGTACGCCCAGTTGCTGGAGCACTTCCTCGACGCGGGCGAGGCCACCGCGCGCCGCACCGACAGCGGCTTCCTGGCGCCGGGGCCGACTCCGGCGGCGGCCGTGTGGGCGGCCTCGGTGGCGGGCCGCGCGGTGTCCGTCGTCCGCGGCATCGGCCAGTCGGGGATCCTCATGCAGCCCACCGAGAACGACCTGCGCGCACCCGAGCTGCGCCCGCTGCTCGACCGGTACATGCACGGCAAGGACATCGACGCGGAGCGCAAGTCCCGGCTGTTCCGGCTCGCCTGGGACCTGATGGCCGACAGCTTCGGGCAGCGGCAGGACCTGTACGAGTACGTGCACCGGGGGGATCTGGCGCGCAACCGGATCAATCTGCTGCGCGGCCACGACCAGTCGGCGGTCCGCGAGCGCATCGCCGCCCTGATCGCCGAACCGCTGACGGAGGGACCCCGACGATGACCGACCGCACCCTGACCGAGACCCCCGTGACGGTCTCCGCCCCGACCGGGGCCGTCCCCGCCGACGGCGCCCCGGCCGGTGACGCGCCGGCCGACGACATCCTCGCCCGTGCCCGCACCCTGTCCGGCTACGACGACGTGAGCCGCATCCGGCAGGCACAGGACCACGACTGGGTCCTGAACCTGGCGCCGCCCTTCCCGTCCTCCGTGGCCGACCTGGGCTGCGGGACCGGCGCGCTCCTCGAAGCGGCGCTGGAGAGGTGGCCGACGGTGGGGCGGGCGGTCGGCGTCGACGGCTCGGGCCACCGGGTGCGCGAGGCCGGGTCCCGGCTGACCGGACGCGCGGAGCTGCTGGTCGGCGATCTGCTGGAACTGCCGCCGCTGGACGACCGGTTCGACGTGACGTTCATGACGTCCGTACTGCACTGGCTGTACCCGGACGAGGACCGGGCGTTCGCCTGGATCGCGGCGCACCTCGCGCCCGGCGGGGCGTTCGTGCTGACCACCCACCACCCGGTGACCGACGCGGCCGGGTTCGGCGGCGAGGACGTGGTCGCCCGGGACGCGCTGCGGCTGCTCGGCGTCGACGACGGGCTGGCGGGAATCGTGCCGATGGGGGTGCGGGCCCGCCCCGCCGACGACGTATGGACGCTGCTGGAGCGCCACTTCGAGATCGCCGCGTTCGACGAGCGGCACGTGCCCGTGCGGGCGCTGGGCGCGGCGCAGTACCGCGACTTCCACGCGTCGACGTTCGGCACGTACTTCAGCCGGCTGCTGCCCGCGCACCGGCAGCAGGAGTTCTTCGAGGCGGCCGGGGAGGCCGCCGCCCGCAGGACCGCCGCCGACGGCGAGGTCTACGGGATCACCGTGCGCGCCTGGCGCGCCGTACCCCGCCCGACGTGACCGCCCCCTTCCGCCCCTTCCCGAACGGAGCCCCTCCCGTGCCCACCCGCAGATCCTTCCTCCACCTCACCGCAGGAGCGGCAGCCGCCGTCGGGCTCACCGCCTGCTCCGGCGGCGCCGCCGGCACCGCCGGCCAGGGCACCCGGGAGGGCGGCACGCTGACCTTCGCGACGGACGTCGAACCGGACGTCTTCGACCCGCACGTCTCGCCCGCCGACATCGTGGGCGTGCTGATGCGCAACGTCTTCGACTCGCTGGTGGCGCAGCGCGAGGACGGCGGCTTCGAGCCGTGGCTGGCGAAGAAGTGGGAGGTGTCCAAGGACGGCCGGGCGTACACCTTCACGCTGCGCGAGGACGTGCGGTTCAGCGACGGCACCCCCTTCGACGCGCACGCGGTGCGGGCGAACTTCGACCACATCGTCGCGCCCGCCACCAAGTCGCAGTACGCGGCCACCCTGATCGGCCCCTACGACCGCACCGAGGTCAAGGGCCCGCACACCGCGGTCGTCCACCTCAAGCGGCCCTACGCCCCCTTCCTGCACGCCGTCTCGACCACCTACCTGGGCTTCCACTCCCCCAGGGCGCTGCGCGAACACGCGGACGAACTGGCGGCCGGCGGGGCGGCGAGCGTGGGCACCGGGCCCTTCACCTTCACCTCGCGGGTGAAGGGCCAGCAGCTCACCTTCACCCGCAACAAGGCGTACGCCTGGCCGCCGGCGTCCGCCGAGAACAAGGGCCCGGCACACGTGGAGCGGCTGGTCGTCAGCTTCCTCCCGGAGAACGCCACCCGGGTCGGCGCCGCCACCTCCGGGCAGGCCGACATCGCCGACGCCCTGCCCGCCAACCGCATCGCCTCCCTCAAGTCCCAGCCCGGACTGGCCGTCCTGAGCCACGACTCGCCGGGCATCGTCTACTCGTACTTCCTCAACACCACCCGCGCCCCCTTCGACCGGCGCGAGGCACGCCTCGCGGTGCGGCACGCGGTGGACACCGAGGCCATCACCAGGGCCGTGTTCTCCGGGCAGTACCGGCGGGCCTGGGGGCCGCTCAGCCCCTCGACCCCCGGCTACAGCAAGGGAGTCGAGAACGGCTGGGGGTACGACCCGGCGAAGGCGAACGCGCTCCTGGACGGCCTCGGCTGGCGGACCCGCGACGGCGACGGCTACCGCACCAAGGACGGCAAGCGGTTCTCCCTGACCCTGCTGTACGTGCCCGCCTTCACCAAGGCGGAGCGCAAGACCTACGACACCGCCGTGCAGGACGCGCTCAAGAAGGTCGGCATCGAGCTGGTCCTCAAGCCGCTCGACGCGGGCAGCTACACCCCGGTCCGCAACCGGGGCGAGTACGACATCATCGCCTTCGCCTGGGGCGGCTCCGACCCGGACCTCCTGCGCACCGTCTTCCACTCGGACAGCCAGCTGGCCGACGGCGGTGCCAACGGCTCCCGGCTACACGATCCGCGCATCGACGGCTGGCTGGACGCCGCGACCGGTGAACTCGACCGCAAGCAGCGCGAGTTGCTCTATGCGAAGGTGCAGGAGCGGATCGTCGCGGAGGGGTACGCACTGCCCGCCTTCGTCGGGACCCGCCAGCTCGGGGTGCGGGCGCGGGCGCACGGGGTGACCTTCGACGCGTCGGCGTGGCCGCTGTTCCACGGCGCGTGGGTGGACGGCGCACGCTGATGGCCAAGGACTCTCGCGGACCCGTACTGCTGCGGCTGTCGGCACGCCGGCTGGGTGCCGGGGTGCTGGTCCTGTGGGGTGCGGCGACGCTCGCCTTCGCCGCGCTGCACCTGGTCCCGGGCGACGTGGTGGACACGGTGCTGGGGCCGGGGGTGGCGGCGACGCCCGAACTGCGGGCGCGGATCGGCGCGGACTACGGTCTGGACGACCCGCTGCCGGTGCAGTACCTGCGGCAGCTGGCCGCGCTGGCCGGCGGCGATCTGGGCACCTCGTACCAGCTGGGTCTGCCGGTGCGCGAGGTGCTGGCCGGGCAGATCGGGCCGACCGTGGAACTGGCCGTCACGGCGACCGTGCTGGCGCTGCTGATCGCGTTCGTCGCGGCGGTGGCGACGGCGGGCCGGGGCCGGGTGGCCCGCACCCTGGCGTCCGGCTTCGAACTGCTGGCGGTGTCGCTGCCGTCGTACTGGCTGGGCATCCTGGGCCTGACCTTCCTCGCCTACCGCTTCCAGCTGCTGCCGGCGGCGGGCGGCGAGGGTCCGGCGGCGCTGGTGCTGCCCGCGCTGACGCTCGCGCTGCCGATCGGCGGCGTCCTGGCCCGGGTGGTGCGCCAGGAGCTGGACACGGCTCTGGGCACCCCGTTCACACTGAGCGCGCGGGCCCGCGGGGCCACCGAGAAGGACGTCCTGCTGCGGCACACGCTGCGGCACGCGGCGCTGCCGGTGGCGACGCTGTCCGGCTGGGTGGTGGGCAGTCTGCTCGGCGGGGCGGTGCTGACCGAGACGGTGTTCGCCCGGCCCGGACTCGGACGGGTCCTGGTGACGGCGGTGACGTCGAAGGACATTCCGGTGGTGACGGCACTGGTGCTGCTGTCGGCGGCGGCGTTCGTGCTGGTCAACCTGGTGGTGGATCTGGCGTATCTGGTGATCGACCCGCGGCTGCGGGCGGAAGGGGCGGGAGTGTGAGCGCCGTCGCGCAGGTCTTCGGCGGGGGGCGCGCACGCCGCGGCGGACGGCTCGCCACCGTGCTTCCGGCACTGGTGCTGGCGCTCCTCGCGGTGGCGGCGCTCTTCCCCCGGCTGCTGGTGTCGCAGGGCCCGGACGACACGGAGGTGCTGGCCGCCCTCCGGCCGCCCTCCGCGGAGCACCCGCTGGGCACGGACGAGCTGGGCAGGGACGTACTGGCCCGGCTGGTGCACGGGGCCCGGCTGTCGCTGACCATCGGGCTCGGCGCGACGCTCCTCGCGGCCGTGGCCGGCATCGTCGTCGGCCTGCTGGCCGCGACGGGTCCGCGCTGGGCGGACCAGGTGCTGATGCGGGCGCTGGACGTGCTGCTCGCCTTCCCCGAACTGCTGCTGGCCCTGCTGGTGGTCGCGGTGGTCGGCTCCGGCACCGCGAACGTGCTGGTGGCCATCGCCGTCGCGGCCGTGCCCACCTACGCCCGGCTGGTGCGCGGCCAGGCGCTGCTCGCCGTCCGGTCCGGGTATGCGGAGGCGGCGGCGGTGCTGGGGGTGCCGCGCCCGCTGATCGTGCTGCGGCACGTGCTGCCCAACGTGCTGGGCCCACTGCTCGTGCTGGCCTCCATCGGCACCGGTACGGCCGTGATCTCCGGGTCCGCGCTCAGCTTCCTGGGACTCGGGGCGCCGCCGCCGGCCGCCGAGTGGGGGGCGATGCTCGCGGACGGCCGGGAGTTCCTGGCGACGGCCTGGTGGACGGCCACCTTCCCGGGGCTGGCCATCGCGCTGGTGGTGCTGTCGGTGACGGTGCTGGGGCACCGGCTGCGCGACCGCCCGGCACCGGCGAACGAGGACGGGCCCCGCACCGGGGCGGGCACCACCGAGCGGATCGAGGAGGTACGGCCGTGACACACGCACTGGCCGAGGGAACCGGCACCGGGCCCGGCGGCGCCCCGGACGACGCCCTGCTCGACGTGGCGGACCTGCACGTCCGTTTCGGCGGTCTGCACGCGGTGCGCGGGGTGTCGCTGAGCGTGGCGCCCGGCGAATGCCTGGCCCTGGTCGGCGAGTCCGGGTCCGGCAAGAGCACCGTGGCCCGCGCCCTGCTGGGCCTCGCGGGCCCCGGCGCGCACACCCGGGCCCGGACCCTGCGGCTCGACGGCCGCGACGCGACGGGGTTCACCGCCCGTGACTGGCGTACGGTGCGGGGCCGGGCGGTCGGCCTGGTCGCGCAGGACGCCCTGGGGTCGCTGGACCCGCTGCGGCGCGTCGGCACGGAGGTCGCCGAGCCGATGCGGCTGCACCGCACGGTCCCGCGCGCCGAGACCGGTGCGCGGGTGGTGGAACTGCTGCGCCAAGTGGGCATCCCCGACCCGGAGGCGCGGGCCGCCCAGTACCCGCACGAACTGTCCGGCGGGCTGCGGCAGCGCGCGCTCATCGCCGCCGCGCTGGCCGCCTCCCCCGCGCTGCTCGTCGCGGACGAGCCGACGACAGCACTCGACGTGACGGTCCAGGCACAGATCCTGGACCTGCTCGCCGAGGCCAAGAGGTCCGGCACCGGGCTGCTGCTGATCACCCACGACCTGACGGTGGTGGCGCGGGTCGCGGACCGCACGGCCGTGCTGCGGGACGGCGAGGTGGTGGAGTGCGCGCCCACCGCGGAACTGCTGAGCGCACCCCGCCACCCGTACACCAGGGCCCTGCTGGAGGCCTCGCGGCTCGCCCCGGTCGCCCGCACCCCGAAGAACGCGGCACCGGTCCTCTCGGTGACGGGCCTGACCAAGGCGTACGGCACCCGCACCGCCTGCCGGGACGTGACCTTCGAGGTGCGGGCGGGCGAGACGGTCGCCCTGGTCGGCGAGTCGGGGTCGGGCAAGAGCACGGTGGCCCGGCTCGCGCTGGGCCTGGCCCGGCCGGACGCGGGCGAGGTGCGGCTGGGCGGCGAGCCCTGGTCCGTCCTGCCCGAGCGGCGCAGGCGCCCGCAGCGCCACCGCGTCCAGCTCATCCACCAGGACCCGTTCGGATCCTTCGACCCGCGCTGGACGGTCGCCCGCGTCATCGGCGAGGCACTGCCGAAGCAAGGGCGGGCCGAGCGCACCCGCGAACTCCTCGGCCTGGTCGGGCTCGGCCCCGAACACCTGGACCGCCGCCCGCACCAGCTCTCCGGCGGGCAGCGCCAGCGCGTCGCCATCGCCCGCGCGCTGGCACCCCGGCCGCGTCTGCTGGTGTGCGACGAGGCGGTGTCCGCGCTGGACGCCTCGATCCGCAGACAGATCCTCGACCTGCTGGACGACCTCCAGCAACGGCTGGGGCTGGCCCTCCTGTTCATCTCGCACGACCTGTCGGTGGTGCGCCGCATCAGCGACCGGGTGCTGGTGATGAAGGACGCCGAGGTGGTCGAGGAGGGGCCGGCCACCGCGCTCTTCGCCGCGCCCCGGCACCCGTACACCCGGGCACTCCTTAACGCAGCCTTCACAGAGGCCCCTTGTGGTTGATCGGCATCTGGGCGATCGTCCCGTCCATGACCAAGACGCCCGCCCCCACGACCACCGCCACTCCCCCCGAACCCACCGGCCACAGGCCCGTACGGCAGTTGCTCGCGGCATCCGTGGGCAACGCCGTGGAGTGGTTCGACTGGTACGCCTACACGTTCCTCGCGACGTTCATCGCCGCCCAGATCTTCCCCAAGAGCGCCGGCAACTCGCTGGTGCCACTGCTCGCCACCTTCGCGGTGTTCGCGGTGGGGTTCTTCATGCGGCCGGTCGGCGGGCTGGTGCTCGGCGCGGTCGCCGACCGGCACGGGCGGCGGGCCGCGCTGACCGTGACGATCCTGCTGATGGGCGGCAGCAGCCTGCTGGTCGGGCTGACCCCCACGTACGCCTCGGCGGGCATCCTCGCACCGGTGGTGCTGGTGGTGGCGCGGCTGCTCCAGGGGCTCTCCGTGGGCGGTGAGTTCGCGGCGTCGACGACGTTCCTGGTGGAGTCGGCGGGGCCCGGCAGGCGCGGTCTGTTCTCCAGCTTCCAGTACGTGTCGACGACGGCGGGCCAGCTGGCCGCCTCGGGCCTCGCGGCGCTGCTGGTCTCGAATCTGAGCAGTGGTCAGATGGACGGCTGGGGCTGGCGGGTGCCGTTCCTGGTGGGGGCTGTGCTGAGCCTGGTGGGGTTCTGGATCCGGCGCGGGGCGCACGAGACGCACGTACCGGTGGAGCGGGCGCAGCGGCCGGGGCTGTTCGACGCGCTGCGGAAGTACCCGCGGCAGTCGCTGCTGATCTGCGGGATCACCGCGGGCGGCACCATCTCGTACTACACCTGGACGTCCTACCTGCCCACGTACGCCGAGCTGAACGGCGGGTTCGAGAAGTCGGACGCGCTGCTGGCGGGGACGATCTCGCTGGCCTTCTTCGCGGTGCTCCAGCCGCTCGGCGGGCTGCTGTCGGACCGGATCGGGCGGCGTCCGCTGCTGCTGTTCTCCGGGCTCGGGTTCGCGGCCCTGATCGTGCCGCTGCTGGGGATCGTCGACGGCGGGGTGTCGTTCGGCACGCTGGTGCTGGTGAGCTGCGGCGGCATGGTGCTGCTGACCGGGTTCACCTCGATCTCGGCGGCGGTGAACGCGGAGATCTTCCCGGCGAAGGTGCGGGCCTCGGGCATCGGCTTCCCGTACTCGCTGACGGTGGCGCTGTTCGGCGGGACCGCTCCGTACATGGGCACGCTGTTCAAGGACCTCGGCAACCCGGGGCTGTTCGCCTGGTACGTGGCGGCGCTGTGCCTGGTGTCGTCGGCGGTCTTCTTCCGGCTGCCGGAGAACGCGCACAAGGAGCTGGAGAAGTAGGGCGGGAGCGAGGGGCGGGGGCGCCCGCGGGCGCCCCCGCCGTGCCGCGCGGTCCGTTCAGAGGCGGGCCAGTTCCCGGTCCGCCGTCGCCACCAGGCCGTCGGCGTGGCAGCCCAGTGCCAGCTTGAAGCCCTCTTCGAGTTCGGTGCGGGAGCGGGCGGCGATGCCCCATTCGACGCGGGCCGCGGCGTGTTCGTACGCGCAGGGCGACTCCTCCAGGAGGACCACCGCGCGCTCCAGCAGTGCGGCGGCGCGCGGGCCCGTGGCCAGGGCGGCCCGGCAGCGCAGTGCCTCGCCGATGGCCGTGTTCGTACCGACGCGCTCGGCGCGGTCGCTCGCGTAGTCGGCGAGCTCCTCGGCACGGTCCGGGTCGTCGGCGGCGACCGCGCGGGCCAGGTCGACTGCCCAGGGTGCGATCACCGGGTGGTGCCTGCCCTGGGACGTCAACGCGTCGCCCGCGTATTCCAGTTCGGCGACGGCCTCCTTGGTCCGGCCGAGGGCGAGCAGCAGCTTGCCGCGCACCGAGGCGGCGTCCGGGAAGACGCGGGTGGCGGGGTAGGGCCCCTGGAAGCGGAAGTCCTCGGCGAGCTGCCTGGCCTGTTCGACCTGGCCGCGGGCCAGCAGGGTGTCGATGAGCATGCTGACGGCGTCCCAGTGCACGGGCATCTTGTGGCCCACCCGCTCGGCGAGCCGCACGCTCTCGCGCAGGTCGCGCTCGGCCCGCAGCAGATTGCCCCGCCTGCGCTGGAGGTAGCCGGTGAGGGCGTACGCGAAGGCGAGGTGGGCGCCGGTCCAGCCCGCCGTGGTGAACGCCTCGCGGGCCTCCTTGAACAGGGCGTCCGCCCGGTCGAGCTAGTCGGCGAACAGATAGCTGAGGCCCAGCAGGGCGGGCGGTTCGAAGCCCCAGGTGGTGTCGGTCCAGTTCAGTCCGACGGGCAGGCTGCCGTTGACCAGGGCGCGGTCGCCGGTGCGCACGGCGACGCGGGAGTCCTCGCCGACGGCCGTCGCGTCGAAGGCGCGGAGCATCAGCAGTGCCTGCTCGGTGGTGTCGCGTCCGGTGACCCGTTCGGCCGCGCGGGCGAGCCGCCGGGAGCGGTCGGGGCCGTCGTGCTCGACGGCCAGGACGCCCTCCCACAGGAAGTGCACGGTCTGTAGCCGCATCCGGGCGGGACCGGCGGGTGCCGCGTCGGCCGCCGCGGCGACCATCAGGCCCGCCTCGCTGATCCGGTTGTTGTGGGTGAGCGCCTGGGAGAGCAGGAACACGGCGGCGGCCTGCTGCTCGTCGTCGAGTCCGGGGCGTGCCAGGGCGGACTGGAGGTACCTGGTGGTGATGCCGGGGTCACTGAGGTGGATGACCTTGCCCAGCTCGTACTCCACCTGGGAGAGCAGTTCGGGCGGCGGCGGTTCCTGCAGTGCGCGTTCCAGGCAGCGCCGGGCGGCGTCCGGGGCGCCGACGGCCGCGTACTCGGCGGCGGCCTCGCGCATCTGCGCGACAAGTTCCTCGTCGCCCTCGGGCAGCACTTCGAGGAGGTGCCGGGAGGCGGCTGCCGCGCCGTGGCCCGCGAGGGTCAGCCGGCGGGCGGCGACCCCGTGCATGGCGGTGCGCAGACTCTTGGGGATGGCGTTGTAGACGGCGCCCGCGATGGTCGGGTGGACGAAGTCGAGCCGGTCGTCGCCGGTGAGGATGCGGGCGGCGCGCAGCCGCTCGGCGCAGTCCCCCGCGTCGTCGACGGTGACGTTGGCGAGCTGGGCGGCCAGTTCCAGGGAGATGTCGCTCTCCAGGATGCTGGCGGCGAACGCGAAGCGGGCCGTGGTGGCGCCCATGCCCATGAGCCGTTCGACCAGGCCGGGGGCGCGGGCGGAGACGATGAGGGGCCGCAGCTGGCCCGCGCTGTCCTCGACGGGGTCGAGTCCGGCGTCCTTGGCGCGGGCAAGCAGCTCGGTCGTCTCGTACAGGTTGCCGCCGGTGACGGCCCACACCTCGCGGCAGAACGGGTTGTCGGCGTGCTCGCCGAGTTCCTCGCGGGTGAGCCGGGCGGTGGCGGCGGGGGTGAGTTCGCTGAGCAGTACGGCGCCGTCGGTGGCGGCGCCGCCGAGCCGACGGAGCAGGGCAGCGGCTTCGCCGCCGGACTCCGAGGTGCGGTACGCGACGACGACGAGCACCGGCAGCCGCTGCCCGAGTTCGGCGTAGTGCGCGAGCCAGGTCAGGGTCTCCAGGTCGCACCACTGGGCGTCGTCGACGATCAGGACGAGCGGCTGGTGCGCCACCGCGAGCCGCCCCACCAGGACGTCGAGCCCGTCGCGGACGCCCTGCGGGTCTGCCTTCACCTCGCCGGGCGGGGCGATGCCGAGGGCGGGTCCGGCGCTGCCGTACCGGTCCCCGAGCAGGTCCCTGGCGTCGGCGTCCCCGGTGACGGTCAGCGCGGGCTGGAGCAGGTGGCGTACGACGTGGAAGGGGACGGAGGTGACGGTCTCGCCGCCGCGCGCGGACCACACCGCGCAGCCGCGCTCCTCGGCCACCCGCTGCACCTCGGCCAGCAGCGTGGTCTTTCCGATTCCGGCCACGCCCCGGAAGACGAGCACCCCACCGCGTGAGCGCTCCTCGCACAGGGCGTCTATCGCTTGCCCGGCCGCGGCCAGCTCCGCCTCGCGCTCCAGCAACAACGGGCCGGGGACCGGGTTTTCCGGCCGGGACACGCTCATCCCATCCCCCTCGCAGGTGTCGGAGCTCCGAGCCTAGCCCTCCGGAAGGAGCGGTGACCAGGATCCCCGTGAATTCACCGGGACGGGCGCGGGGAACCCGGTTTCGCGCCAATCCTCGGTCCGTGGGCAGTGGTTGACCGTGTGTGCGGGAGCGGCGGAGGGTGCCGCCGCTCCCGTCCCGTCAGCCCGTCGTGAGCAGTACTCCCCCGTACGACACTCCCGCCACCACCACCCACGACGCCAGCCCGAGCGCGGCGACCCGGCCGCCGGTGCGGGTGAGGGTGGGCAGGTGGACGGCGCTGCCGAGACCGAACAGGGCTGCCGCGAGGAGGAGTTCCTGGGCGTGCTGGGCGACGTCGATGGCCGTGGCCGGGAGCAGCCCGGTGCTGCGCAGCGCGACCATGGCGAGAAACCCGACGACGAACAGCGGCACCAGCGGCGGGCGGGCGCTCCCGCGACCGTTCTCCGCGGCGGTCTGCGGGGCCGTCCTGCGCCGGCGGCGCACCGAGAGGGCCACCGCGGCGACGAGCGGCGCGAGCAGCGCCACCCGCATCAGCTTGACCAGGACGGCTTCGCCCAGTGCGCCGGGGCCCGCCGTCTGGGCGGTGGCGACGACCTGTCCCACGTCGTGCACGCTCGCCCCGACCCACCGGCCGAACTCCGCGTCGGTGAGTCCCAGCGGGCCGTGCAGCAGCGGGAGCACGGCGATGGCGAGGGTGCCGCACAGGGTGACCAGGGCCACCGAGGTCGCGGTGTCCCGCTCGTCGCTGTCGGTGGCCTCGCTGACCGCGCCGATCGCGGACGCCCCGCAGATCGAGTAGCCGGTGGCGATCAGCAGCGGCTGGTCGCCCGGCAGGCCCATCCTGCGGCCGAGCCACCAGGTGCCGAAGAAGGTGGCGGCGACGACCGCGAGCACCATGAGGACGGTCGCCCAGCCGATGCCCAGGACGTCGTCCAGGCTGAGCTTGAGCCCGAGCAGGACGACGCCGACCCGCATCAGCCGCTTCCCGGCGAGGGTGAGCCCCGGCCGTGCGGTTCCGCGCACCAGGGAACGGGCGAGCGGCAGGTGCGCGACGACGATGCCGAGCACCACGGCGGCCGTGAGCATCGGCACGGCGGGCACCAGCAGGTGGACCGCCCAGGCGACGGCGACCCCGGCCGCCGCGAGGGCGAGGCCGGGCAGCTTGCGGGGCGGTGCGGGGACGGTGGCGGGACGGGTCTGGCGTTCCCGCA
Source organism: Streptomyces sp. NPDC004111 (assembly GCF_042874215.1). NCBI lineage: Bacteria > Bacillati > Actinomycetota > Actinomycetes > Kitasatosporales > Streptomycetaceae > Streptomyces > Streptomyces sp. NPDC004111. The sequence goes on from NZ_JBIAMU010000002.1 coordinate 378,687, forward strand.
GGAGCGCCATCAGCGGTCGGCCGGGAGTGCGTAGACGCGGCGGACGCTGGAGCCGATGCGGGATATGTCGGCGCCGTAGACGTGCAGGGATATCGCCACGTCGGTGCAGGCGTTCCAGACCTTGTGGATGTCGCCGGGCGGGGCGAATCCGCAGACCGCGCCGAGCGGGTTGACGACGTCCTCGGTGGCGACGAGGTGGGCCTCGGCGCCCTGTCCGGCCGGGACCAGCCGGTAGCGGCGCTCGCGCTCCTCGCCCTGGTGGACGCCGGTGGTGCACCAGGAGACGTGGTCGTGGACGGAGGTCTCCTGGCCGGGCAGCCAGACGAGGGCGACGATCGAGAAGCTGCCGTCGTGCTCGGCGTGCAGGAGGTGCTGCCGGTAGCAGTTCGGGTCGCTCTCCCGCTGCTCCTCGGTGAGCAGGTCTTCGGCGCCGAGGTGCGGGGCGAGGCGCTCGCCGACGAGGTAGGCGGTGAGGTCGGGGGGAAGACCGCGGCCCACGGCCTCGCGCACCGAGGCGACGAGGGCGTCCAGGCGGGCGGTCGTGCGCGCGGCCGTGTAGGCGGTGGATGTCGTGGTCATACGGGCAGCGTGCGGCCGTACGATCCATCACGTCCAACGCCGATGTGTACGCCGTTCCCCAAATTCCGCTTATGGGTCGTGGGGAGGGTGCGGTTCCGGGGGCGGCCGGCGGGCCGGGCGGGCGGGTGCCGCAGGGGGCGGGTACCGGAGGGGGCGGGTACCGGAGGGGGCGGTCAGCAGCCGATCTTGTTGGCGGCGACCGTCCGCAGTTCGTCCAGGACGAGCGCGGTGGCCGGTATCCGCAGGTGCTCCCGCAGTACGTAGGCGGAGACCTGCCGCTTGGAGGCGGGGGCCAGGGCCCGCCCCGTCACCTTCTCGTGGCGCAGGAAGTTCAGGACGAGGCCGGGCATCATCGCGATCCCGAGCCCCTCGGCGACCAGGCTCTGCACCACCAGGTTGTCGTCCGTGGTGAAGGCGATGTCCGGGGCGAAGCCCTGCTCCGCGCACTCGTGGAGGAAGTTGACCCGGCACCGCAGGCATCCGGCGATCCACCGTTCGCCGGCCAGGTCGGCGAGGTTGACGGCGCGCCGCCGGGTCAGCGGGTGCCGGGTGGGCAGCAGCACCAGCAGCTGGTCCTCCAGGAGCGGGATCTCCTCCACCTCCTCGGGCACGTCCTCGTGCAGTCCGGGGTAGGTGAAGGCGAGCGTGAGGTCGCACTCGCCGCGCACCAGCCGGTGCAGCGACTCGGGCGGCTCGTCCTCGCTCAGCTCGACCCGCACCCCGGGGTGCCCGGCCGCGAGCCGGGCCATGGCCTCGGGGATGAGGGTGGCGTTGGCGCTGGGGAACGCACAGACCCGCACCCGCCCGGTGTGCAGCCTGGTGAGCGCGTTCATCTGCTGCTGGGCGGTGGTCATGGTGTCGAGGATGGCCGCCGCGTGCCGGGAGAGGGTCTCGCCGGCCTCGGTGAGGCGCAGGCCGCGGCCCGCCCTGGTGAACAGGGGGGTGCCCACCTCGCGTTCGAGGGCCTTCATCTGCTGGGTGATCGCGGGCTGGGTGTAGCCCAGGGCGCGCGCCGCGGCGGAGTAGGAACCGGTGCGGACGACTTCGTGGAAGGTCTTGATGTGCCTCGAATCGAACACCAGCGCATCATAAGCAGAATTTGGGTGGCCTCCCGACCGGCCCCCGCGTCACGGGTCCGCGGCTCCGCCGGCACCCGCGCGGACCTCGAAGGTGAGCTCCAGGGTACGCGGCCCCGGCCGCCCGGTGGAGCGGACCGTCGTCGTGCCCGGCCGCAGCGCGCGGATCTGCCATTCGCGGTGTCCTGGGTCGGTCTCGTACTCGACGGGGACCAGGGCGAGGCTCGGCCCCCCGGCGGTGACTCCGTCGGCGGCCGGGTCGGTCCACCGCCACGTGTTCGAGAGCCGCAGAACGACGGTGTCGCCGGGGCGCAGGACCACGGTGCGCCCGGTGTCGGCCTCGGTGAGCGGGCGCGGGGTGCCGGGGGCGGGGCGCGTGGGGGCGGGGGCGGAGGGTGGACCGCTGCTGCCCGAAGGTCCCGGTGTGCCCGAAGGTCCCGGCGTCCCCGTCGCGGCCCGTGTCCCCGACGGTCCCGCCGTCACCACTGGCCCCGAACTGCCGCCATTGTCGCCCGAGTCGGCACAGCCGGCCGCCGCCACTCCCACCAGCAGAGTGACGGCGGCCGCGTGCCGGAGCCTGGGCTTCATTACACCAACGGTACGTTGACGCAAAGCAGGATCTTCGCCTGGCGGGCGAGGTCGGCGTCGGTGGACTTCGGGTCGAGCCTGACCTTCTCGGCTGCCTGAAGTACCGTCAGGAACGGTGTGTCCGCCTTGAGATCGCCGTCCGTGTCGACCTTCTCGGCCGGGTCGAAGGCGCCGTGGGCGAAGTTCAGCCAGGCGGCCAGGAGTTGGCGGTCCAGCGCGCGCCTGTTGTCGAAGAGGGTGATCGACAGGGCGGCTGCCGCCCTGCCCTGGGTGGAGATGTCCACCGGGTCACCGGCGCCGCCGAAGACGGCGCTGGAGTGCTGGACGATCTTCAGGTAGCAGTCGAGGCGTTCCTTGCCGAGTCCGGTGAGGTCTCCGGTCAGGTACTTGACGTACCAGACGTCGGCGAGCAGCGAGAGGTGGGCGTTGCCCTGCACGACGACCTTGACGCCGTCCTTGCCGGTGCCGCCGTCGTCGTCGCGCACCGCGAGACCGAGGTCGTAGAGGCAGGGCTTGCGGTACTCGTGCTTGCGGGTGTCGGTGACGTCGCGCGGCTGCACACTGGGGCTGTTCGCCGGGTCCTGGCCGGGCGGGTTGACCAGGGAGGTGCCGACCGTGTCGGCGGTCCTGTCGCCCCAGGTCCAGGTCAGTGTCTCGTCGTCGCTGCCGGGGTCGGTGACGCGTGCGGCGAGGGTGGACTCCGTACCGGCCTTGACGACGAGGGTCCGTCCGCCCGCCAGGTCGACGGCCGCGGACTTGTCGATGGCGGCCCTCGGGTCGACGTTGGTGACGGTGACCTCGGTGTTCTTGCAGACCGTGGTGTCGTCGTCGCTGCCGCAGATCTTCACGGTGAAGGTGCCGTTGTCGCCGTAGACGGTCTCCTTGGCGAAGGTGAGGGTGGCGTCGGGCCGCCCGTTCTCCCGTGTGCCCTCCAGCGGGACGGGCTTGCCGTCGCCGGTGTCGACGGTGGCGGTGAGTTCGTCGAGCCAGCCGGGGTCGGTGACGGTGCCGCTGACGGTGAGCCTGCCGCCCTCCTCGCGCGGGCCCGTGACGTTCACGTCGAGGGCGGGCGCCACGTTGGTGACCGTGACGGTGGCGGTGTCGGTGCTGGCGCCGGCGGCGTTGGTGACCCGGAGGCCGACGGTGTAGGTGCCGTCCTGGCCGACCCGGTCGAAGGCGGGGGTGGTGCCGGTGGCGTCGTCGTAGGCGCCGTCGCCGTCGAAGTCCCAGGCGTAGGCGGCGCCGCCGCCGGGCGAGGTGCTGCCGCCCGCGTTCAGCTGGACGTCGGTGCCCTCCTTGGTGGTGTACGGGCCGCCCGCGTCGGCGGTGGGACGGCAGGTCGCCGGGAGGTCGGTGGCCGGGGTGGCCTGGTCCTGGGCGGAGGAGGTGGCGCTTGCACCCATGCCGCGCTTGGCGAAGGCGCCCCACAGCAGGCACTGGTTGGCGCCGCCGTAGGTGGCCCGGTCGGCGGCGAGGATGCCGTCGCGGGCGTCCAGGAAGTCGGGCTTCGACGGGGTCATCTTCATCCCGTCGACCAGCAGTTGCTCGTGCCGCTGCTTGCCGCCGGCCTCGCCGTGCGCGCCGACCAGGGCCGAGCGGGCGTCCCACATGGTGGCGGCCCAGATCTCGCCGTCGCGGTGCACCTGGCAGCCGCCCTCGCAGAGGTTGGCGTAGGTGAGGGGGCTGTTGTTGTAGGCGTAGCGGCGGATGCCGGTGGGCTTGCCGTTGCTGTACTCGCCGTAGACCGGGTCGCTCCACAGGGAGGTGGCGACGGCGTCGCCCCAGCCCTCACCGAGGCCGCCGGTCTGGGCGCCGCTGCCGAGGTTGCCGCCGCCGACGAGCCGGTGGGAGAGGCCGTGGCTGTACTCGTGGGCGACGGTGTCGCCGTTCATCGCGCGGTGGGTGTTGAAGTTGTTGCAGGAGGTGCGGCCGACGAACATCCGCATGGTGGGCTTCTGTCCGTCCGGCGGGGTGCCGAAGTTGGCGTTGCAGGCGCTGGTACCGCTGGCGTCGTAGTCGACGTACACCTTGACGCGGTCGCCGCCCTTGCCGCCCTTGCCGAGGTTGTCCTCCTGGAAGTTGCCGGAGGCCTCGTCGAAGCCGAGGGAGTAGAGGAAGTCGTGCATCCGGTTGGCGTAGTAGAAGCCCTGGGTGACGACGGCGTCCCGGTCGGTGGTGAGGTCCTTGCCGTCGCTGTTGCGGAAGGCGTCGGTGAAGGTGTAATCGAAGTGCTGGTACCCCGGGTCTCCGGCGGGCGGGGTCTGCGGCTGGTAGCCGAGGGACTCCTTGCCGTCGAGGTTCTGCGAGACCTCCGCGTTGTTGCCGGTGGTGGTGCGGCCCTCGACCCAGGACCGGCCGAGGCCGCTGAAGGGGACGGTGGCCTGGCTGCCGACGGAGGCGTTCTGCCCGGTGAAGGCCTTGCCCTCGGGGCCCTCGTTGCTGGTGAGGTCGCTACGCAGCAGGACGCGGCCGTCGGCGGCGTCGATGACGCTCTCGTAGATGTGTCCGTCGGCGGCGGTGAGCGAGGTGCGCCAGGCGGCCCGTGCGGTGCCGTCGGCGAGTGCGAAGCGGACGCTCTCGGCGCGGGCGTCGGCGGGCACGGTGCGGGTGCCGACGGATGCGGCGGCCCGGCCGAGTGCGCCGGCGCGGTTCACCTCGGTGCTTCCGGCGGCCCTGAGCCCGGGGACGAGGCTGCCGGTGGCCAGGACGATGCGGCCCTGCTTGTCGACGGCGACGGAGAGCTGCCCGCCGTGGACGAGGGCGCCGCCCACCCGCTGCCCGACGAAGACGTGCTCCACCCCGTTGTGGGCGGTGCGGTAGGACTTGGTGACCTCAAGTCCCGCCAGGTCGGCGGCGTTCAGCCCGTACAGCGCGGCGTTCTCGCGCACGTGGTTCAGCGCGACGGTACGGGGCGACGCGGCGACGGCCCGGGTGAGCGGGGTCTTGGTGAGCGGGGCGACCAGTCGGGGCGAGCCGGTGCGGCCCCAGCGGACGGCGGCCCCCTTCAGGTCCTTCGCCGCGGCGAACTGGGCGGCGGTCGGGGTGCGCCGGGCCTCGCCGCGGACGTCGACGTCCGGGTACGGCGCGTCGGACTTCTGCTCGGTGCCGCCGGCGTCAGCGGCCGGTGCGGCGGGCGCCGCCTTCGCGGGTGCCGGTGCGGCGACGGCCGCCGGTACCAGCGTCGCCGCGGGCAGCGCGGCGAGTATCGCTCCGACGAGTAAGGTGCGGGTTCTTCGTGCGCGTGCGGAAAGCAACTGTCTCCCCCTGCTCACTGGTTCACTCGGAACACATCCCGAGCCAAGCTACGTGAGCATGACAAGAACGGGGAAGGGTGCGTGGCGGGGTGGCCCGGACGCGCACACCCCGCCCGGCGGAATCAGTGCCGGTGCTCGCCGCTGTGCAGCGCCCGGTACTCCTCGGCGGTCGGCTTGGGCACGTAGGTGCCGGGCCCGTACATCGCCTTGGCGAGCCTGGCCCGCAGCCGGTCGGCGCGCCTGACCCGGCGCCGGACCCCGTTCGCGTCGACCTCGGGGCCGATCTCGTACGGCACGGGCTGCTCGTGCGAGGTCAGTACGTGCAGTTCGGCCTGCGAGAGCGGGGTGTGCACCTCGACGTACTCACCGTGGGGCAGCCGTTTGAGGGTGCCGCTCTCCCTTCCGTGCAGGGTCTTCTCGCTGTCCCTGAGCTGGAGGCCCTGGCAGATCCGCCGGGTGACGACGAAGGCGAGCACCGGGCCGGCGAAAGCCGCGATGCGCACGAACCAGGTGATGACGTTGATGGAGAAGTGGAAGTGGGTGGCCCACAGGTCGTTGCCGCCGCCGACCAGCAGCACTCCGTACAGCGTCAGCCAGGCGACGCCCAGTCCGGTGCGGGTGGGCGCGTTGCGCGGGCGCTGCGCGATGTGGTGTTCGCGTTTGTCCCCGGTGACCCACGCCTCGATGAACGGGTAGACCGCGATGGCCGCCATGATCAGCGGGAAGAGCATGAACGGGATGAAGACGCCCAGTTGGAGCGTGTGGCCCCAGGCGTTGATCTCCCAGCTGGGCATCACCCGGATCAGCCCCTCGGAGAACCCGAGGTACCAGTCCGGCTGGGCGCCGGTGGACACCATGTCGGGCCGGTAGGGGCCGATCGCCCAGACCGGGTTGATCGCGAAGGTGCCGGCGATGACCGCGATGACGCCGAAGACCAGGAAGAAGAAGCCGCCGGCCTTGGCGACGTACACGGGCAGGAAGGGGGCGCCGACGACGTTCTTCTCGGTCCTTCCCGGCCCGGCGAACTGGGTGTGCTTGTGGTAGAAGACCAGGATCAGATGGGCGACCACCAGCGCCAGCATGATCCCCGGCAGCAGCAGGATGTGGATCGGATAGAGCCGGGCGATGATGTCGTCGCCCGGGAACTCGCCGCCGAAGAGGAAGAACGCCAGATAGGTCCCCACCACCGGGATCGACAGGATCGCCCCGTGCGCGAAGCGCAGCCCGGTCCCGGAGAGCAGGTCGTCGGGCAGCGAGTAGCCGGTCAGTCCGGTGATCAGCCCGAGGAACAGCAGCGTCCAGCCGAACAGCCAGTTGACCTCGCGCGGCTTGCGGAACGCCCCGGTGAAGAAGACCCGCATCATGTGCACGAGCATCGCCGCGACGAACACGAGCGCCGCCCAGTGGTGGATCTGCCGGATCAGCAGTCCGCCGCGCACCTCGAAGCTGATGTCGAGGGTGGACTCGAACGCCCGGGTCATCCGGATGCCGTTGAGCGGTGTGTACACCCCGTCGTAGACCACCTCGGCGCTGCTGGCCTCGAAGAAGAGGGTGAGGTAGACGCCGGTGAGGATGATGATCAGGAAGCTGTAGAGGCAGATCTCGCCGAACATGAAGGACCAGTGGTCCGGGAAGATCTTCCGGATGTTGGCCTTGGCCAGCGGGTAGAGCCCCAGCCGCCCGTCCGCCCAGTCGGCCAGTTTCTCGCCCTTGCCGGGCGGTCCCGGCCGAGCGCCGTTGCCTTGGGTGAGTCCGCTCCCGCTGCCAGTGCCCATACGACCCCCTCAGACGGACCTTCAGGGTAGGCGCGTCGCCATACCGATCCAACAGACCTGACGACACAGCCCGTTCGGATGTGACGTCGCGGCCGGGCCCCGGTGGCGCCGCCGGGGCCCCCGGGCCCGCGGCCGGGGCCCCGTAGGGTGGCGGGAACCGCGCGAAAGCCATGGCCAGGAGGACGGAACAGGTGTCGGAGCGTACGGAGATCAGTGAGGTGAAGGCCGCGATACGGGCCCGGGTCGGCGAGGTCGCCGAGGAGCTCGTCGCGCTCGGCCGCCGCATCCACGCCCACCCGGAGACCGCCTTCGAGGAGCACCGCGCCGCCGCCTGGTGCGCGGAGGTGCTGCGCGGCCACGGGTTCGCCGTCACGGCCCCCGCCCACGGCCTGGCGACCGCCTTCGAGGCGACGGTCGGCTCCGGCCCCACCACCGTCGCGCTGACCTGCGAGTACGACGCGCTGCCCGGGATGGGGCACGCGTGCGGGCACCATCTGATCGCCGCCGCCGGGGTGGGCGCGGCGCTCGCCCTCGCCCCGTACGCCGACCGGCTCGGGCTCACGGTGCGCGTGCTGGGCACCCCGGCGGAGGAGAGCGGGGCCGGCAAGGCGCTGCTGCTGGAGGCGGGGGCCTTCGCGGGGGTGGACGCGGCGATGATGATCCACCCGTGTCCGTTCGAGCTGGCGGATTTCCGGTCGTACGCGATGGGCTCGCTGGAGGTCACGTACACGGGCCGGTCCGCGCACGCGGCGATGAACCCGCAGGACGGGCGGAACGCGGCCGACGCGCTCACCGTGGCGCAGGTGGCGCTGGGGCTGCTGCGGCAGCAGTTGCCCGGGGAGTGGAAGGTGCACGGCATCGCCACCGAGGCGGGCACCGCGCTGAACGCGATCCCGGAGCGGGCGCGGGCCGCGTACGCGCTGCGCACCCCGTCGGCGGTGGAACTGGGCGAACTGCGCGAGCGGGTGGAGAACTGCTTCCGGGCGGGCGCGCTGGCCACCGGGTGCGAGGCCGCCCTGGTGCGGCCCTCGCCGGACTATCTGGAGTTCCGCTCCGACCCCGGGCTGGTCGCCCTGTGGTCGGCGAACGCGCGTGAGCTGGGACGGCCCGAGCCGCAGGTGCGCGGGCCGTTCGCGTCGACCGACATGGGCAATGTGTCGCACGCGGTGCCCTCGATCCACCCGGTGCTGGACATCGGCAGCGGTACGGCCGGCCCGCACCAGCCGGAGTTCACCGCCGCGGGCACCACCCCGGTGGCCGAGCGGGCGATGCTGGACGGGGCGGTGGGCCTGGCCTGGACGGCGGCGGACTTCGCGCACGCGCGCCGGGCGTAACGGCCGGGGTCGGCGTCGTGCGCGGATCGGGAGGACTTCGCGCACGCGCGCCGGGGCGGCGGGGCCGCCCGGCCGTCAGCCGACGCTGGCGGCCGGTTCCCGCACGGGCGCCGGGGCCGTCGGCACCACGACCGGCGAGCCGTCGCCGGGGGCCGGGAGGATGTCGGCGTCCACCCCGTACAGCTCCTTGACCAGGGCGGCGGTGACCACTTCGCGGGCGGGGCCGTGGGCGACCACGCGGCCCTGGTTCATGGCGACGACGGTGTCCGCGTAGCGGGCGGCGCTCGCCAGGTCGTGCAGGACCATCACGACGGTACGGCCGGCCGCCGCCACCTCCCGCACCAGCGAGAGGACTTCGACGGCGTGCCCGAGGTCGAGGGCGCTGGTCGGCTCGTCGAGGAGGACGATCGGGGTCTCCTGGGCGAGCACCATGGCCAGCCAGCAGCGCTGCCGCTGGCCGCCGGAGAGCTGGTCGAGACGGCGCTCGGCGAGTGCGGTGGTGCCGGTGGCCTCCAGCGCGGCCCGCACCGCCGCCTCGTCCTCGCGCGACCACTGCCGGAACAGGCCCTGGTGCGGGTGGCGTCCGTACCGTACGAGACCGGCGACGGTGACGGCCTCGGGGGCCTGCGGGGACTGCGCGAGCAGCGCGATGCGGTGGGCGGCCTTGCGCTGGGTGAGCTGCCACACGTCCGCGTCCCCGGCGTGCACGGTGCCCGACTCCGGCTTGTGCAGCCGGGCGACGGCGCGCAGCAGGGTCGACTTCCCGCAGCCGTTCGGGCCGACGATCGCGACGACCTGCCCGCTGGGGACGGTGAGGTCGACGCCGTCGACGACGGGGTGGTCGGGATAGCCGGCGGTGAGCGCCGCTACGGTCAGTTCCACGGGATCAGGCCTTTCCGGTCCGGGAGGACTTGGAGGGGGAGGCGGGCTTGGAGGGCGCGGCGGACTTCGCGGACGCCGCGGGCTGCGCCGAGGGCTTCTTGCCGAACAGGACCCACAGGAGGAAGGGGCCGCCGAGGACGCTGGTGACGACACCGACCGGGATCTCGACCGGGGCGATCACCCGGCCGAGGGCGTCCGCACCGGCGACCAGGGCCGCGCCGACCAGCGCGGAGCCGATGACCGGGACCCGGGTGGGGCCGCTGAGCCGGGCGGCCAGGACGGGTGCGGCGAGCGCGACGAACGCGATCGGGCCGCCGATGCCGACCGCGATGCCGGCCAGCACGACCGCCATGGCGAGCGCGAAGGCCCGGACGCGGGGCACGTTGACGCCCAGGGTGGCGGCCATGTCGTCGTCGAAGCGCAGCAGTTGCAGCCGGCTGCCCGCGATCAGCGCGAGCGGCACGAGGACCAGGAGCAGGAAGGACAGCGGCGTACCGACGCCCCAGTCACGGCCGTTGAGCGAGCCGACGGTCCACAGGAAGACCCCGCCGGCGGTGTTGTCGTTCTCCCGGGACATGACGAGGTCGGTGACCGCGCCGATGACGGTGGAGACGCCGATGCCGACGACGAGGATCCGGTAGCCGCCGCGCCCCGCGCCGCCCGCGCACAGGACGACCACCATGGCGGCGAGCGCGGCGCCCAGCGGGCCCAGCCACCAGTCGCCGATCATGCCGGTCGAGGAACCGACGACGGAGGCGACGACGGCGGCGGTGGCACCGTCGTTGACGCCGATGATGTCGGGGGTGGCGAGCCGGTTGCCGGCCAGTGTCTGGGTCAGGCAGCCCGCGATGCCGAGGGCGGCGCCGACCATCACGCCCACCGCGATGCGCGGCAGCCGGAATTCCTGAACGAGCATCACGGTCGCGGAGTCCCCGGTTCCGATGAGTCCGGCGACGGTGTCGGAGAGGCTCATTCCGGTGGAGCTGGCGAACGCGGCGAGCGACACGATCACGCCGATCAGCACCGCCAGGCCGGCCGCGGCGAGCGCGCTGCGGTAGGGGAAGAGCCAGGAGAGGGTGCCCAGGCGTACGGGGGTGGAGTCGGGCGGGGTGACGTGGAGGGCACCCGGCCGGGCGGCCGTGGCCGCGTCCCCCGCCTTCGGGCCCGTTCCGTCCTTCGCCGGGCGGCGGGGGTCGGGCGTCGGGTGGGTCCGGTCCGCCGTCATGCGCTCGCTCCCGCCGTGGACATGCGCCGCGAACGGGCGATCCAGATCAGCAGCGGGCCGCCGATGAAGGCCAGCAGCACGCTCACCGGGGTCTCCCAGGGCCGGATGACCACCCGGGCCAGCAGGTCCGCGGCGATCATCGCGACCGCGCCGAACAGCCCGGACAGCACCAACTGCCCCGCCATCCGCGGCCCGGTGACGGCGCGTGCCGCGTACGGGGCGAGCAGGCCGAGGAACGCGATCGGCCCGGCGAGCGCCACCGCGGCCCCGGCGAGCAGCGTCACGGCGACCGCCACGATCAGCCGGATCCGGCCGGGGTGGTGGCCGAGCGAGCGCGCGCTGTCGTCGCCGAGGGCCAGCGCGGACAGCGGGCGTACGCAGCAGAAGGCGATCACCAGGCCGATCACGACGAGCGGGATCAGCGGGTAGGTGTCCTTGGTCTCGATGTTCGCGAGCGAACCGATCGTCCAGTAGCGATAGGTGTCGAAGGTGGACTGGGTGCCGAGCAGTACGTACGAGGTGGCGCCGTGGAAGGTGGCGCCGAGCGCGGAGCCCGCGAGCACCAGCCGCAGCGGCGACCCGGCGGCCCGCCCGGAGGCGGCGAGCAGCAGCACGACCGAACTCGCCGCCATGCCGCCCACCAGGGCCCAGACCAGCACTCCGTACGCCGAGGTCACGCCGAAGTACGTGAGTCCTATCACTACGCCGAGCGCGGCACCGGAGTTGACGCCGAGCAGTCCGGTCTCGGCGAGCGGGTTGCGCGTGACGGCCTGGAGGAGGCAGCCGGCCGCGCCGAGCGCGATGCCGACGAGGAGTCCGGCGAGCGTGCGCGGCAGCCGTACGTCCATGACGGCCAGCCGGATCTGCGCGTCGGCGCGGGCCGCCGGGTCCCCGGTGAGGAAGCCCCAGGCGCGCGCCATCGGATTCGAGCCGGAGCCGATCAGCAGGGACAGCACGCACAGTGCCAGCAGAAGCAGGACGAGGGCGGCAGCCGCCAGGAGCGTGGGGCGATGCAGCCTCGCCGAGCCCGGTATGGGGGGTTCGGATCCGGACTCCCGGACCCGCCCCTCTTGCGCAACCAACATGAAGTTAGCCTAACCTAACCACGACGTGGAACCCCTGGTCGGGGCGCCGCGAACTCCCTGCTGCCGCGGGACGGGTTCGTGATGCACCGACTCGGGGCGAGTCACCCCCGTATGTCCGGTTCCTGGCCGGGCATCACATCGCCTCACCAGCATGGAGATCACGGACATGTCCTCGAACCTCACCCCGCGCGCCCGGCTGACCGCGGTGGCAGCCCTCACCCTCGCCTCCGCGCTGACGCTCTCCGCCTGCGGTTCGGACGACTCCGGCTCCAAGGACAAGGGCGCCGCGGGCCAGGCCAAGAACGCGCAGAAGGTCAGCGTCACGGACGCGACCGGCGCCACGGTCGAGGTGCCGGCGGCCCCGAAGAACGTGGTCGTCCTCAGCGAGATGGACCTGGACTCCGCGCTCGCCCTGAAGGTCAAGCCGGTCGGCCTGTCCGCGGGCCGCGGCCAGAAGGGCGCCCCCGGCTACCTCGCCGACCAGGCCCAGGGCATACCGGTGGTGGGCGCCGTCACGGGCCCGGACGTGGAGAAGGTCCTCCAGGCCAAGCCGGACGTCATCCTGGCCGGCCAGCTCGCCGACAAGCAGGTCCTCGCACAGCTCCAGAAGATCGCCCCCACCGTCGTCACCATCGACAAGAAGAAGGACTGGAAGAAGTCCTTCGAGCTGTCCGGCAAGGTCCTCGGCAAGTCCAACGAGGCCGCCGAGTTCCTCAAGGGGTACGACACCAAGCTGGCCGAGGTGAAGAAGGCGCTGGGCGCGAACGCGGGCAAGAACGTGTCGGTGGCCCGTTACTCCGCCAAGGGCACCGCGGTCATGCAGCAGGGCGTGTTCATCTCGGACGTGATGGCCGAACTCGGCTTCAAGCGCCCCGGCATCCAGAACGAGAAGGGCCAGGGCCACTCGACGCCGCTCAGCGACGAGGACCTCAAGCAGATCGACGCCGACTGGCTGTTCATCGGCACGCTGACCTCCGAGGGCAAGGACGCCAAGCTGTTCTCCGAGCTGAAGGCCAAGCCCGCCTATCAGCAGCTGACCGCCGTCAAGGAGAAGCACGTCACCGAGATCGACGGCTCCAAGTGGACCAGCCTCGGCGGCGCCCAGGCCGCGGTCTCGGTCCTCGACGACATCCAGAAGGCCATGGCGGCCAAGTAGCCTGCCCAGCGGGACCGTTCGGCCGGCCCACCGGCCGCCCAGTACCGCGCCGCCGGCTACTGGAACGGCGAAACCTTCGGCGGGATGCTCCGTTCCCGCGCCGAGGCCCACCCCGACCGGACCGCGATATCCGACGGCGACCGGCACTGGACGTACGCCGAACTCGACACGCGTGCGAGCGAACTGGCCGCCGGATTCGCCGCCCGGGGCATCGCCAAGGGCGACCGGGTGGTCGTCCAGCTGCCCAACGTGGCCGAGTTCTTCGAGGTGATCTTCGCCCTCTTCCGCATCGGCGCCCTCCCGGTGTTCGCGCTGCCCGCGCACCGCGAGACGGAGATCCACTACTTCTGCGAGTTCACCGAGGCGGTCGCCTACATAGTCCCCGACCGGGCGGCCGGCTGCGATCACCGCGAACTGGCCAGCAAGGTCCGCGCCGCGGTTCCCACGCTGCGCCACGTCTTCGTCGTCGGCGAGCCGGGCGAGCACACCGCCCTGTCCGACGTGCCGCTGCCCGCACGGGAGCTGGCCGGACCGGCCCCCTCGGACCTGGCCTTCCTCCAGCTCTCCGGCGGCAGCACGGGCGTGCCCAAGCTGATCCCGCGCACCCACGACGACTACATCTACTCCCTGTGGGGCTCCAACGAGCTGTGCGGGGTGAGCGCCGACTCGGTGTACCTGGTCGTCCTGCCCGCAGCGCACAACTTCCCGCTCTCCTCCCCCGGTTCGCTGGGCGTCCTGTACGCGGGCGGCCGGGTGGTGATGTGCCCGCAGCCCGACCCGGACACCGCGTTCCCGCTGATCGAGCGCGAGCGCGTCACGATCACCGGGGTGGTCCCGCCGCTGGCCCTGGTGTGGACGGAGTCCGGCTCCACCACCTCCTACGACCTCTCCAGCCTGGAGGTCCTGCTGGTGGGCGGCGCGAAGTTCAGCGAGGCGGCGGCCCGCCGGGTCGGCCCGGCGCTCGGCTGCACCCTCCAGCAGGTCTTCGGCATGGCCGAGGGCCTCGTCAACTACACGCGGCTGGACGACGATCCGGAGACCGTCGTCACCACCCAGGGCCGCCCGATCTCCGCCGCCGACGAGATCCGCATCGTCGACGACGCGGACGTGGACGTCCCCGAGGGCGAGTCGGGCCACCTGCTGACCCGCGGCCCGTACACCATCCGCGGCTACTGGCGGGCGCCCGAGCACAACGCCCGCTCCTTCACCGCCGACGGCTTCTACCGCACCGGCGACATCGTGCGGCGCACCCCCTCCGGACACCTCGTCGTCGAGGGCCGGGCCAAGGACCAGATCAACCGGGGCGGCGAGAAGATCGCCCCCGAGGAGATCGAGAACATCATCCTCGGCCACCCCTCGGTGCACGACGTCTCGCTGGTCGCCGTCCCCGACGAGTACCTGGGCGAACGGACCCTCGCGTACGTGATCCTGCGCGCCGGCGCCGAACCGCTGAAGGCCGTCGCCGTGAAGAAGTTCGTACGGGAGCGGGGCCTCGCCGCGTACAAGGTCCCCGACCGGGTCGAGTTCGTGACCCGGTTCCCGCAGACCGGCATCGGCAAGATCAGCAAGAAGGACCAGCGGTCGATCGCCGCCGCGCCGGAGGACTGAGCCTCCGCCTGCGCGCCGCCGGCCGCACCGCGGGCCCTGACCCCTCGCCTCCGTACCTGAGGACCGGTCCCTCCGCCCCCGTACCTCCCCCGCACGACCACGCACCACCCCCGCTCTACGAAAGGCCCCCAGCCATGGCCCTCCCCGCCGTCGCCCCGTACGCCATGCCCACCCCCGACGAGCTGCCCGAGAACCGGGTGGGCTGGACCGTCGACCCGCAGCGGGCCGTGCTGCTCGTCCACGACCTGCAGAACCACTTCCTGACGGCGTACACCGAAGGCACCTCGCCGACCGACGAACTCCTCGCCAACGTGGGCGAGCTGGCGAAGGCCGCCCGCGCCGCGGGCATCCCGGTCCTGTACTCCGCCCAGCCCGGCGGCCAGTCGCCCGCCGAGCGCGGACTCCAGCAGGACTTCTGGGGCCCCGGCCTGCCGGACGACGAGCACGCGAAGGCCATCGCGGGCCCGGTCGCCCCGGAGCCCGGCGACACCGTCATCACCAAGTGGAAGTACAGCGCGTACGTCCGCACCGATCTGGAGCAGCGGATGCGCGACGCGGGCCGCGACCAGATCGTGATCGTCGGTGTGTACGCGCACATCGGGGTACTGATGACGGCGTGCGACGCGTGGATGCGCGACGTGCAGGCGTTCGTCGTCGCCGACGCGGTGGCCGACTTCTCCCGTGCGGACCACGACATGGCGCTGAAGTACGCGGCCGGCCGGTGCGCGGTCGTCACCACCACCGACTCCGTCCTGAAGGGGATCTGAGGACATGCCGGACAACACCGCCACCCCCCTGACCGTCGAGCTGATCCGCGCCGACGTCGCCGACGTCCTGGGCGAGGACCCCGAGGACATACCCGTCGACGAGAACCTGGTCGACTACGGCCTCGACTCGATGCGGATCATGGCGCTCCTGGAGCGGTGGCGCCGCGACCACGGCACCACCGCCTCCTTCGTCGACCTGGCGGAGCAGCCCGCCATCGAGGCCTGGGCACCGCTGCTGGGGGCTGCCTCATGACGGACCCGGCAGCGACCGCCCCGGCCGCCCCCCGGCCCCTGCCGCTGACGGCGGCCCAGACCGGCATGTGGTTCGCCCAGGCCCTGGACCCCGGCAGCCCGGCGCAGAACACCGCCGAGTGCCTGGAGGTGCACGGGCCGATCGACCCGGAGCTGTTCGCCCGGACGCTCCGTCAGGTCGTCGACGAAGCCGACGCGTTGCGCGTACGGATCGTCGAAGCGGCAGGCGGGCCGCTCCAGTTGGGCATCGAGGATCTCCGACTACCGCTGCACGTCGCGGATCTGCGCGGCTCGGCCAACCCCTACGGGGAGGCCACCGACTGGATGCACGCCGATCTGGCCACCCCGTTCGACCTGGCCACCGGCCCGCTGTTCGCGCACGCGCTGTTCCGGGTGGGCGACGAGCGGTGGCTCTGGTACCAGCGGGTGCACCACGTGGTGATGGACGGCTTCGGGTACTCGCTGCTGGCCCGCCGCACCGCCGAGGTGTACACGGCGCTCGCCGCGGGCGAGAGCCCTTCGCCGAGCCCGTTCGGACGGCTGGCGGACCTGGTCGAGGAGGACGCCGGGTACCGGGTCTCCGAGACGTACGACAAGGACCGCCGGTTCTGGGACGGGGCGTTCGCCGACCGCCCCGAGGCGCCGAACCTGGCCGGGCGCACCGCGCTGCCCTCCCGCACCTTCCACCGCCGCACCGCGCACCTCTCGCCGACCGCCACCGACCAGTTGCGCGAGCTGGCGTCGTCGATCAGGGCGACCTGGCCCGAGGTGCTGATCGCGGCCCAGGCGCTGTACCTGTCGCGGGCCACCCACAGCGAGGAGGTCGTGCTCGGGCTGCCGATGATGGGCCGGATGGGCTCGGTGGCGCTGCGCGTGCCGGGCATGGTGATGAACGTGCTGCCGCTGCGGCTCACCGTCACCCCCTCGGCGACCTTCGCCGAGCTGACCCGGCAGGTCGTGCTCGGCATCCGGGCCGCCCGCCGCCACCAGCGCTACCGGTACGAGGACATCCGCCGCGACCTCGGGCTGCTCGGCGAGGGCCGGTCGCTGGTCGGTCCGCTGGTCAACGTGATGCCGTTCGACTACGCGCTGACCTTCGCGGGCGCCCGCACCGAGGCCCGCAACCTGTCCGCGGGCCCGGTCGACGACCTCACGGTCAACGTGTACGACCGCACCGACGGCAGCGGTCTGCGCATCGACTACGACGGCAACCCGGCCCTGTACGACGTCGCCGCGCTCCTGCGGCACCAGTCCCGCTTCCTGGAGCTCCTGGAGCAGGTGGCCCACGCCGGGCCGCACACCCCGCTGGCGGCGCACACCATCGCCCGCGAGGCGGAACTCGCCCTGGTCCTGGACAAGTTCAACGCGACCGGGCACGAGGCTCCGGTCACCACCCTGATCGCCCCGTTCGAGGAGCAGGCGGCCCGCACCCCGGACGCCACCGCACTGCTCCACGGCGAACTGCGCCTGACGTACGCGGAACTCGACGCGCGGGCGAACCGGCTCGCCCACCACCTCGTCGAACTGGGCGTACGGCCCGGCACGGTCGCGGCGGTCGCCGTGCCGCGCTCCGTCGACCTGGTCGTGGCCCTGCTCGCGGTGCTCAAGGCGGGCGGCGCCTATCTGCCGCTGGACCCCGACTATCCGGCCGACCGACTCGCGTACATGCTGGCCGACGCCGAACCGGCCTGCGTGCTGGCCGACCGCGCCGACCGGGTCCCGGCCTCCGGCGTCCCGCTGGTCGCCCTGGACCGGCTGGACACCTCCGCGTACCCCACCGGCAGCCCGGCTCCCGCGCTCACCCCGGAGCACCCCGCCTACGTCATCTACACCTCGGGCTCGACGGGCCGCCCCAAGGGCGTCGTGGTGCCGCACGCGGCGATCGACAACCGGCTGCGCTGGATGCAGGCGCAGTACCCGCTGACGTCCGCCGACCGGGTGCTGCAGAAGACCCCGTCCGGGTTCGACGTGTCCGTCTGGGAGTTCTTCTGGGCGTTCCGGGAGGGCGCGGTGCTCGTGGTCGCCGAGCCGGGCGGCCACAAGGACCCCGCGTACCTGGCCCGGGTCGTGCGCGAACAGGGCGTCACCGTCTGCCACTTCGTGCCCTCGATGCTCCAGGTGTTCCTGGCCGAGCCCGCCGCCGCGTCCTGCACCGGGCTGCGCCACGTCTTCTGCAGCGGCGAGGCGCTGCCCCGCGAGACGGTCCGCGAGTTCGGCCGGGTGCTCGGCGCGGGCGTGCCGCTGCACAACCTGTACGGCCCCACGGAGGCGGCCGTCGACGTCACGTACCACCCGTGCGACACCTCGGCCTCCGCCTCCGGCCCGGTGCCCATCGGCCGCCCGGTCCACAACACCCGGCTGTACGTCCTGGACGCCGCGCTCCAGCCGTGCCCGCCCGGCGTTCCCGGCGAACTCTTCCTGGCCGGGGCGCAGCTGGCGGACGGCTACCTCGGCCGCCCCGCCCTCGACGCGGCCCGCTTCGTCGCCGACCCGTACGGTGCGCCCGGCACCCGCATGTACCGCACCGGCGACCTGGCACGGTGGACGGAGGACGGCGAGGTCGAGTACCTGGGCCGCACCGACCACCAGGTCAAGCTGCGCGGCCAGCGCATCGAACTCGGCGAGATCGAGGCCGAGCTGGCGCAGGATCCGACGGTGGGCGCGGTCGGCGTGCTGGTCCGCGAGGACCGGCCGGGCGACCAGCGGCTCGTCGGGTACGCCACCCCCGCACCGGACGGCCCGGCCCCCGACCCGGAGGCCCTGCGCACCCGGCTCGCCCGCGCCCTGCCGGAGCACATGGTGCCGGGCGTGATCGTGGTCCTCGACGAGCTGCCGCTCAGCCCCAACGGCAAGCTGGACCGCCGCGCGCTGCCCGCCCCGGCGTTCACCGGCACCGCCGACACCGGCCGGGCCCCGTCCGGGCACCGCGAGGAGACCCTGAGCCGGCTCTTCGCCGACATCCTCGGGGTGGACCGGGTGGGCGTCGACGACGCGTTCTTCGACCTCGGCGGCACCTCGCTGCTGGCGGCCCGCCTGGTCGCCCGGGTGCGCGACACGCTCGGCGCGGAGCTGACCATCGGCACCCTGTTCCAGGCCCAGACGCCGGCCACCCTCGCCGCCCGGCTGGACGGCGGCGACGCCGCCGACCACGCGCTGGACCTGCTGCTCCCGCTGCGCGCGGGCGGCGACCGCACCCCGCTGTTCGCCTTCCACCCGGCGGGCGGCATCAGCTGGTGCTACTCGGGGCTGCTCTCGCGCCTCTCCCCCGACCAGCCGCTGTACGGCCTCCAGGCCCGTGGTCTGCCCGGCGAGGAGGGCACCGTGCTCCCCGCCACCATGGAGGAGATGGCCGCCGAGTACATCGAGGCGATGCGCACGGTGCGTCCGCACGGCCCGTACCGGCTGCTGGGCTGGTCGGTCGGCGGGGTGCTCGCGCACACGGTCGCCGTACGGCTGCGGGAGGCTGGCGAGGACGTCGAGCTGCTGGCCATGCTGGACGCCTACCCGTCCGACCAGTGGCGGGACTCGGCGATCCCGGCGGAGGCGGACGCGCTCACCGCGCTGCTGCGCATGGCGGGCTACGACCGCACGGACGAGCTGACCCGCGAGGACGTGCTGGCGACCCTGCACCGGGAGGGCAGCGCGCTGGCCGGGCTGCC
Source organism: Streptomyces sp. NPDC004111 (assembly GCF_042874215.1). Classification (NCBI taxonomy): domain Bacteria; kingdom Bacillati; phylum Actinomycetota; class Actinomycetes; order Kitasatosporales; family Streptomycetaceae; genus Streptomyces; species Streptomyces sp. NPDC004111. Next base: position 397,927 of record NZ_JBIAMU010000002.1, read on the forward strand.
CGACCGCACGCTCTCGGCGGTGGTCGACATCGTGGTGAACAACGCGCGGCTGATGCGGGCGCACGAGCACCGTGCGTTCGACGGCGACGTGCTGTTCTTCACGGCCGCCGCCCCGCGTCCGGAGGACTGGCTAACCCCGGACGCCTGGGCGCCGTACATCGGCGGCACCCTGGACAACCTCGATCTCGACTGTCTGCACCCGGAGTTGACGCAGCCGGGCCCGCTGGACGAGATCTGTGCGGTGCTCGCCGCCCGACTGAAGGAGCTGGACAGCCGATGACGACGGCTTCGCCTTTCGACGCCCCGGAACCGGACGCCGCCGCGGAGGCCACCCACCTGGTGCTGCGCAACGCGCAGGGCGCGCACTCCCTGTGGCCGGTCTTCCGCGACCCGCCACAGGGCTGGGAGCGGGTCCACGGCCCCGCGACGCACGGGAGCTGTGTGGCGTACTTGCAGGAGGCACCCGCCTAGTACGTGCGGGATTCGCCTCCCCGGCGCGAAGGGGCCGCCCGGCCGGGCGGCCCCTTCGGCATCAGTACGCGCCTGGCCGGGCCGCCGGGGTACGCACCTTCTCGGGGCCGCAGCCGAGCCGGGCCGCCTCGGCCTCGACGTACGCGGGGAACAGTTCGCGGACGAAATCCCCTCTGCCGCCGAGCGGTTCGCCGGACGGCACGTCCACCCGCATCACCACGTCGCCCGTCTGGCACGGCACGACGTACATCCCCTGCGCCGGTCCGAGCGCCCCGTGCCCCTTGGTGCCCTCGACGCGGACGCCACCGCGGCGGATCTGGTACGACAGGGCCTCCGCGAGTTCCGGGGCCACGACCGTCGACATCCGTGCCTTCGCACTGCCCGTGGACCCCGCGTCGCAGGTCCGGGCCGCCCCGCCCGCGCCGCCGACCCGGGTCAGCTCCAGCTCCTGCCGGTACCTTCCGGGCAGTCCGAGGCCCCGCACCCCGCAGAAGGCGTCCGGCACCGCCGGCCGCCACTCCGGCACGGCCGGCAACCGCTCCGGCGCCCGGTAGACGCCGGAGCAACCGAGCGCACGGACGGCCCCGTTGGCCGCGTCCACGAGCACCCGGGTCACGGCGTCCCGGTCCTGCAGATCGTAGGGGCTCCGCTGGTCGGGGACCTGCTCGCCCACCGCCACGTCGACGACTGTGATCGCGTGCGATCCGGCGCCCTCGCAGCTCTGCGGGAGGGCCAGCCACCCCCGGGTGGGGGACGCCAGGCCCGGCAGGTCTCCGCCCAGCGCGACCATGTGGCTCGACAGGTACTCGTCCGGCCAGCGGGAGCTCTCGTCACCGTCCATGCCGTCGAGGGTGTGCACCCGTACGACCGTCCGCGTCAGCACACGGCCTGACTCGCGGCGATGACTGGTGATACGGCACTGGGCGAACGCGCGCGCCCCGAGGGGCCGGTCGCTCTCCAGGGCCTGTTCGTCGACCTTCAGGGTGAGGTCGCGGAACATGGCATCGAGGGTGGTGTCACTGAGCGAGTTCCAGCACGGGGCGGGTTTCAGCAGCGGGAGCGTATCCGTCCGCCAGGCCACCGTCCCGGCCCCGAGCAGGGCGCCTGCCAGAACGAGGGCGGTGCCGGTGACGGCGGTGCGGGTGGGGCGTAGGGGGCGGAGCGCGGTGCGCGTGGGGACGAGGCGCCGGAGTGCCGAGGGGCGGGCCGCCGGGTTCTTGGTGCCGCTCCCGGTTTCCTTCCTGTCGTCCGTCGCCATGCCCTTCTCGTCCGTCGTCGTGCCCTTGTCGTCCGTCGTCATGCCCGCACCCCGTTCCCGCACCCGATGCGGTTGCCCACCGACCTGACGAAGTTCGTGAACGACCGCTCGACGGCGGCCTTTCCGGGCACGAGGCTTCCCTGCGCGTGCCCGTAGAAGACCGTCCGCCTCCCCTGGCAGGTGACGTGGGTCAGGCCCTCGGGGATGCCCTCAGGGAGGCCTTCGAAGAGCGCGGCCGTACGCGGGGAGCCGGCCATGACGTACTGCGCGGTGGACTCGTCCCGCGCTCCGGGGATCTTCCACATCACCGAGCAGGACTGCAGTCGCGGAGTGACCGCGCCGATCCACTGCTGGGAGTAGACGCCGATCCAGGAGCCCTCGGAGCCGAAGCCCACGCCGGGGATCCGGCAGAACGGCAGGTCCCGGAGATCATCCTCGTGGGCGACGACGACGTGCGGCGACGCGGTGCGCAGCGGTCGTTCGGGGGCACATCCGGCACTGCCCATGCCCGTGTTGGCCACGTCCAGCAGCATCCGGGTGACGTGCTCGTACGTGCCGATCCTGGTCCCCGCCGTCCATTTCCCCGGCGTGCCGTCGGCCCGGACGCTGCTGAGCGTCACCACCGACGGCCGCCCCTTCACGTCACACGCCTTCGGCAGTACGAGGAACGCTCCGCTGACGGAGACCACTCCGTCGAGTCCGTCCGGCAGCGGCGACTTCGAACCGTGCAGGTTCGCCGCCAGCCACGCGCGGCGTTCTTCCACCGCCTCCGGAAGCGGCCCGTAGTCGACGACCACCTTCGCGTCGTACGTCGTCGGCCGGCCCATGCCCGTCGAGGTCACCCCCACCGTGCAGGTCGCCCCCGGGCGCCCGGCCGAGGGCGCTGGCGACTGGGAGCTCTCGCGCCGACGGGAGCCGGACTCCCCGAGCGCCTCGTCCCCGAGGAACGACGGCCCGCTGTCCTCCTGCCAGGCACCCCAGCAGTAACTCTCCCGGAACGGACCGCCGTTCACGGCACAGGCACCCAACCCGGTCGCCAGCACCGCCCCGGCGAGCAGCCCGCCCAGGACGGTCCGGCGCTTGCGCGCACCGTCAGCCAAGGTCGCCCCCTTGCCGCTTCCCGCGACGTCACGAAGATCGGAACAAACGCACCGATGCTAAGTGCCGTGCCAGGGTGGCCGACGACGGCGGAACCGGGTGTTCGACTACGCCGCGCCGCCGCCGTCCGTACCGAGCAACTCCACCAGCCCGTCCGCCAGTTCGGTACGCCAGCACAGATAGTCGTGGCCGCCGTTGTACTCACGGTAGGCGGCGTCCGCGTACCCCTTGGCCACCAGCGTGTCCCGCAGCCTGCGGGCGGCCGGCAGCGCCACCCACTCCTGCTCCCCCACCGACAGCCAGAACCGCACGGGCAGCCGCTCCGTGGCCTCGATCCGCCCGGTCAGCCACTCCGAACTCGCCAGGTCCGGGCCGTCCGGCCACCAGAAAGAGCCCGACTGTGCGAGTACGCGACCGAACCGGTGCGGCGCGTGCACCGCGGCATAGGCGGCGGTCAGCCCGCCCAGGCTCTGCCCCGCGACCACGGTCCGCGCCGGATCGTCGCTCAGCGAGTGCCGCTCCGCGGCCCAGGGCAGCAGCTCCCGCTCCAGGAACCCGACGAACCTCTCGTTGCAGGCGAGTTCGGCCCACCGGACGTCCGGGCCGAGCGACTCGGGCAGCAGCGCGACCAGCGGCGGAATCCGCCCGTCGGCGATCAGGTTGTCGAGCAGGTCGGCCACCTCCAGCGCCGGCTGCCACATCTCCCCGTCCATCAGCACCAGGACGGGCAGGTCACGTCCGCCGCCCGGCGGCTCGTACACATGCACCTGCCGCTCGTTGCCGAGCAGTTCGCTCTGTACGGTGTGCGCGCCGACGGTGCCGCGCGGCACGCCCTCCCGGCGCCGCCACTCCGCACCGGCGGGAGCCTCGGGGAGTTCGACGTACGACACCGGCTCACCGCCCCAACGCCTCGCCAGGCTCCGCGGGTTGAGCGGGTCGGCCACCTGCCGCCCGCGCAGCCACGCCCAGTACCCGGCCGTCCCCGCCGCCGGGCCGCCGCCCTCGTCCACGCAGAATCCGTATGTGGCCCGCCAGTCGGCCCGCATCCGTACCGACCAGTGCCAGATGTCCGTGTCCGGTACCCGCTCCATCAGGTTGCGGTCCAGGTCGCGGGGGTCGACGACCTTGTTCGGCATGACGAGCACGGCACGGGTGGCCGCGCTCCCCCGCCACAGGAAGGTCACCACGCGGTACGCCGGGTCCCCGTGCGGATCCGGTTCGACGAGCGGACCGCCGCCGGCCCGCCGCACCGCCCCCCAGAAGTCCCCCTCGGTCGCGGCGGCGGCCACCCGGGCACTGTCCGCCCGTTCCACGGGCTGCGGCCGGGCGATGCGGGGCGGCCTGCGGGTCGTCCCGGCGGGCGGGGCGGTCAGCGGCATGGGAGGGCCTCCAGCGGCTCACATCGGAGAGTCGGCGACGTACGGCATCACCGGATAAGGCTCACCTTACTTGGCCGCCTCCGCGGTCCCCCAGGCCCCCCGCAGCAGCTCACCGAGGGTGTCCCCGCGTTCCGGTGCCTCCCGCCGGGTCCGCATCACGTCCCTGGCCAGCTCCACCAGCTCCTCGGCGGTCAGCTCGTCGAGCGTCCGGGCGAAGGCGTCGAGGAGACCGGCCGCCGTGGCGAGCAGTTCCTCCTCGCTGTTGGGCCGGGCGGGCAGCCCGGCGCCCTCCCCCACGAGCAGCGCCCGGGTCAGCGCGTACAGCTGGGCGGTCCCGGCCTCCCGCACGGTGAGCGACAGATGCACCGAGGGCCCCTCGCCCTCCGCGGTCGCCGCGTGGGCGAACCCGCGCGGCACGTACAGCACCTCGCCCTCCCGCAGCACCGCGTCCAGCAGCGGCGGGCCCGGGTCGCCGTCCTCCCGCTCCGGCTGCCAGTTGCCGTCGGCCGGGCCCCCGTACACCCGCCAGCGCTTGGCGCCGTGCAGCTGTACGGCGAAGACGTCGGCGTCGTCGCGGTGCACGGGCCGCCCCCGGCTGCCGGGCGGGGTGAGGAAGCAGAACGCCTCCACCTGCCGGCCGAACCGTTCCGCGAGCCCGTCGGTGAACGCGCGCACCCCCGCGTGCCACTGGTCGACGTACCGCAGCAGCAGCGTGGCCCGCTCGGTGCGGATCAGCCGGCGCACGGCCACCGGGTCCACGTACCCGTCGGCGATCTCGCCGAGGACGACGCGCGGGGTGCAGAACCGTGCGGCCGGTACGGTGCCGTCCTCGTGGACGAGCTGGGCGTACGGGGCGGTGAGCAGTCCGGCGTCCAGGAGGCGGTCCAGCTCGGCGACGGTCAGGACGTCGAGCGGCGGGTGGTCGGGGCGCAGCACACCGGGCGCCCTGCGCCACTGCTCCGCGTAGAAGGTCTCCTCGTCGCGCACCAGTCGTGCGAGCAGGTCCATGGTGGTACCACTCATCTCTTGGGCCCTCGGTGTCCGGGGCTCTCGGTCTCCGCTGCGGATCTGTTGAGCGGGCACGCTCGGGGGCGCTCTCAGGCGGTGGAACGGCTGCTGAAGGCGTGCGGCCGGGCACTTTCCACCAGCTCCCCGGGATCGATGGCGGCGATGCGCTCCCTGAGGTGTCCGAGGAGCCGGGCCGCCGTGGCGTGCAGGGCGTCGTCGTCGAGCGGCCTGCCCGGCAGCGCGAGCCCCTCGACGATCCGCTCCATCAGCCGCTCCCGGAGATGGTCGGTGCCCGCCTCCCGCACGACCACGGTGAGGTGCGCGGACGGCTCGTCGCCCACCGCGGCGGCCGTGTGCGCGAACCCCCTTGGCACGTACAGCACTTCACCGGTGCGCAACACGGTGTCGAGCACCACGGGCCCCGGCTCGTCCGCCCGCACCGGCTCCCAGTGGCCGTCGGCCGGGCCCGGGTACACCTGCCAGTGCTTGGCGCCGCCGAGCTGGAGGGCGAGCAGGTCCCCGTCGTCGCGGTGCACGGGTCCGCGCCGCCCCGGCTGCGAGAGGAAGTAGAAGGCCTCGACGAGCCGTCCGAGCCGTGCGGCGACGTCCTCGGTCAGCGCGCGGACCCGGGGCTGCCACTGGTTGATGTACCGCAGTTGCAGCGTCGCCCGCTCGTCGCGCACGAGGTCCCGGACCGCCCGGCCGTCGACGTACCCGTCCATCGGGCGCCCGGTGACCACCCGCCGCGGGCAGAACCGCTCGTCGGGGATCTGCCCGTGCGCGGTGTAGAGCCCGAGGTAGGGGACACGCAGCAGCCCGGCGTCGAGGACGGCGTCCAGGTCCGCCCGGGTGAACACGTCCACCGGCGGATCCGCCGGCCGCAGCACGGCCGGTGTCCGCCGCCAGTACGTGGAGAGAAGTGCGTCCGCGTCGGGCACGCACCGTCCGAACCAGTCCATGGTCGGCCTTTCGTCTTGTCCGGTCCCGCCCCGCCCGGAGCGGAGGGGCCGCCGCACGGCCCGCCGGCCACGCGCCGGTCCCTCCCGCTCCGGCCCCCGTCAGTTGTCCGCTCCGACTAGATGACGTCGGGGTAGCAGGCCCCGCACCCGGCCACGACGCTCTCCTGCACGGCACCGGAGGGCTGGGCGACGGCGGACGGCACGAAGAGCGCACCGCCGACGACGGCCGCGGCGGCCACGGAGAGCGCGGCCCGCTTCGAGACGAGCGCACGACGGGTGGCGGCGGGGGCCGGTACGCCGGCGGCCTGCGCGGAAACGGAAACGTCCATGGGAACTCCCTGTGTACGGGTGTGGGTCGAGGCCCCGGATGCGAGGCCCGAACACATGATCACCACGCTTTCCGGAGCCCCGGACTCCCCATGACGCCTTCCTTACGAGGTACCCCCGGTATTGACGGCTCCGCTACGCCGGGCGCCGCTGGCTGCCGCCGGGCAGCGGGGACGGCGCGAGCCAGAGGGCCTCCGCGCGGGCGCAGACCTCACCGTCGCGGGTGACGATCGCGCTGCCCGCCCGGTACTTGCGGCCCGACGCCGACACCGTCCACCCGAACGTCACGTGGTCCTCGCCCAGCACGACCGGCCTGGTCACGGTGGTGGTGAGCGAGACCGTCACCGTCCCGACGGGCGCCTGGGCGAACACCCGGCAGGCCCAGCCGCCGGGGCAGTCGAGAGCACCCCACAGCTGCGCTGCGGACAGGTGCCGCTCGCCCGGGTTCAGCGCGGGGTCCGGCGTCCAGGCGGCGACCGCCATCCGCCCCTCGTCCCACGCCCCGAAGCCCTGCCGCAGCCCGGCACCGGGCTCCCGGTCGGCACCACAGCCCCAGCAGTCGTCGCGCCCCACTCCGATGCCGTCCGCCAGGGGCCGCTCCTTCACGGCCCGGAGCGCCTGTTCCCAGGTCGGAACGGCCGGCGGCACGGCGACGTCCGGATGCGCCAGGGCCGTGAGCACCACCGCCCCGTCCGCCGCCGCTTCGTACCCGCCGTCCCCCGCGGGCAGCACGGCCAGCGGTGTCCCCAGCGGTACCGGGCGCCGGAAGTTCACCTGCACCGTGCCGCCCCCGGCACCCCCGGCCTCCCGCGCGAGCAGCCCGGCCGCGTACCCGCCGAACCCCACCCCGGGAAATCCGTAGACATGCTCGGGCACGGTCAGCGCGGAGGTTCCGGTCGGACGGTCCTGGCTCATGTGCGCTCCTGCGGATCGGGTACACATTCCTGCCGGCCCGGCCCGAAGGCACGAACTGCGGCCCGAGCGAGGGTAGTTGCCGATCACCGCGAAATCATCCGCACAGGGTGGCCCGAAAACGAAAAAAGCCCCCGGAAGGGGCTCTTTCGTGTGGTGTCCGAGGGGGGACTTGAACCCCCACGCCCGATAAAGGGCACTAGCACCTCAAGCTAGCGCGTCTGCCATTCCGCCACCCGGACAAGGTGTCTGCCGTGCGGGGCCGTTTTGCGCTGGCCCGTTCCGACATGGAAAACAATACCAGGGGTTCGGGGTGGGTTTCACCTGCGTATTCCGCAGGTCAGTGACCTGCGGATGCCTTGTTGGAGCTGATCCAGTCGTCGTTCTGCTGCCAGGCGTACAGAGTGTCGCCGTCCGTGTACGAGTAGTAGAGGTCGCAGCGGTGGGTGGCCTTGTCGCGGGCGTTCTCCGGGAACCAGTCGGCCTGGAGGGCGGGGGCGACCGGGGCGGCCTTGGTGTCGATCTTCTTGCAGGTGGGCGGGAGCGCGGACGCGGCGGGGAGGCTCGCCTTGAGGAGGCGGTCGCCGCCGGTGGTGCGCATCGCGTAGGAGATGCCCTCCGCCGTGTCGGGCAGCCAGCGCGGCACCGAGGCGCGGGCCTGCTTCGCGGCGGTGCCGGTGGCGTAGCTGGCGGACTCCTCGTGGCGGCTGTCGAACCAGTCGTGGACCGCGGGGACGGCGACCACACCGAGGAAGGCGGCGGCAGCGACGGTTCCGGTGGCGGCGATGAGGACGGCGGGCTTCATGGGGGTGGCTCCAGGGGTGGGGAGGGGTCCGGGGAGGGTCGCGAGGGGGTGGATGTCTCTTCGCTCTTCCATCCTCGCGGGCCGTTGGGCCGTACGGGTCAGCCCAGAGGGCCGTTCCGTGTACGACCGGAGAGGGAGGCGGGCTGCTGCCCTCCTAGGGGTTCGTGGCGCCCTACCCTCACCGCGTGAGCACTCCACAAGGTTCGCGTTATCGCAGGCCCAAGCCGCTTTCGCCGCTGCGGGAGCACCTGAGGGACACGTTCTGGTTCGCGCCGGCCTTCGGTCTCGCGCTGACGGTCCTGGTCTGGTTCCTCGCGGCGCTCGTGGACTCCGAGGTCGTCTCGCTGCTGCGGGAGTGGGGGTCGTACGACGAGCTGGGCGAGCTGATCGGCATCGCCGAGGACGCCAAGACGATCATCACCACCGTCAGCTCGGCCATGATGACCTTCATCGGTGTGGTCTTCAGCATCTCGCTGGTGGCCGTGCAGATGGCGAGCGGGCAGCTGACGCCGCGGGTGGTGCGGATCTTCGTCCGCAGCCGGATCACCAAGCTCACGTTCAGTGTCTTCCTGGCGACCTTCGTGATGTCGCTGCTGGTCCTGGCCGGGTACGAGGGCGAGACCGACCCCCGGCTGGTGTCCTCGGTGCCGCTGGTGCAGAGCGCGCTGACCATGGCCATGGTGGCGCTGAGCCTGGTGCTGTTCATCGCCTATGTGAACTCCACGCTGCGCCTGATGCGGGTCGGCTACGTCCTGGACCGGATCAGCCGGGAGGCAGTCGCCGTGCTGCGCAAGCAGGAGCGGGGGTGGGAGGAGGGGGCGTCGCTCGGTGCGGAGACCGCGCGGATCTCCTACGAGGGGCGCGCCGGGGTGCTGCGCGATGTGCACATCGCGCGGCTGGTCCGGGTGGCGGCGCGGCGGGGCGTGGTGCTGCGGCTGATCCCCCGGATCGGGGACTTCGTGGTGCCGGGGACGCCGGTGATCGCGGTGCACGGAGGGCCCGCGCCCGCCGCCAAGGCGCTGCGGCACAGCGTGTCGGTGGGGGTGGAGCGGACGTTCCACCAGGATCTGGGGTTCGGGCTGCGGCAGTTGTCGGACATCGCGCTGCGGGCCCTGTCGCCCGCCGTGAACGATCCGACGACGGCCGTCCAGGCGATCGACCGGATCGTGCAGTTCCTGTCGGTGGCGGTCGCGCTTCCGCTGGGGGCGCTGCACCACCGGGAGAAGGACGGCACGGTGCGGTTCGTGCAGTCCGTGCCGGCCTGGGGGGATCTGGTGGACCTGGGGTTCAGCGAGATCCGCACGGTGCTGCACGGCAATCCGCAGGTGTCGCGGCGGCTGATGGCCGGGCTGGACGATCTGGTGCTGCTCGCCGCCGGGCAGCAGGAGGGGCACGAGGAGCAGGAGGGGTACGAGGACCGGTGCGCACCGCTGCTGCGGCACCGTGCGCTCCTGGTGGAGATGGTGGAGCGCACGGCGCCGGAGGCGGCCGACCGGGAGTTCGCGCTGCGGCCCGACCGGCAGGGCATCGGGTAGGTCCGCGGGTGAGGCCCCCGGCGGCTCGGTGCCGGGAGGGGGCTTCGCCGGCGGGGCTGTCGTGTCAGCAGTCGCGTTCGCGCAGGGAGTGCAGGTGGGCGCTGGACTTGCGGGCGAACGCGAAGGAGTCGACCGGCTGGTCGTGCTCCACCTGCCAGTGGTGGCCGCCGCGGCCCTGGTGGGTGCGGTTGACCGCGGAGATGAAGCGCTTGTAGTCGATGTCCCCGTCGCCCACGTCGGTCATCCGGTACCCGTCGCGCTGCGCGGCGTCGTGCTCGCCGTCCTTGACGTGGAAGAGCGGGTAGCGGTGCGGCTGCTTGAGGACGTAGCGGAGCGGGTCGAAGGGGGCGGGGGTGCCGTCCGCCCTCCTGGAGAAGCGGAACTGGGCCACGTACGCCCAGTAGATGTCCATTTCGAGGTGGACCAGGCGGGGGTCGGTCTCGGCGAGGAGGACGTCGTAGAGGCGGACGTTCGGCTTGTCGGTGGCGAAGGAGAACTCCTCCGCGTGGTTGTGCTGGTAGAACTTCATGCCGCGGGCGCGGGCCGCCTCGCCGTATTTGTTGAAGTCCTCCGCGCAGCGCTTCCAGCCGTCGACGGTGGTGCCGTAGCGCCAGGGGCCGGAGGCGGTGCCGATGTGCGGCAGGCCCAGGGCCTGGGCGTCGTCGAGGACCTTGGTCAGGTTCTGGGCGAAGGTGTACGCGCCCGGGTTGCCGTCGTCGTAGTAGCCGACGTGGCTGCCGATGCCGCGCAGGCCGTGGTCCTTGGTGAGGGCGCGCAGCTGGGCGAGGGTGATGGGGCCCGCCGAGCCCTGGGTGTAGCCGGCGAACTCGACCTCGTCGTAGCCGTACAGCTCCAGTTCGGCGAAGACCTTGGCGAAGCCGAGGGTGGCGACCTTGTCGCGCAGCGAGTAGAGCTGGATACCGAGGCGGCCGGGCGGCAGCACGGGACGGCCGCGTCCCTTGCCGCGGGCGTCGGCGGCCGGGGTGGCCGCCGCTGTCGCGGGGGTGGCCGACAGGCCCAGGAGGGCTGCCGCGGTGGTGCCCGCGGCGACGCCGAGCATGTTGCGTCTGGAGAGCTTGCGGGTCAGCTCGGGGTCGTTGGCCTTGGTGGACGGGTTCACGGGGTCTCCTCGGGTTTCCGGTGGAAGGGCCGGCCGGGGCCGGTGCGGGCGGATTGTCAGTGGCGTCTGCTTCAGTGGAGGCAGTGGGAATCAGTGCAGGCCCGCCAGTCGGAGCAGCAGGGCCTTCACTTCGGTGGCCGCGGTGCGGCCGGTGAGCGCGTGGGGGGTGGAGCAGAGGATGAGCGGACCGTCGTCGTCGCTCGCGGGCAGGCGCCCGTGGCTGCCGCGGACGGGTGACGGGTCCAGGGGGACCACGGCCATCCGGTAGCGCATGCCGAGTTTCTTCCGGGCGACCGCCTTGGCCGCCTTGAGGCGTACGTAGGGGTCGAGCGGGTCGAGGAACAGCTCGACGGGGTCGTAGCCGGGCTTGCGGTGGATCTCGACGAGCTGGGCGAAGTCGGGGGCCCTGGCGTCGTCGAGCCAGTAGTAGTACGTGAACCAGGCGTCCGGGGCGGCGACGGCGACCAGCTCGCCGGAGCGGGGGTGGTCGAGTCCGTGGGCCTTCTTGCCCTCGTCGTCGAGGAGTTCGGCGATGCCGTCCAGGCCGGCGAGTGCGGCGCGGGTGGCTTCCAGGTCCTCCGGGCGGCGGACGTAGACATGGGCGATCTGGTGGTCCGCGACGGCGAACGCGCGGGAGGTCGTGGGGTCGAGGTACTCCATGCCGTCCTGGGTGTGGACCTCGATCAGGCCGGCACGGCGCAGGGCGCGGTTGATGTCGACGGCGCGGGAGACCCGGGTGATGCCGTACTCGGAGAGGGCGACGACGGTGCGCCCCTCGGCTCGGGCGTCGTCGAGCAGGGGGGCCAGCGCCGCGTCCAGGTCGGCTGCCGCCCGGTGGGAGCGGGGGTCGTCGGGGCCGTAGCGCTGGAGGTCGTAGTCGAGGTGCGGGAGGTAGCACAGGGCCAGGTCGGGGTGGGAGGTGCGCAGGATGTGGCGGGTCGCGTCGACGATCCACTGCGAGGAGACGATGTCGGCGCCGGGCCCCCAGAAGTGGAAGAGGGGGAACGTGCCGAGGCGTGCGGTGAGTTCGTCGTGGAGGGAAGGGGGGCGGGTGTAGCAGTCGGGTTCCTTGCGGCCGTCGGCGTAGTAGACGGGGCGTGGGGTGACGGTGATGTCGGTGTCCGCGCCCATGGCGTACCACCAGCAGATGTTGGCGACGGTGTAGCCGGGGTGGACGCGGCGGGCGGCGTCCCAGATCTTGTCGCCCTGGACGAGGCCGTTGTGCTGGCGCCACAGCAGGACCTCGCCGAGTTCGCGGAAGTACCAGCCGTTGCCGACGATGCCGTGTTCGGCGGGGGTGGTGCCGGTGAGGAAGGTGGACTGGGCGGCGCAGGTGACGGCGGGCAGGACGGTGCCCAGCGGCGCCCGGGAGCCCGACCTGGCGAGCTGTTCGAGGCGCGGCATGTGGTCCAGCAGGCGGGGGGTGAGGCCGACGACGTCCAGGACGAGGAGGGGGGTGGGCCGGTCGGCGGAGGGAGGTGCGGCGGGGTCCGCGGCGGGCCGGGGCTCGGGGTGCGGGCGGGGTGCTCGGGTCATGGGAGTTCCTTCAGGCCGAGGTCCGTCAGGAGGTCGCGTACGAGGGTGAGTTCGGCGGCGGTGCCGTCGGCCAGCTGGGCCCGGGTGCGCGGGCGCAGCTCGGGCGGGAGCGCCTGCCAGGTGTAGGTCTCCACCTCCAGGTGGCGGGTGAGCGGGTGGCCGGAGGGTCCGGCGACGAGGCGGGCGAGGACGTCCTGGAGCACGGGGAGGGTGGAGGTGAGCGGCGGGGCGGGGGGTGCGTGCAGGGGGACGTGGAAGTGGGAGCGCCAGGGGGTGTCGTCGGGGAGGCCTGCGCCGTTGAGGGCCTCGGCGAGGTCGTCCGTGCCGAGGAGCGGGGCGGGGCGGGCGGCGGCCGAGGGGGTCCGGGGGCGGGCGCGGGTCTGGTGGAGGAAGCGGGGTTCGGCGAACTCGGCGAGTGCCGCGCGCACTTCGGGCCGGTCGGGGTGCTCGGCGTGCAGCGCGGCGGAGAGCTGGGCCTTGACGAGGGTGATACCCGCCGCCGTGAGGGCGTCCAGTGCGGTGCCCGGGTCCTCGAAGGACGTGGCGAGATGGCAGGTGTCGACGCAGATGCCGATGCGGGGCCTGTCGAGTGCGGTGAGCGGGCGGATGGCGTCCGCGGTGGTTTCCACGGTGCAGCCGGGTTCGGGTTCGAGGCCGATGCGCACGCTCTTGCCGGTGAGGTCCTCCAGGGCGTCGAGCCGTCCGGCGAGGGTGGTCAGCGCGGTGCGGGCCGCGGTCCCGGCGGCCGGGTCCCCGTCGTAGGGAGTGCGCCAGGCGAGCGGGAGGGTGGAGATGCTGCCCTCGGTGACGTCGTCGGGGAGCAGGACGGCGAGGAGGCGGGCCAGGGTGGTGGTGTGCGCGAGGCGTTCCGGGTCGGTCCAGTCCGGCTTGTACACCCGGTACTTGACCTCCTGCGCGCCGAAGCCCTCGTACGGGAAGCCGTTGAGGGTGACGACTTCGAGGCCGCGCCGGTCGAGTTCGGCGCGCAGGGCCCGGAGGGCGGCGGGGTCCGTGTCCAGGGTGTGCGCGGCGGCTCGGGCGAGCCACAGCCCGATGCCGAGACGGTCCCGGCCGAGGCGCTTGCGCACGGGTTCGCAGTGGTCGCGGAGCTGGGCCAGGACGCCGTCGAGGGTTTCGGCGGGGTGGACGTTGGTGCAGTACGCGAGGTGGACGGTCGAGCCGTCCGGGTGGCGGAAGCGCATGCCGGGTGTCCCCTTCCGGTCGCTGGGGGCTGGGGTGCCCGTGGGGGGTGAGGGGCTGGGCGGGTGCGGCGGCGGTGGCGGGGCGCCGGGGTCAGCTGCCGCCGCGGAGGATGGAGTTGCCCTCGTGCAGGGGCGGCGGCGGTGCGGCGGGGGCGGTGAGGTCGAGGCGTCCGCTGAGTCCGTAGAAGGCGACGGGGTTGCGCCACATGACCCGGTCGACGTCGTCGGCGGAGAACCCGGCGGCGAGCAGGGCGTCGGCGACCTTGCGGGTCTTGAGGGGGTCGCTCCTCCCCCAGTCCGCGGCCGAGTTGACCAGGACGCGGTCCGTGCCGTGCTCCTGGATGATCGCGACCATCCGGTCCTCGTCCATCTTGGTGTCGGGGTAGACGGAGAAGCCGAGCCAGCAGCCGCTGTCGGCGGCGGCCTTGACGGTGGTCTCGTTGAGGTGGTCGAGGACGACGTGGTCCGGCGGGAGGTGCGACTCGCGCAGGACGTCGAGGGTGCGGTGCAGACCGGTGGACTTGTCCCGGTGCGGGGTGTGCACGAGGGCCGGCAGGCCGTGGTCGGCGGCCAGTTGGAGCTGGGCGGCGAGTGCGGTGTCCTCGGCCGGGGTCATCGAGTCGTAGCCGATCTCGCCGACGGCGACGACCGAGTCCTTGACGAGGTAGCGGGGCAGCTCGTCCAGGACGGGGGTGCAGCGCGGGTCGTTCGCCTCCTTGGGGTTGAGGGCGATCGTGCAGTGGTGGGCGATGCCGTGCTGGGAAGCCCGGAAGGGTTCCCAGCCGAGCAGTCCGTCGAAGTAGTCGAAGAAGCTGGCGGGCGAGGTGCGGGGCTGGCCGAGCCAGAACGACGGTTCCACGACCGCCCGGACCCCGGCGGCGTACATCGCCTCGTAGTCGTCCGTCGTGCGGGAGGTCATGTGGATGTGCGGGTCGAAGATGCGCATCAGGACTCCTCGGCGGGGGCGGTGAGGGTGCGCACGCGGTGCAGGTCGGCGGGGACCGGGCGGCCGGCGGCGGTGCGTTCTGCGGCGTAGTCGGTGAGCATGCGGGCCAGTTCGGTGTCCCCGCGGGCGCGGTCGGTGAGGGCGGCCACCGCACTGACCGGCACTCCGGTGAACAGGCACTTGAGCACCGCGTGCCGCCAGGCGTGCGCGGGCAGATGGGCCGCGGCGTAGGGGCCGACGGCGGCGGCGACCAGGCGGGTGTCGTTGGCCCGCAGCGCGTCCTCCACCAGGTCCACGGCGGAGCCGTCGCGCAGCTGGTCGAGGTGGCCGAGGGCCAGTAGTACGGCACGCCGTTCGGCGGCGCTGCCGGTGGCGTACAGGCGCCGGACGGTGGCGAGGTCGGCGCCCGCGGCACGCAGCAGCAGGACGCGGGCGACGTCGGCGGGTGCCGGACCCGGGGAGTCCGCCGTACGGGGGCGGCAGTGGCGGCCCGCTTCGGCGAAGCGCAGCTCCCAGGGCGGGGTGGGGCGCGGGGCGGGGCCGGGTGGGTGGGTCCCGTCGGAGGCGGCGGCGGGGGTGGTGGTCGCGTGGGATGCGGTGGCCGGGGTGCCGGTCCCGTCGGAGGTGGTGGCGGGGGTGTGGGCCCGTGCGGTGGCGAGGGCCTCGGTCAGCCAGGTGCGGCCCTCGTCCGTCAGGGTGGTGGGCAGTTCGGCTTCGAGGGTGTCGCGGAGCCGGGTGGTGCCGGTCGGCACGGGGCCGTCGGGGCGGGGCGTCGTCATGCGGAGCCTCCCACCGGGGACGTTTCGGGGGCGGGGTGCGGGGCGGTGGCATGGCTTGAGGGGCGCGCGGCGCTCGGGGCGGAGGCGGCGCTCGCGTCGGGCGGGGTGGGTGCGGCGCGCGCGATGGGCCGGGTGGGTGCGGCACTCGCGGTGGGTGCGGCGGGTTCGTGTGCGCGCAGGAAGGTGAGGGATTCCTCGGCCATCCGGGGGCCCGCGTGGGAGTGGCGGGGAAGCTCGACCACGGTCAGGCCCTGGTAGCCGGTGGCGGACAGGGCGGCCAGGACCTCCGGGAAGTCGATCTCGCCCTCGCCGAACGGAAGGTGTTCGTGGACCCCGCGCCGCATGTCCTCGATCTGTACGTGGCGCAGCCAGGGGGCGGCCTCGCGCACGCAGTCGGCGGGCGACGTCGGCTCCAGGCACTGGCAGTGGCCGATGTCCAGGGTGAGGCCGAGGAGTTCCGGGTCGCCCAGGTGGTGCCGGAGGTGGTGGAAGTCGGCGAGGGTGGCCAGGAGGTGACCGGGTTCGGGTTCGACGGCGAGCGGGACACCTGCGGCGTCGGCCACCGCCAGGACGGGTTCCAGGGACTCCGTCAGGCGTTGCCAGGCGTTGCCGGGTGCGGTGCCCTGAGGTGTGATGCCGCTGAACAGGTGCACGGCGTGGGCGCCCAGGTCCGCCGCGACCTCGACCGCCGTACGGAGCAGCCCGACGCGCAGCGCCCTGGCGTCCGGGTCCTCGTCGAGGAGGGTGGGGCCGTGTTTGCGGCGCGGGTCGAGGACGTAGCGGGCGCCGGTCTCGACGGTGACGCCGAGGCCCAGGCGGTCCAGGCGGTGTGCCAGTGCGGCGGTCCGGGAGGCGAGTTCCGGGGCCGCGGGGTCCAGGTGCATGTGGTCGAGGGTCAGCCCCACGCCGTCGTAGCCCAGGTCCGCGAGCAGGTCGAGCGCGTCGTCGAGGCGGAGGTCGGTGAGGCCGTTGGTGCCGTAGCCGAGCCGGAGGGGGCCGGCCTGCGCGGCGGGGCCGGTGTCCGGCGCCGCGCGGCCGGGAGTGCGGGTCGGGTCGTCCGTCATGTGGGGCTCACCTTTCGCGCGAGGCGGCGGGCGAGGGGCGCCAGGAGCATGAGCGCGGCTGCGGTGCCGGGGGCGCCGGAGCGGGCGGCGAGTGCGGCCTGCAAGGGGATCATGGCGCGGATGCCGCCGCCGACCGCCCGCTGGGTGAGGGGCGGGGAGGGGTTCAGGGCGGCGTGCAGGAGGGGCTTGGCGGTGGTGCGGAAGTAGCTGGTGGCGAAGGCGGTGGCGGCGGGGGTGGTGAGGGGAGCGGGGGAAGTGGGTGCGGTGGGACGGACGGGTGGGGCGTGGTGGGTTGGGCGGGTGCTGGGGCGCAATGTCGGGGGCAGTGCGGGGCGCAGCGCGGGGGTGGTGGCCGCCGCGACCGCCGTGGAGACCGCGAGGGCTGCCAGTGGGGCCCCGGTCGAGCCTCCCTGCGCCTCGTGGCGTGACACCTCGGTCACCGCGTAGGTGTGGGCACCGAGCAGGGCCGCGGAGGGAAGGGCGGCTCGGAGGGCGGTGAGGAGTGCGGTACGGAAGGGGGCGGGGGAAGCCGTGCGGGCGGGCGACGGGTGGGCGGGGGCCCGGCCGGGGTGCGGGGTCGTGACGGTCGCCGCCGCGCCCATGAGGACGTCCAGGGCTCGGGCCGCCGCCATCGCGGCCGGGGCCGCCGGGGTGTGCTTGAGCTTGAGGTCGTACGCCCAGATGGTCGCCGTCAGGGCCGTGGCCACCGCGAGGGCGGGTCGGCCGGCTCGGCCCGCCAGGGTCAGGCCCGCGGCCGTCAGGGCACAGGATGCCGTCAGGGCGGCGGCCGGGGAGATCCGGCCGGAGGGGATCGGGCGGTGGGGTCGGTCCACGGCGTCCTCCTCCCGGTCCGCCCAGTCGTTGAGGGCCATGCCGGCGGCGTAGAGGCAGAGGGAGGCGGCGACGGCCGAGGCCGTTCCGCGGTGGGGGCGGGTGGCGAGGGCGGCTGCGCCGAGCAGGGCGTCGCCGGGGGCGGTGGGGAGGGCGGAGAGGCGGAGGAGTTCGGGCCAGGGGGAAGGGTGGGGGTGCGGGGTGGGGGTGGGGGTCGTCGCGGAGCCGGGGCGGGGCCGGAGGGGTTCGGCTCCGCCGGGGGCGTCCGGGGCGGGGTGTTCGGCTCCGCCGGGGGCCGCCCCCTTGCCCGCCCGTTCCGCCCCCGGGGGGCGGCCCCGCCGCCCAAGGAGGCGCGCGGGAGTCGGGGCGGGGTACGGGCGGCCCCGACGCCCGAGGGGGCGGGGTGCGGGGTTGGTCATGCGGGGTCCCTTCGCAGGGTGTTGGCGAAGGTGGTCAGGAGTGCGTACTGGTCCGCCAGGGCGGGCGGGGCTTCGCCGTCCGGGTCCTTGAAGTAGAAGGAGAGGGCGGGCAGCGGGCCGGAGATGCCGCGGTCGTGGGCGCGGGCGGTCAGCCGGGCCAGGTCCAGGACCAGCGGGGCCGCCAGTGCCGAGTCGCAGCCCTGCCAGGTGGTCTGGAGGGTCATCCGGGTGCCGAGGAAGCCCTCGAAGGCGATGTGGTCCCAGGCCGTCTTCCAGTCGCCGAGCGCAGGCACCTCGTCGATGTGGACGTCTCCCTGCGGGAGTTCGCCGAGCGTGTCCGTGAGGACCCTGGTCTTGCCCGCGTTCTTCGCCGCCGCGGCCGCGGGGTCGGCGAGGGCGGCCCCGTCTCCGCCGCCGAGCAGGTTCGTGCCCGACCAGGCACGTACCGGCAGGGCCCGCTGGACGAACATCGGGGCCAGCACCGCCCGCAGCAGAGTCTGCCCGGTCTTGCCGTCGCGTCCGGCGTACGGGAGCCCGCTCGCCGCCAACTCGTCGGCGAGAGCGGGGGCGTTGATGCCGGTGGACGGGGTGAAGTTGACGTACGGGCAGCCGGAGCGGATGGCCGCAGCCGCGTACAGGGAGCTGGGGGGCAGGGTGTCGTCCGCCGGGACCGGCTCGGTGGAGGAGACGTTGACCACCACCACCCGTGCCAGCTTGTGGCGGGTGCGGAAGTCCGTGAGGTCGGCGGCGAAGGAGTCGATCAGTTCGGCTGCGGGACGGGAGTCGGCGGGATGCGGGCCGCCCGGACGGATCTCGGCGTCCGCCGCCGCCAGTTCGACGCGTACCGCCGCGGCCAGGCCGTGCGGCAGGACTCCCCCGGCCTCCAGTTCCTCCGCGCGTTTGGGCAGCGGGCAGCTCGCCGTGTCGTGGCCGCCGAAGACCAGCGACTCCAGGGGCGGCAGCCCCGCTTCGGTGAAGGGCGCGGTCTCGGTGACCATGCCGGTCGGCGGGCGCAGGCCCGCCCGTACGGCCGCCCAGCCGGCGACCGCCGTCGTGGCGACCGAGCCACGGGCGCCCACGAACCAGACTCCGGTGGTTGCGCCTGGCTGCTCGGCTTCCTCGCTTGCGGGGTTCGGCACGGGGGCCTCCCAGTCCGTGGGGTCGACGGTGAGAAGAGGAACGGTGAGAAGAGAAGGAGAGGGGGAAGAGGAGAAGAGGGACGGCGGGCGGGAGGTACGGCGCCTTCCCGCCCGCCGCCGGTCCGGGGTGTACGGGGCTAGGAGGGCAGGTCCTTCAGCTGGACGTTCCGGAAGGACACCTGGTCACCTGCTCCGTGGTTCTGCAGCCCGATGTAGCCGTCCTTCAGGCTGCGTGCGGGGTCCGTGTTGGTGAAGTCGTTGATCTTCGCGCCGTTCAGGAAGATCTGCAGACGTTCGCCCTGGACGCGGATCTCGTAGCTGTTCCACTGGCCCGGCGGGCGCAGCACCCGGTCGCGTTCCTTGAGGTTCGCCGACTTGAAGGAGTAGACGGAGCCGGTGGTGCGGTCCGCCGCGTCGGTGGCGTCGATCTGGATCTCGTACCCCTTGTTGACGGCCGACCAGGGGTCGTCGGAGGCGGGGAAGCCCACGAAGACACCGGAGTTGTCGTCGTCGGTCATCTTCCAGTCCAGCTTCAGGGAGTACGAACCCAGCTCCTTGGCCTGGTACCAGAGGAGGCCCATGCCGCCCTCGGAGCGGAGTTCGCCGTCGGCGACGGTGAACTTTCCGGGTCCGGCCTGCTTCCAGCCCTCCAGCGTGTCCCCGTTGAAGAGCGGCCGGTAGCCGGTCTGCGGCTTGCAGTCGGCCTTGACCTGGCCGGCCGCGTACCTGAGGCCGCCGAGCAGGTGCTGGCGGAAGGCCGGTTCGGCGTACGACTCCTTGGTGTGGCCGCTGCCGGTGTAGAAGGAGCGCCCGCCCTCGTAGGTCTGGCACCAGGCGATCGGGTGGTCGCCCTTCATGGTGCCGCCGGTGTACGTCGTCTCGTCGAGGGTGGCGAGGATGCGGGCCTTGCCGCGCGGGTTGGTGCGGTAGTTGTACCACTCGTCGGTGCGCACGACGGACTTGCCGAGGTGGGCGGTGGCGGGGTGCTGTGCGTCCTCGACGCGCGTGGTGGCCTGCTGGATCTGCGGGTGCGAGGCGAAGTAGGCGCCGACGAGTCCGCCGTAGAAGGGCCAGTCGTACTCGGTGTCGGCCGCCGCGTGGACGCCCATGTAGCCGCCGCCGGTGCGGATGTAGTTCTCGAACGCCTTCTGCTGGTCGGCGTTCAGGACCTCACCGGTCGTCGAGAGGAAGACGACGGCGTCGTAGCGGGCCAGGTTGCTCGTGGTGAACTGGGCGGCCTCCTCGGTGGCGTCGACGGTGAGGTTGCTGTCCTTGCCCAGTTCCTTCAGCGCCGCGATGCCCTCGGGGATGGCGTCGTGCCGGAAGCCGCCCGTCTTGGAGAAGACCAGGACGCGCTTGGCGGTCCTGTCGGGTGCGGTGTTCGAGAGCTGGAAGTCGTCGAGGTCGTAGAGCGCGCCCGCTCCGCCCTTGAAGACCAGGAACAGTTCGGTGGTCTTCTTCGGTACCGCGCGCAGCGGTACGTCGACGTCCTGGAAGACCTCCCAGCCGCCGGTCACCGGGACGGGGGCCGAGCCGAGGATCGGGCCGCTGGCGGAGCCGGTGCGGACCTCCAGGAAGCCGCCGGTGCCACCGGAGGAGATCCGGGCGGTGAGCTTGGTGGTGCCGGTGAGGTTGTAGGGCTTGAAGGAGATCCAGTCGTCGTTGTGGATGTCGCCGACGGTCTTGCCGCCGTGCGCGGGGGCCTTCTCGATGACCTTGACGCCGGACTGGCCGTTGAAGTGCTCGGCCTGCCGGTGCCTGGGCTGGAGCTGTGCCTGGTCGTGGCTGGTCAGCGCGGCCTGGCCGCCGCCTCCGCCGTCGGTGTACTCGGCGTCGAAGACCCCGAAGATGTTGGCGTTGGGGTCGTGGCCGCCGTCGGAGGAGGTCTTGATGGTGCCGGAGCAGCCGTTCGCCGAGGTGATCGGGTGGCCGTGGCTGTCGTGGCCGAGGACGTACGTCACCTTGACCTTGGCGCAGTCGATCGGCTTGCCGCCGGTCTGGTCCTCGGGGTCGGTCACCGTCACCTTGAAGGGGATCTCGTCGCCGAAGTCGAACAGCGTTCCCTCGGCGGGCAGTTCGAGGGTCACCTTGGGCGCCGTGTTGCCGACGACGACGTGCGCGCTGGCGGAGCCGGTGCGGCCGGTCGTGTCCTTGGCGGTCAGGGTCGCCGTGTAGGTGCCGTTCTTCTTGTACGTGTGCGTGGGGTTGGGCTCGGTCGACTTCGCGGTGCCGTCGCCGAAGTCCCAGCTGTAGGTGAGGGTGCCGCCGTCGGCGTCGGTGGTGCCTGCCGAGGAGAACGCGACCTTGAGCGGGGCCTGCCCGGAGGTCTTGTTCGCGGCGGCCTCGGCGACCGGGGAGTGTCCGCCGGTGGCGTTCTCGATGCGGTACAGGCCGGAGTTCTCGTCGCCGCCGAACCAGGCGGTGCCGTAGTCGAGGACGTAGAGCGCGCCGTCGGGGCCGAAGGCGCTGTCCATGACCTGGGTGCCGGTCCACGGGAACGGGTTGATCTTCTGGACGGCGCCGTCCTCGCCCTGCTCGATGCGCTTGATCCAGCGGCGGCCGAACTCGGTGGCGAAGAAGTCGCCGTCGTACGCCTCGGGGAACTTCACCGGGGAGGTGTTGGCGGCGTCGTACCGGTAGACGGGGCCGCCCATCGGGGACTCCGAGCCGGTGCCGAACTCGGGCACCGAGCCGCCGTCGTACGGGATCCAGGCGGGCTGCGCCGGGGGCAGGTCGACCAGGCCCGTGTTGTACGGGGAGTCGTTCTTGGGGGCCGCGCAGTCGAAGGCGGCGCCGGAGGTCTTGGTGGCGAAGTCGTAGTCGACGTAGGGCTGGTTGTTCCCGGTGCAGAAGGGCCAGCCGAAGTTGCCCGGCTTGGTGACGCGGGCGAACTCGACCTGTCCGGCCGGTCCGCGCTTGGGGTCGGCGGCGCCCGCGTCGGGGCCGTAGTCACCGACGTACAGGACGCCGGTCTTCTTGTCGACGCTGAAGCGGAAGGGGTTGCGGAAGCCCATCGCGTAGATCTCGGGGCGCGTCTTGTCGGTGCCCGGGGCGAAGAGGTTGCCGGCCGGGACGGTGTACGACGCGTCGTCGTTGACCTTGATGCGCAGGATCTTGCCGCGCAGGTCGTTGGTGTTGCCGGCGCCGCGGCGGGCGTCGAACGCCGGGTTGCGGCCGGGGCGGTCGTCGATCGGGGTGAAGCCGTCGGAGGCGAACGGGTTGGAGTCGTCGCCGGTGGAGAGGTAGAGGTTGCCCGCCGCGTCGAAGTCGATGTCGCCGCCGACGTGGCAGCAGATGCCGCGGGTCGCGGGGACGTCGAGGACCTTCTTCTCGCTGGCGTTGTCGAGGGTGCCGTCGGCCTTGAGGACGAACCGGGAGAGGCGGTTGACGCCGTCGAACTTGGCGAAGTCGGCGGCGGTTCCGTTCTCCGGGGCGTCGCCGGCGGGGGTGTTCAGCGGGGGTGCGTAGTAGAGGTAAATGGCCCTGTTCTCGGCGAACTTCGGGTCCAGGGCGACCCCCTGGAGGCCCTCTTCGTCGTGCGAGTAGACGGGGACGGAGCCGACCACCCGGGTGTTGCCCGCCGCGTCGGTCATCCGGAGGTCGCCGTTGCGGGAGGTGTGCAGGACCGAGCGGTCCGGCAGCACCGCGAGGGACATGGGCTCACCCATCTCCTGCGCGCCCTTGGCGAGGGTGACCTGCTGGAACTCTTCGTCGGCCGCCGCCGGGGCGGCTGCCGGGGCGCTCGCCGCGCGCGGTGCGGTGAAGGCGAGGGAGGTGGCGGCGAGGATGCCGCCGGTGAGGAGGGCCAGCGCCCTCCTGGTTCTGCCGGTCCGTGTGGTGCCGGTGGCTCTGGTGGTTCCTGAGAGGGCGGGAGTTCTCGGGCGCTTTCCGTGCACGGGGTCCTCCGGAATGGATGGCCGGGCGGAACGAACGGGTGCCCCTGGCTGCGGGGCCGGTGCCGCACAGGTGCGTGGGGTGGTGCCGTGGACCCGGGGTGCGCCGTCACTCCGGGACCGCTCATGTCATGTACACGTCTGGGACGGTAGCCGGGTTCGTCCGGGGCGGAAAGGGCTTGTGCGGCAAAAAGAGTCGGCTTTGCCCAGGGGGTGGACAAAGTGCGCCCACGCCCCCGCACCCGCCGGGCCGCCCCGTCCGGACGCGGAGCTACTCGCCGCCGCCGAATGCCGCGTCGAACGAGGCCGCCGGGGGTTCGAAGTCGAAGCGCTTGAGGTGTTCCAGCGCCTCCGGGGCACCGGCCAGCCGGTCCATCCCCGCGTCCTCCCACTCCACCGAGACCGGGCCTTCGTACCCGATCGAACGGAGCATCCGGAAGACGTCCTCCCAGGGCACGTCACCGTGCCCGGCGGAGACGAAGTCCCAGCCCCGGCGGGGGTCGCCCCACGGGAGGTGGGAGCCGAGGCGGCCGTTGCGGCCGTCCAGCCGCATCCGGGCCTCCTTGCAGTCGACGTGGTAGATCCGGTCCCGGAAGTCGTAGAGGAAGCCCACCGGGTCGAGGTCCTGCCAGACGAAGTGCGAGGGGTCGAAGTTGAGGCCGAAGGCGGGCCGGTGGCCGACCGCCTCCAGGGCCCGGTGGGTGGACCAGTAGTCGTAGGCGATCTCGCTGGGGTGCACCTCGTGGGCGAACCGCACCCCCTGCTCGTCGAACACGTCCAGGATCGGGTTCCAGCGCTCCGCGAAGTCCTCGTACCCCCGGTCCACCATGCCGGGCGGGACCGGCGGGAACATCGCCACCAGGTGCCAGATCGACGACCCGGTGAAGCCGACGACGGTACGGACCCCGAAGGCCGCCGCCGCACGGGCCGTGTCGGCCATTTCGGCCGCGGCCCTGCGGCGTACGCCCTCCGCCTCGCCGTCGCCCCAGATGCGGGCGGGCAGGATCGCCCGGTGGCGTTCGTCGATGATGCTGTCGCAGACGGCCTGGCCGACCAGGTGGTTGGAGATCGCCCAGCACTTGAGGCCGTACTTTTCGAGGAGCGCGTGCCGGGAGTCCAGGTAACCGGGGTCGGCGAGCGCCTTGTCCACCTCGAAGTGGTCGCCCCAGCAGGCGAGTTCGAGTCCGTCGTAGCCGAAGTCGCGGGCGTGGGCGCAGACCTGCTCCAGCGGCAGGTCCGCCCACTGGCCGGTGAAGAGGGTGAACGGGCGTGGCATGACGGGGACCTCCTGGGCCGGTGGTGCCGGAGTGGGACGGAGTGCGGGTCCGGGGGACGGCGTACGGGACCGGGGACGGCGTACGGGACCGGGTGACGGAGCGCTGGACCGGAGGGCGGCGGGCCGGGGACGGCGGGGACCGGGCCGCCCCGGGCCGGGGCAGGCCGCGGCTTCGGGCCACCCCGCCCCCGGGCCCGCCGGGCCGCCTCCCTAGGGCTGCTGCACGGGCGTGTAGACGGCGTTCTTCTCCGCGCTCTCCTCCACCGCCGCCAGTACCCGCTGCACCTGGAGCCCGTCCGCGAAGGACGGCTCGGGGTCGGTGCCCCGGGCGACGGCGGTGAGCAGGTCGCGGGCCTGGTGGACGAAGGTGTGCTCGTAGCCGAGCGCGTGGCCCGGCGGCCACCACGCCTCCAGGTAGGGGTGGCCGGGTTCGGTGACCAGGATCCGGCGGAAGCCCGCCGTGCCCGCGGGCTCGGTGTGGTCGTGGAAGGACAGCTCGTTCAGCCGCTCCAGGTCGAAGGCCAACGAGCCCTTCTCACCGTTGAGTTCCAGGCGCAGCGCGTTCTTGCGCCCGGCCGCCATCCGGGTCGCCTCGAAGGAGACCAGGGCCCCGGACGCCAGCCGCCCGGTGAACAGTGCCGCGTCGTCGACGGTCACCTCCCCCTCGGCCGGCACGCCCTCGCGCCCCTCGGCCTCCGGGTCGGGCCGCATCCGTACGAAGGTCTCGGTCAGCGCGGAAACCCCCACCACCGGCTCCCCCGCCAGGTACTGCGCGAGGTCCACGATGTGCGCGCCCAGGTCGCCGAGCGCGCCGGAGCCCGCCCGCTCCCGCTGGAGCCGCCAGCCGAGCGGGGCCAGCGGGTCCACCAGCCAGTCCTGGAGGTAGCCCAGCCGCAGGTGGCGCAGGGTGCCGAGCCTGCCTTCGGCGATCAGCGTGCGGGCGTACGCGAGGGCGGGCACCCGGCGGTAGTTGAAGCCCACCATCGCCAACTGACCTGCGGCGCGCGCCTGTTGTGCGGCCTCGGCCATCGCCTCGGCCTCCTCGACCGTGTTGGCGAGCGGCTTCTCGCACAGGACGTGCTTGCCGGCCGCCAGTGCGGCGAGGGCGATCTCCGCGTGGCTGTCGCCCGGGGTGCAGATGTCCACGATGTGCACGTCGTCGCGGGCGATCAGCCGCCGCCAGTCGGTCTCGGCCGCCGCCCAGCCGTGCCGGTCGGCCATGGCCCGCACCGCGGCGCTGTCGCGTCCGCAGACCGCTGCCAGGACCGGGCGCACGGGCAGGTCGAAGACCCGGCCCACGGTGCGCCAGCCCTGGGAGTGGGCGGCCCCCATGAAGGAGTAGCCGACCATGCCGATGCCGAGCGCCGGGGGTCCGGCGGCCACCCCCCGCGCCGGGTCCGATGTGTCCGCCGGCTCTTGTGTCCGGTCCATCCCGTCCATCCGGGTCCCTTCTCGCTGTTCGTACGGTTCGGCCTGGCAGGGCGGGATCAGGTGAAGGCCTGCGGCATGTACTGGTCGACGTTCTCCTTGGTGACGACGGCCGAGTAGAGGGTGATCGAGGCGGGGATCTCCAGCTCCGACATGCCGCCGACGCCCTTGCCCTGGCCGAGCGCGCGGGCCAGGTCGATGGCGGAGGCGGACATCGTCGGCGGGTAGAGGACGGTCGCCTTGAGGACCCCGTTGTCGGCCTTGATGGCGTCCATCGCGGACTTGGCGCCCGCGCCGCCGACCATCAGGAAGTCCTTGCGGCCGGCCTGCGCGATGGCGCGCAGGGCACCCACGCCCTGGTCGTCGTCGTGGTTCCACAGCGCGTCGAACTTCGGCTGCGCCTGGAGCAG
The DNA here is from genome assembly GCF_042874215.1 of Streptomyces sp. NPDC004111. Lineage (NCBI taxonomy): Bacteria > Bacillati > Actinomycetota > Actinomycetes > Kitasatosporales > Streptomycetaceae > Streptomyces > Streptomyces sp. NPDC004111. Next base: position 423,722 of record NZ_JBIAMU010000002.1, read on the forward strand.
TTGGGCCATCTTGGCCTGGCCCGACTCGACGGTGAAGTCGGCGGCCTGGCGGGCCACCTTGGTGATGTTGGGGTAGTTCTTGAGGGCGTCGTCGAAGCCCTGGCTGCGCAGCTTGGTCAGCTCCAGGCTGTCGACCCCGGCGAGCTCGACGACCTTGGCGTTGGCCTTGCCCTTGAGCTGTTCGCCGATGAAGCGCCCGGCGTTGAGGCCCATGCCGTAGTTGTCGCCGCCGATCCAGCACCGGTAGGCCTGCTGGGAGGCGAAGACCCGGTCGAGGTTGACGACGGGGATGCCCGCCTTCATGGCCTGGAGGCCGATCGAGGTGAGGGCCTTGCCGTCGGTCGGCAGGATGACCAGGACGTCGACCTTCTTGTTGATCAGGGTCTGGATCTGGCCGATCTGGGCGGCGGTGTCGTTGGAGCCCTCGGTGATGTCGAGGGTGACGTCGGAGTACTTCTTGGCGCGCTCGCGGGCGTTCACGTTGATCGCGTTGAGCCAGCCGTGGTCGGCCTGCGGTCCGGCGAAGCCGATGGTGACCTTCTTGCCGGGCTTGTCGTCGGCGACGGGCTGGTTGCCGGTGGCCGGGGTGTCCGGCTTGCTGGGTTCGTTGCTGGTGCAGGCCGACAGGAGGACGGTCGCGGAGACGGCGGCGCCGCCGAAGAGGATCCCTCTGCGGGTGGTTCCGGGGCTTGCGGAGTTTCGTGGCATGACGGTGGAACCCTTCGACTCGTACGGTCAACTGGCGAAGCGGGAGGGTGGGTTGGTCGGGGCCGCGGGCGCCCCGGGCCGCTAGGTGACGTCGTCGCGCGCGGTGCGCCGCTGGACCAGTACGGCGGCCACGATGATCGCGCCCTTCGCGATCTGCTGGACGTCGCTCTGGAGGTTGTTGAGGGCGAAGATGTTGGTGATCGTCGTGAAGACGAGGACACCGAGCACCGACCCGACGACGGTGCCGCGCCCGCCGGTCAGCAGGGTCCCGCCGATGATGGCGGCGGCGATGGCGTCGAGTTCGTACAGGTTGCCGTTGGTGTTCTGGCCGGATCCCGAGAGGACGACCAGCATGAACGCGGCGATGCCGCAGCACAGGCCGGAGAGCAGGTACAGGTAGAGGCGCTGGCGGCGTACGTCGATGCCGGCGAGCCGGGCCGCTTCCGCGTTGCCGCCGACCGCGACGGTGCGGCGGCCGAAGGTCGTCCGGTTGAGTATCAGCCAGCCCAGTACGGTGACCAGCGCGAACACGATGACCAGCGGCGGGATGCCGAGGACGTAGGAGTCGGGCACCCCGAGGTCGAGCACCGACTCCACCGTGACGATCTGGGTCCGGCCCTCGGTGATCTGGAGGGCGAGTCCGCGCGCCGACGCCAGCATCGCGAGGGTGGCGATGAAGGGCACCAGCTTGCCGTAGGCGATGAGCAGGCCGTTGACGAATCCGCAGGCGGTGCCGACGAGCACCGCGGTGAAGAGGATGCCCGCGAAGCCGTACTCCTGGGTGGCGACGGTGGTCGCCCACACGGAGGCGAGCGCGACGACCGCGCCGACCGAGAGGTCGATGCCGCCGCTGGTGATGACGAAGGTCATGCCGACGGTGACGACACCGATGATGGAGGCCTGGGTGAGGACGAGCTGGAGGTTCCCGGTGTCCAGGAACTGGTCGGGCTTGGTGATGCCGCCGACCGCGATCAGTACCGCGAGGACCCCGAGCAGGGAGAGGTTGCGGACGTCCAGCCGCAGCCCGCTGCCGGGCCGGCTCCCCTTCTTTTCCTGTGCCTTCAGCTCCATCTGCGGTTTCACCCCGGACTGTGTCATGTGGCCGGGCTCCCTTCCATGACGAGGTCGAGCACGCGGTGTTCGTCGAGTTCGCGCGCGGGGGCCGTGTGCACGATCCGGCCCTCGCGCAGCACCAGCACCCGGTCGGCGAGCCCCAGCACCTCGGGGACCTCGCTGGAGACCAGCAGGACGGCCAGGCCCTCGTCGGCGAGGCGGCGGATCACCGCGTACAGCTCGGCGCGGGCGCCGACGTCGACACCGCGGGTCGGCTCGTCGAGCAGCAGGACGCGGCAGCCGCGCAGCAGCCAGCGGGCGAGCACTGCCTTCTGCTGGTTGCCGCCGGACAGGGTCCGGATCCGGGCATCGGGGTTGTCCGGGCGCAACGAGAGCTCCCGGGTGGCGAGTTGGGCCTCACGGCGCTCGGCGCGGCGGTCCACCCAGCCGCCCCGGGAGAAGCGGGAGAGGGAGGACACCGAGACGTTGCGGGTGACGGATTCGAGCATGAGCAGCCCCTGCGCCTTGCGTTCCTCGGGCGCGAGACCGATGCCCGCCCGGACCGCTGCCCGTACGCTCCCAGTGCGCAGCCGCACCCCGTCCACGGCCACCTCACCGGCCGTCGGCCTGCGCGCCCCGTAGATCGTCTCCAGGATCTCGGAGCGGCCCGAGCCGACGAGTCCGGCGAGACCGACGATCTCGCCGGCCCTCACGTCCAGGTCCAGCGGCTCGAACTCACCGCTGCGGCAGAGCCCCTCGACCCGCAGCACCGGCGGCCGGGTGTCGTCCCGGGGCTCCGGGTCCCGCGGCTCGGGGAAGACGTACTCGACGTTGCGGCCGGTCATCATGGCAACGATGTCGCGGGTCGGGGTGTCCCTGGCCGGGAGGCCGACGGCCACCGCGCGGCCGTCCTTGATGACGGTGACGCGGTCGCCGATCCGGCGGATCTCCTCCAGGCGGTGCGAGATGTAGACGACGGCGACACCGTCGGCGGTCAGCGCGGCGACGATCCGGAAGAGGTTGTCGACCTCGTCGGGGTCGAGGGCCGCGGACGGCTCGTCCATGACGATGAGGCGTACGTCGTGGGAGAGGGCGCGGGCCATCGAGACGATCTGCTGCTGGGCCGCGGAGAGCGACCCGACGAGCCGGCCCGCCCCGATCTCGGGGTGGCCGAGCCGGGCGAGGAGCGCCGAGGCCTCGGCGCGCGCGGCCCGGCCCCGTACGACGAACCCGGCGGTGGTCGGCTCGTGCCCGAGGAAGACGTTCTCGGCCACCGACAGGCCCTCCACCAGGTCGAGTTCCTGGTAGATGGTGGCGATGCCGAGGCGCATCGCGGCGATCGGGGACTTCAGCCGGACGTCCTCCCCCGACCAGGTGATCCGTCCGTCGTCGGGCTGGTGGGCCCCGGCGAGCACCTTGATCAGGGTGGATTTGCCGGCTCCGTTCTGTCCGAGCAGGCAGTGCACCTCGCCGGGCAGGACTTCGAGGTCCACCCCGTCCAGGGCGCGGACGCCGGGAAAGGACTTGGTGATGCCGGACATGGTGAGGAGAGGGGTGGACGTGGTGCCGGGGGGACCCGGTGGTGGTGCGGGTGGTGCCGCGTGCTCTGGTGCCATGACGATTCCCCTCGGCGAATGCGGCCGTGAGCGGACAGGGCTGTGCCAGGTGCGGGTGCTGGTGGGGCTGGTGAGGCTGTTTTGTACTGGGGGGTGCGGGTGCCGGTGGTGCCGGTGGTGCCGGTTCTGTCGGTGGTGCGGTGGTGCGTCGGGAGCGTTCTGCGGTACGGGGCCGGCGGTCAGGCCGGGGAGAACACGTGGTCGCTGATCAGCCGGGCGGCGCCGATCACTCCCGCGGCCGGGCCCAGTTCGCCCAGCACGATGGGAAGGTTGCCGGTGGCCAGGGGCAGTGACTGGCGGTAGACCTGGGTGCGGACGCTGGCCAGCAGGTTGTGGCCGAGGCCCGTCACTCCGCCGCCGATCACCACGAGGCCCGGGTTGAAGAAGCTGACCAGACCGGCGATGACCTGGCCGACCCGGTTGCCGCCCTCCCTAATCAGTTCCAGGGCGGTGGCGTCCCCGGCCGCCGCGGCGGCGGCCACGTCGGCCGCGGTGAGCGTGCCCGCGGCATCGAGGCGCGCCGCGAGTTCGGTCGACTGCCCGGCCCTGGCCGCGGCCTCCGCGTCACGGGCCAGCGCGGCGCCGCTGAAGTGCGCCTCCAGGCAGCCCTTGTTGCCGCAGGCGCACGGGCGCCCGTCGGGCTCCACCTGGATGTGTCCGATGTCGCCCGCGCTGCCGGTCGTGCCGCGGTAGACCTCGCCGCCGACGACGATGCCGCAGCCGATGCCGGTGCCGATCTTTACGCAGAGGAAGTCGCCCACCGAGCGGGCCACCCCGGCGTGCTGCTCGCCCATCGCCATCAGGTTCACGTCGTTGTCGACCATGACGGGGCAGCCCAGTTCCTGGCTGAGCGCCTCGCGGACCGGGAAGCCGTCCCAGCCGGGCATGATCGGCGGGGCGACCGGGACGCCCTCGGGGAAGCGGACCGGACCGGGAACGCCGATGCCGGCTCCGTCGAAGCCGCCGTCGGCGAGGCCGGTCGCCCGCAGTTTCGCGGCGAGGGCGAGGGCCTGTTCGAACACCGCGACCGGTCCCTCGCGGACGTCCATCGGGTGGTTGAGGTGGCCCAGCACCTCCAGTTCCGCGTTGGTGACCGCGACGTCGATCGAGGTGGCGCCGATGTCGACGCCGAGGAAGCGGAGGGCGGGGGCCAGCCGGATGTTGTGGGACCGGCGTCCGCCCCGGGAGGCGGCGAGTCCGTCGGCGACGACGAGCCCGGTCTCCAGCAGGCGGTCGACCTCGACGGCCAGCTTGGAACGGGACAGGTCGACCTGGTCGCCCAGCTGGGCGCGGGAGTTGGGGCCGCTGTCGCGCAGCAGGCGGAGGAGTCGCGCCTGGTGCGTGTTCGCGGGTCGGGCCGTCATGCGCCTCACTTGCCCCCTCCTACCTTTGCGGCCTGGGCCACGTGCCGCTGGGGGCCGGGGCTTGCGCCTCGGGCCCCAGCCGTGGCCCGGCGGGCCTCAACTGGCTTGTTCCGGTGGTTCTTTGGAGGGGAACGTAGCAGCGGGCGTCCGGGGTGGGAAGAAGTTGCGCGGGAATCCGGGGGAACTTTCTCCTCGGGGAGGACAAAGGGGTGGGGGTTGTCCGGGAATGGGTGGACTGGAGGTGGGTGGGGGTCGGGGCCGGGCGGGGGCGAAGGGGTGCGGCTCCGCCGGGGGCCGCCCCCTTGCCCGCCCGTTCCGCCCCCTTGGGGCGGCCCCGTCGCCCAAGAGGGCGGGGGCGCGGGGGGGTGTTCAGGGGTGTGGGGTGGTGAGGGCGGAGAGGAGGTGGGTTACGGCGGTGTCCGGAGCGGGGCGGTGGACGGCGTACACCGTCGTGTCCAGGTAACCGGCGTTGCCCCTCAGCCGTACGAAGGTCACGCCGGCCGCCGCGAGATGACGCAGCCCCTCGGGCAGCAGGCTCACGCACAGCCCCGCCGCGACATAGCTGAGCAGCCCGCTGAGGTCGTCGGCGACGGCGGCCTGGCGTGGCGCGAACCCCGCTTCGTGGCAGGCGAGCCGCAGTTGCTCGGCGAGGACCGGCAGCGCGGCCGGGTCGGGCAGTACGAAGTCCTCGTCGCGCAGCCGCAGGAGGTCGATCTCCGCCGTGTCGGCCAGGTGGTGGCCCTCCGGCAGCGCGGCACCGATCCGTTCGGTCGCGATGACCGAACTGACCAGGTCGTCGTCGAGCCGGGCCGGGTCGCGCAGGAATCCGAGGTCGAGTACGCCGGTGCGGACCTGGTCGACCACGGCCGCCGAGGAGCCGTGCTGGAGGTGGATGCGGATGCCGGGCAACTGCTCGGCCGCCGTGCGCAGCATCGTGGGCAGGTAGAGGTGGCTGAGCAGGCTCACGTATCCGACCCGCACCTCCCCTTCCAGCCCCTGCGCGACGCGCCTGGCCCGGGTGATCGCGGCGGCCTGGAGGTCGAGCAGCCGTCGGGCGTCGGTGGCGAACGCCGCTCCCGCGGCGGTCAGCCGTACCCCGCCGGGGCCGCGGTCCAGGAGCCGCGCCCCCACCGACCGTTCCAGTCGCTGGATCGACTGGCTGAGCGGCGGCTGGCTCATGCCGAGCCGTTCGGCGGCGCGGCCGAAGTGCTGTTCCTGCGCCACGGTCAGGAACTGCTCCAGCAGGCGCCGGGACAGGTTGATATCGCTGGGCATATCACTCACCAAAGAATCATATATTGGACAGACAGCCCCTTTGGGTGTCGACTTGAGGTCAGGACGGCCCCGCCACCGCGGTGCCCGTCCGGATTCCTCGGCACTGCCGTCCCCTCCGCGCCGCCGCTCCGTCCCACGACGAGCGGCGTCGGCGTCGGGGTTCGACAGCGCTGTTCCTGCGACCTTCTGGGGTGATCCTCGTGTCCGTGGTGACCGTTGTCGGAGCCGGTGTCATCGGTCTCTCGTGGGCGCGGCTGTTCGGGGCGGCCGGCTGGGAGGTGCGGCTCTGCGATCCGCGGCCCGATCTGGCGGAGCTGGTGGCCCGGGAACTGGACTTCGTACCTGCGCTGGTGACCGACGACCTCGCGGCGGCGGCGACCGGCGCGGACTTCGTCCAGGAGGCGGGCCCGGAGCGCGTCGAGGTCAAGGCGCAGCTGTTCGCCACGCTGGCCGCGCACACCCGCAACGACGTGGTGCTGGCCTCGTCCTCCTCGTCCCTGCTGCCGTCGGTGATCGCCGGGGGCAACGCGGCGGCGGGGCGGATCGTGGTCGGCCACCCGTTCAACCCGCCGGAGCTGATGCCGCTGGTGGAGGTGGTGCCGGGGCCGCTGACCAGCGGGGCCACCGTGGAGCGGGCGACGGAGGTCTACCGCGCCCTCGGCAAGCTGCCGATCCGGCTGAAGAAGGAGATCGCCGGATTCGTGGGCAACCGCCTGCAGAAGGTCTTCAACGACCAGGCCGTCCATCTGGTGCAGCAGGGCGTGATCGGCGTGGAGGAACTCGACGACCTGGTCCGGGCGTCGCTGGGCCTGCGCTGGGCCACCGTCGGCCCCTTCCAGAGCGGTGTGCTCGGCGGCGGGCCCGGGGGCATGCGCCATCTCGCCGCGCACGTCGGTTCGCAGCTGACCTTCGAGACCGGCAGCCCGGACGGGGCACGGCTGGGCGAGGTCCTGGACGCGGTGGAGGGGGCCTACGGCACCGGCGAACCGGCGTACGCGCGCCTCGCCGCCCTGCGCGACGGGCGCACCCGCGCGGTCCTCGACCCGCTCGGCTGGCCGAAGCCCGGCACGGACGACGACCCAGACGCGCAGGAACCCGCCCCGAACGGCAGGCCCGCCGCACACACCGGCCCCGGCACGGACAACCCCCGGCACTGAGAAGGACACCCCGCACCGACGACGCCCGGCGCCGCCGCCCGTGTCCACCCGGAACGGGCGGCAGGAGAACGGTCCGGGAAGCGGGAGAACAGGGCCGCGAGCCCGGGAAGAGCTGCGGGAAGAACCGCGCAAGGAAGAAGGACGGCACCGTGTCGAAGGAACTGCTGGCACTGCAGGTATGGCCGGGAAAGGTGATGCGCGTGAGCATCGCCGACGGGGCGGTGAGCACCCTCGTGGAGAACGCGGGCGCGGCCCCCGACGGCATCGTGGTCGACTCCGGTGTCGTCTACTGGACCACCATGGGGGCGCCGACGTCCGTTCCCAGTGTCCCTGGCGAGGCCGGACAGGACTACTCGCGCCGCAACGGCGGCCTCCACGCCCTCGGCCCCGGCGACGCCGCGCCCCGCGACCTGCTCCCGGCAGGCGCGGTCACCACCGGCAAGCAGCTGACCTCGGACGGCGCCGGGACGCTCTACTGGGGCGACCGCGAGGGCCACCGGGTCAGCCGGGTGCGTACCGACGGGACGGGCCTGAGCGACCTGGTGGGCACCCCCGGCACCGACGGCGTCCTCGGTGAGTGCGTCGGCGTGGCAGTGGACCCCGCCCGCGGTCACCTCTACTGGACGCAGAAGGGCCCGGCCAAGGGCGGCCTGGGCCGGATCTTCCGTGCGGGCCTGGAGATTCCGGCCGGGGAGAGCGCCGCGACCCGCTCCGACGTCGAACTGCTGTGGAGCGGTCTGCCCGAGCCGATCGACCTGCACCTGGAGGGCGACCGGCTGTACTGGACCGACCGTGGCGCGGCACCCGGGGGCAACACCCTCAACCGGGCGCCGCTGCCCGCGCCCGGCGCCGGCGGGCGGGCCCCCGAGATCCTCGCCTCCGGTTTCGCCGAAGCGATCGGGCTCGCCGTCGACAGCGAGGCGGGCCTGGCCTTCGTCGCCGACCTGGGCGGCCGGATCCGCGCCGTGCCCCTGCCGGACGGCCCCGCCGCCTCCCGGGCCCCCTGGGACGTCGCCGTCCTCGACGGGCCGCTGACCGGACTGTGCCTGCTGCCGTAGGTACCTGGCGGACTGTGCCTGCTGCCGTAGGTACCTGCCAGCCAACCCCCACCACCACCCATTCGCGCACCCGGTGCTGCCGGCCGGCAGCACCGGGTCAGGATTGATTTGTCGACAGAGGGACCGCGCCGACCCGCGGCCCTCGTGAGAGCAGCAGGAGCGACCATGTCCTTCACACTTCCCACGGACATCGAGAACCGTCCGGTGGCGGTGATCGGCGCGGGCACCCTGGGGCGCCGGATCGCCCTGATGTTCGCCGACCGCGGCGGGCTGGTGCGGATCCACGACAGGTCGGCGGAGGCGGGCGAGGCCGCCCGCGGTTACGTGGAGGAGAACCTGCCGCGGGTCGCCGCGGGGATCGAGGGCGGCAGGCCCGGCCGGGTGACCGTCACCGACGACCTTGCCGAGGCCCTCACGGACGTGTGGCTCGTGGTCGAGGCGGTGCCCGAGCGGCTCGACCTGAAGAAGGAGATCTTCGGCGAGCTGGACCGTACCGCCCCCGCCGACGCCGTCCTGGCCAGCAACTCCTCCTCCTACGCCTCGGGCGAGTTCATCGACCGGGTCGAGCACCCGGAGCGGGTGCTGAACATCCACTTCTACATGCCGCCCGTGCAGAACGCCGTCGACCTCATGTCGGACGGCCGGACCGATCCGCGGATCATGGAGCTGCTGAAGAAGGAACTGCCCCGGTACGGGGTGTTCCCCTTCGAGGCGCACCGGAAGTCGACGGGGTTCATCTTCAACCGCATCTGGGCGGCCATCAAGCGCGAGGCGCTGGAGGTCGTCGCCGAAGGGGTGTCCACGCCGCAGGACGTGGACGAGATGTGGAAGATCAACACGGGCTCCCCCGCCGGGCCCTTCCACATGATGGACCGGGTCGGCCTGGACGTCGTACTGGACATCGAGGAGCACTACGCCGCCGAGAACCCGCACCTCCCCACCGGTCCGCGGGACCTCCTGAGGACGTACGTGGACGCCGGCCACCTGGGCGTCAAGACCGGCCGGGGCTTCTACGCCCACGGCGACGAGGACTGACCCTCGGCGTCCGGCACCACCGCGGGACCGCCCGCCGCCCGGAGGGACCGGGGCGGCGGGCGGCGCCGCGGAGCGGGCCGCGGGTCAGGGGCAGCGGACGAGCTGGCCGGCGTAGGAGAGGTTGCCGCCGAAGCCGAAGAGGAGGACCGGGGCGCCCGAGGTGAGTTCACCGCGCTCGACCAGCTTGGAGAGCGCCATCGGGATGCTCGCCGCCGATGTGTTGCCCGAGTCGACCACGTCGCGGGCGATCACCGCGTTGACCGCGCCGATCCGCTGCGCGAGCGGTTCGATCAGCCGCAGGTTGGCCTGGTGGAGGACGACCCCGGCCAGTTCCTCGGGCGCGACCCCGGCCCGCTCGCAGACCTGGCGGGCGATCGGCGGCAGCTGGGTGGTGGCCCACCGGTACACGCTCTGGCCGACCTGCTCGAACCGCGGCGGCGTGCCCTCGATCCGTACCGCGTGGCCCATCTCGGGCACCGAGCCCCACAGCACGGGGCCGATCGCCCCCGCGTGGGCGCCGAGACCGGCGGGGGCGGACGTCTCCGGTCCGGCCGGGACGGCCTCGACGACCGCGGCCCCCGCCCCGTCGCCGACCAGGACGCAGGTGGAACGGTCGGTCCAGTCCGTGATCTCGGTCATCTTGTCCGCGCCGACGACCAGGACACGGGTGGCGGACCCGGCCCGTACCGTGTGGTCGGCCATCGCCAGGGCGTGCGTGAAGCCCGAGCAGACCACGTTGAGGTCGAGCACCGCGGGCGATCCCATGCCGAGCCGGGCGGCGACCCGGGCGGCGGTGTTGGGCGAGCGGTCGATCGCGGTGGAGGTCGCGACCAGCACCATGTCGATGTCGGCGGGGCCCAGCCCGGCCGAGGCGAGCGCCTTCGCCGCCGCGTGCGCGGCCAGTTCGTCCACCGGTTCGTCCGGGCCCGCGACGTGCCGGGTTCTGATCCCCACCCGGCTGGTGATCCATGCGTCACTGGTGTCGACCAGCTTCGCCAGGTCCTCATTCGTGAGCACCTTGGCCGGCTGGTAATGCCCGAGCGCGACGATCCGTGAACCGGTCATGCGGCGACTCCACCCCTCATTGCGGACAGTCGGAGCGACCCAGTCTTCTTTGTGACTCACGGGTACGAGGGCGCGTGAATCAACAGCATTCGCCACCCAGACTTTGGAGCTTCCCGCCGACCCCACGGAGAATGGCGGGCGCGGTGCACCTCGGGGTGCCGGGCACGCACCGTACAGGCGATCATGCACGGAACACGCGATTCGATACGCGCCATCACTCTCGGGCAGGACTGATTCACCATGGGCCGGGTCACCGCACGCCGTCGTGTCATACGCATCAGGGACGGGGCGGTCTCGACGCGTCCGGACACCCTCGTCGCGGAGGAGCCGCTGGAGATCCGGCTCGACGGCAAGCCGCTCGCCATCACCATGCGCACCCCCGGCGACGACTTCGCGCTGGCCGCGGGCTTCCTGGTCAGCGAGGGCGTGATCGGTGACGGCTCCGAGGTGGCGAACATCGTCTACTGCGCGGGCGCCAAGGAGGACGGCACCAACTCGTACAACGTGGTGGACGTGCGGCTGACGCCCGGCACCCCCGTCCCCGACATCACGCTGGAACGCAACGTCTACACCACCTCGTCCTGCGGCCTGTGCGGCAAGGCCAGTCTGGACGCGGTCCGCACCACGGCCCGCCACCCGATCGCCGACACTCCCCCGCTGAGGGTGGCCCCCGGGCTGCTGTCCGCGCTGCCGGAGCGGCTGCGCGCGGCGCAGCAGGTGTTCGACAAGACGGGCGGTCTGCACGCGGCGGCGCTGTTCTCCGAGACCGGCGAACTGCTGGACGTACGGGAGGACGTGGGGCGGCACAACGCGGTCGACAAGCTCGTCGGCCGGGCGCTGACGGACGGGCGGCTGCCGCTGTCCCGGGCGATCCTGCTGGTGTCGGGGCGTGCCTCGTTCGAGCTGGCGCAGAAGGCGGTGATGGCGGGGATCCCGTTCCTGGCCGCGGTCTCGGCGCCGTCGTCGCTGGCGGTGGACCTGGCGGCGGAGACCGGCCTGACGCTGGTCGGCTTCCTGCGCGGCGCCCAGCTGAACGTGTACGCGGGCGAGGAGCGGATCGCCCTGCCGGACGCCTGACGGCGCGGCCCCGGGCGTCCCCTCAGCGCCGGGGTGTCCGGGCCTCCACCGGGGCCGGGAAGAACTGGAGTTCCAGCGTCGCGGGCGGTTCCGCGATCCCGGGGCCGCCGGCCGCCACCCACGCGAGGATCTCGTCCGTGCTGTCGTCGCCCAGCGCCCAGCCGACCCAGGCGGCCCTGCCGCCCCTGCGGCGCCCCTCGGTGGACGGCTGCACGACCACCACGTTCGCCTGCCCGCAGGGGCCCAGGCAGTCGCTGGTGCGGACGAGGAGCCGGCCGCCGGAACCGGCCGCCGCCTCGCGCAGTCTGCGCAACTGGCCCTCGTGGTCGGTGCCGGGGTTCTTGCGGGCGTCGCCGCAGCAGCAGCCCCGGCACACGGTGAGCGCGCAGGGGCGGGTGCGGGAGGCGAAGGATCGTATCGCGGAGGTCACTTGCCGATCTTGCCAGCAGCGACGGGCGCTTCCGCAAGGGGGCCGGTCGCCGCCTCCGGGTCCTGGGCGCGCCGCTTGGCGATCACCGCGCACACCATCAGCTGCATCTGGTGGAAGAGCATCAGCGGCAGCACCGCGAGGCTCGCCTGCGCCCCGAACAGCACGCTCGCCATGGGCAGTCCGGCCGCCAGGCTCTTCTTCGACCCGGCGAACTGGATGGCCAGCCGGTCCCCGCGCGGGAACCCGAGCCGCTTCGAGCCGTACCAGGTCAGGCAGAGCATGACGGCGAGCAGCACCATCTCCACCAGGAGCAGCGCCCCGAGCCGGCCGGGCGAGACCTGGCTCCAGATGCCGCGCACCATGCCCGCGCTGAACGCGGCGTACACGACGAGCAGGATCGAGCCCCGGTCGAAGTACCCGAGCACCTTCTTGTGCCGGGTGAGGAAGGGGCCGACCCAGCGGCGCAGCAGTTGTCCCAGCAGGAACGGCACCAGCAGCTGGAGCACGATCCTGAGTACCGAGGAGCCCGAGAAGCCGACCTCGCCGCCGATGAGTCCGGCGGCGAGCAGCGGGGTGAGGACGATGCCGACGAGGCTGGAGAAGGAGCCCGCGCAGATCGCCGCGGGGACGTTGCCGCGGGCCATCGAGGTGAAGGCGATGGACGACTGGATCGTGGACGGCACCAGGCACAGGAACAGGAAGCCGCTGTAGAGCTGCGGGGTCAGCACGTGCGGGACCAGGCCGCGGGCCGCGAGGCCCAGCAGCGGGAAGACGAGGAAGGTGGCGGCGAGGACCGTGAGGTGCAGCCGCCAGTGCCGCAGGCCCTGCACGATCTCGTCGGTGGAGAGTTTCGCCCCGTAGAGGAAGAACAGCAGCGCGATGGCCGCGACCGTCACCTTGTCCAGCACCTCGGCGGGGGTGCCGGAGACGGGCAGCACCGTGGCGAGGGCCACGGTGCCCACCAGGGCCAGTATGTAGGCGTCGAGCGGCAGCCAGGACGGCAGCTTGAGGCGGTTCATGCAGGTCATCGTGCCCCGCACCGGGCCCATCGGGAAAGGCGTACACCGTGCTGACTGCCATCGCGATTCGCGATAACGTTCCCGGGTATGTACGAGCCCACGCATCTGCGCACCTTCCTCGCCGTCGCCCAGACGCTCAGCTTCACCCAGGCCGCGCGGCGGCTCGGGCTGCGTCAGTCGACGGTGAGCCAGCACGTGCGGCGGCTGGAGGAGGGGGCCGGGCGGCGGCTGTTCGTCCGGGACACCCACCGGGTGGCGCTGACCGAGGACGGCGAGGCGATGCTCGGCTTCGCGCGGACGATCCTGGCCGCGCACGAGCGGGCCGCGGCGTACTTCACGGGGACCAGGCTGCGCGGGCGGCTGCGGTTCGGGGCCTCGGAGGACTTCGTGCTGACCCGGCTGCCGGAGATCCTGGAGGCGTTCCGGCGGGACCATCCGGAGGTGGACCTGGAGCTGACGGTGGAGCTCTCGGGGATCCTGCACCGGCAGTTGGAGAGCGGGCGGCACGATCTGGTGCTGGCGAAGCGGCGGGCCGACGACACGCACGGCGAGCTGGTCTGGCAGGACACGCTGACCTGGATCGGGGCGCCCGGACTGCGGCTGGAGGCGGACCGGCCGGTTCCGCTGATCCTCTTCCCGGCGCCCGCGATCACCCGGGCGCGGGCGCTGGAGGTGCTGGAGGCGCACGGCAGGCCCTGGCGGATCGCCTGTACGAGCGGCAGTCTGAGCGGGCTGGTCGCGGCGGCCCGTGCCGGGCTCGGGGTGATGGCGCACACCCACGGGCTGATCCCGCCGGGGCTCGCCCCGCTGCGGCAGCGCGGCGGGGCGCTGCCGGAGCTGGGCACGGTGGACTTCGTGCTGCTGCACGGCCGGCGCAGGCCCGCGTCCCAGGAGGCGGCGGACGCGCTCGCGGCGGCGGTCCTGGCGGGGGCGGACCGGCTGCACAGGGGCGCCTAGACAGGCTCGGCGGGTCGGGCTGCGGGGGCCGCGTCCACCCGGCCCGACCTGCGCACATCCGTACGATCCGGGTGGCCGGGAGCGGGGTGCCGTAGGCGCGCGGTGGGTGCGGCGTACAGATTCCGTGGAGATTCCCCACAGCTCGACTTACCGCCGAGTAAGGTCACCGTCCGAGCCTCCCGCACCGGGGCGCATTGGGGTACCGTCACCGGCGCTGTGCGGAGCGCTACAAGGAGCAGTCCATTGCGCGAGTTCACTGTCCCACCCCAGGCTGCGTCTCCTCAGGTCGGTGGACTGGCGGACGTGGTGTTCAGCCACGCCGAGGAGGATCCGCACCGGGTCGCGTTCGGCCGCAAGGGCGCGGACGGCCGGTGGCGGGACGTGACCTCGGCCGAGTTCCGCGACGAGGTGCTGGCGTACGCGAAGGGGCTGCTCGCGCAGGGAGTGCGCTTCGGCGACCGGGTCGCCGTCATGTCCCGCACGCGCTACGAGTGGACGCTGTTCGACTTCGCGCTGTGGGCGGTCGGCGCCCAGCCGGTGCCGGTCTATCCGACGGCCTCCGCCGAGCAGGTGTTCTGGACGCTGCACGACGCGGAGGCGGTGGCCTGCGTCGTCGAGCACGAGGACCACGCGATGACGGTCGCCTCGGTGATCGACCGGCTGCCGAGGCTGCACCGGCTGTGGCAGCTGGACACCGACGCCATGGACGAACTGGTGGCGTCCGGCGCCCAGATGGACGACGACGTGGTGCACCGGCACCGCCGCGCGGTCACCCCCGACACGGTGGCCACCGTCATCTACACCTCGGGCACCACCGGCCGCCCCAAGGGCTGTGTCCTCACGCACGCGAACTTCATGACGGAGGCGGACACCGCGATAGCCCGCTGGGAGCCGGTGTTCAGCTCCTCGCCCGGCGACGAGGCGTCCACCCTGCTCTTCCTGCCGCTCGCGCACGTCTTCGGGCGGATGGTGGAGGTGGCGGCGGTACGGGGCCGGGTGAAGATGGGCCACCAGCCGGCCATGTCGGCGGGCGAACTGCTGCCGGACCTGGCGGCGTTCCGGCCGAGCTTCATCCTGGCCGTGCCGTACATCTTCGAGAAGGTCTACCACGCGGCACGGCGCAAGGCGGAGACGGCCGGCAAGGCGGGCGCCTTCGACAAGGCGGTGGAGCTGGCGGTCCGTTACGCGGAGGCCGTCGAGCACAAGGCCTTCGGGACCGGCCCGGGGCCGTCCGCCTCGCTGCGGATGCAGCACCAGCTCTACGAGAAGCTCGTGTACGGCAAGGTGCGCGAGGCCATGGGCGGGCGGGTGCGGCACGCGATGTCGGGCGGGTCGGCGATGGAGCGGCGGCTCGGGCTGTTCTTCGCGGGCGCGGGCGTGACGATCTTCGAGGGGTACGGGCTGACGGAGTCGACGGCCGCCGCGACGGCGAACCCGCCGGAGCGCACCCGTTTCGGCACGGTCGGACTTCCGCTGCCGGGCACCACCGTGCACATCGCCGACGACGGCGAGGTGTGGCTGCACGGCGGCCACGTCTTCGCGGGCTACCTCAACGACCCGGCGGCGAGCGCCGCCGTGCTGCACGACGGGTGGCTGGCGACCGGTGACATCGGGGCGCTGGACGAGGACGGCTATCTGACGATCACCGGCCGCAAGAAGGAGATCCTGGTGACGTCGGGCGGCAAGAGCGTGTCGCCGACGGGACTGGAGGAGCGGGTGCGCTCGCATCCCCTGATCGCCCAGTGCATCGTCGTCGGCAACGACCGGCCCTTCGTGGCGGCGCTGGTCACCCTCGACCTGGAGGCCATCGAGCACTGGCTGGCGATGCAGGGGCGCGCGCCACTGGCCCCGAAGGAACTGGTGCGGGACCCGGACCTGGAGATGGAGGTGCGGCGGGCGGTGGTCGCGGCGAACACCCTGGTCTCCCAGCCGGAGTCGATCCGGACGTTCCGGATACTGGCGCACCAGTTCACCGAGGAGCACGGGCTGCTGACCCCGTCCCTGAAGCTGAAGCGCAAGGCCATCGAGAAGGCCTACGAGACCGAGGTCAACGCGCTGTACCGGTGAGGCCGGGCCGCCGGTGGCCGGCCCGTGCGGCCGGGGGCACGGAAATGGCTCGCGCCCGTTGGGGCGGTGCCCGTATCGTGGTCGGCATGTCTACGCCCCGCGTTTCCTAGCTCAAGGACCCACTCCCACGCCACCCGTGTGTCCTTCTGCTGTTCCGGAGCGTAATCCCATGATCACCGCCCGCGGTGTCGACGTCCGCGTCGGCGCCCGCCTCCTGCTGTCCGACGTCTCCTTCCACATCGCCCCCGGCGACCGCGTCGGCCTCGTCGGCCGCAACGGGGCCGGCAAGACCACCCTGCTCGACACCCTCGCCGAGCTCCTCCCCCCGGCCGCGGGCACCGTCTCCCGCACCGGCTCCCTCGGCCATCTGCCGCAGGACTCGAAGGCCGCCGACCCGGCCGTCTCCGTGACCGACCGGATCCTCTCCGCCCGGGGCCTCGACCGTGCCGTGCGCACGCTGCGGGCCGCCGAGACGGCGATGGCCACGGCCACGGCCCCCGCCGCCGAACGCCGGGCCATGGCCGCGTACACCCGCGCCGAGGCCGACTTCCAGGCGCGCGGCGGCTACGCGGCCGAGGCCGAGGCGGCCCGGGTCGCCGCCGGTGTCGGACTGCCCGGCACCGCCATGGACCGGCCCGTCGGCACCCTGTCCGGCGGCCAGAAGCGCCGTGTCGAGCTGGCCCGCATCCTCTTCGCCGACCACGGCACCCTGCTGCTGGACGAGCCGACGAACCACCTCGACGCGGACTCCGTCGCCTGGCTGCGCACCTTCCTCCTCGCCCACCGGGGCGGCCTCGTGGTGATCAGCCACGACACCTCGCTGCTCGCCGACACCGTCAACCGGGTCTTCCACCTCGACCCGGCCCGCGCCGCCCTCGACGTGCACAACACGCCGTGGCGGGCCTACCTCGCCCAGCGGGACGCCGACGAGCGCCGCCGCGCCCGCGAGCGGGCCGCCGCCGAACGCAAGGCGTCGGCCCTGCACCACCAGGCGGACCGGATGCGGGCCAATGTGGCGACGGCCGTCGCCGCCCGGAACATGGCCCGGCGCGCCGACCGGATGCTGGCCGGTCTGGCCCCCGTGCGCCGCGCCGAGAAGGTCGCGAAGATCCGGCTGCCCGAGCCCGCCCCGTGCGGCCGGACGCCCCTCGGGGCGATCTCGCTCGCCAAGTCCTACGGCGGCCAGGACGTACTCAAGGGCGTCGACCTGGCCGTGGACCGGGGCAGCAGACTCGTCGTGCTCGGCCTCAACGGGGCCGGGAAGACCACCCTGCTGCGCCTTCTCGCGGGCCGCGAGACGCCGGACTCGGGCCGCGTCGTCCACGGGCACGGGCTGCGGCTGGGCTACTTCGCGCAGGAGCACGACACCCTGGACCCGGCCCGCACCGTACGGGAGAACCTGGCGTCGGCGGCGCCGCACCTGGAGGACGGCGAGGCCCGTCGGGTGCTGGGCGCGTTCCTGTTCTCCGGGGACGACGCCGACAAGGCGGCCGGGGTGCTCTCCGGCGGTGAGAAGACCCGGCTCGCGCTGGCCGGGCTGGTGCACTCCGGGGCGAACGTCCTGCTGCTCGACGAGCCGACCAACAACCTCGACCCGGCCTCCCGCGCGGAGGTGCTGGCCGCGGTGGACTCCTACCCCGGGGCACTGGTGATGGTCACGCACGACGAGGGGGCCATCGAGGCCCTGCGTCCGGACCGGGTCCTGGTGCTCCCGGACGGCACCGAGGACCTGTGGAGCCCGGACCACCTGGACCTGGTCACCCTGGCCTGAGGGCGGCCCGGCGGGGAGCTCCCGGCCCTGGGGGCGGCGCGACACGGCCGCCCCCAGGGGGCACGTCCCCGGCGACCTTCCCCTCAGGCCGGTTTGCGCGCCTCGATCAGGAAGCGGGCGGTGTGCGCCACGAAGGACCCGTCGCGGCGGATCCGCGCGTCCATCTCCCGCAGCCGGTCCCGGTGGGCCTCCACGGTGAAGCCGGGGACCATCCAGATCACCTTGCGCAGGAAGTAGACCACCGCGCCGATGTCGAAGAACTCGGTCCGCAGCGACTCCGAGCGCAGGTCGACGACGTCCAGGCCGGCCGCCTCGGCCTCCGCGCGGGCGTCCTGCGGACGGCGGGCGAGCCGGGCCTCGGGCTGCGGGCCGAGGAAGTGCTCGACGACCTCGAAGACGCTGGCCGGGCCGACCTGCTGGGAGTAGTACGTGCCACCGGGCGCGAGCACCCTGGCGATCTCCTCCCACCACGCCTTCACCGGGTGGCGGCTGGTCACCAGGTCGAAGGCGCCGTCCGCGAACGGCAGCGGCGGTGCGTCCTCGTCGGCGACGACGACCGCGCCGAGGGGGTGCAGGAGCCCGGTGGCCCGTGCCACGTTGGGCGGCCAGGACTCGGTGGCGACCATCACCGGGGGCAGCCGCGGAGCGCCCGCCAGCACCTCGCCGCCGCCGGTCTGGATGTCGAGCGCGGCGGTGGCGCGGGCCAGCCGCTCGCCCATGCCGCGCTGGTACCCCCAGGAGGGGCGCTGTTCGGTGGCCCGGCCGTCCAGCCAGGAGAAGTCCCAGCCGTCGACCGGCACGGAGCCGGCCTCGGCGATCAGGTCCTCGAAGGACCGGGAGGCGTGGGCGGAACGGGGAGCAGAAGCGGAAGTCATATGCGGATGATCTACATAAACCAGGATAAAAGCTACCCGGTAAAGCAAAATCCGCGATCCGGGAATGCGCGTCCCGCGATGATCGTTGGACCTGCAGATACCCCCGATGACGTAAGGATCGTTTCTTCGTGAGCAAGGTCCCTTCCCTGACCCTCAACAACGGCGTCGAAATGCCGCAGCTCGGATTCGGCGTCTGGCAGGTGCCGGACGACGAGGCCACGGCAGCGGTCGGCACGGCTCTCGAAGCCGGCTACCGGAGCATCGACACCGCCGCGATCTACGGCAACGAGGAGGGCACGGGCCGCGCCCTCGCCTCGTCCGGGATCGCCCGTGACGAACTGTTCGTCACCACCAAGCTGTGGAACGACAAGCAGGGCTACGACTCCACCCTGCGCGCCTTCGACGAGTCGCTCGGCAAGCTGGGCCTCGACTACGTCGACCTGTACCTGATCCACTGGCCGGTCGCCCCAAAGGGCACCTTCGTGGACACCTTCAAGGCGTTCGAGAAGATCCTCAGCGACGGCCGCGCCAAGGCGATCGGCGTCTCCAACTTCTACCCGGAGTACCTGGAGACGCTGCTGGCCGAGACCTCGGTCGTGCCGGCGGTCAACCAGATCGAGCTGCACCCGCAGTTCCAGCAGGCCGAGTCGCGCGCCTTCCACGCGAAGCACTCCATCGCGACCGAGGCCTGGTCGCCGCTCGGTCAGGGCAAGGGCCTCCTGGAGGTCCCGACGGTGCTGGCCGTCGCGCGCAAGCACGGCAAGACCCCGGCCCAGGCGGTGCTGCGCTGGCACCTCCAGCTCGGCAACGTGGTGATCCCGAAGTCCGTGACCCCGTCGCGGATCGCGGAGAACATCGACGTGTTCGACTTCGAGCTGGACGCCGACGACATGGCCGCGTTCGCCGCGCTCGACGAGGGCAAGCGGCTGGGCCCCGACCCGGCGGTCTTCGGCGCCTGAGCACCGCCGCACGCGGGAGACAGGTGCGGCACCGCCGCCGGGCCCCCGGCCCGGCGGCGGTGCCGCCGTCCCTGCTCGGGGCGACAGGTCGCCTCCACTGGCCTGCCGGGTGAAGTCGTACACTCGCCCTCCACGGCCCGGACCGCACCGCGGGCCGGCCCCGCCAAGATCCCTGCCCCTGCGCGAGAGGCGTTCATGTCAGCCAACGGCCCCGGCCTCTCGGGCACGTACCTGCTGCGCAACGTGGGCAGTGGCCTGCTCCTCGAAGGGCGGGGCGGCACCGGGGTGCAGCAGGGTGCCGACAGTGGCACCGACGCCCAGCGCTGGCGGCTGAGCCCGGTGCACGAGGGCAGCGGGCTGCACCACGTGGTCAACGAGGCCACCGGTCGGCGGCTGGACGTGGCCAACGCCGCCGTCGAGAACGGCACCCGGATCCAGCAGTGGAAGGCCAACAACTTCGGCGCCCAGGAGTGGATCGTCGAACGGCACCCGGACGCCCCGGGCCGGGTGAGCCTGGTCAGCTGGATCAGCGGGCTGCTGCTGGAGGTCGCGGACCGCAGCGGGGCGCCGGGGGCGCGGGTGCAGCAGTGGGAGGACACCGACTCCCCTTACCAGTGGTGGCAGTTGGAGCAGGTTCCTGCCAACTGACGGGTGTGGATGGTGTGTTGCGTGGCAAAAGGTGCTTCCGCTTGAGGCAAAGCCCTTGCCCGGTGCGCACCGTCCTCCAAGAATGCCCCTGACATTCGTCACTCGGAGGGGGACCCCGTATGCGAAAGCCATTTCTCGGTGCGCTGGCCGCGCTGGCACTGCTCGGCGCCGGTGCGGCACCCGCGGTCGCGGCCACCGGCCAGGACGCCACCGCCACCGCCACCGCACAGTCCACGTCCGCGCGGAGCGCCCCGGCCGCCCAGCACGGGCCGAAGCCGGTCGACTTCGCGGGCACGGTCGCGCTCAGCAACTGTTCGGGCTCGCTGGTGCGGCTGCCGCAGTCCCGGCCGGGCGACGCGGGGCTGATCCTGTCCAACGGGCACTGCATCGTCGAGCAGGACATGCCGGGCGCCGGTGAGGTCGTCGTCGACGTGCCGTCCAAGCGCACCTTCTCGCTGCTGAACGGCAAGGCCGAGAAGGTCGGCACGCTGACCGCGAGCAAGCTGGCGTACGCGACGATGACCGACACGGACATCTCGCTGTACCGGCTGACCGACAGCTATGCCGCGATCGAGAAGAAGTACGGGATCAAGGCGCTGGAGCTGGACACCAAGCACCCGCGGAAGGGCCGGGACATCACGGTCGTCTCCGGCTACTGGAAGAAGACGTACGCCTGCAACATCGACGGCTTCGTGTACCGGCTGAAGGAGGACGAGTGGACCTGGAAGGACTCGGTCCGCTACACCTCCGCCTGCCAGACCATCGGCGGCACCTCCGGTTCCCCGGTGATCGACAACCGGACCGGCAAGGTCACCGCGGTCAACAACACGGGCAACGAGGACGGTGAGCGCTGCACCATCAACAACCCGTGCGAGGTCACCAAGCAGGGCAAGGTGACGGTACGTCAGGGCATCAACTACGCCCAGCAGACGTACGGCATCGCGCGCTGCGTCTCCGCGAACAGCAGGATCGACCTGGACCGGTGGGGCTGCCGACTGCCGCAGCCCGCGAAGAAGTAGCGGCGAGGAGCGGGCAGTTGCGGCGGCCCGACGTGGCCTGACGTGACCTGAGGTGCGAGCGCGGCGCGGGGCGGATGTGTTCCCCCGCGCCGCAATGCGCACAGCAGCCTCACAGGTGCCCCCTTGTTTCCGCACGTGGATCCCCCGAACAATTCCCATGACAAACCGGGGCCACGCAGGCCCCGGTCACATATGGCACGGAGGGGACCCCCACATGAACAAGCCTCTCGCCGGAGCTCTGCTCGCCACCCTGCTCGTCGGGGCAGGCGCGACGCCCGCACTCGCGGGCCCGGCATCCACCCCCACGAAGGCTCCTGCGGCAGCGCAGGCGCCGGCGGCGGACACGGCAGCAGCGAAGGCCCACAAGGCCCGGGTCAAGGCGGTCGACTTCGCGGGAACGGTGGCGCTCAGCAACTGTTCCGGCTCGGTCGTCCGCACCGCGGCCTCGCAGCCGAACGACCCGGCCCTGGTGATGTCCAACGGACACTGCCTGGAGACCGGCTTCCCGGCGGCGGGCGAGGTCCTGGTCGACAAGCCGTCGACCCGCACCTTCTCGCTGCTGAACGGCAAGGCCGAGAAGGTCGGCACGCTGACCGCGAGCAAGATCGCGTACGGCACGATGACCGACACGGACGTCTCGCTGTACCAGGTGAAGAGCACCTACGCACAGATAGAGAGCCAGTACGGCATCAAGGCGCTGGAGCTGAGCGCCGAGCGTCCCGCCCAGGGGACGGCGATGACGGTGGTCTCGGGCTACTGGAAGAAGACGTACAGCTGCAAGGTCGACGGCTTCGCCTACCAGCTCAAGGAGGGCGACTGGACCTGGAAGGACTCGGTCCGCTACACCTCCGACTGCAAGACCATCGGCGGCACCTCCGGCTCCCCGGTGCTCGACGACGCGACCGGCAAGGTCATCGCCGTCAACAACACCGGCAACGAGGACGGCCAGGAGTGCACGGACAACAACCCGTGCGAGGTGGACGAGAACGGCAAGGTGACCGTCCACCAGGGCATCAACTACGGCCAGCAGACGTACAGCATCGCGCCGTGCATCGTGGCCGGCAGCAAGATCGACCTGACGCGGCCGGGGTGTGCGCTGCCCAAGCCGTGACACGGTCGAAGCCGGGCCTGGTGTGAAGCCGGATCGGGCGTGAAGCCGGGCCGGTCGTAGAGCCGGGCCGCGTGTGACGTCGCGATGCGTGCGATGGCGTCACGCGCGGGCGACGGGGCCGGTCGGGAGGGTCAGCCACAGTGCGGATCCTTCCGGCCGGCCCCTGTCGGCTTCGTCCGGGGCCCTGCCTCGCAACAGACCCGCAGCCCCGTTTCAGCGTTCCTTGCGGAACGAGCTCACCCGGTACGCCGGTGCCGCCCGCCGCACCTCCTGGCCGGGCAGTGCGCGCAGTTCCGCCGCCAGGCGTTCCGTCTCCCGCTCGCCCGCCGTGAACCACGACGCGAACTTCCCGCTGGCCAGCATCTCCGCCGCACGGCCCGGCAGCCGCCCCTGCCCGTGACCGGTGAACCGCGCCTCGCCCGACGCCGCGAGCCCGCCGGCCGCCGCGTACTCCGCCACCCGGTCCGCCCGGTCCGCCGCCGCCGTGTCGTCCCGCCACGGCCTCAGCACGTCGTCGATGTCGCTGCCCACGTCGTGCGCCGCGTCCTTGTCCACCGTCGCGACGAACGTGCCGCCCGGCCGGAGCACCCGGGCCGCCTCCGCCACGATCCGGCGCACCGCGTCCGGCGGCACCAGATGCAGCAGCCACACCGCGCTCACGCCGTCCAGCACGCCGTCGGGAAAGGGGAGTCGCGCGGCGTCGGCGAGCAGGACGGAGTCCGGACCCAGCCGGTCCGCCGCCCGGCGCAGCATCCCGTGCGCGGCGTCCACGCCCAGCACCTTCGCACCGGGACGCCCGGCGGCGACCCGGGCCGTGACGATCCCGGTGCCGCAGCCGACGTCCAGCAGCGTCCCGCTCCCGGGCGGCAGCAGCCCGAGCACGGCCGCGGCGGCGGCCCCGGCGCGCGGCTCGCCGCCCCGCGTCTCGTCGTAGACGGCGGCTTCCGCGTTGTAGTCGAGCAGCATGCGCACGACTGTACGACGTGATCCGGCCATGAGCCGTCACCTGCGCCCCGCACTCCGCCCACAACAACCGGACACAACTCGCGCACACGTATTGCCGGGGGTAACCGCGCCCCATAACTTGCCGGTATGGAGCTGGAGTTGCGTCACCTGCGGACCGTAAGGGCCATTGCCGACGCCGGGAGTCTCACCAAGGCCGCAGCCGCGCTCGGGCTCGCGCAGCCCGCGCTCAGCACCCAGCTGCGGCGGATCGAAAGAGCCCTGGGCGGACCGCTGTTCGACCGCGACCACACGGGGTCCAGACCCACGCCCCTGGGGGAGCTGGTGCTCGACCGGGCGCGCATACTCCTGCCCGCGGTACGGGAACTCCAGGAGGACGCGGTCCGGTTCGCCAACTCCTGGGCGAGCCTCGACAGGTTCCGGCTGGGCGCCACCCACGGCCCGCTGCTGGGCGGTCTGGTCGACCAGCTGGCGACGGCCCGCCCCGCCGTACCGGTCACGACGCACACCACCTGGTCCGTGGCCGAGATCAGCACCATGCTCATCGAGGGCCGGCTCGACTTCGGGCTGATCGGCACCTGCGGGGAGAGCCGTCCGCCCGCGACGGACCGGCTGACCTGGGAGGTGCTGGGGACCGATCCGGTGTTCGTGATGCTGGCGGAGGACCACCCGTTCGCCGGGGAGCGGGAGCTGGAGCTGTCCCGGCTGTCCGGCGAGTGCTGGACGGACGTTCCGGGCGAGGGGTGCTTCGCGGACTGCTTCACGGCGGCGTGCGCGCGGGCCGGGTTCACCCCGATCCAGGTGTACGAGACGGACACGGCGTCCTGCGTGCACCTGGTGCAGGTGGGGCGGGCGGTCGGACTGTGCCGGGCGACGTTCCCGCCGACCCCGGGCCTCGTGACGGTTCCGTTGGCAGGGGCCCCGCTGGCCTGGCGGCACCTGCTGGGCTGGCACCCGGGTGCCCCCGCGGCCGAGGCCGCGAGGGCCGTCGCCGGGTACACGGCCACCGCGTACGGCGAGGCCATCGCCCGCAGCGCCACCTACACCCGGTGGCTGACCGCGGACAGCTGTCCCGGCTTCGGCGCGCGGGGCGGTCCCCCGTACACCTGATCAGCGCTCCTGCCCGGACACACCTGCCGCCGTACCCCGGTCCGCACTTCTCCCCCGACGCCCCGCCGCCGCACTCCTGCCCGCGCGGCGCCCGCCGCCGCGCAGCCGGTCGTACGCCCGGCCGTGCTCCCCGGCCCGGGGCGGGCCGCTCAGGCCGCGCCGTGTCCCGGGGCGATGTCCTCGACGCGGCGGGCCAGTTCGAAGTCCAGCTCGGTGACGGCACCGCCCACGCTGTGCGTGTTCACCGACAGCGCCAGTGTGCGGTAGCCGAGCACCAGGTCGGAGTGGTGGTCCAGCTCGTCCTGGATCGCCGCCACGTGGACGACCATCGCCGCCGCGGCGACGTGCGAGCCGAGCTGGTACGACCGGGCGATCCGGCTCTCCTCCAGCGACCAGCCGGGGAGTTCGCGGAGCCGGTCCTCGATCTCCTTCTGCGACAACGGCTCAGTGGCCATGGCTGAACTCCCTTCCGTGCCGCTCCGCCGCGTGCGGAGCACCTCGTCCGTCGCCGATCAGCTTCCCATCTTCCGGCGGATGTGGCTGCGGGTGCGCCGCCGGTGATGTCGCCGCGCGCCTCACTCCGCCGGCCAGGGGTCGCCGTCCACCCGCGCGTGCAGATGCTCGTCGTGCCAGCCGTCGGCGTGGATCAGGGCGCCGCGCATGGTTCCCTCGTACGCGAATCCGGCCTTCTCCGCGACGCGGCAGGAGGCCGGATTGCCGACGGAGTGGGTCAGCCGCAGCCGGTGCAGACCGAGTTCCCCGAGCGCCCACCGGCTCATCCGCAGTGTCGCCTCGACGGCCACCCCGTTGCCGCGGCCCGCCGGGAGCAGCCAGTAGAGCACCTCCCCCATGCCGTGCCGCAGGCTGATGTCGCCGATCCCGGCCAGGCCCACCGCCTCTCCCCCACCGGGTGCGGCTATCGCCCAGATCGCCGTCTCCTCGCTCTGCCAGCGGTCCGCCCAGCGGGCGGATCCGGCGCTCCGCCTCGGGCACGTCGAGCCGGCCTGGCCGGTTCCAGTGCTGGATCGCCGGGTCCCCGGCCGCCTGGACGAACCGGGGCGCGTCTGCCTCCCGCCAGGGCCGCAGCTCCAGCCCGCAGGGCAGCTCCAGTACCGGCTGCCGCTGGGCGCTCATCCGTCCGGCGGGCACCACGTCACTCACTTCGTCGGTCATCGGCTCATCCTGTCAAAGGCCCCGCCCACCGGCCCGTACTCCGACTGCGTATACCTTCATGTCATGACAACCCTCGCCGTCGAAAAGGGAGTTGGCGCGAAGCTGCGCCACTGGCGGGAAACCCGTCGGCTCAGCCAGCTGGAGCTGGCCCTGCGCGCCGACTCCTCCGCCCGCCACATCAGTTTCATCGAGACGGGCCGCTCACGGCCGAGCGCCGACATGGTGCTGCGGCTCGCCGAGCACCTCCAGGTGCCGGTGCGCGAGCGCAACGACCTGCTGCTCGCGGCCGGTTACGCCCCGCGGTACGCCGAGACCCCGCTCGACGACCCGGCCATGGGTGCGCTGCGGGCCGGTATCGACCAGCTGCTCCAGGGGTACGAGCCCTACCCGGCGCTGGTCGTCGACGGCACGTACCACGTCGTCGCCGCCAACCGGGGCATCCAGATGCTGCTCGGCGGGGTCGCCGAACACCTGCTGGCCGCGCCGAACGCGATGCGGCTGGCGCTGCACCCGGAGGGGCTCGCCCCGCGCATCCGCAACCTGCCCGCGTGGCGCGGTCACCTCCTGCACCAGATGGAGCGCCAGATCGCGCTCGACAGGTCGCCCGCGCTGCGTGCGCTGTACGACGAGGTGGCCGCCTACCCGCGGCCGGCCGGACCGGCGGACGAGGCGGGATCGGCGCAGGAGCCGGGAGCGGAGGATCCGGTCGCGTACTTCGCGCTCCCGCTGCGGATCGAGCACGACGGCCAGGTGCTGTCCTTCGTGTCGTCCATCTCCACCTTCAACACGCCGATGGACGTCACGGTGGCGGAGCTGGCCATCGAGACGTTCCTGCCCGCGGACCGCGCCACGGTCGACCACCTGCGCGGGCTCCCGGCCCACTGAAGCACGGCCGACGTGCGGCGGGAGGGGCCTGCGGAGATTCTGAGGACATGCGCGCACTAGCCGTCAGAGCCTTCCGGGCCGCCCCCGAACTCGTCGAGGTGCCCGACCCCGTCGTGGAACCCGGCCGGATCCTGGTGAAGGTCGCCGCGGCCGGGCTCAATCCGGTCGACTGGCTGATCGCCGACGGGATGCTCGAAGGCATGGCTCCGCATGTGTTTCCGCTGGTCCTGGGCCGGGACTTCGCGGGCACCGTGACCGAGGTGGGGCACGGGGTGACCCGGTTCGCGGTGGGGGACGCGGTGTTCGGGCAGGCGTGCGGCGCGGCCATCGGCCAGGGCTCGTACGCGCAGTACGTGAGCGCGTCCGAGGACGCGCCGCTGGCCCTCGCCCCCACGAGCGTGCCGCTGGTCAGGGCCGCGGCCCTGCCGACCGCGGGGATGACGGCCACCCAGATCCTGGAGGCGCTGGCGCTGCCTCAGGGCGCGAGTCTGCTCCTCGTCGGCGCGGCGGGCGGGGTGGGCAGCTGCCTCACCCAGTTGGCCGCCGCGCGGGGCGTCCGGGTGCTGGCCGCGGTGCGCGGGCCCGAGCACGCGCGGATGGCCGGCCTGGGCGCGGCCGTCACCCTGGACACCGTCGCACGGGACCTCGCCCCGGCGGTGCGCGAGCTGCACCCGGACGGGGTGGACGCGCTGGTCGACCTGGCCTCCGGTACCCGCGACGGGTTCGCGGCCCGTGCGGCGCTGGTGCGACCGGGCGGTACGGCGCTCAGCAGCCTGCACCAGGAGGACCCGGCCAGGGCCCCGCGAGGTGTCGAGGTGGTCGGTTTCGAGATGTCGCCGCGCGGCGACATGCTGACGGACCTGGCGCGGTCCGTGGACGGCGGGCGCTTGCGGATCGTGGTCGAGGCGGAGGTGCCGCTGGAGCAGGGGGCGGCGGCGGTGGCCAGGAACAGGGCGGGCGGGGCGCGCGGCAGGACGGTCATCGTGCCGTGAGTACCGGCCGCCGGACGTGACCGCCGGTCGGTGGCCGCCGCGGGCCCGCCCTCGTCGCGGGCCGTCGTCCCGGGCCTGAGCTGGACGGCCTGTGCGTACGGGTGAATCCTCCCGGTCCTGCGGCCCGGTGGCCGGGGCGTGGGCGGTGGGCGGTGCTCGGATGGGCCCCGACCGTTCGGCCCGGCCGCTCCGGGCCCTACCGAAGGGACCTTCATGACCGCTCCCGCCCGCCGCGTCACGACCACGTGCGCCCTCGCCGCCGTACCACTGCTGCTGCTCGGGGGGCCCTCGGTCGGGAACGCGGCGCCGGCGGCCGACGGCGACCATCCGCCGGCCATGTCCATCGCCCTCACCAACGGCGTCGAGACCGTCGCCGCGGGCACGAAGGTCGCGTACACGGTGACCGTGCGGAACCAGGGCCCCCGGCATCTCACCGGTCTGCGCGTCGAACAGGAACTCCCGGCGGGCGCGTCGGCGGGCGCGGCCGGGCAGCGGGCGAGCGTCGTGGGCGGCAAGGCGGTGTGGACGGTGGACGTGCGGGCGCACGGATCTGCGGTGCTGACGTCGACGGCCCGGGTCGCGGCGCGCGGGACGGGGGCGCTGCGGGCGGCGAGCACGGCGTGCGCGTACCTGCCGAAGTCGCACGTCCCCGTGGTGTGCTCCAGCGACATGGACCTGCTGCGCACGGGGGGCGGCGCGGGGGCCGCGGCGCTGGCGGGCCCGCAGGGGGTGCGCGCCGCGCCTGAGGAGCGGCTGCTGGGCATGGACCGCCCGGTGGGCCTCGGCGTCCTGGCGGGGGTGGCGGCGCTGGCGGGCGGCGGGGTGTGGGCCCTGCGGAGGCGGACCCGCCTCGGCTGAGCACCCGACGTACCTCCACCGCGCGTGCGGCCCTCACCGCAACCGGAACACCGGGCCCGGCCCGGTGAGCGGTCAGCCGCACGCCGTTGTGCCCTCTCGGCCTACTGCTCGGCCGCCGCCCGCTTCTTCCGTGCCGACATGCACGCGTAGACGATCACGCCCGCGAAGAGGAACAGCACGCCCTGGTAGACCGCCGCGTAGCCGGAGCCCGCCACCAGCCACATCGAGAAGCCCGCCGCCAGCAGCGTCAGGACGCCGTCGCGGACCAGGCGGCCCCGGTCGACCCGTGCCGTCTGCCCGGACAGCAGGAAGTACAGCTGGGCCGCCGTGGCGAGGAGGTAGGGGACGGTGGCGGTGAAGGTGGTGACCAGGACGAGGATCTCGAAGACCCCGTGCGAGCCCGCCGTGTAGTTGTAGACGGTCAGCAGCGAGGCGAGGACGACCGTGACGATCACGCCGACGGTCGGGACGCCGCGCCGCTTCGTGGCGAAGACGGACGGGAAGAGGCCGTCCTTGGCGGCGGCGTACGGGGTCTGGGCGCTCAGCAGCGTCCAGCCGTTGAGCGCGCCCAGGATCGAGATCAGGGCGGCGCAGGCGACGACGGTGCCGCCCCAGGTGCCGCCGAACATGTGGTTCACCGCGTCGGAGAACGGCGCCACGGAGTCCACCAGCCTGTCGTGCGGGACGTTGCCGAACACCGACAGCGTGCCGAGGAGGTAGACGAACGCGGCGCCCAGCGTGCCGAGGATGGTGGCGCGGCCGACGTTGCGGCGCGGGTTGCGGACCTCGCCCGCGCTGACGGCGGCCGATTCGACGCCGAGGTAGCTGAAGAGCAGGATCGCGGCGGACGCCGAGATCGCGCCGACGGCGCCGCTGCCGCTCGCCTGGAAGGGGCCGAGGTTCTCCGTGCGGAAACTGAACATGCCGCCGACGGCGACCAGCAGCAGGGGGGCGAACTTCAGGACGGTGGCGACGACCTGGACCGCGCCGACGTACCGGGTGCCCGCGAGGTTCGCGGCGGCCGGCAGCCACTGGATGACCAGGGCGGCCAGCATCATCGCGATCCGGGAGTCGCCGAGCGGGAGGAGTACGTCGAGGTAGCCGACGGCCGCCACGGCGAGCGCCGCGTTGGACACCCAGGCGGTGATCCAGTAGCTCCAGGCGGCCAGGAAGCCGGCGAAGTCGCCGAACGCCTCACGGGCGTAGACGTAGGGGCCGCCGGTCCTGGGGTGCTGGTTGGCCAGCTTGCCGAAGACGAGGGCGAGGCAGATCGCGCCGAGGGTGAGCACGCCGAAGGCGAGCAGGCTGATGGTGCCGAAGGGGGCGACGGAGGCGGGCAGCAGGAAGATTCCGCCGCCGATGATGTTCCCCATCACGAGGGTGGTGGCGACCCCGAGGCCGAAGCGGCGGGAGTGCTTTCCGTCGCTCTGCGGGCTGTCGGTGGGATCGGCCGGAGCCGGCGGTGGAACGGTTCCGGGGTCGTGCATGGGGTGGTGCCTCTCGCCGTACGAAATGCCCAGGGTCGCCGGGCGACAGCCATGGTCGGATACGGGCAAGGCTGCACCAAATCAAGCTTTTTCGTCCTGTACGGCGCGGTCCGTGACGGGAAAACCTCCTTCGGCCGGGTCTTTCCACGGGGATTCCTGCGCGGCCCCCAGAGGCACCTGCGGTCCCTGGCATTCGCGCAGCCAGCGGCGGAGCACCTGGTGGACGGCTTCCGCGCCGACGATCTCCTGCCCTTCGCGGGCGGGCCGGGAGAGGGCGAGGGGCCAGAGCAGGAAGGGGCGGGTCTGTTCGCCGCCCATGCCGCCGTGCGAGCCGATCTGCTCCTCGAAGGCGTGCACCTGGCCGGTCCTCGGGTCGTACGCGGAGTTGACCATGAGGTCGGCGGTGTGCGGGAAGCCGTCGGTGCGGCGGACCGCGTTGGCGGCGCCCTTGCCGAAGTGCCGCAGGGGGCCTTCGCCGTCGCGGAGTTCGGCCAGCGGGATCTCCGCTCCGCCGGGGCCGAGCAGCAGTGCCCCGTGCTCCTCGCTGCGTACGAGCACGAAGCCGATGCCGGGGTGGCCGGCCAGCATCCGCAGCAGGGCGGGGTGGCGGCGGTCGATGTCCTCGCGGGTGGCACGGCCGGGGAGGTCGGGGAAGCTGATCAGGCCGAGGTTCCCGGAGGCGAGGACGATCGGGTCGGGGTCGGCCGGGGCGGCGGGGGCGACGGGCGTGTCCGGGGTGCCGGGCTGCTGGGGTGCCGTTCCGTCCTCGGCACCGGTGGCCGGGCGGTGCAGCGCGATACGGACGGCGTCGCGGGCCTCGGCGCCGCTCCTGGTGCGCTGGGCGCGCCGGGGCACGTGCAGGCCGCAGCTGGCGCGCACGTAGTCGCGCAGGGTCAGGCCGAAGCGGCCCTCGAAGGTCTCGCCGGGGCTCTGGCCGTGGTCGGAGAGCAGGACGACGCGGTAGGCGCGCGGGGCGTGTTCGGCGACCTTGACCAGGAGCGCGAGGGAGCGGTCGAGACGGCGGAGGATCTTGTCGGCGTCCTGGCTGCGCGGCCCCGAGTGGTGGGCCACCTCGTCGTAGGCGACCAGGTCGGCGTAGATCGCGGTGCGCCCGGCGAGCATGTCGCCTATGACGGCGGCGACCACCACGTCCCGCTCGACGACGGTGGCGAAGGCGCGGATGAACGGGTAGAAGCCACCGCGGCCGACCCGGGGGGTCTCCCTGCGGAGCCGGGAGCGGATCGAGGAGTGGATCTCGCGGACGACCTCGGCGACGAAGGACATCGCGGTGCGGACCGCGTTGGCGGGGTCGGAGAAGTAGGCGAAGTATCCGGCGCGGGAGCGGTTGTTGGGGCCGCGGCGGGCGGCGATGGACAGGACGAGGGCGAGCTGGTCGGCGCCGCCGGAGAAGAGGTTGCCGCGGCTGGCGCCGTCGTAGCTGAGCAGGCCGCCGTCGCCGGTGCGTTCGATGGCGCGCCGCTGGAGTTCGGCGGTGGAGACCGGGCTGGAGCACACCATGGTCCGGCCGGACTCCTTCTCGTACCAGCGGAAGGCGGGCACGTCGTGGTTGGTGCCGTGCAGGATGCCGAGCTGGCTGGCGCCGGTCTGGCTGGACCAGTCGGTGTACCAGGGGGTGAGCCGGTGGGTGGGGAGCCGGTCGCCGGGCGGTTCGACGAGGCCGGCGACGGTGGGCATCAGGCCCTGGTCGAGGGCGCGGCGCAGGGTGTCGTGGCCGAGGCCGTCGAGCTGGACGAAGAGGGTGCCCGGCATGCCGTGCCGGCCCTCGTCGCGCCGTCCGCCGCGGCGCCGCTGGGCGAGCCTGGCGAGTCTGCGCCGGTACGCCTCGTCGTCGCGGACGGCGAAGGCGGTGGAGGTCGCGGAGGCGACGGCGGACATCACGGCGGCGACGACCACCGCGGTCTGCGGGTCGGCCTCGCCGCTGCCGTCGGGGATGAGGCTGAGCGCGAGCAGCAGCAGCGAGCCGTTGAGGAAGAAGACGAGGAGTCCGAGGACGAGCGCGGGGACCAGCAGGAGGGCCCGGACGGCGATCGGCCAGACCAGCGCGGACAGCAGCCCGAAGGCGCCCGCGGCCCAGGCGGCGGTGAACGCGATGGCGGTGACGGACTCGGAGTCGTCGCTCTGCAGCTGGAAGTCGGGGAGGATCCCGGCGAGGGCCAGCATGGTGAGGGTGCACACCGCCCACACGGTGATCACGCGCAGCAGGGTGCCGCCCGCCTGCCGCCAGCCCGCTCTTCGCCCGCGCCCCTCGGCCACGCCTACCGCCTCTGTCCCGGTCGGCCCCGCTCTCCTGGGCCTGTTCGTCCGGTCAGCCTTTCACAGCGGGCGGCCGGTTTGAACGCATAGGGGGCGTAAGGGGGCAATGGTGCGGGGCGGGGCGCCGGTGGCTCCGCACGGACCCGCGAGGCCGGCGTCCGGGGTCAGCAACCGTCGTACCCGGCCGTCGGCATCGAAAGCCGCCGGTGCACGTCGGCCTTCATGGCCGCGGTGTAGACCGGCTCGTCGAGCCCGGCCTGCTCCAGGCGTACGCCGCGCCGCTCGCACTCGGCGGCGAAGTCGTGGGCGGAGCTGAGCGCCCGGTCCAGGACGCGCTCGTTGGGCACCACGAAGAAGTCGACGCGGCCGGCCTCGACGTCGGCCCACAGCGCGCGGTGGCCCGGCGGCAGCCCGTTCAGCACGAGCCGGCGGGTGACGACGTACCCCTTGTCCAGGGCCCAGCGCACGCACATCGCGTGCTGGCTGCGGGTGTCCACCAGGAAGGGGTCGTGGTCCAGCTCTTCGAGCGGGGTCAGGCCGGCGATGACTGCCACTCGCACCTCACCGGTGTCCGTACGCGCGTCGTCCATGACCCGTCCCCTTCGCCGCTGTCACCGCCCCACGACCCTACTCCCGCCCGCCCCCGCGCGAGGAGGCGCGTACGCACGGCGCGGGGGGCGCCGTAGGGTGGACGGGCGTCGGAAGAAGGAGTACGGAACACCGTGAAGTCCGGAGAGCTGTGAGCCCCGCGGGGACCACCGTCACCTGGTGGGGTCATGCGACCTGCACGATCGAGGACTCCGGGGTGCGCGTGCTGACCGACCCGCTGTTCGTGCGGCGCTTCGCGCATCTGCGCAGGCGCCGGGGCGCGCTGCCCCCGGCACGGGCGCTGCGTGCCGACGCGGTGCTGGTCTCGCACCTGCACTCGGACCATCTGCACCTGCCGTCGCTGACCCGTCTGGAGCCCGGGACGCTGGTGGTCGTGCCGCGCGGCGCGGCGCGGGCGGTGCCCGCGCTGCGCAGGTTCCGCACGGCCGAGCTGGGCTGCGGCGAGAGCCTGCGGGTGGGGAAGCTGACCGTGCGGGCGGTGCACGCGCAGCACGACGGGCGCAGGCTGCCGTTCGGCCCGCACCGCTGCCCGGCGCTGGGGTACGTCGTGGAGGGCGCGTCCGCGACCTACTTCGCCGGGGACACCGGGCTGTTCGACGGGATGGCGCAGGCGGTCGGCGCGGTGGACACGGCGCTGCTGCCGGTCGGCGGCTGGGGGCCGAACCTGGGCCCCGGGCACCTGGACGCCGGGCGGGCCGCGCAGGCGCTGGCGCTGCTGGCGCCACGGCACGCCGTCCCGGTGCACTACGGGACGTACTGGCCGATCGGGCTGGACGGGGTACGGCCGCACGAGTTCCACGCGCCGGGCCACGAGTTCGTACGGAAGGCGGCCGTGCTGGCGCCCGGGGTGGCGGTGCACCGGCTGGAGCACGGCGAGAGCGTGACGACGGAGGGACCTGCGTGAGCGGGCGGTGGATTCTCGCGCAGGGTGCCGGGGAGTGGCTGGCGGACGCGGTGCGGGCGGTGGACGTGCCGGTGCCGCCGGAGGCGACGCAGCAGGCGGTCGGCTATCCGGCGCTCTTCGCGCTGGTGGCGCTGGGCGCGCTGGTGCCGGTGGTGCCGACGGGGGCGCTGGTGAGTACGGCGGCGGTGGTCGCCCTGCACCAGAGCGTGCCCGCGCTGTCGCTCGCGATCGTCTTCGTGGTGGCCGCGTCGGCCGCGTTCGTGGGCGATCTGGCGCTGTACTGGCTGGGGGTGCGCGGGGTGCGCTCCGAGCACGGGTCGAGGTGGCTGGACGCGCTGCGCCGCAGGGCCCCGCGGGAGCGGCTGGAACAGGCCCAGCGGAAGCTGGACGAGCACCGCTCGAAGGTGCTGACGCTGTCCCGGCTGGTGCCTGCCGGGCGGATCCCGGTGATGCTGGCGTGCCTGCTGGCGAAGATGCCGATGCGCAGGTTCGCCCGCGGGGACGTGCCGGCCTGTCTGGCGTGGGCGGCGGCGTACCAGTTGATCGGGGTGCTGGGCGGCAGCCTGTTCGCCCGCCCCTGGGAGGGCGTGCTGGCGGCGATCGTGGCGACGCTGCTGGTCAGCGCGGTGCCTTCGGTGTGGCGTCGGGTACGTCGGACGAAGCCGGCCTGAGGGCGGCGACGGCAGGTACCGGGGGGGGGCCTGCCAGGGGACGACGGCCGGTACGGGGGGCCCGCGGGGGGGCTTCGGCCGGTACGGGTGCCTGCCGGGGGGCGTCGGTGCGGTGGCGGCGCCCCCGTACGGCGGTCAGGTCAGCACGCGGGACGCGCCGACCGGCAGGTCCCACAGGTCCTCGCGCGGCCGGCCCGCCCGTTCCCAGGCGGCGCGGACCCGGGTGAGGGGTTCGAGGACGGGCTCGGCGGAGAGCACGAAGGTGCCCCAGTGCATGGGTGCCATCTGCCGGGCGCCCACGTCCGCGCACGCCCGTACCGCCTCCTCGGGGTCCATGTGGACGTCGCGCAGCCACCAGCGCGGGTGGTAGGCGCCGATGGGCAGCAGGGCCAGGTCGAGCGCGGGGTACCGGTCGCCGATCTCGCGGAACCAGTGACCGTAGCCGGTGTCCCCGGCGAAGTAGACGCTCCGGCCGCCCGGGTCACTCAGTACCCAGCCGCCCCAGAGGGTGCGGCAGGTGTCGGTGAGGGAGCGTTTGCTCCAGTGGTGGGCGGGCACGAAGTCGAGCCGTACGCCGTTGAGTTCGGCGCCCTCCCACCAGTCCAGTTCGGTGACCCGGGTGAAGCCCCGGCGGCGGCACCAGCGGGCGAGCCCGGCCGGCACGAACAGCGGGGTGTGCCGCGGCAGCCGCTTCAGGGTGGGTGCGTCGAGGTGGTCGTAGTGGTTGTGGCTGATGACGACGGCGTCCACCGGCGGAAGGTCCTCCCAGCGCACGCCCACGGGGGTGATCCTGGCCGGCGTACCGAGGATCTTCCGGGACCAGACCGGGTCGGTGAGCACCGTGAGCCCTCCGATGCGCACCACCCAACTCGCGTGCCCCGCCCAGGTGACGGCGATGGTGTCCGTGTCCACGGCGGGCAGCGGCCCCGGTTCGAAGGGCAGCCTGGCGATGTCCCGCAGCCCGTCGCGGCCCGGCCTGATGGCGCCCTCGCGGGCCAGCCTGGCGAACGCGCGCACCCCGGGGAGCGGGGCGGTGAGACGGTCGGCGAAGGTCCGGGGCCAGGGAGCGGCGCGGACCTCGCCCAGCGGGCGGGTGGGGGAGGAACGCACCGGCGTCCGGGGTCGTTCCACCAGGTCCGACGCACGGCCCGCGGAGCGTTCCGGGGGGTCGGTGAGTTCGGTCTGTTCCGTCATCGAAAGGCTCCGTTCGGTGGCGTCTACAGGTGCGTACGCGGCTGTCGGATCAGCCCAGCTCGGCGAGGGCCGCGCCCAGGTGGTTCAACGCCTGCTCCAGATGCGGCAGTTCAAGCGGTTCCTCCGCCGACAGGGACTCCGCGCGCTGCTGCGGGGTTGCCCCGAGCAGGGGCGCCGTCGAGATCCGCACGCGCAGCGAGCCCAGCGGGTCCCCGAACCGGTGACCCCCGGGAACAGGGGTTCCCAGGCGCCGGGTGAGGTACTGCTCCAGTTCCATCGCGTCGGTGACGCCACGGGCGGCCAGTCCCTCGTGCAGCGGGTCCAGGTCGGCGTACAGGCAGCGTCCCGCGGTCGGCGGCCGGGCCAGCGCACCGACGTCCAGCACCGCCCGGTGGACGGCGTGCTGCACCCGCGCGTGCAGCGCGGCGGCGGCCCGCGCACGGGCCACGACCGGCTCCGGGTCGTGCAGGGCGTACGCGGCGACCTCCGCGAACGGGGCCGGTACGGTGGCCCCGAGCGCGACCAGCACGTCGAGGGCGCGGGCGCCGAGGCGGGCCCCGTGCGCGGTGTCCGGCAGCCGGGCGACGGCGACGCGCCACGCGGTGGGCAGCAGGGCGCCCGCCAGGTCGGCGAGGACCAGGACGTGGTCGGGGAACATCACGGCGGGGCTGACGAAGACGGGCTCCCGCGAGCCCGGCCCCGGGTCGCGGTCCGGGTCCGGGTGCGTGCCGTGCACCGTGTCGCGCCAGGTCTCGTCGCTGATCACGACCAGCCCCTCGGCGAGCGCGGCCTCGCACACCTGGTGCACCACCTCGGGCGGGGCGACGGTGGCGGTCGGGTCGTCCGGGACGGACAGCAGCAGGACGCGCGGATCGCCGCCCTCCGCCCGCAGCCTGCGGACGGTCTCCAGCAGGGCGTACGGGTCGGGCACGCCGCCGCACTCGGCCGGGGTCGGCACGTGGAACGAGCCGTGCGCGCCGCCCGCCAGCAGGCGCACCTGCGGGGCCCACCAGGCCGGGCAGGGGCGCGGCAGCAGAACGTCTCCGCCGACGGCGGCCATCAGGGCGAACAGGAGCGGGGGCGCGCCGGGCGCCGCGACCACCGCGGACGGCTCCACGCCGAGCCCGCGCCGCAGCCAGTGGCCGGTGGCGGCGGTCCGCAGCGCCGCTCCGCCGCCCGGGGGCTCGGGGGCGGTGCGGGTGGTGGCGGAGGCCAGGGCGGCGGCGAGTTCCGGAAGGACGGAAAGGCCCGGGGGCGGATCGGGCGGCCCGTGCCCGACCCGGCCCTGGTCCTCGGGGAGGGTCCGCTGCATGGGGGCCTCTCGGGGGTGGGATACCTGCGCGGGGGTCGTACCCCCAAGGCCCTTTATAAAGGGGGTTGGGTGGGCCCGCACGAGGACGGACGCGGGGAGCCCGCGCGGGGACGCACCGGGGCGAAGCGGGACGATCAAGCACTCTCGCACGGGGAAAGGCCCCCGGCCCACGCGAATCGGACCCACCGGCCGCACGGGGACGGCCCCCGGCCCACGCGCAACTGACCCACCGGCCGCACAGGGCAGGCCCCGGCCCACACAGGACGGTCACACCACCCCGCACGGGGCGTACGGTTCCGGGGCTGTGGACTCCGCTCAGCCCTGCAGGGCCCCCGGATCCCGGTCAGCCGTGCAGGGCCCTCCCCCGGCTGCCGACCACCCGCTCGGCCACGTCCACCAGCTTGCGGTTCGTCTGCTGCGAGACCTTCTTCAGGAACGCGAACGCCTCGGACTCGTCGCAGCCCAGCACGTGCATCACGATCCCGCTCGCCCGGTCGATCACCGGCCGCGACCGCAGCGCGTGGGAGAGCTGGCCCACCTCCGTCAGCGCCTCGTGGAACCGCCGCTCCCGCACCAGTCCCGCCGTCGCCTGTTCGCCGAGGATCACGGCCGCGCCGTGCTCCACCGCGGCCAGTCCCCCGGGGCGGAAGCTGTAGAGGCTGAGGGTGACCTCGATGCCGGCCCGGCAGAACGGCAGGGTCAGGCTGGCCCGTACCCCCGAGTCGATGGCCAGTGCCCGGAACTCCGGCCACCGGTCGTCGGCGAGCAGGTCCGCCGCGTCGACCGGTTCGCCGCGCTCCAGTGCGGTGGGGATGGGCCCCTCCCCCCGGTCCAGCTGGACGGAGGCGAGCGTGGCCAGGTCCGGGTGGGTGGCCGCGGTCCGCCGTTCGGCGTCCGCCGCGCCCGCCGCCGAGGCGGTCTGCGGCCCGCTGTGCATGAGCGTCGTCACCGCCCCGCAGCAGTCGGCGGTGCAGCGGGTGGACTGTTCGGCCAGGGTGCTCAGGGTGCGGGCGACGGAGACTGGTTCCGGTGCCCGGCAGTCCGGTTCGGGTTGCATCGCACAACGCCTCCTCTCTGTGCGATTTCCCTGCGTCCGGGCCGCAAAACCGCTCCCGTGGCTACGCTGGCCCCATGACGGAGCGGGACGAGTTCGGCGAGGAACTGGCGG
Source organism: Streptomyces sp. NPDC004111 (assembly GCF_042874215.1). Taxonomy (NCBI): domain Bacteria; kingdom Bacillati; phylum Actinomycetota; class Actinomycetes; order Kitasatosporales; family Streptomycetaceae; genus Streptomyces; species Streptomyces sp. NPDC004111. The sequence goes on from NZ_JBIAMU010000002.1 coordinate 461,586, forward strand.
ACTTCGTCCGCCGGGTCGCGGAGTTGCGCACCGCCCGTTCGCTCCCCCCGGAGGAACGCCCGTCCGCGCTGGACGCCTCCCTGTTCGAACTCCAGTACGCGGCCGACGAGCTGTGGCCGCGCTACGAACGGCTCGTCAGGGGCGATGCCGCACCCGACAGCGCCCTCAGCGTCTCGGCCGTCGCCGACCGGCAGGAACGGCAGCTGCTCAGATCCCTGTTCCAGCGGCTGCCGCTGGCCGTCGCCCTGGTGGACCGCGACACCGTCGTACGCCGGATGAACTTCGCCGCCACCGGCCTCACCGGCGTCCGGGCCGGCTACGCCACCGGACGCCCGCTGGCATCGCTGCTCGGTCCCGGCGACCGCGCCGCGTTCCGCTCGCAGACGGCGGCCGTGGCCCGCGGCGAGGGCGACCGCGGGCTGACCGTACGGCTCCAGCAGCGGCCGTCGGAACCCCTGCTGGCGACCCTGACGGCGCTGCGCCCGCCGGACGAACCGCACCCGGCGGTGCTCGTCGTCCTCCAGCCGGGAACGACCGTCGGCGCGGCCCGCGCGCGTACGGGGACGGAGAGCGCCGGCCGGTCGCTGCCCGACCTGTCCGAGGCGACCCGGCACGCGGAGCTGATCGACCTGATCGACGCGATGGCATCCGCGCTGCTGCGCGCCCCCGCGGGCGGCCGGGAGAGCGTGCTGCGCACCGCCGCCCAGGTGCTGGCGGGCCGGTTCGCGGACTGGGTGGTGGTGGATCTGGCGGGCGGCGGCACGCTGCGCCGGATCGCGGTGCTCGGCGCCCCCGACGACGTACACGAGGACGACGTACGGAGCGGGGGCGACCGGGAGATCCTGCGCGACGGGCTCGCCGCGCAGGATCCCTGCAACTGCCCGCTGGTGGTGGAGGCCGCCCGGGGCGCCTCCGGCTCGCTCCAGGTGAGCCCCGAGGACACCGAGGGGTTCGGCCGGGACGCGGCCGGGCTGCCGATGCTGGTGCGGGCCTCGGTCAGTTCGCTGGTGTGCGTCCCGCTGTCGGCTCCGGCGGACCGGGCCGCGGGGTCGCCTCCGGGGCCCGTCCAGGGGGTGCTGACGCTGTTCCGTACGGGAAACCGGCGGGCGTTCTCCATGGCCGAGGGGCGGGCCGTGGACGTGATGGCGCGTCACACGGCGCTGGCAGCCGCCGCCCGGTCCGCTCCGGCGGACCGGACAGGGCGGGGCCGGGGCTGACCCCGGCCCCGCTCACGCCGCTTCCTTCAGCGCCTGCGTCCGCAGCTGGTTGCAGCACCTGCTGATCAGCCGCGACACGTGCATCTGGGAGAGGCCGAGGTCCTCCGCGATGCTGCTCTGCGTCATGTCGCGGAAGAACCGCATGTAAAGGATCTTCCGCTCCCGCTCCGGCAGCTGCCGCAGGCCCGGCTTGACGGCCTCGCGGTCGACGACGACGTCCAGCGCCGGGTCGGCCCCGCCGATGGCGTCGATGAGGGAGTAGCCGTCCTCGCTGCCGGGGAGTTCCGCGTCGAGGGACAGGGCGGTGAACGAGTCGAGTGCCTCCAGCCCGGCGAGCGCCTCGGGCTCGCTCATCCCGGCCTGGGCGGCGATCTCGGCGACCGTCGGGGAGCGCCCGACCATCGTCTGGGCCAGCTCCTGGTGCGCGGTGCGCACCCGGTTGCGCAGGTCCTGGACGCGGCGCGGCACGTGCAGGGTCCACATGTGGTCGCGGAAGTGCCGCTTGATCTCACCGGTGATGGTCGGCACGGCGAAGCTCTCGAAAGCGGCCCCGTGCTCCGGGTCGTACCGGTCGACGGCCTTGACCAGGCCGAGCGCGGCCACCTGGCGCAGGTCCTCCAGGGACTCGCCGCGGTTGCGGAACCGGCCTGCCAGCCGCTCGGACATCGGCAGCCACGCGTTGACGATCTCCTGCCGGATCACCTCGCGTTCGTACCCCTCGGACAGTCCGGCAAGTCGCTGGAACTCGGCGGAGGTGTCGGGGGCGTCGTCGTGCGGGTGCCTGCCTGGCGTACGAGTGCGCATCGTGGAGCTCCTGAACCTCTGTAACGGTGCAGACGGATGGGTGTCACCGTTGGGAGGAGGAGCCGGAACCGAGTGCCCGCCGGATTGCACAGCACACGCCCGGAGCGTCTGCCACCGCTCCCACGGACGTGCCTCCGGTCCGAAGCACGGGGTTCGCCTGCCCCTGCGCACGCGGGGCAAACTGGCAGCGGGTGGATCTGTGACCGGCGCCATGTCCGCGGGGCGGGGTCCGGGCGGGCCGACAAGCCGCCCGGACCCCGCCGGCCTGCGGTTTCAGCCCGGCCAGTAGCCGGTGAGCCGGCGCACTGCGGTGGCGCCGCCGCGTTCCACCGTCGTACGGACGACGGCGAAGATGGCACCCTCCAGGGCGACGGCGGGCAGGATCTCGCGCCAGCGGCGGTCCCGGTCGAGCCCGTCCGGGGCGTCGTCCTCGCCGGTGACCGCCTTCCAGGTCTTGCGGAACGCGGCTCCGGCGAGCATGCCGCCCGCCATGCCGAAGATCATTCCGAGCGGCTTGTAGAGCACTTTGCCCACGTCAGACTCCTTCCTTCGCGTGGCGGCCGAAGCGAACCGCCGGTGTGGCCCGCTTCCGTGCGGTCTTCCTGGCGTGGCGGCCGGGGCGGGCCGCCCGCTCTGCGCCCTCGGCCGCCGGCGGGGCGAACAGGATGTCCTCCAGACGGCCGAGCGCGAGTATCGCGCCGAGCATGAACACGGGCAGCAGAACGGCCAGGAGCGCCATGGCCCCGTCCTTCCGTGGAAAGTGGTGGTACGGGCCTGTGCGCACTCCGGGTGACCCCGCTCACCGGCGGTAAACCCGCCCGGCCCGCCGCCGGGGCCGCATCCCGACGCCTCGCGCCCGGCCCACCGCGCGCACGGCGGGCCGGGAAACCCACTCCGGGCGCGGAGTCCGCCACCGCCGTCCCTGACGGTCGCGGGTCCGCGCCCGGAGCCCATCCCTATCCCAGTGGCCGTGCGGCCGCTTTCCGGGTTTCCCCGTTCGGCGGCCCCAAACCCCTCTCCCCGGAGGCAAGTTGGGATCCAGGAAGGCGGGCCGGTGTTTGGCGTGCTGCTGCCGGGTACCCGCCCCGCACACCCGAAAGATCATGGAGTGATGCATTCATGCAGCGAGGCAGCGACCGGGTCAGCCGGCGTCAGGACGAGGAGATGAAGCAGGAGCTCCAGGGCCTGCTGCGCTCCGGTCATCCGACCAGGACCGAGGAGTGGAGCGATCCGGAGCCGGTGGCGGACGACGATCCCGAACTGGCCTCGGACATGGCGCCGAGGCCGGGGCCGGACGGCGAGTTCGAGAAGGTCAGGTTCGAGCTGGCCCGGCACCTGAGCCGTACGCAGTTCCCCGCGGACCGGGACGCCGTGGTGGCGATGCTGCGGCACGGGCACGCGCCGGACCGGCTCTGCGAGGTGGTGGCGGCCCTGCCCGAGGGGTCGGTGTTCGACAACGTCCAGGCGATAGCGGTGGCCGCCGTGCCCGACGGGGCCCGCACCTGAGCCGACCGGACCCGCACCCGGCACCCCGCCCGGGTGCGGGCGGGCGCCCGGTGCGGCCCCGGGCGAGGCATGGCGGCTGCGCTGAGGGGTACTGCGGCGGCACCACGAAAACCCCAGGAAGTGCCGGAACGCAGGAAAGAGGCGGAGTGCCATGGCCCAGTTCGTGCGGGAAGTCATGACGGCGGGGGTCGCGGCCGTACGGCCGGACGCCTCGCTCGTCGAGGCCGCCCAGCTGATGCGCGCGCAGGACATCGGGGATGTGCTGGTGGCGCAGGACAACCGGCTGATCGGGGTGATCACCGACCGGGACATCACCCTGCGGGCGGTCGCGGACGGGGTGGACCCGCTGGCCGTCAGCGTCCGTTCGGTGTGCACGCCCGCCCCGGTGTGCGTGGGCCCCCACGACGAGATCACGACGGCGGTGCGGCTGATGCGAGAGCACGCGGTGCGGCGGCTGCCCGTGGTCGAGGACGGCCGCCCGCTCGGCGTGGTGAGCCTCGGCGACCTGGCCGAGAGCGAGGACCCGGGGTCCGCGCTGGCCCAGATCAGCCGGGCGGCCCCGGACAACGAAGAGCCAGGCGAGAGCCCGACGGCCCTGATCTGACCCGGTCCGGACCGGCCGCCGGGTACCGGCCGGCCCCGGCCACCGGCCCGGCGGAGCCCGGCCCCGGTTCGGACCCGCCGCGGCGGGTAACCGGGTGCCATGTCAGAGCCCATGTCCCAAGCTCCCGCCCGTGCCGTCGGCCGCCGTGTCGCCGACTGGCTGACCGCCCGTGACCACGCCGTGTTCCACGCCGTGGCGGCCCGCCACTGGCCGGGCGCCGACCGGCTGCTGCCCCGGCTGAGCCACAGCGCCAATCACGGGCTGCTGTGGTTCGGGGCGGCGGCCGGGATGGCCGCGTTCGGCGGCAGCACCCGCGCCCGCCGGGCCGCGGTCCGCGGCGTGGCCTCCCTGGCGCTCGCGTCGGCGACGGTCAACACCGTCGGCAAGCGCTCCGTACGCCGCACCCGGCCCGTACTGGACGCCGTACCGCTGATCCGTCAGCTGAAGCGGCAGCCCGTCACCACCTCCTTCCCGTCCGGCCATTCCGCGTCCGCCGCCGCGTTCGCGACCGGTGTCGCCCTGGAGTCCCAGGGCTGGGGCGCCGCCGTCGCTCCGGTGGCGGGCGCGGTCGCGCTGTCCCGGATCTACACGGGCGCGCACTTCCCCAGCGACGTCCTGGTGGGCGCCGCGCTCGGCGTGGGTGCCGCCTTCGCGGTACGGGGCCTGGTGCCGACCCGCGACCAGCTGCCCTCCCCCGGCCGGCCGCACACCGACGCGCCCCGGCTGCCCGACGGGCAGGACCTGGTGGTCGTGGTGAACCGGGCGTCCGGCAGTTCGGCCGCCAAGGCCGCCCTCGTCCGGGACGCGCTGCCCGCCGCCGAGGTCCGCGAGGTGGACCCCGAGGACCTGTGCGCCGAGCTGGACAAGGCCGTGGAGAGCGCCCGCGCGCTCGGTGTGTGCGGCGGCGACGGCACGGTCAACCGGGCCGCGGTGGCCGCCGCCCGCGCCGGGGTCCCGCTGGCCGTCTTCCCCGGCGGCACCCTCAATCACTTCGCGTACGACCTGGGCATCGAGGCCGTCCAGGACACCTGCCGCGCCCTGGCGGAGGGCGACGCGGTCAAGGTCGACCTCGGCCGCTTCACCCCGGGCCCGAACGGCGACGGCACCCCCGGCTACTTCCTGAACACCTTCAGCCTGGGCGTCTACCCGGAGCTGGTGCGCATCCGGGAGCACTGGTCGCCGCGGATCGGCGGCTGGCCCGCGGGCGTGCTCGCCGCCTTCGAGGTGCTGCGCGGCGAGCGTCCGCTGACGGCCGAGGTGCGCGGCAAGCGGCGCGGCATGTGGATGCTGTTCGCCGGAAACGGTCTCTACCAGCGGATGGGGCCGACGCCGGGCCGCCGGTTCGACCTCGCGGACGGTCTGCTCGACGTCCGGGTGGTGCACGGCGGCAGGCTGCCGGGCCTGCGGCTGCTGCTGGCGGCGGTGTCCGGGCCGCTGAGCAGGTCGCCGCTGCACGCGGCGGGCCGGATGCGACGGCTGCGGATCGCGGGGGTCGAACCGGGGACGCTGCTGGCGTACGACGGTGAGGTGGCGCCCGCGCCGGAGGCGTTCGTGGTGGACAAGGCGGACGAGGCGCTCACCGTGTACCGTCCGCTGCCGGGCGTGCGCAGTCCCCTGTAGCACGGACGGAGGCAGGTGCCGTCCGGTCGTCGGGCAGGATCTCCCCGGCGCCGTCCACGTCGGTCGGCGCCTCCGTGACATCCAGGAAGACCTGGTCGGCCTCCGGCCAGGTCTTCCGTATGGTCCGCTTGATGCGTTCGGAGACCAGTTCCACCCGCTCGCTGTCGAGGCCGGGCACCAGGTCGATGCGGGCCGCCACCAGCGTCGACTCCAGGCCCAGCCGCATGGTGAGCAGCGAGGCCACCTGGTCGATCTCCGGCTGGGCGGCGAGGAACTCGCGGATTCCCTCGTCGAGTTCCGGGTCGACGGCCTCGCCGATGAGCTGGGCGCGGGCGTCGGAGCCGAGCCGGTAGGCGACGTACACCAGGAGCACTCCGATGGCGAGCGAGGCCACGGCCTCGTAGGCGACCCGGTGGGTCACCATGTGCAGGACCATGCCGGTCATGGCGACCAGGACGCCGATCACGGCGGTGCTGTCCTCGGCGACGACGGTGCGCAGCGCGGGGTCCTCGCCGAGGCCCTTGCCGGGCTGCCTGCGGACCTGCCACAGGGCGCGGACGAGCGAGGTGCCCTCGGCGAGGAGGGCCACCAGGAGCACCGCGAGACCGGCGACGTAGCCGCGGGTGGACTCGCCGGCCGGCGGCGTGGTCAGGGCCTCGACGCCCTGGTAGAAGGAGAATCCGGCGCCGAGCACGAAGATGCCGACGGCGGCGAGCAGCGACCAGAAGTAGCGCTCCTTGCCGTAGCCGAAGGGGTGCTGGCGGTCGGCGGGGCGGCGGCTGCGGCGGAGCGCGGCCAGCAGGAAGATCTCGTTGATGCTGTCGGCGACGGAGTGCGCGGCCTCGGACAGCAGGGCGGGCGAGGACGCGAGGAGGCCGCCGACTGCCTTGGCGGCGGCGATGAGGAGGTTGGCCCCCAGGGCGACCAGGATGGTGATGCGCGTCCTGCGGTCGGCCGGGCCGTCCCCTGGCCCGCCCCCGTGCTCGTCCTCGCGGGCCGGCCCGGGTGTGGAGTTGTTGTCGGTCACCGTCGTCAGTTCCGTGGCAGCAGGGGGCCCAGCGGCCCCAGGTCGATGTTGAGGTCCTCGGGCTCCAGCCCGAACCTGTCGCGCAGGATGCCCATCCGGTCCTCCAGGAGCATCAGCGTCATGCCGATCCGCTCCTCCTGCTCCTCGGTGAGCTCTCCGGTGTCCACCCGGCGCAGCGCCTGGCGCTCCATCAGCTGGCGCAGCAGCTCGACGACGGTCAGGACGAGTTTCACCAGGTCGCGTTCGACGGTGTCGGCGTCTATCTCGACCCGGCGGCGGGTCTCCTCGGACGTGGTTTCTTCGGTGGTCATCGCAGCTCCTCGAAGGGGGACGGCACGTTCTCGCTGACCGAGCTGATGAGCGCGTTGAGGTCGATGCGTACGAGATCGACGTCCGCGATCCGCAGGGTCAGGTCACCGGCGAGCACCACGCCGCCCGCGAGCAGCCGGTCGAGCAGGTCGACCAGGGCGATCTCGCGCTGGGCGAGTGCGTCGACGTCGTGGTCGTCGCTGTAGTGGCTCACGCCGGCTCCCCCTCCTGTCGTCGTGCCGTGTCCTCCTCCCCCTGCTGCGCGGGGGCCTCGTCCCCGATGTCGGCGAAGGAGTACGGGGCCCAGGGCCCGGTCAGTTCGACCTGTACGCCCTCGCCGTCGGGGCCCTCGGGGGTGAGGGCCCGCACCTGCTCGACGAAGGCCTCGCTCTGTGCGCGGGGCACCAGGTAGGCGGCGTTGAGGATGTTCTGACCGCTGCGGCCGGAGAGCCGGTTGTCCTGGAGGCGGTGCAGCAGCGCGTGCTCGGCGGTGTGCGACAGCTCGGTGTGGATGCGGCGGCAGAGCGCGTCCGCGCGGTGCGAGGCGCTCTCCTGGCTGCGCCGCTGGGCGAGGCGCTGCCGCAGGTAGCTGCGCCCGGCGCCGGGGGCGCCCGCGTCGGGGGCCGGGGCACCGTCCTGCGCTGCCGGGGCCTCGTGGGCGGCGGGCGGCCCGGGGGTCGCCGCGTACACCTTGACCCCCCATTCGATGCGCCCCTCCAGCCGGTCCAGGGCCGTCACGAAGCGGTGGTGCCCGGACTCCAGGAGCCGTCGCACCCCGCTGTCGTCGCGGCACACGGTCGCCAGCCGCAGCGGCAGCGGGCTGGTCACGGTGGTCAGGGCGGTGATCACGTTCTGGTGGGTGCGGGCGGTGGCGGCCAGCCAGTCGAGGTCTTCGAGGTGGGCCTTGAGCGGCGCCTCGTCGAAGTCGGCGGCCGGCACCGGGCTGACCACGGCGACCAGTTCGCCGTGGCGCAGCAGCCGGGGCGGTTCGCCGTCCAGGCCGCGCCCGCCCCCGTCGGGGACGACCCCGTCGAAGGGGCGGGTCACGGCGTAGACGTAGACGAGTTCCGCCTCGGGAAAGGGGCCCGTACCTGTGGTGTCCGTAGTGGCTGTCATGCCTTTCCCGTGTTCCCGTCGGGAGCGGCTTCAAGCTCCCGTTCACTCTCCTGGTCCCGGGCGCGGACGGAGTCCTCGGCCCCGGCCTCCAGGTCGGCGATGCGGCGTTTCAGCCGTTCGTTCTCCGCGGCGATCTCGCGGCGCCTGGCGCCGGAGGAGAGCGACGGGTCGTCCTCCCACCAGTCGATGCCCATCTCCTTGGCCTTGTCGACCGAGGCGACGATCAGGCGCAGTTTGATCGTGAGGAGCTCGATGTCCAGCAGGTTGATCTTGATGTCTCCCGCGATGACCACGCCTTTGTCCAGTACGCGTTCCAGGATGTCGGCGAGGTTGGCCCCGCCTCCGGAACCGTACGGGTCGGGCAGTCTGGCGGCGGTCGTCATCGGCGGCCCCTGTCTCCGGATTCGGCGTACTCGCGCTGCTTGCGGGAGTCCGCGTCGTCCTCGTCGTCCTCGACGAGCTCGGCGTCCTCGTACTCGGCCTCGGGTTCCTCCTCGGCCTCCTCGTCGTACTCGGCCTCCGGCTCGCCCTCTTCCTCGTCGTACTCGGCCTCGGGTTCGCCCTCGTCCTCCTCGGCGGGTTCGCCCTCCTCCTCGTACTCGCCCTCGGGTTCCCCCTCGTCCTCGTCGTACTCGCCCTCGGCGTCGTGCTCCGCCGCGTGCTCGTCGTCCTCCTCGTGCTCGTCGTGCTCCGCGTCGGGCTCGTGCTCGTCCCTGTCCTCCGTCTCGTCCCCGGTGTCCTGCCCCTCTTCCTCCGCGCGGGCCTCTTCCTCCTCCGCGACGGCGTCCTCGTGCGTCTTCACGACCTCGCCGTCCTGGATCTCGCCGCGCCAGCCGTCGTCGATGTCGCCCTTCATGGAGATGTGCCGGGCGTAGTTCTTGAGGTCGAGCCGGGCCCGCCGGCCCTGGGCGCGCCAGATGTTGCCGGTCTTCTCGAACAGGCCCTTGGGGTAGTACTCGATGACCAGCAGGACGCGGGTGATGTTGTCGCCCAGCGGGTGGAAGGTGACGACGCCCTTGGTGGTGCCCTTGGCGCCCTCGGACGTCCAGGAGATGCGCGCGTCGGGCACCTGCTGGGTGGTGTGCGCCTTCCAGCTGCGGTTGGACCAGAAGACCTTGAGCTTCCAGTCGGACGTGGTGTCGTCGGCGGTGGTGGCGCTCTTGACGCCCTTGGCGAAGGTCGAGAAGTCGTCGTAGCGGGTCCACTGGTCGTAGGCCACCCGGACGGGCACGCCGACGTCCACGGACTCCAGGATGACGATCGGCTTGCCTCCGCCGCCGCCCTTCTTGCGCTTGCCCTTGCCGCCGCCGAACAGCCCGGACACCGCGTCCTTGGCCTTGTCCTTGAGGTGGCTCGCGCCGAGTTCGACGGCGCTGCGCACCGGGCCCTTGCCCTCGGCGAGCTTGCGCCCGCCGTCCAGGGCGAGCTTGGCGAACCCGGGGCTGCGGCCCTCGGCTATGTCGGTGAGTTTGACGGTGGACTCGCCCAGCTTGCGGCCGGCGCCCACCAGCAGGCGTTCGGCCTGGGCGGCCAGGTATCCCTGGAGCTCCTGCTTCAGCCGGTCGGTGACCTCGCTGTCCGGCTTCAGGGCGCCGGTGAGGCCCTTGGCGGTGTCCTTGACGTCAGCCACGGCTCCGGCCTCCCTTCGATGCGGTCTTCTTCGCTGCTCCGGCGGTCTTCCCCGCGGCCCCGGAGGCGGTCCTGCGGGCGGTGCCGGAGGCGGTCTTCTTCGCCGTTCCGGTGCCGGACGCGGTCTTCTTCGCCGTACCGGAGGCGGTCTTGCCCGCCGTACGGGTGCCGGAGCCGGAGCGGGACGAGCCGGAGCCCGCGGTACGGGAGGAGCCCTGCCGGGAGCCGGACCCCGAACCGGCGGAGCGGGAGGAGCCGGAGGAGGAGCCGGACGAACCGGAGGAGCCGGAGGAGCGGGACTGCCGGGAGCCGGACGGGTCGCCGGACGACTCCGTCTTCTTGGCGCGGCTCTGCCGCCGGGGCCGCTCGCGCTCCGCCGTCTCCTCCTCGGGCTCCTCGTCGTACTCCTCTTCCCTGTCCCTGTCCTCGTCCTTCAGGCTGGTGATGTCGGGCACGACACCCGCGACCCTGTCCTGGACGTTGAGGGTGCGGTCGTGCAGCCGGTCGGCGAGACCGCCGAGCTGACGGTTGATGATCGCCCCCGTGGCGGCCTTGCCGACGCCGCGCATGTCCTCGCGCAGCTGGTCGCCCAGCTCCTTGAACTGCGGGTTGTTCTGCAACTGCGAGGACGCGAAGTCCATCAGCGCCTTCGGGCTCAGCTGCAGCTTCTTGCCCGCGACGAACGTGCCGACGGCGAAGGCGAACTTCAGCTTCTTCGTCCGCCCCAGCAGATAGCCCGCTCCTACGGCGAGCCCCAGGCCCAGCCTGTTGTTCATGTCGCTCCTGCTTTCCGGTCGGGTGTCGGACCCGGACCGCGGTCCGGATCGAGGTCGGTGCGGCGGTGTGTCAGCGCGGGGGTGCCATGCGCTGCTTCTGCTCCAGCCGGTCGAGGAGTTCGTCCTCCCGGCGGTCGAACTCCGCCTCGTCGATCTCGCCCGCCTCAAGGAGGCCTTCGAGACGCCGGAGTTCGCCCTGGATGGCCGACGGGTCGTAGTACTGCTTCTCCGCCTCGGCCACCACCTGCCGCAGCACCCAGCCGGTGCCGCGGACAGGGGCCAGCGGAAGCAGCAGCAGCTCTCCCAGGAGACCCACGGCGGCTCACTCCACGAAGCTGTACGGGGGCAGCGGTCCGTTGACCTGGAGCACCAGGTGCGGTGCCTCGCGCTGGAGCGCGTCCACCGCGTCGCTGAAGGCGGCGGCGTCCTCGCGCCCCACCAGGAAGGACACGTTGGCCAGCCAGCCGGTGCTCTCGGGCCCGGGGCTGACGTCCACCGCGGCCGTTTCGAGGGCCTGGCGCACCAGTTGCGCGTCCAGCTTCTCGCGCTGCTGCACGGCGGCCACGACGCGCTCGCCGAAGTGCAGCTTCTGCTCGTAACTGCCGCCGCCCACAGCCGTGTTGGCCTCGTTCAGGGTGCGCAGTTCGGCGTTCTCGGCCAGCACGTGGTGCAGGACGGCCTCTTCGTCGTGGGTGGCCTTGACGTTGTACTCGACCTTGCCCTCCAGGGCGTCGAGCCGCTCCAGGTAGTGCTTCTCGCGCTCGGCGAGGACGGTGTTCACCGCCTCGTCGTCGGGCGAGACGCTGCCGAAGCGCATCGGCAGTACGGCGCCGCTCGATCCGGCCTCGGACAGCACGCTCTGATGGGCGAGCAGGTCGCGCCGCTTGGGCCGCAGGTCCTCCGGGGCCTCGCTGACGACGGCGGTCAGTTCACCGGTCCTGATCAGCCGGACGGGGCGCGGCGGGTCGCCGACGCCGCCCATCCGCTCGGGCAGCCCGGGGTGGGCGGCCCTGGTGATGCCGTAGACGTACGTGCTCATTCCTGCTCCTCCTTCCGGCGCGTCGTGGTGCGACGGGCCCGCGGCTTCGACTGGCTGCTTTCCTCACGGGCCTGCTGGAAGGCGCCGGAGATGGTCTCGGCCGCGCCGGAGAGGGCGCCCTTGGTCTTGCCGGACGCGCCCTTCTCCATCATGTCGCCGGTGATGTCGGTCAGCCCCGAGGGCTTCTTGGCGCCGGTCTCCAGGTCGAGGCGGTTGCACGCCTCGGCGAAGCGCAGATAGGTGTCGACGCTGGCGACCACGACACGGATGTCGATCTTCAGGATCTCGATGCCGACCAGGGAAACCCGGACGAACGCGTCGATGACGAGACCTCGGTCCAGGACGAGTTCCAGGACGTCGTAGAGGCCACTGGTGCCTCCGCCGCCGCCACCTTGCTGTGCCGGAACTACGGTCATCGCGACCGGTCCTCCTTCTCTTCTGGGGCTGCTGCTTCCTCTTTCGCTGCGCGCTTGCCCGCGCACTGCTCGCATCCGTGCGCGCCGCTCACTTTGGTGCGCACTGCTCTCTTCCGTGTGCACTGCTCTCTTGCGTGCGCACCGCGCGCATCCGTGTGCACCGCTCTCTTCCCGGTGCGTCCGGGCGGCTACTTCTTGTCGGCCCGGCCACGCTCGTAGCGGCCGACCCGGCGGTATCCGGTGAGCTCGCCGTCCGGGTCCAGCTGGACCTCGTAGGAGGCGATCAGGCTCATGGTGTCCGGGACGCGTTCGAGTTCGAGCACTTCCACCCGGAGCGCCCAGCCGTCCTCCGTCTGCTCGAAGGAGGACACCGATTCCGCGGGCATTCCGGTGAGTTCCGATATCTGCTCGCGGGCCGCGCGCAACACTTGCATCGGGCCCGGCTTGCGCGCCCTTTTCGGTTCTTCGCGCTGTTCTCCGCTGGTTTTGGCCGGTGATTTCCTGGGAGTGTTCTCTGATGTATTTGCCATGTCAGCCTCGGGGGTCCGGGTAACCCGACACGTCTGGAGCAAACCCCGCACGGCGGAGCGTTGTTCGATTCGCTGTGGGGTACTCGTCGCGCCATGACAACCACAGACAGCAGGGCGTTCCCGGAGGTCCGCACGCGCATCCCGGCGCGGCTGGACAGGCTGCCGTGGTCCCCCTGGCACTGGAGGATCATCATCGGGCTCGGCACGGTGTGGATCCTCGATGGCCTGGAAGTGACCATCGTCGGCAATATCGTCGTCCGGCTCGCCGAAGAGGGCAGCGGAATCGAGATCACCACCGCACAGGTGACGACGACCGCCGCCGCGCTTTACGTGGCGGGGGCGTGTGTCGGCGCACTGGTCTTCGGCCGCCTCACCGATCTCTTCGGCCGCAAGAAGCTCTTCCTGATCACTCTCGCCGTTTATCTGGCGGCGACCGCGGCGACCGCGTTCTCGCAATCCGCGTGGTTCTTCTTCGTATGCCGATTCGTCACGGGTCTGGGCATCGGCGGTGAATACGCGGCGATCAACTCGGCCATCGACGAACTTATTCCGAGCCGGCTGCGCGGGCGCATCGACCTGATCATCAACGGCACCTTCTGGGCCGGTGCGGCCATCGGCGCACTCGCCTCGGTGGCGCTGCTGAACACCGACCTCTTCCCCAAGGACGTGGGCTGGCGGCTGGCGTTCGCCATCGGTGTCGTCCTCGGCCTGGTCATCCTGCTCGTCCGGCGGCACGTCCCGGAGAGCCCGCGCTGGCTGATGGTGCACGGCCGGGAGGAGGAGGCCGACCGGATCGTCACGGCGGTGGAGCAGAAGGTCCACGACGAGACCGGTGAGCCGCTCCCGCAGCCGGAGGAGGAGATCACGGTCCGCCAGCGCGGGTCGATCGGCTTCCTGGAGATCATGCGGACGGTGTTCTCGCAGTACCGCAAGCGGGCGGTCCTCGGGCTGTCGCTCTTCGTCGGGCAGGCGTTCCTCTACAACTCGATCACCTTCGGGTACGCGGTCATCCTCGACAAGTTCTTCGGGGTGGGGACGGGTTCGGCGGCGTACTACTTCGCGGTGATCGCGGTCGGCAACCTGCTCGGGCCGCTGGTCCTCGGCCACTTCTTCGACTCGGTGGGCCGGGTGCCGATGATCGCCGGGACGTACATCCTGTCGGGGCTGCTGCTGTTCGGCACGGCGATGCTGTTCCAGAACGGGGCGCTGACGGCAACGACGATGACGGCGTGCTGGTGCGTGGTCCTCTTCTTCGCTTCGGCGGGGGCGAGTTCGGCGTATCTGACGGTCAGTGAGGTATTTCCGCTGGAGACGCGGGCGATGTGCATCTCGTTCTTCTACGCGGTGGGCACGGCGCTGGGCGGCATCACCGGGCCGATCCTCTTCAACGGGCTGGTCAGCAGCGGGAAGCCGGGGGACACGACGCTGGCGTTCTGCATCGGGGCGGGGCTGATGGTGGCCGCCGGCCTGGTGGAGTCGGTGCTGGGCGTCAAGAGCGAGCGCAGGAGCCTGGAGTCGATCGCGCCGCCGCTTAGTGCGGTGAGGTAGCGCGGAGGTTGCTTGGGCGGGGGGGTGTGCGGCTCCGCCGGGGGCCGCCCCCTTGCCCGCCCGTTCCGCCCCCGGGGGGCGGCCCCGCCGCCCAAGGGGGCGGGGGGAGCGAGCGGGCGGCCCTGCCGCCCAAGGGGGCGGGACGGGGGTGGGGATGGGAAAGGGCGGCCCCATGCCGCGAGGCCGCTAGTTCACCGTCTTCAGGCGTTTGCGGGCGGGGCCCAGGGCGCGGCCGCGGGTCAGCACGCCTGCCCAGGGATTGCGCTTCGCCTGTTCCAGCACGCCCTCCACGTCGCCGAGCGACCACGTCCGCGCCGTCACCCCCGGGTCCTCCAGCTGCTCCCAGGAGATCGGCACCGCGACCGGCGCCCCCGGCAGCGCCCGGGGCGACCACGGCGCCACCCCCGTCTGCGCGTACCCGTTGCGCTGCACGTCCAGGTACAGCCGGTTGCCCCGGGAGCGCTTGCGCACCGCCGTGGTCAGGGTCTGCGGGTGGCGTTCGGCCAGCGTCTCGGCGACCTCCCTGGCGAAGCCCCGGGACTCCTCGAACGTGGCGTGCCCGTTCAGCGGCACCGTCACGTGCAGCCCCTTGGAGCCGGTCGTCATCAGCACCGAGGGCAGGTGCAGCTGGTCGAGCAGTTCACCCAGCCGGCGGGCGGCGTCGCGGACCGCCGCGAAGTCGTCCCGGGGCGGGTCGAGATCGAACACCAGCAGGTCGGGCCAGGGCAGCCGGTCGGCCCTGGACAGCCATCTGTGCAGCACGAGCGCGGCCTGGTCGGCCAGGAACACCAGGGTGGCGCTGTCGTCGCAGACCACGTGGCGCACCGTGCCGCCCTCCTTGTCGACCTTCTTGCGCCGCACCCAGTCGGGGTAGCCGTCCGGGGTGTCCTTCTGCAGGAAGCGGGGCCCGCCGACCCCGTCGGGGTGGCGTTCCAGCATCAGCGGCCGGTCGCGCACCTGCGGCAGCACGAACATGGCGATCCGGCGGTAGTAGGCGGCCAGGTCGGCCTTGCTGATGCCGGGGTCGGGGAAGAGCACCTTGTCGGGCCGGTGCACGGTGACGGTGCGCCGCCCCGCCCGGACGTCCCGGGTGCCGTCCGGGTCCGTACCGGCCCGGCCGCTCATCGCACCACCGCCTTCTCCACCAGCAGGCGTACGGCCGTGGCGACCGACTCCGCGTCGATCCCGGCACCGTACAGCTGCTCCGCGGGGGTCGCCGAGCCCGGCATGCCCGTGACGGCGAGCCGGACCAGTCGCGGGGCGGGCCGGCCGTCGGCGAACGCCTCGGCGACGGCGTCGCCGAGCCCGCCCTCGGGGTGGTGGTCCTCCACGCTGACCAGGCAGCCTGTCTCCTCGGCCGCGGTCCACAGCGTCTGCGCGTCCACCGGCTTGACGGAGTAGAGGTCGACGACCCGGACCTCGATGCCGTCGGCGGCCAGCAGGTCCGCCGCCGCCAGCGCCTCGGGCACGGTCGTCCCGGCGGCGACCAGGGTCAGCCGGTCGTGCTCACCGCGCCGCAGCACCTTGGAGCCGCCGACCGGGAACTCCTCGTCGGGACCGTAGAGGACGTCGCTCTTGCCCCTGCTGGTGCGCAGGTAGCGGATGCCCTTGAGGTCGGCGGTGGCGGCGAGCAGTTTCGCGGTCTGGTTGGCGTCGCACGGGCACAGGACGGTGCTGCCGTGCACGGCGCGCATCATCGCCAGGTCCTCCAGGCCCATCTGGGAGGGCCCGTCCTCGCCGATGGCGACCCCGGCGTGCGAGCCCACCACGTTGAGGTCGGCCCGGCTGATCGCGGCCATCCGCAGGAAGTCGTGGGCGCGGGTGAGGAAGGCGGCGAAGGTGGCGACGTACGGCACCCGGCCGCGCACCTGCATGCCGACGCCCGCGGCGACCAGGAGCTGTTCGGCGATGTAGCACTCGAAGTACCGGTCGGGGTGTTCCTTGGCGAAGTACTCGGCGCGGGTCGAGTCGCCGACCTCGCCGTCCAGGACGACCACGTCGCCGCGCGCCGAGCCGAGCGCGGCGAGCGCCTCGCCGAACGCGTCGCGGGTGGCGACGCGTTCGCCGCCGGAGGCGGTGGGCTCGTAGCGCGGCAGCGTCAGGTGTCCGCTGGGCACCGCGTGCAGGGTGCGGGCGGCCGTCGGCTTCGCGACGTCGACGTGGATCGCCCGTACGCCGCCCAGTTCGGCGATGGCCGCGGTGGCGTCCGGGAGCGGCTTGCCGTGCTTGCCCTCCTGGTCGGCGACCTCGTGCACCCCCTTGCCCTTCACGGTGCTCGCGAGGACGGCGGTGGGGCGGCCCTCGGTCGCACGGGCCTCCTTGAACGCCGCGTCCAGCGCCTCGGTGTCGTGCCCGTCCACCTCGACGGTGTGCCAGCCGAACGCCTTCAGCCGGCGGGCGTAGGCACTCAGGTCGCGGCCGTGCCGGGTGGGGCCGCGCTGGCCGAGCCGGTTGACGTCCACGATCAGGGTGAGGTTGTCGAGCTTCTCGCCCGCGGCGTGCTCCACGGCCTCCCACACCGACCCCTCGGCCATCTCGCTGTCCCCGCTGATCACGTACACCCGGGAGGGGACCCGCTCCAGCCGCCGGCCGGCGAGTGCCACGCCGACGCCGACCGGCAGTCCCTGCCCGAGGGAGCCGGTCGCCACGTCCACCCAGGGCAGGCGCGGCGTGGGGTGGCCCTCCAGGCGGCTGCCGCGGCTGCGGAAGGTGAGCAGTTCCTCGTCGGTGATCGCGCCCGCCGCCCGGTAGAGGGAGTAGAGCAGGGGCGAGGCGTGGCCCTTGGAGAGGATGAGGTGGTCGTTGCCGGGGTGGTCGGGGCGGTCGAAGTCGTAGCGCAGGTGGTTCGCCAGGAGCACGGCGCCGATCTCGGCCGCGGACATCGACGAGGTGGCGTGTCCGGACCCGGCCGCGTCCGTGGCGCGGACGGAGTCCACCCGCAGCTGCTGGGCGAGTTCGGTGAGTTCGGTCGCGGTCAGGCCTTCGGTGGGCATGTCTCTCCTCTGCTGTTCGGTGCGGGGCCCGCCGTACGGGGCGTACGGGCCTGCCGCGGGTCCTGGGGGTTCGTCAGCCGGCCGTACCCGGTCGGCCCGGCACCCTCGCCAGTTCGGGCGCCGAGGTGTCCAGCGGCACCGACCAGGAGCGCACCAGCCCCAACTGGACGGCCTGGCGCGGCAGTACGGCGTCCAGCGCCCAGTCGGCGACGACCCGGACCCGGTTGCCTGGCATCGCGGCGAGGTGGTAGGCGCGGGTGACCGCTCCGGCGAGGGGCCCGGCCAGCGGCACGCCGAGCGGGTTGGCGGCGGCCTTGGCGCCGGCCAGGTCGACGACGAAGCCGAGGTCGTGGTGTTCGTACCGCTCCATCCGCGGCTGGCCGGGCCCAAGCGAGAGGGCGACGTTGTGGCCGCAGACCCTGCCCTGCCGGGTGGCGTGCTGGGCCGTCATCGGGGTGAACTCCCCCGGCCTGGTCAGGTCGGGCACGGCTGCCGCGTCGCCGCACGCGAAGATCTCCGGGTGTCCGGGCACGTTCAGGTGCGGGTCGACCAGCAGCCGGCCGCGTTCGACGGACAGGCCGAGGTCGGAGACGAGCGGGTCGGGCCGCACCCCCACGCACCAGATGAGCGAGCGGGTGGCGACGAACTCGCCGTCGTCGAGGAGCACGCCCTGTGCGGTGGCCTCCTTGACGGAGGTGCCGGTGCGTACGTCGACGCCGCGCTCGCGCAGCACCTTGCCGGCGGTGCGGGAGAGCCGTTCGTCGAGTTCGGGCAGGACGCGCGGGGCGATGTCCAGGAGCAGCCAGCGGGGGCGCCGCTGCGGGGTGCCGTCGCCCTGCTCGCGGGCCAGCGCGTCGGTGAACATCGCGCCCTGGGCGGCGACCTCCACCCCGGTGTAACCGCCCCCGACGACCACGAAGGTGCGCCGGGCCGCCTGCTCGGCGGGGTCGTCGGTGCTGCCGGACAGCTCGATCTGCCGGGTGAGGTGGTCGCGCAGGTACAGCGCCTCGGGCAGGCCGCGGAAGCCGTGGGCGTACTCGGTGACGCCCGGGACCGGCAGCAGCTTGTTGACGCTGCCGACGGCCAGCACCAGCCGGTCGTACGACAGTGCGCCGGCGCGCCCCTCGGGGTCGGTGTAGTGCACCCGGCGGAGTTCCAGGTCGACCCGTCCGGCCTCGCCGAGCACGAGGCGTACGCCGGGCAGGGTACGGGTCAGCGAGACGCTGACCCGGCGCGGTTCCAGGATTCCGGCGGCGACCTGGGGCAGCAGCGGCAGGTAGAGGAAGTAGTCGGTGGGGTTGAGCAGGACGACCTCGGCCCGGCCCCGGGTCTGCCGGGAGACGGTGCGGGCGGCCCGGTGCCCGGCGAAGCCGCCGCCGACGACCACGACGCGGGGGCGGCGTGCGGAGCTGCTCTCGGACGGGCTTTCGGACCGGTTCGCGGAAGTGTGCGTGGAACTGCTCACGTTCGCCTCCGATGCGGACGGCTGTGACGGACGGCTGCTGCGGACGGCTGTTGCGGACGACTGGCGGGATCGGCTGCGGCCGGACGGCGCGGAAGGCCGCGGCCGGCCGATACGGATTCGGTGGATCTGTCGTATTCGGGGACCCGACCCGCGTGCCCGTCACCGTGCCGCCCAAACGCCGTGATCGGTGTGTTTCCGGGCGTCGCCGCGGGTTACCCGGGGAAGCAGCAGCACACCCCGTACGGAAGGCGCACCTCCCATGACCGAATTCGGCTACTTCCTCTCGTGCGAGGAGTTCGGACCCGTCGAGCTGGTGGAACAGGCCCGGATGGCCGAGCAGGCCGGTTTCCAGGCGCTGTGGATCTCCGACCACTTCCATCCGTGGAACGGTGAGCAGGGCCAGAGCCCCTTCGTGTGGTCGGTGATCGGTGCCCTGTCGCAGGCGGTGTCGCTGCCGGTGCAGACGGCGGTGACCTGCCCGACCGTACGGATGCACCCGGCGATCGTGGCGCAGGCGGCGGCCACCGCCGCGGTGCAGCTCGGCGACGGCCGGTTCCGGCTGGGGGTGGGCAGCGGGGAGGCGCTGAACGAGCACATCATGGGCGGCCCGTGGCCGAGTGCCCGGACCCGGCTGGACATGCTGGAGGAAGCCGTCCAGCTGATCCGCAACCTCTTCGACGGCAACGAGGTCAGCCACGAGGGCAGGCACTACCGGCTGGAGAACGCGCGGCTGTACACCGTCCCCGACGAGCCCGTCCCGATCGACGTCTCGGCGTTCGGCCCGAAGGCCCTGAGGCTGGCGTCGCGGGTGGGCGACGGGCTGATCACGATGCGGCCGGACGCGGGCGCGGTGACCCGGTTCCGCGAGGGCGGCGGCGGGGCGAAGCCGGTGAGCGGCGGCTACCGGGTCTGCTACGGCACGGACCGGGCGGCGGCCGTGGACACCGCGCACCGGCTGTGGCCCACCGAGCAGTTGCCCGGCGAAATGGGCCAGGTCCTTTCCACGCCAAGGCACTTCGAACAGGTTTCGCAGCTCGTCACCAAGGACATGGTGGCTTCGAAGGTGGTGTGCGGCGACGACGCCGACGCGCACGCGGAGCGCCTGCGGACCTACGCCGGAGCCGGTTTCGACCGGGTGTACGTCAACCAGATCGGCCCCGACCAGCGCGGGTTCTTCGACTTCTACCGCACCAAGGTGCTGCCCCAGGTTCAGGAGCCCTGAGATGAGGCTGACCCAGGACGCCCACCGGCCGGACCCCGCGTGGCGTCCCACGCTGCGCACCCGGCTGTCCCATCTCCTCGCCCGCCTCAGGTCCGTCGTGCTGCGCCGGCGCAACGCCTGACGGCCCGTGACCGCCGTGCGCCCGGACGCGGGCGGACGGCACCCTCGCCCGGGAGAGCAACCCGGTGGTGGTCGAGGCGCGGCCGGACTCGGGCTCTCAGGACGTCCAGGGCACGCGGCAGACGTGCGGTGCCGTGCCCTGCGGACACAGCCCGTGCAGCACCGCCTTGCGGACGGTGCGCCAGGTCTTCAGGGAACACTCCAGCCGGACGCTCAGCAGCACCGCCCGGCGCGCGCCTGCGTCCTGGCCCGGGTGCTCGATCGCCCACTGCTCCGCCAGGAAGTCGTACGCCTCCTCGGCGGTCGTGCCGCTGTGGGGAAGGCGGTGCGCGAGGTCCAGCGAGAGGAGCCGGGCGCCGGACGCGCGTACGGCCCGGTGGACGAGTCCGGTGACCGTGGCGAGGCCGTCCTCGTCCGCGTACAGGCCGAAACCCATCGTGCGCTTCCTCATGAACACCGGCTTCCGTGCGTGCGACGACTGCTACCGGGCGTCGACGCGTACGGCGTCGCACTCCCGGTCGGAGAGGAACGATGCCATCGCGCTGCCCTCCTCGGCGACCTCTTTTCGCTCGCTGGGGGTGAGGCCGGAGAGCGGCCGGACGACCACCGTGCCGGTGGCGGGCTCGACGTTCCAGGTGGCGGCGACCCGGCCGTCGACGAGGACCACCCGCTCCCCCGCGACCGACAGCCCCTTGTGCGCGTCGTCGATGATCCGGCCGCGGTCGTGGTAGCCGAGGATCGCGTTGTCGAAGGCGGGCAGGAACCGCACCGGGGCCGGGGTGTCGGCGTCTGGCCGCGGCGCGTCGGGCAGATCGAGCAGTACGCGGCCCCGCTCGTCGCGGAAGGAGACCAGTTCGTCCCGTACGGCGGCGACGGCCGCGGGCAGTCCGGCCACCCCGCACCAGGCGCGCAGATCGGCGGAGGCGGCGGGCCCGTACGCGGCGAGGTAGCGCCGCACCAGCGCCTGGCCCACCGGGTCGGCGGCGTCGTCGGACAGCGGGTCGGGCGCACGCCCGAGCCAGTCGGCCAGCGGCAGGTTGCGCACCCCTGCCCGGGTCCGCCAGAGCCCGCGCGGCGGCAGCTGGACCATGGGGACGAGGGCGGTGACCAGCATCTCGCCCAGGGGCCGCGTCCCCGCGTCGGGCCAGCGTCCGGCGACCGCCCCGGCCAGCTCGCTCATGGAGCGGGGCTCCCCGTCGGCCAGCACCGCGCGGCCCGCGGCGGCCAGCTCGTCGAGGTCCACGGCCGCCAGCTCTGCGCGGTAGACCCCCAGCACCTTCTGCCGCAGCATGGCGTCGTGCCGGGAGCGCCAGGCCAGGGCGTCGTCGGCGGTGACCAGGTGGACCGTGCGCCGCATGAGGTGGGTGCGTACCGCGCGCCGCCCGGTCACCAGGTCCGACAGCTCGGCGGGGTCGAAGTCCCGCAGCCGGGAGAACAGCCCGACGAACGGCTCCTGCGGCTCCTGCGCCTGGAGCCCGCCGAGGTGCCGGACGGCGTCGAGGGCCGGCCGGGCGGCACGGTCGAGCAGCAGCTGCCGGGCGAGGGTGGCGCGGTTGAGCGTCCGGGTGTCGAGCACTGTCATCGGGAGCTGCCTTCGCTGTGGTGTCGGAGGGGCGGAACGGGGCGCGCGGGGCGGGACTCGGCGTTACGGGCGGGGCCGGGCGGAAGCGGTCTTTCCGGCTCGTCGCCACACTCGCAGAAGTAGCGGACAGGTGGTGTCCGCTACTCGCGGCACCATGGAAGTCATGCAGAAGACCTCCGCACGGCTCCTCTCGTTGCTCTCGCTGCTCCAGTCCCGCCGGGACTGGCCGGGCACGCTGCTCGCGCAGCGGCTGGAGGTCAGCGCCCGGACGGTGCGGCGCGACATCGACCGGCTGCGCGAGCTGGGGTATCCGGTGGCCGCGGTCAAGGGGCCCGACGGCGGCTACCGGCTGGACGCGGGCGCCGAGCTGCCGCCGCTCCTCTTCGACGACGAACAGGCGGTGGCCCTCGCCTTCGCGCTCCAGCTCGCCACCGCCTCCGGCACGGACATCGGCGAGGCCGCGGCCCGTGCGCTGACCACCGTCCGCCAGGTGCTGCCCGCACGGCTGCGGCACCGGGTCGACACCCTGCGGTTCACCGCCGTCGAACGTCCCTCGCTGCGCAGCGACCCACCGGCCGACAGCGGCGTGCTCACCACGCTGGCCGGCGCCGTGCACGCCCGCGAGGTGCTGCGCTTCGGGTACGTGTCCGGCGGCGGCGCCCTCGGCGGCCCGGCCGGTGCCGACGCCCCGGTCCGCCGGGTCGAGCCGCACCACGTCGTCACCTGGGGCGGTCGCTGGTACCTGGTGGCCTGGGACCTGGACCGGGAGGCCTGGCGCACCTTCCGGGCCGACCGCATCTCCCCGCGCGTCCCGGCCGGGCCCCGGTTCACCCCGCGCGAGCTGCCCGGGGGCGATGTGGCCGGGTTCGTGGCGGACGCCTTCCGGGGCTCGTCCGACGGGCGGGGCCTGCCCTGTGTGGGCGAGGCGGTGCTCGGGCTGCCCGCCGCCACCGTGTCCGCCTACGCCGGGGACGCCCTGGTGGAGGAGCTGGGCCCCGACCGGTGCCGGGTGGTCATGGGCTCGTGGTCCTGGGCGGGGCTGGCCGCCGCGCTGGGCGGGTTCGACGCGGACTTCGAGGTGGTCGGCCCGCCGGAACTGCGGGCGGCGGTGGGCCTGTTGGCGCGACGGTACGCCGGTGCGGCGGTCCCGTCCGGCGACCGGCCCGGGTCGCGGTGAGCGGCGACCGACCCGGGTCGCGGCGAGCGGTCCGCCCCCGTGGTGACCGGCGGTCGGTCCCGCCCGGTACCGGGTACGGTCGGCGCATGTGCCTCTACGCGGTGGTGAGCCACACCCCGCACTACGCGTGCGTGTCGTGCCGGGTGAGTTTCAAGCGCTCGGTACCGGCGGGCCGCGTCGCGCCGTGCCAGAACTGCGCCCGGCCGCTGGTCCACGCGGGGCACGACTTCGCGCCGCCGCGCAGACGGGACGTAAGGGCCTGGTCCGTGGTGGCCGCCGTGCTGGCGGCGGGGCTGCGCTACGAGGGCCGGTCCGCGTGCGGCTGCGACAAGGAGCCCCGCTCCCGGCCGCGCACCCGCCGGGAGCTGCGGGTGCGCCGGACGGCGGCGGCCAGGCAGGGCATCCCGTTGGCGGAGGCGCTGGCGCGGCCCGACCCGTGGTCACCGGCGGACGACGCCCAGGACGGCACCGGCCCGGGTCGTCACTGATCCGGGTCGTCACTGATCCGGGTCGTCACTGATCCGGGTCGTCGATGAGCCGAGTTGTCGATGACCCGGGCCAAGGCCGCCGGGCCCGGGACGCCCGGCCGCGAACGGCACTCACGCCGTCCCCGCTCCGATGACCGCTGCGGCGACGCTCCCGTGGCAGCACCCGGTCCCGCCGCCCGCGGCCCCCCTCACCGCCCCCGGCAAGTCACCTACGGCCCACCTCGGGCGCGCTTCCCGGTACCGGCGGCACGCCCGGTACCGAGGTCACCGCCTCCGCCGCCGTCCCCGGTGCCACGCCGGGAGCCACGTCCACCGCGTCCGGCGCGGTGCGGACCCGCTCCGCCGCACCCGCGCCGGGCCGGGGCCGGGCCGCCTTGCGGAGCAGGACGGCCGCGATCAGCAGGGCCGCCGCGACGATCAGGGCCGCGGCCCAGGTGGGCAGCACCAGCGCGAGGGCCAGCGTCACCCCGGCCACCAGCGCGGCGCCGCCGTAGAGCCCGGCCGCGCCCGCACCCGCGTACAGCCGTGCCGGGCGGCGCTGTTCGCGCAGGCGCGCACGGAGTTCCTCGGCGACGGTGTCGCGCACGACCTGCGCGATCTCCTGCGACAGGTTCACGTTCGGTGTCGCACCGGCGGCCTTTCCCACGTTCGTATCCATGTTCGTACCCATGGCTTCCGCGTACCCGTCAGCCTGCCCCGTACGCAGGCCCCTTGAGACGCATCCCTTTCCGCGCAAGCACCGTGTCCACATCACAAGACGCATATCTCAGAATGCAACACGCGGGCGTACCGTGATCCCACTCGCTGAATCCACTCATAGCCGATCACGCGTGAACGGGGCACTCCCATGCCGAAAGAGACCGCCGTCTACACCCACGGCCACCACGAGTCGGTGCTGCGCTCGCACACCTGGCGCACCGCCGAGAACTCCGCCGGGTACCTGATCCCCCGGCTGCGTCCCGGCGCCCGGGTGCTGGACGTGGGCTGCGGGCCCGGCACCATCACCGCCGATCTGGCGCACCTGGTCGGCCCGGACGGCCGGGTGACCGGTGTGGACGCCGCGTCGGGCGTATTGGACCAGGCGCGGGCCACCGCCGCCGGGCGGGGGCTGACCAACGTCGATTTCACCACCGGTGATGTGCACGACCTGGCGTTCCCCGACGACTCCTTCGACGTGGTGCACGCCCATCAGGTGCTCCAGCACGTCGGCGACCCGGTGGCCGCGCTGCGCGAGATGCGCCGCGTCTGCCGCCCCGGCGGGATCGTCGCGGCCCGTGACGCGGACTACCGGGCCATGACCTGGTACCCCGAACCGCCGCTGCTGGACGCGTGGCTGGAGCTGTACGAGCGGGTGGCCCGCGCGGGCGGCGGCGAGCCGGACGCCGGGCGACGGCTGCGCGCCTGGGCCCTGCGGGCCGGTTTCACCGAGGTCGCTTCGTCGGCGGCCAGCTGGTGCTACGCGGACGAGGCGGAGCGCGCCTGGTGGAGCGGGCTGTGGGCGGACCGTACGACGGCCTCCTCGTACGCGGCCCTTGCCGTGGACGGCGGGCACGCGACTCCCGAGCGGCTCGCCGAGATCGCCGGGGCGTGGCGTGCGTGGGGCACCCGTGAGGAGGCCTGGTTCATGGTGCCGCACGGGGAGATCCTCTGCCGCGCCTGAGCTGCGCGGCGAGCGGGCCGGCGAGCGGTTTACGGCGGAATCGATCACACCTCTCCCCCGGCCCAACTACCCTCGCCAGCATGGAAATCCTGGGCACCACTCTGCGCATCTACCTCGACGACCTGGCCGCGCTGGACACCACGGCCGCCTTCTACGAACGCATCACGGGCACCGCGGCACAGCGTTTCGAGCGGGGCGGGGTGTCGGTGGCCGCCGTCGGCTGCTTCCTGCTGATGAGCGGTCCGCGCGAGGAGATCGATCTGCTGCGGAAGGTGGCGGCGACGGTCGCGGTGAAGGACGTGGAGGAGGCCCACATCGCGCTGACCGCCGCCGGGGCGCAGGTCATCGCGGGCCCGGTGGCGACGCCGGTGGGCCGCAACCTGATCGCCCTGCACCCCGACGGCTCGGTCTTCGAGTACGCGGACCGCAAGCAGGAGGCACCGCAGCCCGGCCGGTGACCGGACCGGGCGGGCTCCGCCCCGGGGCGCCCCGTCCGGGCACCTGCCGCCCGCGGGACACCCGCCCCCGGATGGGCCCCGCCGCCGGACGCGCCCCTCGGACGGACGCGCCGCTGAGCCGGACGCGCCCTTCAGGCGGACTCCGCCCGCCGCCGGAAGTCGTACGCCGCGGGCACCGGTTCGTCGGTGATCATGGCCCAGACGTCGCTGGTCTCCGTCGAACCCTCGCGCAGGTCGGCCACTTCGAATCCCGCGTCGAAGACGGCCCTGGCCGCCTCCTTGGCGCCCTCCGCGACGAGGAGGCGCGCCTCGACGAGCCGGAAGCGGCCGGTGCGCCGGGTTTCGGGCCGCAGCCCCTCCCACACCGTGCGCGCCCCGGCGGGCCGCCCGGCCGCGAGCAGTGCCTCGATCGCCTCCCGGCCGAGGGCGGCGGTGGCGGCCGTCCACCGCTCGCCCTCGCGGCGCTCCTCGCAGAGGTCCGCGAAGGCCTCCGCGTACAGGTCGGCGGCCCGCTCCGGGTGGCCCGCCGCACGGTCGGCGAGTGCCAGGCAGCGCAGCAAGGGCCAGCGGGAAGGCGCCAGTTGGAGGCCCCGCTCCCAGCTGCGCACCGCCTGGGCCAGATCGCCCGCGTGCCACTGCGCGACGCCGAGGTGGTACTCGGTGAGCGGATCGGCGGGGGCCGTCTCCAGCATGTCGCGCCAGTGCGGGGCGACCAGGGTCGGGCCGGGCGGGGTGACCCTGCGGGGGTACGGGAAGACTCCGGTGCGGAGCAACTCCAGCCAGGGTTCCTGCTGTTCGCCGAGCGTCGCTTCGCCGAACGGGGTCCCCGGCAGCTTGTGCCCGGCCCGCAGCACCTCCAGCGCGCCCCACCCGGAGCCCGTGGCCAGCCGCTCGCCCGGTTCCAGGTCCGCGTGCGCCAGCCAGGCGGTGCGGGCGGCGTCGACCTCGGCGCGCGGCAGCGACTCCTCCAGGGCGTCCTCGGCCGCGGCCCGTGCCGCCGCCCAGTCCTCCCCGTGCGCCGCCGCCGGGTCCACGGCCAGCGGTCCGTACGCCTCCAGCCAGCTGAACTCCGCCTCGGGCTCCAGGAGTACGTGCTCCAGCTGGGTGCGGGCGAGCCCGGCCTGGATCTCGGCGTACCCGGGGGTGCCCGGCTCGGTCAGCCACTCCTGCCAGCGCCGGCCGCCGTCGCCGGTGCCCCAGAGGAAGAGCTTGCGGCCGCGCAGCGCGTCGGTGGAGGTCTGGACGAGGCCCCGGCCCGCTCCGTCGAGGGCGGCGACCCACTTCCTGGCCTGCTCGGGCACCTCGTAGAAGTAGTCGGCGGGCACCTCGCCGTGCGCCGGGTAGGTGCGGTCGACGCCCTCGGAGCGGGGCACCGGGACCCGGCTCAGCGTCTGCTCGTACCCGAAGTGCCAGGCCTCGTCGGCGGGGGCGAGCACCCGGGTGCGGCCGGTCTGCTCCACGGCGGTGTTGGACCACCAGTAGGTGGGCACGGCCCGCTCGTGCGGATTGCGGATCCGTACGCCCACGTACAGGAACGCGGAGTCGGCGGGCAGCCACAGGTCGACCTGGAAGGGAAGGTCGCGCAGCCGCTCCCACTCCCAGAGCCGGACCATCTCGCCGCCGTCGGGGGCCGGCACGACGGCCGCGTGCAGGGGTGCGCAGGTGAGGGTGGTGTGGCCGGTGGCGCCGATGTTCCACTCGATGCCGCCGGAGAACCAGGCCCCGTTGAGGGCGAAGTCGGCGGGCTGGAGCACGGGGTTGCGGTAGACGAGTTCGCGGCCGGTCGGCTTGTGGTGGAGGGAGTGGATCCGGCCGCCGAGTCCGGGCAGGACGGTCACCCGGAGGTGGTCGTTCTCGATGACTATGGAGGGGATCTCGGTCTCGGCGCGCTCCCGCCCGTATCCGTCGAGGGTGCGTACCGGCAGGGTGGTGCGCAGCGGTGCGTTGCCGATCTGCCGCCGCATGTCGCGGGGCAGTCCTTCCTTGGCGCGCGCGTCCAGTTCGTGCGCCTGGTCCAGGGTGCGGAGCCCGGGGAGCGGGTTCTCCGGGCCCAGCGGGGCCGCGGGCAGGGTAGTTACGGCGCGTCGCACGCTCGTGGCCACAGGAACCTCACTCGATCACTGGCAACACCTGGGCGCACGGATCCGCGCACCGCTCTTGCGTAACCATCCGAACACGGTGGGCACCGCCCTGACCAGGGGTTCCGGTGGTCAGAATTGAGCAAAGGCGGAATGTGGCCGGTCTCCACGGCCCGGCCCCGCCCGGGGCCGCCGGGCGGCGGCGACGGGCAGCGGGACCGGCACGGCCTGAGCGCGCGGCACCCGTACCGCGCCGCGGAGGTCGGCCGCGGAGGTCAGTCGGAAAGCGCGGCGGTGACGTCGAGTTCGACCAGTTGCCCCGGGTAGCCGAGCTGTGCGACGCCCAGCAGGGTGCTCGCGGTGCTGAAGGCCGGGGCGAGCGGCAGGGCGTTGAGCCGCTGCCAGACCGAGGAGAGGACCTGCCGGTCGTCGCTGACGACGTAGATCACGGTCCGTACGACGTCCTCGGGCCTGGCCCCGACGGCGGCGAGCGCCGTCAGGGTGTTGGCGACCACCCGGTCGGTCTGGGCGAGTACGTCGCCGGGGCCGACCAGGTCTCCGGCGGAGTCGAGCGGGCACTGTCCGGCGAGGTGGGCGGTGCGGCCCGCCTCGACGACGGTGATGTGGTGGTAGCCGGGCGTGCTGTGCAGGGAGTCGGGGTTCAGCCGGGTGAGGCGATCAGTCATGCCGGTCATGCTGCTGGTCCGGCTCCCCGGCGGGCAACGGGTTTTGGGCCGGCGGCGGGGTGCTGTGGGGGCGCAGCTCGGGGGCGGTGAGCGCCCAGCGTTCGTGGTCGCGCCAGGCCCCGGCGATGAACAGGAAGTCCGGCGAGTAGCCCTCGTACCGGAATCCGGCCCTGCGGACGAGGGCGAGCGAGGCCTCGTTGCCGGGCTGGATGTTGGCCTCCAGGCGGTGCAGTCCCAGGCGGCCGAAGGCGTGCGCCAGGACGAGGGAGAGCCCCTCGGACATCAGGCCCCGTCCGGTGGCGTGCGCGAAGGCGCCGTAGCCGAGGGCGCCGTTCTGGAAGGCGCCCTCGACGATGTTGTTGATGTTGATGAAGCCCGCGATGCGGTCGTCGTCGCGGGTACAGACGAGGAAGCCCGCGCGGTACGGATCGTCGATCAGCACGCTCGCGTAGGCGCGGTACTTCTCCGCGTCGTCCGGCGGGGCGAGCCAGGGCCGGTGCAGTTCCCGGCTCTCGCGGACCCGCGCGGTGAACTCCGCCGCGTCGTCGAGGCCGAACGGCCGGATGCCCACCCGGGGGCCCTCGGCGAGATGACGGGCGGGGCGGGTGACGGTTTCGGACATCCGGCCAGGCTACGACACGGGGCGGGCGGTGCCGTTCGAGGTCAGGGGCACTTCTCGCCGGTCTTCACCACGCCCAGGTGGAGCGTGCCGCCGTTCAGCCGGGTGCCGGCCTTCGGGGACTGGGTGCAGACCTTCCAGTTGGGCGGCCAGAGCACCTTGCGGTGGTCGCCGCTGAGGTCGC
This sequence comes from Streptomyces sp. NPDC004111, assembly GCF_042874215.1. Classification (NCBI taxonomy): domain Bacteria; kingdom Bacillati; phylum Actinomycetota; class Actinomycetes; order Kitasatosporales; family Streptomycetaceae; genus Streptomyces; species Streptomyces sp. NPDC004111. The sequence goes on from NZ_JBIAMU010000002.1 coordinate 490,459, forward strand.
GGATGTCGAGGGCGGTCTCGGCGCTGACGGTGGAGTAGACGCGGAAGAGGTTGCGGCCGACGAAGTTCGGCAGGGGGTCGGGCCGGTCGAGCGCCGGGGCGCGGTCCGTGCCCGGTGCGGGGGCGGTCGCCGGCACCGGCGCCGGCACGGTCGCCGCCGTCGCCGCTCCGGCCGGGGCCGCCGTCAGGGCCAGTACCGCACCCGCCACCGCCAGCGCCGCACGCTTCCGTGTCACTTGAGCCTCCTGAGGCAGTCCGCGGACAGCACACCGGGCGCGGCTGTCGCATCCGTACCAGGATGAGCGGATTCCGGACCGTGCGGGGCGATGGGCGGTCCGTACGGGTGACCGGGCGGGCCCGGTGGCAGAGCGGCGGCGGACACCGGGCGGACTCGGCGGCGGAGACCGGGCCGCCGCCGTTGCTCAGACGAGTGCCGGGGCGGTCAGTGTCAGGGTGCCCGCGTCCGCGTCCAGTTCCGCCGGTACGCCCAGCGGCACCGTCAGGGCCGTCGCGCTGTGGCCGAAGCCGAGTTCCTCCACGACCGGTACGCCGAGCCCGGCCAGCCGGTCGTACAGGACGGGCCGGATCTCCGTCTCGTACGGGCCGCAGTCGACCCACGAGCCCAGTGCGATCCCGGCCACCCCGTCCAGCCATCCGGAGCGCAGCAGCTGGGTGAGGATGCGGTCCAGCCGGTACGCCTCCTCGCCGATGTCCTCGACGACCAGCAGCCCGCCGCGTGCCGAGGGGCGGGCCGCGGGGGTGCCGAGGTCGGCGGCGAGCAGCGAGACGCAGCCGCCGAGGGTGATGCCGTGCGCCCGGCCGGGGACCAGGGCGCGCGCGGTGGGCAGGCCCAGCGTCAGGACGCTCTCCGGCTCGAAGAGGGTGGCGCGCAGGGACTCCTGGGTGGGGCCGTCCTTGAGGAAGGAGAGCGCGGCGGTCATCGGTCCGTGCAGGGTGGCGACGCCCATCCGTACCGCGAACGCCTCGTGCAGCGCGGTCACGTCGCTGTACCCGACGAAGACCTTGGGCCGCCCCAAGGCCGCCGTGGCCGCGCGCATCGCGGCCCAGTCGACGAGGTCGGTCATCCGCTGGGCGCCGTATCCGCCGCGGGCGCAGAGCACCGCCGCCACCGACGGGTCGCACCACGCCTCGGTGAGGTCGCGGGCCCGGTCCGCGTCGTCGCCCGCCAGGTAGCGGAACCTGGGGTGCGTCTCACGGACATGGGGCATCACCACCGGTTCCAGGCCCCATCCCCGCAGGATGCCGAGGCCCTCCTCCAGCCGGTCCCCGGGGACCGGGCCGCTCGGGGCGACGATCGCGACGCGGGCGCCGGGCCGCAGGCGGGCGGGGCGGGAGAGTTCTCCCAGGGTGGTGCCGAGGGTCACTTGCCGAGCTCCAGTCGGGGGACGTCGGTGCGGTCGATGCCGAACGCCTGGGCGTACAGCGAGAGTTCCGCCTCCAGTGCGCGGACCATGGTGTCCGCCCTGCGGAAGCCGTGGCCCTCCCCCTCGAAGGCGATGTACGCGTGCGGTACCCCGCGCCCGGCCATCCGCGCGAGGAACCGCTCGGCCTGGGCGGGCGGGCAGATCGGGTCGTCCAGCCCCTGGAGCAGCAGGAAGGGGGCGGTGACGCGGTCCGCGTGCTCGACGGGCGAGCGGGTGGCGTAGACCTCGGCGCAGTCGGCGAGCGGGCCGATCAGCGACTCCAGGTAGTGGGACTCCAGGTCGTGGGTCTCGCCGGTGGCCCAGGAGAGCAGGTCGAGCACCGGGTACTTGACGGTGCCGCAGGCGTAGACGTCGGTGTCGGCGAGCGAGGCGGCCGTGGTGAAGCCGCCCGCGCTGCCGCCCCGGAGGGCGAGCCTGCGGCGGTCGGCGGTTCCCTCGTCGGCCAGGGCGAGGGCGACGGCCGCGCAGTCCTCGACGTCGACGACGCCCCACCGGCCGCGCAGCCGGTTGCGGTACTCGCGCCCGTAGCCGGTCGAGCCGCCGTAGTTGACCTCGGCGACGCCGATGCCGCGCGAGGTGAAGTAGGCGATCTCCAGGTCGAGGACGAGGGGGGCGTGGCCGGTGGGCCCGCCGTGCGCCCAGATGACGTACGGGGGCAGCTCGTCGGCGGGGGCGCTGCGTTCGGGGTGGTGCGGCGGGTAGATGTGGGCGTTGATGTCGCGCCCGTCGGGGCCGGTGAAGGTGCGGATCTGGGGTTCGGGGTAGTAGGCGGGGTCGACCGGGTCGTCGTGCGGCGCGGCGAGGACGCGGGCCCGGCCGGTGGCGGTGGACAGTTCGACGATCTCGTAGCCGCTGCGCGGGCTGGCCGCGACCGAGACGACGCGGTCGCCGTGCACGGCCAGGGTGGGCGACCACTTGGTCCAGGGGCCCGCGGCGTCGACGAGTTCGCCGGTCTCGGGGTCGAGTATGCCGAGGGCGGTGGCGCCCGTGCCGTGCACGACGGCGATCAGTCCGCTGTCCAGGGGGAGGAACCAGTTCAGCCCGATCTGCCAGAGCGGTCCGCCGAACTCCTCCTCGCGGCCCAGGCACAGGGCGCCGCTGATCCGCCGCCCGTCCCGGCGCAGCCGGTACAGCTCCCACCAGCCGGCCCGGTCGGAGGCGAACAGCAGGGTTCCGTCCCGGTCCCACTCGACCTGGCAGACGGACTCCTCGTCGCCGCCGGCCACGACCCGGGCCCCGGTGAACGGGCCGCCGTCGCCGGGGATCTCGGCGACCAGCACCTCGGTGCCGTCCCAGGGCATCCGGGGGTGGTTCCAGCCGATCCAGGCGGCCTGCCGGCCGTCCGGGGAGAGCCGGGGGCCGGTGACGAAGCGGTGCCGGCCGTCGGTCAGTTCGACGACGGCGCCGCGGTCGTCGGCGGCCGACCCGTCGAGCGGCACGGCGGCGATCACCCGGCGCACGTCGGTGGGGGCGTCCCCGGTGAACTCCTCCAGCACGCACCAGACGCTGCCGTCGCGGAGCACCGGGTCGACCCAGCGCAGCCCGCCGCCGACGGCCGACAGCGGGGTCAGCGGGCGGGGCGGCGCGCCGGGCACGTCGGGTTCGTACGCGTAGAGCCGCTGGTCGGCGAAGTTCACGAAGACGACCAGCGGTCCGCCGCTTTCGCGGGCCCGCCCGGCCCAGGGGCGCCCGCCGTACTCGACGACCCTGCTGCGCACGTTCCACGGCGCGGGCAGCACGGACTCCTCGGCGGGGGTGCCGTCGGGGCGCAGCCGCAGCAGCGCCCGGCGGCCCCCTTCGTCCGGGCGCGGGGCGGTCCACCACAGTTCGTCGCCGACCATGCCGACGAACTCGGGGGCCCCGTCGTGCGAGGCCGCGAGCGAGGCGTCGATCGGCGACGGCCAACTTCCGTACGGCCCGATGGGCACCATCCTGCGACTCCTCTGCTAGTACGACGCCCGGTGCGGTTGTCCGGGCGTCGGGCGCACTCGGACCGACAGCCTCTCAGGCACCGCGTAGGTAATGGTCCAGTACGCGCACCCCGAAGTGCAGTGCTTCGACCGGGACTCGTTCGTCGACCCCGTGAAAGAGTGCCTGATAGTCGAAGCCCGCGGGCAGCTTGAGTGGCGAGAAGCCGTAGCCGGTGATGCCGAGCCGGGAGAACTGCTTGGCGTCCGTACCCCCCGACATGCAGTACGGCACGACATGCCCTTCCGGTGCGAACTTCCGTACTGCCTCCGCCAGTTGACGGTAGGTCGGGGAGTCGGCCGGGGCCTGGAGGGCCACCTCCCGATGGTGGAACTCCCAGTCGACGTACGGACCGGTGAGGGCGTCCAGGGTGGCCCGGAACTCGTCCTCGCCGCCGGGCAGAAACCTTCCGTCGATGTACGCGGTCGCACTGCCCGGAATCACGTTGACCTTGTAACCGGCGTCCAGCATGGTCGGGTTCGCGCTGTTGCGCACGGTCGCCTCGACGAGCGCGGCGGCCGGGCCGAGCTTGTTGAGCACGGCGTCGACGTCGTAGTCGGGGTCGTCCGGGTCGGGGGTGTCCAGGTCGTGCAGGGCGGCCAGTTCGCGCAGACAGGCCCGGACGGTCGGGGTGAGCCGCACCGGCCACTCGTGCTCGCCGATCCGGGCGACGGCGCGGGCCAGGTGGCTGACCGCGTTGTTCCGGTTGACCTTGGAGCCGTGGCCCGCCGTGCCGCGCCCGGTGAGCCGGAGCCAGCCGGTGCCGCGCTCCCCCGCCGCGACGGGGTAGATCTCCATGCCGGGGCCGGCGTGGAAGGTGTAGGCGCCGGACTCGCTGATGCCCTCGGTGCAGCCCTCGAAGAGGTCCGCGTGCTCGGCGGCCAGGAAGCCCGAGCCGTCCTCCGCGCTGGCCTCCTCGTCCGCGGTGTAGGCGATCACGATGTCCCGGCGCGGCCGCACTCCCGCGCGCGCCCAGGCCCGTACGACCGACAGCACCATCGCGTCCATGTTCTTCATGTCGACGGCGCCGCGGCCCCACACCACCCCGTCCCTGACCTCCCCGGAGAAGGGGTGCACGGACCAGTCGGCGGGCTCGGCGGGCACCACGTCGAGGTGCCCGTGGACGAGCAGCGCATCGGCGGACGGGTCGGTTCCGGCGAGCCGGGCGACGACGTTGGTGCGTCCCTCGGTGCGCTCCAGCATCGTCACGTCGAGGCCGGTCGCGGCGAGGCGTTCGGCGACGTACTCGGCGGCGGGGCGCTCGCGGCAGTCGCCGCCGCCCCGGTTGGTGGTGTCGATGCGGATGAGGTCGGAGGTGAACTCCACGACCTCTGCCAGGGCGGTTTCGTCGATCGCCCCGGACCCCGAAGCGTCGCCGGTCGGTCCGGGCCCGGCGTAACGGTCAGCCATACTGCTCCTCCACAGCGGACGAGACGATCGTCGTGACCGCCTTGAAGGTACGAATGCCCTCATACATCGTGGGACTGGTGTAGGCGACACGCCGTTCACCGGTCCGGCGCACTCCGGGGACGACGGTGGCCACGTCGGACAGGTGGGTGGCGTCGAACTCCATCTCCACGGTGAACGGCCCGCCGCGCACCGGCTCGTGCCGCACGGCCAGCGCGGTCGCCTCCTTGGCGGCTGCCCGGATGTCGGCGGCGGTGCGGGCGGGGGTGCGGCAGACCGCCGCGTACCGCGAGACGTGGTCCTTGACGGCGACCCTGCGGGCGGCCGGCGCGTAGCCCTCGGCGTCCGCGCAGGTGAGGTCGTCGCCGGTGACGAGCACGACGGGCACCCCGTACTCGGCGACGACGTGCGCGTTCAGCAGCCCCTCACTGGCCCGCTCCCCGTTCAGCCACACCCCGGTCAGGGAGTTGGCGAGGTAGGTGTGGGCGAGGACGCCCTCGGCGCCCGCGCCCGTGTGGTAGCCGACGAAGGCGATGCCGTCGACGTCGCCGTGCTGGACGCCCTCGACCATGCTGAGCGACTTGTGCCGGCCGGTGAGCATCTGGGCGCGTTCGTCCAGGCGCTCCAGGAGGAGGTTGCGCATGGTCCAGTGGGCCTCGTTGATCAGCACCTCGTCGGCGCCGCCGTCGAAGAAGCCGAGCACCGCGGCCTGGACGTCCGAGGTGAACATCGCCCGGCAGCGTTCCCACTGCGGGGTGCCCGGCAGGACGTCGGCGGGCCAGGTCACCCCGGTGGCGCCCTCCATGTCCGCACTGATGAGGATCTTCACGGCCCGACACCTCTCTGATCGACCACGGGACGGATGTGGCGATCACCTTACGTTCGCCGGCCGCGCGGGGGTGCGGGCGTGCGGTGCGGGCGTGCGGGCGGGGCGGGCGGCAGTGCGGTGCGGGCCCGGCCGCGGCCCTCGCGGGGCGGCCGGGCCCGGTGGGTGCTCAGCCCCGGCGGCCCACCACCAGCCAGCGCGCCGGAAGCTCGATGCGGGTGCCGTCGCAGTGGTACTCGGTGGTCGTCAGCGGCAGTTCGCCGGAGGCCAGCACGTCGAGGTCCGCCGACCCGAACAGCTCCCGGGCCTGGGCCTCGGCGATCCCGCAGGTGGCGAGGCCGTGCGCGAGCACCGTGCGGAGTTTGCGCGGCGGCCCCTCGGGGTGCTCGGCCAGGGTGCGCAGCAGCTGCCCGGCCGCCTCCGCGGGCTCCACCACGAAGGCCCTGCCCCGCTCCCCCAGGAGTGCGGCCACGGTCCGGGCGAGCGCGCCGCGGTCGGCGGGCTCGGCCTGGTGCAGCACGCCGCGCAGATACACCTGGGCGTCCTGGCCCAGCTCGCGCCTGAGTCCGGTCACGTCGGCCGGTTCGGTGGCGTCGGCCACCACGAACCGCACCTGTCGTCCGGGGTCGTGTCTGCGGGCCAGGCCGATGGCGGCGGGGGCCAGGTCGATGCCCGCGACGCGGCGGAACCGGTCGCCGAGGTAGCGGGTCTGGGTGCCGTTGCCGCAGCCGATGTCGACGACGGGGAGTTCGGGTTCGGTCATGTGCGGTTCGAAGAGGGCGAGGTGCACGCCCGCCGTGAGGGCGGGTTCCGCGTCCCACAGGACCGCGCCGGTCCCGTCGGGTGCGTCCTTCCAGAATCCTTCCCATGCGTTCCTGTAGCGACTCGTCACGCTCATGCGCGGCTCCCGGGGGTGTGGCGGGGCGAGGAGTGAAGATCGCTTCTACCGTCCCCGTCCGGGCGGGCGTCCGACAAGGTGTCGACATGCATCTTTGTCAACCGTCCGACCTGCGGCGGCGACCGTGCACGCGGCGCGTGCGCCGTGCGCGCTGGGGTTGACAACTGTCGATTTCCCAGCTGCGGCAACCGCCTTTCCTTCACAGGCAGTTCGAAGCGGCGGGGGCCGCCCCGGATGTTCCGGGACGGCCCCTGCCGTCGCTCCCGCGCGCCCGCGCCGCCCCCCCGGGGGGGCGGCCGGGTGCGCTCAGTCCTCGTGGCCGAGCTGGAGGTCGCGCTCGGTGCGTCCGCCGCCCGCGACCCGCAGGACGGTGGCCACCGGCGGGTAGCCGGCCGCGATCACCGTGTACTCGCCGGACGACAGGTCGACGAAGCGGAAGCTGCCGTCGGAGCCGGTGGTCATGGTGTCGACCACGTTGCCCGCCGCGTCCAGCAGCGTCACCCGGGCGTCCTCGACGGGCCGCCCGGCGTGCGCCCGCACCGTGCCGCGCAGCACCGCGCCGCCCGCCAGCTCGATGTCCTGCCTGGCCTCGCGGCCGGCCTGCACGCTCAGCGGCAGGGCTACGGGCCGGAAGGCGGGCGCGCTGGCGGCGAGGGTGTACTCGCCCGCGACCAGTTCGGAGATGACGTAACTCCCCTCCCGTCCGCTGCGGGTGGAGGCCACCACCTCGCCCCGTACGTCGGTGAGCGTCACGGCGGCGTCCCGTACCGGGGTGCCGTCGGCGGTGCGCACCGTACCGGCGAGGCGGCCCGCTCCGCCGAGGACCACATCGAGGTCGACCGGGCGCCCGGCCACGGTGACCGTGACGGCCTGCGGCTGGTGTCCGCCGGCCGCCGCGATGAGCACGTAGCTGCCTGCTCCGGGCACGCTCAGCGCGTACCGTCCGTCGTCCCCGCTCGCCCCGCGCCCGACCTGCCGGCCGCCGATGTCGATCAGGGTGAGGGCGGCGCGCGGCACGGTGGTTCCGTCGGGGTGCTGGACGGTGCCGCAGACCGGGACCCCGGCGGCTCGGGCGGGCGGGACGACGGCGGTGTAGGGCTCGCCGAGGTAGACCTCGGCGGGTTCCGCTTCGACGGGGGCGTTGTGGGACACCAGCGGTTTCTCCTTGAGGAAGAAGGCGATGAGCAGGCCGAGCACGAGCACCGGCACCAGGAAGAGGAAGATCCGCGGCATGGCCTGCGCGTACGCCTCGATGTAGGCGTCGCGCAGGGCCGGCGGCATCGAGTGCACCAGCTGCGGGGTGAGCGAGGAGGGGTCCGGCAGGTCGACGCCGGTGGGCAGCGCGTCGGCGAGCGCGTCGACGAGGCGGCCGGCGAAGAGCGTGCCGAACACGGCGGCGCCGACGCTGCCGCCCATCTGCCGGAAGTAGTTGTTGGCGCTGGTGGCGGTGCCGAGGTCGGCGGGGCGCACCGAGTTCTGCACGGCGAGCACCAGCACCGGCATGATCAGGCCGATGCCGACGCCGAGCACCGCCATCCAGAGGCTGTAGTCGAGCTGGGTGGTGTCCGTCTCCAGCCGCGACAGCAGCCACATGCCGGCCGCGGACAGCGCGCAGCCGAGGATCGGGTAGATCCGGTAGCGGCCGGTCCTGCTGATGAGCTGGCCCGAGACGATCGAGGCGATCACCACGCCGCCCATCATGGGCAGCATCAGCAGGCCTGATTCGGTGGCGGTGGCGCCGTCGACCATCTGGAGGAAGGTCGGCAGGTAGCTGGCGGCGCCGAACAGCGCGATGCCGACGACGGCCCCGACGAGTCCGGTGATGTTGAAGATCGAGTCGCGGAACAGCCGCAGCGGGATGAGCGGTTCGGCCGCGTGGTACTCGACGACCACGAACAGCAGGGACGTTCCGGCGGCACCTGCCGCGAGTCCCAGGATCACCCGCGAGTCCCACGCGTACTCCGTACCGCCCCAACTGGTCAGCAGCACCAGGCAGGTCGAGGCCGCCGCGAGCAGTACGCCGCCCAGGATGTCGAGGCGGGGGCGGACCGTCGGCTTGGGCAGCTTCAGCACCACGGCGACCACCGCGAGGGTGACCAGCCCGAACGGCACGTTGATGTAGAAGCACCAGCGCCAGGAGGCGTGGTCGGTGAAGAAACCGCCGAGCAGCGGTCCCGCCACCGAGGCGAGCCCGAAGGCGGCGCCGATCAGGCCCATGAACCGGCCGCGCTGCCGGGGCGGCACGATGTCCGCGATGATCGCCTGCACACCGATCATGAGGCCGCCGGCGCCCGCGCCCTGGATCGCCCGGAAGGCGATCAGCTGGTCCATCGTCCGGGACCAGCCGGCCAGGGCCGAGCCGACGACGAAGACGACGATGGCGAAGAGGAAGACGCCCTTGCGGCCGAAGAGGTCGCCGAGCTTGCCGTAGATCGGCAGCCCGATGGTGGAGGTCAGCAGGTACGCGGTGATCGCCCAGGACATCCGGTCCAGGCCCTGGAGATCGCCGACGATCTTCGGCAGGGCGGTGGCGACGATCATCTGCTCCAGCGCCGCGAGCAGCAGCGCGAGCATCAGTCCGCAGAAGACGAGCCGGACCTGGCGGGGGGAGAACTCCCCCGCGGGGGCGGCAGACCCGGGGCGCGCCGCGGGCGGCCGGCCGCCGGGTCGCGGCGGTGCCGCGGTTTCTTCGGTGCCGGTGGAGTCGTGGGACGGGGGTTCGGCGTCCCGCCCGTCCTTCACCAGAGTGATGCCGCCCACCTGATCGCTCCCCTCGTCGCGCCTGTCGTCACGCCTGCGCCGCCCATTTGTCGCATTCAGTGACAAGGCGGAGCAAGCGCGACGATTGACGCGCGGGGCGTGCGCGGGGAGCGTTCGGGCCGGTGGGAGCCCCTACGGCGTACAACCGACCGGCACGGAAGACCACTCGAACCGGTGAGTGGTGCATCTGCCCGTAACGGCCTTCGGCCCCCGGGGAGTTGAACCGGGCCCGGCGGCTACTTCTCGACCTCGGCCGCGAGCTTGGCCAGCACCGCGTCGTAGATCCGGCCGAGACCCTTGGGTGCGAAGGTCCGCTCGAAGAAGCCGCCGATGCCGCTCGCACCGGTCCACACCGAGGTGACGACCGCCTTCGAGGAACCCTCGCCGGCCGGGGTGACCGTCCAGGTGGTCACCATGGAGGAGTTGCGGTCCTTCTCGACCAGCTGACCGTCGGTCGGCTCGGTGACCTCCAGCAGGCAGTCGCGCACCCGCTTGCTGGTGGCCTGGAGCTTCCAGTGGACGAGGGTGCCCTCGCCGTCGCCGCCCTCGCGCACTTCGTACTCGCTGAAGTGCTCGGGCAGGAGCTTGCCGCGCGTGCCGCTGTAGTCGGCCAGCGTGTCGAACACCGTCTCCGCATCCGCCGCGATGATCCGCTCCGTCGTGGCCTCTACCTGCGCCATGCCTCTTCCTCCAGCACTCGGTTTTCGGGTGGGTCCCGCCGGTGGGGCCCGTGGGCCGTTCGGGGGGTCGCGCTCACCCAACCACCTCGCGGGCAACCGCCAAAATTGGGGTTGCGGGACATAAGGGAACACCTGTTCCCTTGGGCCATGAGCCCCGTATCCGAGCCGCCCGCGACGGCCGCGGCCGACCGTGCCGCCGCCGTCGTCCGCCCCATGACCTCGCAGGACATCCCGGCCGTCGCCGCCGTGCGGGTCCTGGGCTGGCAGTCGGCGTACGTGGGTCTCGTACCGCAGTCGTACCTGGACGCGATGAGTCAGGAGAGGGAACTCGCCACGCGCACCCGGCAGTTCGAGAAGGCGCGGCCGGGGGTGGTGAACCTGGTCGCCGAGCGGGCGGGCGAGGTGGTCGGCTGGTCCTGCTGGGGGCCGTACCGGGAGGCGGAGGGGGTCACCGCCGGCCCCTCGGCCGCCGAGCTGTACACGCTGTACGTGCACCCGGACCGGCTCTCCACCGGGGCCGGCCGGGTCCTGATGTCCGAGGCGGCGCGGCAGGCGCGGGCCGCCGGTTTCGCGTCGATGCACGCCTGGGTCCTCCGGGGCAACGCCCGCGCCCTGCGGTTCTACCGGAAGGCGGGCTTCGCGGTCGACCCCGGCGAGGAGTCCTTCGAACTGGACGGCATCACCCTCTACGAGGTGCGCTGTTCGAGGCGGCTCAGCGAGGCCGCGGCGGCGGCTCCCAGCCTGGGGTGAGCCAGGGCGGCCCGGAGCACCGGGGCCGCCCGCGCGTCCCGCAGCTGCCCGAGCCCCTCGACGCAGGCCAGCGCCACCCGCCAGTGCGGCTCGCCGGGCGCGAGCAGCCCGCGCAGGGTGGTGATCAGCGCGGGCACCGACTCGGGGGCGCGCAGTTCGGTCAGCAGCCGCACCGGGTGCAGGGCGTAGGCGGTGCGCAGGGTGTTGGTGGCCAGGGCCGCGGCCGCGCGGGCGGTGCGCGGGTCGGCCAGCCGGGCGAGGGCGTACGCGGCGGAGACGCAGCGCTCGGAGTCCCGGTGGTTGAGCAGCAGTACCAGCGCCTCGAAGGCCCGCCGGTCCCCGCCGCAGCCCAGCCGGAAGGCGGCGATCTCCCGGGCCCAGAGCGGCTGCCCGGGTTCGGTGAGGACACCGGCGAGCACGTCCGGGTCCTCGACGCCGATCAGGTGCTCGTACGCCGCGGACTCCTCGGCCTCCTCGGCCAGCCGGTCGATCAGGGACCGCAGTTCCTCGTCCATGCGGGCCAGCGTAGCCAGGACGGAGCGCGTCGGGGCGGCGTAGATCACATGCGCGGGCGGCCGACGGGGGCTGGCGCGCTCGTTACCCGGCAGTTAACCTCAAGTGAGCGGGTCGCCCCCACCACAGGGCTCAACATCCGCTGGAAGCACGACCCTTGGCGGCCTGGTGACGCAGCCGCCACGGGTGTTCGGTCGGTTCGGCGTTTTTGTACGGCAGGGCCTGGGACAGGGTCCGCCGCTTCTTTCCCGCGGTCGTGGCACCCCGTGTGCCGCCCGCGCAGCTCAGGTACGACGTCTCACGCCCGCGCGCCCCGCGCGCGCCCGCGTTCCGTCTCCGCTCGGCCTGCCCCTGCTCGCAGACGCCCCTCTCAGTCGTCACTCTTTCTCTGGAGTCCCGTGATGGACACCCCTGTCTCCACCACCCCTCTCTCCTCCCTCGCCACCGTCGCCGTCGTCGGTCTCGGCACCATGGGCACCGGTATCGCCGAGGTCCTGGCCCGCGCGGGCCGCACCGTGATCGGCATCGACATCAGCGCCGACGCGGCCCGCCACGCCGTCGAGTCGCTGGAGTCCTCCACCGCCCGCGCGGTGCGCCGCGAGCGCATCACCGAGGCCGAGCGCGGCGAGATCCTGGGCCGCTTCCGCACCGCCGTCGACCTGTCCGCCGCCGCCGAGGCCGATCTGGTCATCGAGGTCGTCACGGAGTCGTACGAGGCCAAGCACCAGGTCTTCCGCGAGCTGGACGCGATCGTCCGCCCGGACACCGTCCTGGCCACCGGCACCAACGCGCTGTCCGTGACCCGCCTGGCGGCCGACTCCGCGCGGCCCGAACGGGTGCTGGGGATGCACTTCTTCAACCCGGCCCCCGCGATGAAGCTGGTGGAGATCGTCTCCTCGGTCCTCACCGCGCCGACCGCGGTCGCGGCCGTCACCGACCTCGCGCACGACCTTGGCAAGGAGCCGGTCGCGGTCGGCGACCGCCCCGGTTTCGTCGCGGACGGGCTGCTCTTCGGCTACCTCAACCAGGCCGCCGCGATGTACGAGGCCAAGTACGCCTCCCGCGAGGACATCGACGCCGCGATGCGGCTGGGCTGCGGTCTGCCGATGGGCCCGCTCGCGCTGCTCGACCTGATCGGCGTGGACACCGCGCGCACCGTGCTGGAGGCGATGTACGCCGAGTCGCACGACCGGCTGCACGCCCCCGCCCCCGTCCTCAAGCAGCTCAGCGAGGCCGGGCTGACCGGCCGCAAGGCGGGGCGCGGCTTCTACTCCTACGACACCCCCGGCGGTACCGAGGTGGTGCGCGACGCGCTGACGCCGCCGGAGGCGGCGCCGCCCGCCGACGGCCGGGAGATCCGCAGGGTCGGCGTCGCCGGCTCCGGCACGATGGCCTCGGGCATCGCGGAGGTCTTCGCGAAGGCCGGTTACGAGGTGGTCCTGGCGGCCCGCGGCCAGGAGAAGGCGGACACCGCCAAGTCCCGTATCAACAAGTCTCTTTCGCGTTCTGTCGACAAGGGCCGGATGACCGCTCGGGCCCGGGACGAGGCCCTCGCCCGGATCACCCCGGCGGGTTCGCTGGACGCGTTCGCGGACGTCGACCTGGCGCTGGAGGCGGTCGCCGAGGACCTCGCGGTCAAGCAGCAGCTCTTCGCCACCTTCGACAAGGTCTGCAGGCCGGGCGCGATCCTCGCCACCACCACCTCCTCGCTGCCCGTCGTCGCCTGCGCCCGCGCCACCTCGCGCCCCGAGGACGTGATCGGGATGCACTTCTTCAACCCGGCGCCCGCGATGAAGCTGGTCGAGATCGTCCGCACGGTCCTCACCGCCGACGACGTCCACGCCACGGTCCGCGACCTCACCACGAAGATCCGCAAGCACCCGGTGGACTGCGGCGACCGCGCGGGCTTCATCGTCAACGCCCTCCTCTTCCCGTACCTGAACAACGCGATCAAGATGGTCCAGGAGCACTACGCCTCGCTGGACGACATCGACGCCGCGATGAAGCTGGGCGGCGGCTATCCGATGGGGCCCTTCGAGCTGCTGGACGTGGTCGGTCTGGACGTCTCGCTCGCCATCGAGCAGGTGCTGCACCGCGAGTTCCGCGACCCGGGACTGGCTCCCGCGCCGCTGCTGGAGCACCTGGTGGCGGCGGGCTGCCTGGGCCGCAAGACCGGCCGGGGCTTCCGGGAGTATGCGCGACGGTAGGCAGGCGGGTGCTCCTGACTGGGGCGGGCTGCTGGAAGGCGCGGGCGGCCCGCCCCCTCAGGCGCGCTCCCCTGCGCGGATGGGTTACGTTCAGGGCATGCCCCAGGCCCCCAGGACTTCTCGTACCAGCTCCGCGCCCGACGCCCCGGAAAGTGCCGCGGGCACCCGCGCGGCGGCGCAGCGGCTCAAGATGCGCCGCGAACTGTCCGCGGCGGCGATGGAGCTCTTCGCCACGAAGGGGTACGAGGCGACCACGGTCGACGAGATCGCCGCGGCGGGCGGGGTGGCCCGCCGCACCTTCTTCCGCCACTTCCGCTCCAAGGAAGAGGCGATCTTCCCCGACCACGACGACACCCTGGTACGGGCCGAGGCCGTGCTGACCGCGGCACCCGCGCACGAGCACCCGCTCGACACGGTCTGCCGGGGCATCAAGGAGGTCATGCGGATGTACGCGGCGGCCCCCGCCGTGTCCGTGGCCCGCTACAAGCTGACCCGCGAGGTGCCCACCCTGCGCGAGGCGGAGATCGCCTCGGTGGCCCGCTACGAGCGGCTCTTCACCCGCTATCTGCTGGGCCACTTCGACGAGCAGGACCACCACCCCGGCAACGACGACCCGCTCCTCGCGGAGGTCGCGGCGTCGGCGGTGGTCACGGCCCACAACCACGTCCTGCGCCGCTGGCTGCGGGCGGGCGGCCAGGGCGACGTGGAGACCCAGCTCGACCACGCCTTCGCGATCGTCCGCCGCACCTTCGGCTCGGGCATCGGCGCGGGCCGCAACACCCCGGAGGCCACCGCCGGCCACCGCCCCGGCACCCCGGTCTCCCCGGCGGCCTCGGCGTCGGTCTCCGGCGAGGTCCTGGTGACGGTGGCCCGCACGGACGCCCCGCTGGAGGACATCATGCAGACGATCGAACGGGCCCTGGCGAAGGGCTGACCGGCTCGACGGGGGCGGCCCCTGCCCCGTGGCGTGCGCGGGGGCCGACCCGGCCCCGACGCACGGGACTTCCCGCCGCACGGGACTTCTCGCCGTGCGGGACGCGACGCCGCGCGGTGACGACGAGCACCGCGGCTCGGCCCGAGCGGGGGCCGCACCGTCGCCCCCCGGCTCCGCCACGTACCGCGGCGCCCCCTCCTCGTATGCCCCGAGGGCCGGGCGCGGCCCCGGCGCGCGCCCGCGACCCGGCCGCCTCTGGAGGCGGCCGGGAGGGGCGGCCGTACCCCCGCCCGCGGACCCTCTGATCGATCATCCGGCACTCCGTGCCACCCGGAACTGATCCTCAATCCGGGTCCTGACCTGCAATGATCGATCATCGTTCATAAAATAATGGCACCCGGTGTCTTGCTGTTGGCACGCGGTGCCATTACGTTGATGTTGTCCGGGCGGCCGGCGTGCAGAGATCTCTCATACGTCGGCTGTCCCCGCACACCTCCCGGTGCGCGCCGCCCGGACGCCTGCGTCACAGGCACCCTCCCGCGCACCACACATGCGCCGCCACAGCACCACCCTCACCGCCGAACCGACGGCACACCTCCACCCCCGCTCCTCCCGAGCACCCCGACGTAACCCTCAAGCGCTCAACACGCTTCGCCGGAGGCACCCCGTGAAGGAAATCCTGGACGCGATCCAGTCGCAGGAAGCGACTGCCGCGGACTACGCAGCCCTGACCCTCCCCGAGTCCTACCGCGCGGTCACCGTGCACAAGGACGAGACGGAGATGTTCGAGGGGCTCACCACCCGCGAGAAGGACCCCCGCAAGTCGCTCCACCTGGACGACGTGCCGGTGCCCGAGCTCGGGCCGGGCGAGGCCCTGGTGGCGGTCATGGCCTCGTCCGTGAACTACAACTCGGTCTGGACCTCGATCTTCGAGCCGGTCTCCACCTTCAGCTTCCTCGAAAGGTACGGCCGGCTCAGCGAGTTGACGAAGCGTCACGACCTGCCGTACCACGTGATCGGCTCGGACCTCGCGGGCGTCGTGCTGCGCACCGGACCGGGTGTGAACGCCTGGAACCCCGGCGACGAGGTCGT
The DNA here is from genome assembly GCF_042874215.1 of Streptomyces sp. NPDC004111. Lineage (NCBI taxonomy): Bacteria > Bacillati > Actinomycetota > Actinomycetes > Kitasatosporales > Streptomycetaceae > Streptomyces > Streptomyces sp. NPDC004111. The sequence continues at coordinate 505,938 of NZ_JBIAMU010000002.1, forward strand.
CGCCCACTGCCTCTCCGTCGAGCTGGAGTCCTCCGACGGCCACAACGACACGATGCTCGACCCCGAGCAGCGGATCTGGGGCTTCGAGACCAACTTCGGCGGCCTCGCCGAGATCGCGCTCGTCAAGTCCAACCAGCTGATGCCCAAGCCCGACCACCTCAGCTGGGAGGAGGCCGCGGCACCCGGTCTGGTCAACTCCACCGCGTACCGCCAGCTGGTCTCCCGCAACGGCGCCGGGATGAAGCAGGGCGACAACGTCCTGATCTGGGGCGCCAGCGGCGGCCTCGGCTCGTACGCCACCCAGTTCGCGCTGGCCGGCGGCGCCAACCCGATCTGCGTCGTCTCCAGCGAGCAGAAGGCGGAGATCTGCCGGTCCATGGGCGCGGAGGCGATCATCGACCGCAGCGCCGAGGGCTACCAGTTCTGGAAGGACGAGCGCACCCAGGACCCGAAGGAGTGGAAGCGCTTCGGCAAGCGCATCCGCGAGTTCACCGGCGGCGAGGACATCGACATCGTCTTCGAGCACCCGGGCCGCGAGACCTTCGGCGCCAGCGTGTACGTGACCAGGAAGGGCGGCACGATCACCACCTGCGCCTCCACCTCCGGGTACATGCACGAGTACGACAACCGCTACCTGTGGATGTCGCTGAAGCGGATCATCGGCTCGCACTTCGCCAACTACCGCGAGGCGTGGGAGGCCAACCGCCTGATCGCCAAGGGCAAGATCCACCCGACGCTGTCCAAGGTGTACTCCCTGGAGGACACCGGCCAGGCCGCGTACGACGTGCACCGCAACCTCCACCAGGGCAAGGTCGGCGTCCTCGCCCTCGCCCCCCGCGAAGGTCTCGGCGTCCGGAACCAGGAGATGCGCGCCACCCACCTCGACGCCATCAACCGCTTCCGGGACATCTGATGAGTGACCGTCAGCCCGGCGGCGAGCGCCGGAAGGACCGGCCCTGGCTCATGCGCACCTACGCCGGTCACTCGACCGCCGAGGCCTCCAACGCGCTGTACCGCAACAACCTCTCCAAGGGCCAGACCGGGCTGTCGGTCGCCTTCGACCTGCCCACCCAGACCGGCTACGACCCGGACCACGTCCTCGCCCGCGGCGAGGTCGGCCGGGTCGGGGTCCCGGTCTCCCACCTGGGCGACATGCGGCGGCTGTTCCAGGACATCCCTCTGGAGCAGATGAACACCTCGATGACCATCAACGCCACCGCCATGTGGCTGCTGGCCATGTACCAGGTGGTCGCCGAGGAGCAGGGCGCCGACATCTCCAGGCTCCAGGGCACGACGCAGAACGACATCGTCAAGGAGTACCTGTCGCGCGGGACGCACGTCTTCCCGCCGGGACCCAGCCTGCGCCTGACGACCGACATGATCTGCTACACGGTCAACAACATCCCCAAGTGGAACCCGATCAACATCTGCTCCTACCACCTCCAGGAGGCAGGAGCCACGCCCGTCCAGGAGATCGCGTACGCGATGTCCACCGCCATCGCCGTGCTCGACTCGGTCTTCGCGTCCGGGCAGATCCCCGACGAACGGCGCGGCGACGTCGTGGCCCGTATCTCCTTCTTCGTGAACGCGGGCGTCCGCTTCATCGAGGAGATGTGCAAGATGCGCGCCTTCGGCCGCATCTGGGACCGGATCACCCGCGAGCGGTACGGGATCGAGGACGCCAAGCAGCGCCGCTTCCGCTACGGCGTCCAGGTGAACTCGCTCGGCCTGACCGAGGCGCAGCCGGAGAACAACGTCCAGCGCATCGTGCTGGAGATGCTGGGCGTCACCCTCTCCAAGGACGCGCGTGCCCGCGCCGTCCAGCTGCCCGCCTGGAACGAGGCGCTGGGACTCCCCCGCCCCTGGGACCAGCAGTGGTCGCTGCGCATCCAGCAGGTGCTGGCGCACGAGTCGGACCTGCTGGAGTACGACGACATCTTCGCCGGGTCGCACGTCATCGAGGCAAAGGTGGACGCGCTCGTCGACGAGTGCCTGGCCGAGATCGACCGCATCCAGGAGATGGGCGGGGCGCTCGCCGCCGTCGAGTCCGGCTACCTCAAGTCGGAGCTGGTGGCCTCGCACGCGCTGCGCCGGGCCCGCATCGAGTCCGGCGAGGAGAAGATCGTCGGCGTCAACTCCTACGAGGCGACCGAGCCGAGCCCGCTCACCTCGGACCTGGACGCCGCGATCATGACCGTCGACCCGGCCGTCGAGGCCCGGGTGGTCGCCGCCCTCGGGGAGTGGCGCACCACCCGTGACCAGGCCAACGAGCGGCAGGGGCTGGGTGACCCGCTGGTCTTCCCGTCCACCGCCCAGGCCCTGGACATGCTGAAGGACGCCGCGGCCGGCCAGGAGAACCTGATGGAGGCGACCCTGGAGTGCGTGCGCGCCGGTGTCACCACCGGGGAGTGGGCCGGGGCGCTGCGCGAGGTCTTCGGCGAGTTCCGCGCCCCGACGGGCGTCTCGTCCGCGCCGGTCGCCGTCACCGCCGAGGAGGGCACCCCGCTGGCCCTCGTACGGGAGAAGGTGCGGCGGACCGCCGACGAGCTGGGGTCCGGCCGGCTGCGCCTGCTGGTCGGCAAGCCGGGCCTGGACGGGCACTCCAACGGGGCCGAGCAGATCGCGGTGCGTGCCCGTGACGCCGGCTTCGAGGTGGTCTACCAGGGCATCCGGCTCACCCCCGAGCAGATCGTGGACGCCGCCCTCGCCGAGGACGTGCACTGCGTGGGCCTGTCGATCCTGTCCGGCTCGCACGCGGAGCTGGTGCCCGACGTGCTCGTACGCCTCCGGGAGGCCGGCGCGGCCGACCTGCCGGTCATCGTCGGTGGCATCATCCCGAACGCCGACGCAAGCGATCTGAAGCGGGCGGGAGTCGCCGCCGTCTTCACCCCGAAGGACTTCGGGATCACGGAGATCATCGGCCGTATCGTCGACGAGATCCGTACCGCGAACAAGCTCGACCCTCTGGAGGTCCCCGCATGACTGTCAACCGGCTTCGCCCCCGCCGCTCCTGCCTCGCGGTCCCCGGGTCGAACCCCCGCTTCCTGGAGAAGGCCCAGGGCCTCCCGGCCGACCAGGTCTTCCTCGACCTGGAGGACGCCTGCGCGCCGCTCGCCAAGCCCGAGGCGCGGCACACCATCGTGAAGTTCCTCAACGAGGGCGACTGGACCGGCAAGACGCGGGTCGTGCGGGTCAACGACTGGACGACCGAGTGGACGTACCGGGACGTGGTGACCGTCGTCGAGGGCGCGGGCCAGAACCTCGACTGCATCATGCTGCCGAAGGTGCAGGACGCCCAGCAGATCGTGGCGCTCGACCTGCTGCTGACCCAGATCGAGAAGACGATGGGCTTCGAGGTCGGGAAGATCGGCATCGAGGCGCAGATCGAGAACGCGCGCGGCCTCAACAACGTCAACGCCATCGCCGAGGCGTCCCCGCGCACCGAGACGATCATCTTCGGCCCGGCCGACTTCATGGCGTCGATCAACATGAAGACCCTGGTCGTGGGCGAGCAGCCGCCCGGCTACGGCGCCGACGCGTACCACTACATCCTGATGAAGATCCTGATGGCGGCCCGTGCGAACGACCTCCAGGCAATCGACGGCCCCTACCTCCAGATCCGCAACGTGGACGGCTACCGCGAGGTCGCGCAGCGCGCCGCCGCGCTCGGCTTCGACGGCAAGTGGGTGCTGCACCCGGGCCAGGTCGAGGCGTCGAACGAGATCTTCTCGCCGTCCCAGGAGGACTTCGACCACGCCGAGCTGATCCTCGACGCGTACGACTACTACACGTCGGAGGCGGGCGGCAAGAAGGGCTCCGCGATGCTCGGCGACGAGATGATCGACGAGGCCAGCCGGAAGATGGCGCTGGTCGTCTCCGGCAAGGGCCGGGCGGCCGGCCTCACCCGTACCTCGAAGTTCGAAGCCCCGGAGGCCTGATCACCATGCAGTTCGGACGCACCTACGAGGAGTTCGAGGTCGGCGCGGTCTACAAGCACTGGCCCGGCAAGACGGTCACCGAGTACGACGACCACCTCTTCTGCCTCCTCACCATGAACCACCACCCGCTCCACATGGACAGCAATTACGCGGAGCGCACCACCGACTTCGGCAAGAACGTTGTCGTAGGCAACTACATCTACTCGCTGTTGCTGGGCATGTCGGTGCCGGACGTGTCGGGCAAGGCGATAGCCAATCTGGAGGTCGAGTCGCTCAAGCACATCGCGCCGACGTTCCACGGCGACACGATCTACGGCGAGACCGTCGTCCTCGGCAAGACGCCCTCGAAGTCGAAGAACGACCGGGGAATCGTCCACGTCGAGACGAAGGGCTACAAGCAGGACGGCACGGTCGTCTGTGTCTTCCGCCGCAAGGTGATGGTCCCCACCGAGACGTACATCAAGGAGCGCGGCGGAGAGCAGCCGGGCCGCCCCGAGCCCAAGGTCCAGGCCAAGTCCCAGGACAAGAACCAGGAGAAGAAGTAGCCATGGCCCGTCTCGCCCAGACCGCCGGTCTGACCGACGTACAGCAGGAAATCCTGGCGACCGTCCGGGACTTCGTCGACAAGGAGATCATTCCGGTCGCGACGCAGCTGGAGCACCGTGACGAGTACCCCACGCAGATCGTGGAGGGGCTCAAGGAGCTCGGCCTGTTCGGGCTGATGATCCCCGAGGAGTACGGGGGTCTGGGTGAGTCCCTTCTCACATACGCGCTGTGTGTGGAGGAGATCGCACGCGGCTGGATGAGCGTGTCCGGAATCATCAACACGCACTTCATCGTGGCGTACATGCTCAAGCAGCACGGCACGCAGGAGCAGAAGGACACCTTCCTGCCCCGGATGGCGCTGGGCGAGGTGCGCGGCGCGTTCTCGATGTCGGAGCCGGCGCTCGGCTCGGACGTGTCGGCGATCACGTCCAAGGGCGTGCGCGACGGCGAGGAGTACGTGCTCAACGGCCAGAAGATGTGGCTGACGAACGGCGGCTCGTCCACGCTGGTGGCGGTGCTGTGCCGGAGTGACGAGGGTCACCCCGAGGGCACGGCGCCGCACAAGTCGATGACCACGTTCCTGGTCGAGAAGGAAGCGGGATTCGGCGAAGTCCGTCCGGGTCTCACCATTCCCGGCAAGATCGACAAAATGGGTTACAAGGGCGTCGACACGACCGAGCTGATCATGGACGGGCTGCGTGTTCCGGCCAATCGCGTGCTCGGTGGGACCACCGGTCGCGGGTTTTACCAAATGATGGACGGTGTAGAGGTCGGCCGGGTGAATGTCGCGGCGCGTGGCTGCGGAGTCGCTCAGCGTGCCTTCGAGTTGGGTGTTTCCTACGCCCAGCAGCGCCACACCTTCGGCAAGCCGATCGCCCAGCACCAGGCCATCCAGTTCAAGCTGGCCGAGATGGCCACCAAGGTCGAGGCCGCTCATGCGATGATGGTGAATGCAGCACGCAAAAAGGACAGCGGGGAACGAAACGACCTCGAAGCAGGGATGGCCAAGTACCTGGCCTCCGAGTACTGCAAGGAGGTCGTCGAGGACGCGTTCCGCATTCACGGCGGATACGGCTTCTCGAAGGAGTACGAAATCGAGCGCCTCTACCGCGAGGCACCCATGCTGCTGATCGGTGAAGGTACCGCCGAGATCCAGAAAATGATCATTGGTAGGCGCCTGCTGGAGGAATACCGGTTCCAGGGCTGATTGTTCGTTTTGCGTAGATTTCAACGCGAAGAAGATCACACCCTGTCATCGTCTTCCGGCCTCTGACTCGCTTTCCGGCTTGCCCAGTTGCACCCCGCAACCGATACCATCGCCGGAAAGCCGCCACCTCCCCCGTCTCTGCGCGGCATCATCCGCTACGAAGGTCATCCATGCCCCACAGCCAAACCTCTGCACCACGCGACGGCGACTCCTCGGGTCTCATCCCCAGGGTTCGCCTTGCTCGCGGAGCATCGCCGTGGCTCCTGCCGACCGTCGCCACCGCGGCCCTCACCCTGGCCAAGGCGCGCAAGTCGGGCCGCTGGGCCGCCGCAGCCGTTCCCACCACCGCTCTCGCGGCGGGGATGCTGTGGTTCTTCCGCGACCCCGAGCGCGAGATCGCCCAGGGACGGGTGATCTCGCCGGCCGACGGTGTGGTGCAGAGCATCATGCCGTGGAAGGACGGGCGCACCCGCGTCGCCATCTTCATGAGCCCGCTGAACGTCCACGTCAACCGCGCGCCGCTGGCCGGCACGGTGACGTCCGTCGAGCACGTGCCCGGCGGTTTCGTTCCGGCGTTCAACAAGGAGAGCGAGAACAACGAGCGCGTTGTCTGGCACTTCGACACCGAGCTCGGCGACATCGAGATGGTGCAGATCGCAGGCGCTGTGGCCCGCCGCATCGTGCCCTACCTCCCGCAGGGGACCAAGGTCGAGCAGGGTGAGCGGATCGGTCTGATCCGCTTCGGATCGCGCGTGGACATCTACCTTCCGGAAGGTGTCGAGGTCGCGGTCGAGGTAGGCCAAACGACTACCGCGGGGGTGACCCGAATTGACCGTGACTGATCCAGAGACGCAGGCCGGCTGGGCTCCGGAGGCCGGGGGCGAGGGTGCCTCCGACGACGCGGAGGACATGCCGCTCAGTCTGAGGCTGTCGATAGCGGACACCCTCACACTCGGTAACGCGACGTGCGGATTCATGGCGGTGTACTTCACCACCACCGGAATCCTCATCCCGCACCTCCAGGGCAGCCAGGAGACCGGCATGGCGCGCAACAGCGCCGCCACCGCCGTGATCCTCATGCTCCTCGCCGCGATCTTCGACCTGTGCGACGGCCTGGTGGCCCGCAAGCTGCGCAGTTCGCCGATGGGCGCCGAGCTGGACAACCTGTCCGACCTGATCAGCTTCGGCCTGGCCCCCGCCTACTTCGTGCTCGTGTACGGCATGGTCGCCGACGACGCGCAGCAGAAGGTGGCGGCACTCGCGGCGATCGTGGTGCTACTGGCCGTGATCATGCGCCTGGCCAGATTCTCGGTGGTCGCGATGAAGGACGGCATGTTCCAGGGCATGCCGAGCCCCTTCGGAGCGCTGACGGTCGTCTCGATCGTGCTCCTGGAGCTGCCCTTCATCCCGACGCTGCTCGCGGTGCTGGGTGTGGCCTGGCTGATGGTGAGCCGGGTCGAGTACCCGAAGCCGCGGGGCATCCTCGCGGTCGCGATGCTGAGCTGGATCATCGGAGCGATGGGCCTGCTCGCCGCGTGGGCGTTCGACGCGCCCGGCGGTCAGCTGCTCCTCCAGACGGGCTGCGCGCTCCAGGTGGTCCTGGGCGCGGTCATCCCGCTGTTCGCCACGGCGCGCCGGGTGAACACGTTCCGCGACAACCGCCGCGAGGCGCGGGCGGCTCAGCTGCCGTAGTTCTTCGGAACGTCGTACGAGTCGTACGAAGAGGGCCCCCGGCCGGTGCGAAACCGGCTCGGGGGCCCTCTTTCGTGTGAAGCGCTAGCCGGCCGGGACGACGGTGCCGTCCGGGCCGGTCGCCGCTCCCAGTGCCCTGGTCAGGGCCTGGAGGGCCGCCGGGTAGGCGTGGTCCGGCGGGGTGGCGTAACCGATCACCAGACCGTCCGGGGCCGGAGCGGTCGCCCCGGGGTGGCGGAACGGCGACAGGCCGTCCAGGGCCAGGCCCTGGTGCGCGGCGGCGCGCAGGGCGTCGCCCTCGCTGCCGGGCGGCAGCCGCAGCACCGCGTGGAGCCCTGCCGCGACCCCCGTGGCGCGGATGTGCGGCGCCGACTCCGCCAGGGCCCGCACCAGCCGGTCGCGGCGCGCCCGGTAGCGCTGCCGCATGCGGCGCACGTGGCGGTCGTAGTGACCGGAGGCCAGGAAGTCGGCGAGCGTGAGCTGGTCCAGGACGCTCGCCCACGCCTCCCGCTGCCCCTTGACCTCCAGGACGGCCCCGACCAGGTGCTCGGGCAGCACCATCCATCCCAGCCGCACCGCGGGCGACAGGCTCTTGCTGACCGAGCCGAGGTACACCACCCGCTCCGGGTCCAGCCCCTGCACGGCGCCGACCGGCTCGCGGTCGTAGCGGAACTCTCCGTCGTAGTCGTCCTCCAGCACCAGCGCCCGGCGGGCGCGGGCCCAGTCGACGGCCTCCGCCCGCCGCTCGGAGTGCAGCGGTCCGCCGGTCGGGAACTGGTGCGCGGGCGTGAGCAGCACCGCCCGCAGGCCCTTGTGGGCTCCCAGCTCGGCCGTCCGCGCACCCCGCTCGTCGATGCCGAGGGGTACGGTCCGCACCCCGGCGGTGCCCAGCAGGTCGCGGTGGAAGGGCAGGCCGTACTCCTCCACGGCCAGCGGGCCGCGCAGTACGCCCCCGTACAGCAGCCGCAGGGCGTGGGCGAAGCCCGAGCAGACGACGATGCGGTCGGGGGTGGTGCGCACGCCCCGGGCGCGGGCCAGGTACTCGGCCAGGGCCCGGCGCAGCTCGATCCGGCCCCGGGGGTCGCCGGGGCCGAACGCCTCGTGGGGCGCGGCCGTCAGTGCCCGCCGTGCCGCGGCGAGCCAGGCGGTGCGCGGGAAGGACGCCGCGTCCGGCTGTCCCTGGCGCAGGTCGTGCGCGGGCCGCGGCGGCGCCTGGGGGGCCTTTCTGGCGGCGGGTACGGGCCGGGGCGGCGCGGCGCGCTCGGCGACCCGGGTGCCGGAGCCCTGCCGGGCCGCCAGCCAGCCCTCGGCGACCAGCTCGGCGTAGGCGGAGGCCACGGTGTTGCGGGCGATGCCGAGGTCGGCGGCGAGGGAGCGGTAGGGCGGCAGCCGGGTGCCCGGGGCGAGCCTGCCCTCGCGGATCGCCTCGCGCAGCGCGCGGGTGAGCGCGGCCTGCCGGCCGCCCTTCTCGGCGGGGAGGTTCAGATGGAGGTCCGCACCGATGCGCTCGGCGGAATTGACCCATGGTTCCGGCATGACGGAGAACTCTAGCCGGGGCCTTTCGCCCCGCCCGCCGGGGGCCGGGAACGTCGGGCGGGCGGCACGGGGCGGGGTTGTGCCCCGGTGCCGCCCGCCCGCGCGGGCCGGGGTCAGTCCTCGCCGTGGACGTACTCCCGCAGGTGCTGGGCGGTCAGGGTGTCGCCCCGGGCGACCAGCTCGGCCGGGGTGCCGGTGAAGACCACCCGGCCGCCGTCGTGGCCGCCGCCGGGTCCGAGGTCGATCAGCCAGTCCGCGTGGGCCATCACCGCCTGGTGGTGCTCGATGACGATCACCGTGTTGCCGTCGTCGACGAGCCGGTCGAGCAGGGCGAGGAGCTTGTCGACGTCGGCCATGTGCAGACCGGTCGTCGGTTCGTCCAGGACGTACGTCGCCGCCTTCTCCGCCATGTGGATCGCCAGCTTGATCCGCTGCCGCTCGCCGCCGGAGAGCGTGTTGAGGGGCTGGCCGAGGCGGAGGTAGCCGAGGCCGACGTCCTGGAGGCGGGTGAGCAGGGTGCGGGTCTGGCCCGTGGTGAAGAAGGCGTGGGCCTCGGTCACCGACATGCCGAGTACCTCGCTGATGTTCTTGCCGTTCAGCATGTACGCGAGGACCTCGGCGGTGAACCGCTTGCCGGCGCAGACCTCGCAGACCGAGGCGACGCCGGCCATCATCGCGAGATCGGTGTAGACCAGCCCGAGGCCGTTGCAGTTCTGGCAGGCGCCCTCGGAGTTGGCGCTGAAGAGGGCCGCCTTGACCCCGTTGGCCTTGGCGAAGGCGTTGCGGATGGGGGTCAGCAGGCCGGTGTAGGTGGCCGGGTTGGAGCGGCGCGAGCCCCGGATCGGTGACTGGTCGGCGATCACGACGCCTTCGCGGCCGGGCAGGTTGCCGTGGATGAGGGAGCTCTTGCCGGAGCCCGCGACGCCGGTGACGACGGTGAGCACACCGGTCGGGATGTCGACGCTGACGTCCCGCAGGTTGTGCTGGCCGGCGTGCTCGACGGAGAGGTGGCCGGTGGGGGTGCGCACCTCCTCGCGCAGTGCGGTGCGGTGCGCGAGGTGGTCGCCGGTGAGGGTGCCCGAGGTGCGCAGTCCGGCCAGGTCGCCGCTGTAGCAGAGCTCGCCGCCCGCCTCGCCCGCCCCGGGGCCGAGGTCGACGATGTGGTCGGCGATCCGGATGACCTCGGGCTTGTGCTCGACGACGAGGACGGTGTTGCCCTTGTCGCGCAGGCGCAGCAGGAGGTCGTTCATCCGGCGGATGTCGTGCGGGTGCAGGCCGGTGGTGGGCTCGTCGAAGATGTACGTCACGTCGGTCAGCGGGGAGCCGAGGTGGCGGACCATCTTGACGCGCTGGGCCTCGCCGCCGGACAGCGTGCCGGCCGGGCGGTCCAGGCTGAGGTAGCCGAGGCCGATCTCCACGAGCGAGTCCAGCAGGTCGCGGAGGCCGGCCAGGAGCGGGGCGACCCCGGGGTCGTCGATGCCCCGGACGAACTTGGCCAGGTCGCTGATCTGCATCGCCGAGCACTCCGCGATGTTCACCCCGGCGATCTTCGAGGAGAGGGCGGCGCGCGTCAGCCTCGTACCGCCGCATTCGGGGCAGTCGGCGAAGACGACGGCGCGCTCCACGAAGGCCTTGGTGGGGGCCTGCATGGTGTCGCGGTCCTTGACCAGGATGGTCCGCTGCACGCGCACCACCAGGCCCTCGTACGTGAAGTTGTTCTTCCCGACCTTCACCTTGACCTGCGGTTTGTGCAGGAAGTCGGCCCACTCCTGCTCGGTGAAGTCCTTGAGCCTGGTGTCCGGGTCGTAGAAGCCGGAGTTGGCCATGATCTGCCAGGGCCAGGAGTCGACGGCGAAGCCGGGCACGGTGATGGCGCCCTCGTTGAGCGACTTCTCCCGGTCGACCAGTTCGTCCACGGCGATCTCGGAGACCTGGCCGATGCCTTCGCAGCGCGGGCACATGCCCTCGGGGACGTTGAAGCTGAAGGCGCCCGCGCCGCCGATCCGCGGTATCCCGATGCGGCTGAAGACGATGCGCAGCATGGCGTACGCGTCGGTGGCGGTGCCCACCGTGGAGCGGGAGTTGGCGCCCATCCGCTCCTGGTCGACGACGATCGCGGCGCTGAGGTTGTGCAGTCCGTCGACGTCGGGGCGGCCGAGGCTCGGCATGAAGGACTGGAGGAAGGCGGTGTACGTCTCGTTGATCAGCCGCTGCGATTCGGCGGCGACGGTGCCGAAGACGAGGGAGGACTTTCCGGAGCCGGAGACTCCGGTGAAGACGGTGAGGCGGCGTTTGGGGAGGTCCACGGACACGTTGCGCAGGTTGTTCTCGCGGGCGCCGCGGACCTGGATGAGGCCGTGGGTGTCGGCGGGGTGGGGCGCGTGAGGTGCGGGCGGGTTCGTGGGCGCGGGGGCGTGCGGGTTCGGGTGGGACGCGGGGGGTGTGTTCGCGGAGTCCGAAGGCATGGGGGGACTGTACGGGGAGGCACTGACAATCGGCGGGGCCGTGGGTCCGCCGGGGTGGGCGGGGCACGGGGTGCGGCTCCGCCGGGGTGGGGGTTCGGCTCTGCCGGGGGCCGCCCCCTTGCCCGCCCGTTCCGCCCCCGGGGGCGGCCCCGCCGCCCAAGGGGGCTCGGGCGGCCCCGCCGCCCAGGGGGGCGGGGGTGGGGCGGGGCGGGGGCGGGGCGGGGGTTAGTTCAGGAAGTCGTGGGCGATTTGTTCGGCTACTTGTTCCAGGAGGGGGCCGGCCTCGGACATGCTGCGGGCCGGGTCGGGTTCCAGGGCGCTCAAGGAATACGCGCGGCGGATTCCCGCCCTGCCGAGTTCCTCGGCCGGGAGCGCGAGGCGACCGCAGACCGCGACGACCTCGATGCCCTCGGCGCGGGCCGCCGCGGCGACGCCCGCCGGAGCCTTGCCGTGCAGGGTCTGTGCGTCGAGCGAGCCCTCGCCGGTGATGACGAGGGTGGCCCGCGCCAGTGCGGGGGCGAAGCCCAGGACGTCGAGCATGACCTCGATGCCGGGGCGGAAGCGCGCGCCGAGCGCGGTCAGCGCCCCGTAGCCGATGCCGCCGGCGGCACCCGCTCCCGGGGAGTCCGCCACGTCGGGACCGCCCGCCGCCGGGCCGAGCACCGAGGCGAAGTGGGCGAGCGCGGCGTCCAGGGTGGCCACGTCCTCCTCGGAGGCGCCCTTCTGCGGGCCGTAGACCGCCGCCGCGCCCTTGGGGCCGGTCAGCGGGTTGTCCACGTCGCTCGCCAGCACCAGGTCGACCCCGGCGCCGAAGCGCGCGTCGAGTCCGGACAGGTCGGCCGTCGCCACCGAGGCGAGCGCACCGCCGCCGGGGCCCACCGGCTCGCCGTCCGCGTCCAGGAAACGCGCGCCGAGCGCGGCCAGCATGCCCGCTCCGCCGTCCGTGGTCGCACTGCCGCCGACCCCGAACACGATGGTCCTGGCACCCGCGTCGAGCGCGGCGCGCAGCAGTTCCCCGGAGCCGTACGTGGTGGCCGTGAGCGCGGCGAAGACGCCCGGCGGGAGGTGCTGGAGACCGGACGCCTCCGCCATCTCCACCACCGCGGTGCCGTCGGCGGCCCGGAAGGCGTACGCCGCCGTCAGGCCCTCGCCGCGCGGGCCGGTGACCCGTACCTCGCGGCGCTCGAAGCCCGCGGCGACGGCCGCCGCCACCGTTCCGTCGCCGCCGTCGGCGACCGGGAGTGCCTCGACCGTCACGCCGGGGACCGCTCTGCGCAGCCCGGCGGTGACCCGCTCGGCGACCTGCACCGCCGTGAGCGAGCCCTTGAACTTGTCCGCGGCGACGAGCACGTGTGCCGCGCCGCTCCCCGGACCCTCAACTGCTGTGTGTACTGCTCCGTCCGCCACCATGCATCCCTTGCTTTCGAACAGGCAGTCGCGCCGACCCGACCATATCCGCCGCACCCGCCCCCTGCCCATGGTGATCGGGGCCGTACCTCTCTCCTGTCGGCGCGCCAACCGTCAAAATCAGGACATGACGCACCATAAGGTGTCCGGCATGAGTACGGAATCCCTCGACCCACCCCCCTCGGCGGCCGGGCCGGGCGCCACACGGAGCGACTCCCTCCAGGACGGCAAACCGGATAACACGGTCATTGCTATCGGCGTGCTCGCCGTCGCCGCCGTCGTCGTCTGGGCCTTCCTGGGCAAGGACTCCTTCGAGAGCGCCTCGTCGTCGGCGCTCGCCTGGGTCCTCGCCAACTTCGCGTGGCTCTTCGTCATCGCGGCCGACATCTTCCTGGTGATGTGCCTGTTCATCGCGCTGAGCCGGTTCGGCCGGATCCGGCTGGGCGTGGACGACGCGGAGCCGGAGTTCACCAATGTGGCCTGGATCGCGATGATGTTCAGCGCCGGCATGGGCATCGGCCTGATGTTCTACGGCGTGGGCGAACCGCTCCAGCACTACCTCACCCCGCCCCCGGGCAGCGGCGCCAAGGCCGGGACCGGGGAGGCCGCCCGCGCGGCCCTGGAGTACTCCTTCTTCCACTGGACGCTCGGCCCCTGGGCGATCTACGGCGTCGCGGGGCTGGCCCTCGCGTACGCCACGTTCCGCAAGGGGCGCGGGAACCGGCTGAGTTCGGCCTTCGTGCCGCTGCTGGGCGAGCGGCGGGCCGAGGGCTGGCAGGGCAAGGTCATCGATCTGCTCGCCGTGTTCGCGACCGTCTTCGGCACCGCGACGAGCCTGGGACTGGGCGCACTCCAGGTGTCCAAGGGCCTGAACATCGTCACCGGGGTCGAGGACAGCCAGACCGTCGAGCTGATCATCATCGGTTCGCTGTCGGCGGCCTTCGTGCTGTCCGCGTTCTCCGGCCTGCACAAGGGCGTGAAGTGGCTGAGCACGTCGAACATCGTGCTGGCCGCGCTGCTGATGCTGTTCGTGTTCGTGCTCGGCCCGACCGTGTACATCCTGGACGCGATCCCCGCCTCGGTCGGCAGCTACCTCAACCACCTGCTGCCCATGGCCACCCGTACCGGGGCCTTCGGCGAGAGCGACTGGCTGGGCAAGTGGACGATCTTCTACTGGGCGTGGTGGCTGTCCTGGGCCCCGTTCGTCGGCACGTTCATCGCCCGGATCTCCCGGGGCCGCACGATCCGCGAGTTCCTGATCGGCGTGCTCCTGGTGCCGAGCGGCGCGACGATGGTGTGGTTCTGCGTGATGGGCGGCTCCGCCCTGCGGCTCGACCAGACCGGGGTGGCGGACATGGCGGCCTCGGTGAAGGACGGCGCGGAGGCGTCGCTGTTCGCGCTGCTGGACGCGCTGCCGCTGGGCACGGTGACCTCGGTCATCGCGATGCTGCTGGTGATGACGTACTTCGTGACGAGTGCCGACTCGGCGTCCCTGGTGATGGGTTCACTGACGGCCAGGGGCGCGCTGCACCCACCGACCTGGCTGGTGGTGCTGTGGGGCGTGCTGATGGCGGCGGTGGCGGCGGGCCTGCTCGTCGCGGGCGGCCTCAACTCGCTCCAGACGGCGACGATCCTGGTGGCGCTGCCCTTCGTCCTGGTGATGCTCGGCCTGTGCTGGGCGCTGATGAAGGAGCTGCGCGAGGACCCGGGCGCGGGGCCGGCCCGCCACCAGGCCCTGCACGGGCTGCGCGACGCGGTACGCACGATGGTCGGCGACGCGATGACCGAGCAGGGCACGGACCGGCGGCACCCCCGGCTGCGGCGGGCGGCGAAGTCCCGTACCGACGACTGAGGTCCCGCACGGACCACGGACTTCCCGCTGCGGGCCGTCCGCACGCGGACGGCGAAGGGGCGCGGGAGATGTCTCCCGCGCCCCTTCGCCACGTTCGCACCCCGCCTCCTTCGCCGGTGATCGCGAGTGCGCTCACCGGCCACCCCCTAGGCTTCCCGGGTGACCCAAGAACTGACCGAGTACGCCACGTACATCGCCTCGCTCCCCCGTGCCCTCGCCGCCGCCGCGGTCCTCTTCAGGGACGCCGAGGGGCGGGTGCTGATGGTGGAGCCGAACTACCGCGAGGGCTGGGCGCTGCCCGGCGGGACCATCGAGTCCGACACCGGGGAGACGCCCCGGCAGGCGGCGCGCCGGGAGACGCTGGAGGAGATCGGGCTGGACGTCGAGCCGGGGCGGCTGCTGGTCGCCGACTGGGCGCGGGGCAAGGGCCGCCCGCCGATCGCCGCCTACCTCTTCGACGGCGGGGTGCTGGACGCCGAGCGGCTGGCGGCGATCCGGGTGCAGGAGGAGGAACTGCTGTCCTGGCGGCTGGTGCCGGTGGACGAGGTGCGCACGTACGCCCTGGGCTCGCTGGGCGACCGCGTTCTGGCGGCGCTCGCGGCCCTGGCGGACGGGACGGGCGCGGTGGAGCTGGTGGACGGGCGGCGGCCGGAGTAGCCCACCGGGGTACGGGGCGGGGGCGCGCGGCGTGCCGGTCAGCTCTCGGGGCCCGGAGCCGGGGCGTGGACGGACGGTGTCGCAGGGGCGGTCGGTGCGCCGCCCCCGGCGGTGGGGGCAGGTGCGCCGGTGCGCCGTGCCGCTCCCCCGTCGGTCGTACGGCCGGAGCGCAGACCGCGCTCCAGCAGCAGCGTCACCGCGACCGAGGCAGCGGCCAGTACCGTCATCGCCGTCGCCGGTGAGGTCAGCTGCGCGACGCCGCCCGCCAGCGCCGCCCCCACTCCCTGCATCGTGAGCATCCCGGAGGTGTGCAGACCCAGCGCGTGGCCGCTGAGCTCGTCGGGGGTCAGGGCCATCAGCCGTTCCTGGAGCAGCAGGGTCGCCGCGAACCCGATCGACGCGACGAGCACCGTGACCAGGGCGAACGGCAGCGCGGGGTGCAGGAAGAACACCAGGTAGGGGGCGGCGAGCAGCAGCCGCAGCAACGGTCCGCCCCTGGCCCGCCAGCCGGCCGGGACGAAGCGCCCCACCAGCGTGTCGCCGATGAGCATCCCGCCCGCCGCGAAGGCGAACAGCAGGCCCGCCTGCTGCGGTGCGTACGGCACGAACAGCGACTCGCAGCCGACGATCAGCCCGTTGGGTACGCACAGCGCGAGATAGACGTAGCGGCGCGGCTTCGACGCCCAGAGCAGCGCGTTGGTCCGCCAGGTCTCGGCGACCGAGGCACGGCCCGCGGCGCGCGGCGGCCGGCGGCTCAGGCCGAACCGGGCGAACGCCGCGGAGATGAGGTAGAGGCCC
This sequence comes from Streptomyces sp. NPDC004111, assembly GCF_042874215.1. Lineage (NCBI taxonomy): Bacteria > Bacillati > Actinomycetota > Actinomycetes > Kitasatosporales > Streptomycetaceae > Streptomyces > Streptomyces sp. NPDC004111. Next base: position 522,036 of record NZ_JBIAMU010000002.1, read on the forward strand.
GCGCCGACGAGCAGCGCGCCCCGGGGCGAGAGCGCCTGGACGAGCAGACCGCCGACGGCGAAGCCGAGGATCTGCATGGTGCCGTTGGACATGTTCATCACGGAGCGGCCGATCAGGAAGCCCCGGCGCAGGAGGATCTCGTGGAGCAGCCCGTAGGTGATGCCCCCGCCCAGCGAGGCCAGTACGCCGAGCGCCAGCAGCACGGCGAAGGCCGCCCACACCGGCAGCCCGGGAATCGCCTGGACGGCTGCGGCCAGGCCGAGGACCACCCCCAGGCCGGTGAGCGCGGCGCGCGGCGGCAGCCGGTCGGCGGCGGACAACAGGGTCGTCGCGCCGACCAGTTGGGCCAGCGAGGGGCCGAACATCGCCAGCGAGGACAGCAGCGGCGACCCGGTGCGGGTGTAGACGAGGGTGCCGAGGGCGAGACCGGTGACGGTCTGCGCCGCCGACTTCACGGAGACGGTGAGGAACAGCGGAGTGAACTCGCGCTGCCGGAACAGCTCACGGTAGGTCTGCATGGGCACGAGTCTCGGCAGCCCGTGGCGGACGGGGTTAATGTTTCGCACAGGGGCGAAAGGTCCCGGGCGGGAACCACACCCGGGGCAGGCCGACGCGGCCCCGGGCGAGTGGGCGGGCGGATCCGAAGGAGGGAGCCGGATGGGCTGGTGGCAGGTCAACGCCGACACCCTGGCGGGCGGACGGTTCGTCATCTCCCCGCTCACCGAGGTGATTTCGAGCCTGAAGCTGCTGATGTGGCTGCAGAGGCCCCTCGCCCATCCCGGCGAGCGCGCCTGGCGGGACGCCCATTCCCCGGCGCTTCGGCAGCGGCTGGCCGACGACCCGATCACCGCCCTGCTGCTGGAGTGCGCCTTCCGGCCGACCTGGAACGCCGACTTCATCACCCCCACCCCGCTCGCCGACGGGGAGCAGACCTTCGCCCGGGAGCTGGCCAGGATGCGGGCCGCCCCGCCCGACGCGGTGCTCGACGACCTGACCGTGGCCCTGGAGGGGCCGCCGCCCGCCGCCCTGCACCGTACCGACCTCGCGGACCGTGCCGCGGACCTGCTGGAGTGGGTGTGGGAGGAGATGGTGCTGCCGCAGTGGCCGCGCCGCCGCCGGGTGCTGGAGGCCGATGTCGTGTCACGCACCGCGCAGTTGAGCCGGGGCGGCTGGGCGGCGGCGCTGGACGACATGCTGCCGGGGATGCGCTGGCTGGGCGGCGACCGGCTCCAGATCAACACCCGCGACTATCCGCCGCGCGAGATCTCCGGGGCGCAGCTGCTGTTCGTCCCGGTCTCCTTCTCGACGAGCTGGGTGGCGTGGGAGGGGCGGCAGCGGTACGCGGTGGTGTACCCGTGCGCGGGCGCGCTGGCCGAGCCGGACCGGCCGCCGTCACTGGACGCGCTGGGCGCACTGCTCGGCCCGGCCCGCGCACACCTGCTCGCTCTCCTCGGCTCCCCCAAGAGCACCACCCAGCTGGTCGCCCTGACCGGTCTCGCGCTGGGTTCGGTGGGCCGCCATCTGAAGGTGCTGCTCGACGCCCGGCTGGTACGCCGCCGCCGGGCCGGGCGCTCGGTGCTCTACTACCGCACCGAGACCGGCGACACCCTGATCGACTCCCAGCTGGAGCGGTCCGGGTGACCCCCGCCGTGTGCGGCGGCGGCCGGGACGGCAACCGCCGCTCCCGTCCGCCCTGTTCACGGCGGTGACGGAGCCGCGGCCGACCCGGAAATTGCGTTCGCCCGCGTGCCGGTCCCGTCCTAACCTCGCGGCATGACACTCGTGACGATCCTGAGCGGCGCCGGCATCTCGACCGACTCGGGCATCCCCGACTACCGAGGGCCGGACGGCGTGTGGGTGCGCGACCCCGAGGCCGAGAAGATGTCCACGTACGACCACTACATGAACGACCCGGAGGTCCGCCGCCGCGCCTGGCAGGTGCGCCGTACCCACATCCTGCTGAACGCGGTCCCCAACGCCGCCCACCGGGCGGTCGCCGAGCTGGACCGGCGCTCCGGCGTGGCGGTGCGGGTGATCACCCAGAACGTGGACGGGCTGCACCAGGCGGCCGGGCTGCCCGAGCGCAAGGTGATCGAACTGCACGGCAACGCGCGGTCGGTGACGTGCACGGACTGCGGGGCGCGCACCCCGATGACCGGGGCCGTGGCCCGGGTCGAGGCGGGTGAGGCCGATCCGCGGTGCCTGGAGTGCGGCGGCGTCCTGAAGTCGTCGACGGTGCTGTTCGGCGAGCACCTGAACGACGGGGTGCTGGCCGAGGCGGTGGCCGTCACCAGGGCGAGCGAGGTCTTCATCGTGGTGGGCACCACCCTCCAGGTCCACCCGGCCGCGGCCTTTCCGGGGCTGGCGGCGGACAACGGCGCGCGGACGATCGTCGTGAACGACCGGCCGACCCCGTTCGACGACCGGGCCGACCAGGTGATCCGCGAACCCATCGGCAGTTCGCTGCCCGCCCTGCTGGCGTCGCTGTCATGACGGCGCCCGGGTCGACGGTCCGGATCACCCTCGTCCGGGGCGACATCACCGAGCAGGACGTCGACGTGGTGGTGAACGCCGCCAATTCCTCGCTGCTCGGCGGGGGCGGTGTGGACGGGGCGATCCACCGGCGGGGCGGCCCGGCGGTCCTCGCCGACTGCCGCAGGCTGCGGGCCTCGCACTACGGCAAGGGCCTGCCGACCGGGCGCGCGGTGGCGACCACGGCCGGAAACCTGCCCGCCCGGCACGTGGTGCACACGGTGGGCCCGGTGTACCGCCGGGAGGCCGACCAGTCGGACCTGCTGGCGTCCTGCTACCGGGAGTCGCTGCGGGTCGCGGTGGAGCTGGGCGCGCGGACCGTCGCGTTCCCGGCGATCTCCACGGGGGTGTACGGCTGGCCGATGGACGACGGGGCGCGGATCGCGGTGACCGCCTGCCGGGAGGCGGCCGGGCCGCCGCTCACCGAGGTGCGGTTCGTGCTCTTCGACAGGCAGGCGTACGAGCACTTCGCGCGGGCGCTGCACGGGACCGGGTGAACCTCGGCGGGGCCGGGCCGTGACCCGGCCCCTGGCCGCCCCACGTCCATGTCGGATTTCCGCCAGCCGACCCGCTGCCCCGTCGCCCATCCTTGAGTCATGCCTTCCGCCATGCACACCGACACCGAGCGCTGCGTACGGGCCGTGCAGTCCAAGGACGCACGGTTCGACGGCTGGGTGTTCACCGCCGTTCTGACCACCGGCATCTACTGCCGTCCCAGCTGTCCCGTGGTGCCTCCCAAGCCGCAGAACATGACGTTCTACCCGAGCGCCGCGGCCTGCCAGCAGGCCGGGTTCCGGGCCTGCAAGCGGTGCCGGCCGGACACCAGCCCGGGATCGCCGGAGTGGAACGCGCGCGCCGATGTCGTCGCCCGCGCCATGCGTCTGGTGCGGGACGGGGTGGTGGACCGGGAGGGGGTGCCGGGGCTGGCGAGGCGGCTGGGGTATTCGACCCGGCAGATCGAGCGGCAGCTGCTCGCCGAGCTGGGGGCGGGGCCGCTGGCCCTGGCGCGGGCCCAGCGGGCGCAGACTGCACGGGTGCTGATCGAGACGACCGGGCTGTCCATGGCGGACATCGCGTTCGCGGCCGGGTTCTCGTCGATCCGCGCCTTCAACGACACGGTCCGCGAGGTCTTCGCCCTGTCGCCGACGCAGCTGCGGGCGCGCGGGCGCGGGAACCTGCCGCAGACACCGGGCGCGCTGTCGCTGCGGCTGCCGTTCCGGGCGCCGCTGGAGCCGTCCAACCTGTTCGGGCATCTGGCGGCGACCGGGGTGCCGGGGGTGGAGGAGTGGCGGGACGGCTCCTACCGGCGCACCCTGCGGCTCCCGTACGGGCACGGCATCGTCACGCTCACCCCGCGGCCCGACCACATCGCCGCCGTCCTCGCGCTGACCGATCTGCGGGACCTGACGCAGGCGATCAGCCGGTGCCGCTGGCTGCTGGACCTGGACGCCGACCCGGTGGCCGTGGACGAGCGGCTGCGCGCGGACCCGCTGCTGGCGCCGCTGGTGGACAAGGCGCCGGGGCGGCGGGTGCCGCGCACGACGGATGCCGCCGAGTTCGCCGTACGGGCGGTGCTGGGGCAGCAGGTGTCGACGGCGGCGGCGCGCACCCACGCGGCCCGGCTGGTGGCCGCGTACGGCGAGCCGGTGGAGGACCCGGCGGGCGGCGGTCTGACCCATCTCTTCCCGTCCGCCGAGGCGCTGGCACAGCTGGACCCGGAGTCGCTGGCGCTGCCGCGCAGCAGACGGACCACGCTGACGACGCTGGTGGGTGCGCTCGCGGACGGTTCGCTGGCCCTCGACCTGGACAGCGACTGGGACGCGGCGCGGGCGCAGCTCCTCGCGCTGCCCGGCTTCGGTCCGTGGACGACCGAGGTCATCGCGATGCGGGCGCTCGGCGACCCGGACGCCTTCCTGCCGTCCGACCTCGGAATCCGGCGCGCCGCGCAGGAGTTGGGGCTGCCGCACACGCCGGCGGCACTCACCGCGCGGGCCGCCCGGTGGCGGCCGTGGCGGGCGTACGCCGTGCAGTACCTGTGGGCGACCGACAGCCACCCGATCAATCACCTTCCCCGGTAGGAGGCGCGACCGCCGTGTCCGCACCCAAGCAGCACACCGTCATCGACAGCCCGTACGACCCGTTGACCCTCGTCGCGACCGGTGGCGTCCTGTCGGCGATCTACATGGTCGACCACCGCCACATGCCGCCGCCGGAGACCTTCGGCGACCGGGACGAGACGCCGTTCCCCGAGGTCGTCGCGCAGCTGAACGCCTACTTCGCGGGCGAGCTGACCGAGTTCAGCCTGCCGGTCCACCTGGCGGGAACGCCGTTCCAGCGGACCGTGTGGGAGGCGCTGCGCACGATTCCGTACGGCGAGACCCGTACGTACGGCCAGCTCGCCGAGCAGTTGGGCAGGGCGGGCGCGTCGCGCGCGGTCGGGCTCGCCAACGGAAAGAACCCGATCAGCATCGTGGTGCCGTGCCACCGGGTGATCGGCGCGGACGGCAGCCTGACGGGATACGGCGGCGGCCTGGAGCGCAAGCGGGCGCTGCTGGAGCTGGAGGGCGGGCTGCCGGGAGGCGGGGCGCGGGAGGAAAACCTGCTGTTCTGAGCGGTGCGGGAGGGCTACGGTGGGCCGCGCTGTCCCACCCTCCCCCTCCCCTCAACTGCCCGGAAGGCACGTATGACGACGGACGAGACGCTGGTGCCCGACGAGGCTTCGGTGCCGCAGGAGACGCTGGTGCCGGAGGAAACACCGGTGCCGGAGGAGACGCTGGTGCCGGACGAGGGCCTGGTGGCTCTGGTACGTGGCCTGGTCCGCGACCAGTTCCCGCAGTGGGCCGGGCTGCCGGTGGTGGCGGCCGGGGCGGAGAGCACCGCCAACGCGATGTTCCGGCTGGGCCCCGACCTGGTGGTGCGGCTCCCCCGCCACGAGGGCGCGGCCCAGGACATCCTGACCGAGCGGCAGTGGCTGCCGAGGCTCGCCCCCGCCCTGCCGGTGCCGATCCCGGCACCGCTGGCCGACGGTGAACCCGCGCCCGGATTCCCGCTGCCCTGGGGCGTCTACCGCTGGCTCGACGGGTCGAACCCGGACGTGGCCGACGGAGGCGAGGCGCTGGCCGGGGACCTGGCCGCCTTCACCTCCGCGCTCCAGAAGATCGACCCCGCGGGCGGTCCGCGCTCGTACCGCAGCGAGACGCTCGCCGACCGCGACGCGTCCACCCGCGAGGCCGTCGCGGAGCTGGCCGCGGAGATCGACGCGGACGCGGCACTGCGGGTGTGGGAGGACGCGCGTGCGGCGGCGGACCCGGTCGGTCCGCCGGTGTGGATCCACGCCGACCTCCAGCCGGGCAACGTGCTGGTCGCGGACGGACGCCTGACGGCCGTCATCGACTTCGGCTGCATGGGGCTGGGTGACCGTGCGGTCGATCTGATCGCGGCCTGGTACCTGCTGGCCCCGGCCGCGCACGCGGCGTTCCGCGAGGCGACGGGGACCGGGCCGGGGGCCGACGAGGCGGCTTGGCGGCGGGGGCGTGGCTGGGCGCTGTCGGTCGCGCTCAACGAGCTGAGGGCGTACCGCACGGTGAATGCCACGATGGGTGAGAAGGCGCGGCATGTGCTGGCGGGGTTGCTGGCATCGCGCCCTTGAGGGGTTAGCCGTCCGTCAGGAGGAGGGCGCGGACCGCCTCGGCCGTTCGCGGGTCTCGGGCCGCCGTGAAGGGGAGCGCGTTCGGGCCGGCGATGCGGTACCGGTCTCCGGTCAGGGTCAGGTCCGTGCCGCCCGCCTCCTCCACCAGCAGCAGTCCCGCCGCGTGGTCCCAGGCCAGTTCCCAGCTGAACGCCACCGCCTCCAGCTTCCCCTCGGCCACCGCCAGGTACTCCAGCCCCGCCGAACCGCACGGCCGGGCCTCGACCCCCTCGGCGCGCAGCCCCAGCAGCGCCTTCTTCTGCGCGCCCGTCGTGTAGTCGGGGTGCGACATCGCGACCCGCAGCGGTGCCCCGGGGTCCGGTGCGCCCGCCCGCAGCCGCACCCCGTCGAGGTGGGCGCCCCGGCCCCGTACCGCGACCGCCATCCGGTCCGTGGCCGGGGCGTACGTCCACGACGCCTGGACCTCGCCGCCGTGCGCCAGCGCCACCAGCGTGCAGAAGCCCGGGTCCCCGCGGACGAAGTCCCGGGTGCCGTCGACCGGGTCGACGATCCACACCGGGGCATCGCCCCGTATCGCCTCGTACCGCGACGGGTCCGCGTGGACCGCTTCCTCGCCGACCACCACGGAGCCGGGCAGCAGCACGGTGAGCGCGGCGGTGAGGTGCTCCTCGGCTCCCCGGTCGGCGACCGTGACCAGGTCGTGCGGGCCGTTCTTGACGATCACCTCGTGCTCGGCGAGCTGCCGGAAGCGCGGCATGATCTCGTCGGCGGCGGCCTTGCGCACGGCTGCCTCGACCTGGGCGACAAGCGTGTTCTCGATCATGTCTCCAGCAAAGCACGCCGCTACGACATTCCGGAGCCGGTCACCGCCCCACGGCGTATCCCTGCATTCCCCGGGGGTTCGCCGCCGCCGACAGCACGCCCGTCGCCGGGTCCCTGGCCACCGCACACAGCCGCCCCTCCGACCACTCCCCTCCCACGGTCACCGCGTGCCCCCGGGCCCGCAGTGCCTCGACCGTCGCCGCGCCGATCCGTGACTCGACGGTGAGGGAGCCGGGCAGCATGGTGCGCGGGTAGAAGGAGCCCGGAAAGGAGTCCTGGTGCCAGTTCGGGGCGTCGATCGCCTCCTGGAGGCCGAGCCCGCCGTACGCCACGGCCAGGAAGAAGTGCAGCTGCCACTGGTCCTGCTGGTCGCCGCCGGGTGTGCCGAACGCCAGCACCGGCACCCCGTCGCGCAGCGCGAGCGACGGGGTGAGGGTGGTGCGGGGGCGGCGGCCCGGGGTGAGCGAGTTGGGCAGGCCGGGGTCGAGCCAGGCCATCTGGAGCCGGGTGCCGAGCGGGAAGCCCAGCTCGGGAACGACGGGGTTGGACTGGAGCCAGCCACCGCTGGGGGTGGCCGCGACCATGTTTCCCCAGCGGTCGACGATGTCGAGGTGGCAGGTGTCGCCCCGGGTGGACCCGTCGGACGCGACGGTCGGCTCACCGGGATCGCCGTGCCGGGCGGCGGTCGGTGCGCCCCGGTGGCCGGGGCCCGTGGCCGTGGGACCGCCGGGATCGCCGTGCCGGGTGTGGCGTGCGACGGTCGGTTCGCCGACGCCCGCCGCCGGGGCCGTGTCCGTCGGTCGTGCGGCTGCGCCGACCGCCACCGCGCGTGCGTGCGCGCTGAGCCGAGGGGGCCGGCCGCCGGGGCTGCCGGGCCTGAGTTCGTACGACGCCCGCTCCCCCACCAGTTCGCGGCGGCCCTCGTTGTAGTCGCAGGAGAGCAGGTCGTCGAGCGGCACCGGCTGCGCGTCGCCGTACCAGGCCTCCCGGTCGGCCATCGCCAGTTTGCCGCCCTCCACCAGGAGGTGGACGTACGCGGCGCTGCCGTACGGCGGCAACTCCTCGGGCAGCAGCGCCAGTTGTTGCAGGAACGCGGGGCCCTGGCTCCAGCCGCCCGCCTTGCACAGGGTCCAGCCGTTCCAGTCGTACGTCGTCGGGGCCTCGTACCGCGCCGACCAGTGGGCCAGGTCGGCCGCGGCCAGGGTGCCGGTGTTGCGGCGCCCGCTGGTGTCCATGGTCGGCCGGGCGGCCTGGGCGACGAGCGCCTCGGCGACGAACCCCTCGCGCCACACCGCCCGTGCGGCGTCTATCTCGGCCTCGCGGGCACGGCCCGGCGCCGCTGCCTCGCGGAGGATCCGCCGCCAGGTGGCCGCCAGGGCGGGATTGCGCAGCAGGCCCGTGCCGGACGGCGCCCGGCCGTCCTTCAGGTAGATCTCCGCGGAGCTGGTCCACTCCGTCTCGAAGAGCTCCCGCACCGTTTCGACGGTGTCCGCGATGCGGGCGACCGGCGGGTGGCCGTTCTCGGCGTACTCGATCGCGTAACGCAGCACTTGGGCGAGGGACTTGGTGCCGTGGTCGCGCAGCAGCACCATCCAGGCGTCGAACGCGCCCGGTACGGCGGCAGCGAGCGGGCCGGTGCCGGGCACCAGGTCGAGGCCGAGTCCCCGGTAGTGCGCGATGTCCGCCCCCGCGGGCGCGGGCCCCTGGCCGCACAGCACGCGCACCTCGCCCCCGGCCGGGGCGAGCAGGATGGGCACCTCGCCCGCCGGTCCGTTGAGGTGCGGTTCGACGACGTGCAGGACGAAGCCGGCGGCGACAGCCGCGTCGAAGGCGTTGCCGCCGTCCTCCAGGACGGCCATCGCGGACTGCGAGGCGAGCCAGTGGGTGCTGGACACCATGCCGAAGGTGCCGCGGAGCGTGGGGCGGGTGGTGAACATGAGCGGTCCTCTTCCTGGGCGGTGCCTGTTCCTCGGCGGGCCTGTTCCTGATCGGGCCTGTTCCTGGTCGGGCCTGTTCCTGGTCGGGCTCTGCCCTGGTGGGGCTCTGCCCTGGTGGGCTCTGCCCCCTCGGCGGGCCTCGTCCTCAGCGGTAGGCGACGGTGTCGAACGGCCACGACCGTTCCAGCCAGCCCGTCACCGCCTCGGCCAGCGGCCCGTCCAGCCCGGCGCGGTCCGCGCTCACCCACGACTTGACGCTCGCCGTCCCGGGGGCCTCCCGGTCCGGGCAGATGTAGACACTGCCGATCACCGTGTCAGCGGCCCGGTCGAGGACGGCGTACGCGAATCCGCAGCGGTCCGCGAAGTCACGCGCGTGCCGTTGCAGGTCGCGCAGGTTCTCCGTGCTCTCCACGCCGACGGCGGGAGGCCAGTTCCCCTCGAATCCGGGGGTCTTGCGGATGTGGTCGATGCTGGACGTCCAGGCCGCGAGGTCCTGCGCGTTGTGCTCGGGCCCGAGCGGTACGAGCCGGAACTCACCGGCGTCCAGCGTGCGCGGCACCACGAAGCCCGCGGGCACGAAGGGGTGCGCGCGGTACGCGGCGGCGTTCCGCACCGTGCCCAGGCGGGGGAAGATCCGCTCCACGGTGAAGTCGTGCTCGTCGGCGGCGAGGCCGGACATGGCGTCGGCGGCGAACTCCACCTCGTAGCCGAGGTCGAGCGCGGCCCGCGCGGTGGACTCCACCCCCATCGTGGTCGCCACCCCGGCGACCACCACGGTGCGCACGCCCCGCCTGCCCAACTCCTCGTGCAGGGCCGTCCCCTGGAAGGCGCCGAGGGTCCGCTTGACCACGATCACGTCGTCCGGGCCGACGAGTTCCTCGGCGAAGCCGCTCCCCGGCGGCTGCTCGGCGACGCCCGGCCGGTCCACCCGTATCTGTACGACGGGCAGCCCCCGGGCCCGGAAGTCGGCGGCCAGCGCACGGCACCGGCGCAGCACCAGTTCACCGTCGTACGGGGCGAGCGGGAGGCCGAGCACCCGGGGCATCAGGTCGACCAGGAGCAGGGCGGGAGCGGCGGTTCCGGAGGCGGCGTCAGGAGTGGTCATCGGGCCATGATGCGCCTGCTTCCGATCATTTGGCGACGCATATCGACCACCTCGTGAGCCACACCGCATGCCTCACGCCCCTCGCGTGACACGCGGAATGAAGGTCACGGAATTTGCGTTGTCACTCCGCACGCCCGATTCTCGGATGAGTCGGACATTGATCAATCAATAACCGCAAACGACGAATCGCGGAGGCAGCACGGTGCACGGTGAATACAAGGTCCCCGGCGGCAAGCTCGTCGTCGTCGACCTGGACGTCGAGGGCGGCGCACTGCGCAACGTACGCGTGGCGGGCGACTTCTTCCTCGAACCCGACGAGGCGATCCTCGCCATCAACCGGGCCCTCGAAGGCGCCCCCGCCGACACAGACGCCGCCGGACTGGCCGCCCGCATCGAAGCGGCGCTCCCCGAGGGCACGGTGATGTTCGGCCTCACCGCCGAAGGGATCGCCGTCGCCGTCCGCCGCGCCCTCGCGCACGCCACCGACTGGACGGACTACGACTGGCAGCTCGTCCACGAGGCCCCGCAGGCCCCCGCCCTGCACATGGCGCTCGACGAGGTGATCACCACCGAGGTCGCGGCCGGCCGCCGCCCGCCCACCCTCCGCGTCTGGGAGTGGGGCGCCCCGGCCGTCGTCATCGGCAGCTTCCAGTCGCTGCGCAACGAGGTCGACCCGGCGGGCGCCGAACGCCACGGGATCCAGGTGGTGCGCCGGATCAGCGGCGGCGGCGCGATGTTCATCGAGCCCGGCAACACGATCACGTACTCCCTCTCCGTCCCCACCGCCCTCGTCCAGGGCCTCTCCTTCGCGGACAGCTACGCCTACCTGGACGACTGGGTGCTCGGCGCGCTCGGCGACATGGGGGTGAAGGCCTGGTACCAGCCGCTCAACGACATCGCCACCGACGCCGGCAAGATCGCGGGCGCCGCACAGAAGCGCGTGGTCAGCGAGTCGGGCGGGGCGGTGCTGCACCACGTGACGATGGCGTACGACATCGATGCCGACAAGATGACGGACGTCCTGCGCATCGGCAAGGAGAAGCTCTCCGACAAGGGCACCAGGAGCGCGAAGAAGCGGGTCGACCCGCTGCGCCGCCAGACGGGCCTGGCGCGGGAGGCGGTCATCGACCGGATGATCGGCTCGTTCCGGAGCCGGTACGGACTGGAGAACGGCAAGGTCACGGACGAGGAGATGGCCCGCGCGGAAGAACTGGCCCGGTCGAAGTTCGGCACACCGGAGTGGACGGCGCGGGTGCCGTAGGGGCTGAGGCCGTCGGGGTGCGGTGGGGCTGCCGCAGGGGCCGGTACGGGTGCCGCGCCGGGCGGCAGCGGGCTGGGCCGAGGGCCCGCGCCCGGTGCCACTCGGGCTCCGGGTGAGGCCCCCGGGGGCGACTCGGGGCCGCAGGAGGCCGGTGAGGGTGCCGCGCCCGGCCGCGGCGGCCGGACCGAGGACCGGTGCGGGGGCCGGCCGGGCTCCGGTCGGCACCCGTGGGCGGCGCGGGTGCCGTAGGGGGCCGGGTGCCGTAGGGGAGGCCGGGTCCCGCCTACTCCGCCAGCCGCGCCCGTACCTCCGTCACCAGTGTCCCCGCCGATTCCACCGCCGCCGGGTCGAGGCCTCGCAGTGTCGCCGTCACGCGGTCCGCGAAGTCGGCCGGTGCGGAGGGGAGCCGGGACGCGGCGGCCAGGGCTCCCTTCTCGTTGACGCACCACACCCGCGCGTGCCCCAGCATCGCCTGGGCCAGGACGCCGAACGCCCGGGACAGGCACAGCGCCACGTGCAGGGTGTCGCCGCCGCTCGCGGACTTGCGGGCCCCGGCCACCGAGAAGTCCGACTCCCAGGCCGCACCGACCAGCGCGTCCCGCAGGGCGTCCGGGTAGTGGCCGGTCTCGGCGCGCAGGGCCGTCAACTCGCCCCCGGCATCGGCCAGTACGCGGCACAGCGAGACCTCGCCCGGATACGCGGGGGACCAGAAGCCCAGCGGGTGACCGGCCTGGACGCCCACCTCGAAGCGGCCCGCCCGGCAGTCGGACCACACCCGCTCCACCCGGTCCAGGTCGCGCAGGATCCAGTCCACCGCGACGCCGTCCACGGTCAGCCAGGCCCCGCCGTTGACCCAGGGGCCCCAGCCGCCCGGTCCCGCGACCTCCACCGGCGTACCGGCGAACTCGGTCGCGAGTGCGGCCAGTCGGCCGGTGTCCAGGTCGCCGCGGTAGTAGAGGCCGAGGTCCCAGTCGGAGTCGGGGCGGTGGGTGCCCCGGGCGCGGCTGCCGCCGAGGGCGACGGCACGGACACCGGGGACGGCGGCGAGGCGTTCGGCCATGGCCGCGACGGTGGCCGTCACGGCGGGCTCGGGGGCGGCGGAGGCCGGGCGGGCGTTGCTGTTCACGGGGCGGGACCATACCGCCACCGGGCCCGCCGGCGCACGGGAATACCCTGGGGTTCCTGGTGGGACGTGGCGTGAGGAGTCCAAGGTGTCGCCAATGCTGGATGCAGTGGTCGTGGGGGCGGGCCCCAACGGACTGACCGCGGCCGTCGAGCTGGCCCGCCGCGGGTTCTCGGTGGAGGTCTTCGAGGCGAAGGACACCGTGGGCGGCGGGGCGCGGACCGAGGAGCTGACGCTGCCCGGGTTCCTGCACGACCCGTGCTCCGCCGTGCATCCGCTGGGCATCGGCTCGCCCGCGTTCCGGAACCTGCCGCTGGAGCGGTACGGGCTCGAATGGCTGCACCCCGAGCTGCCGATGGCACACCCCTGGGACGACGGGACGGCGGCGGTGCTGTCGCGGTCCGTGGCGGAGACCGCGGCGTCGTTCGGGGCGCGGGACGCCGGCGCGTACCGGCGGCTGCTCGCCCCCTACCTGGGGAAGTGGGACACCTTCTCCCGCGACTTCATGTCGCTTCCGCTGACCGCCCTGCCGCGCGACCCCGTGACGCTGGCCCGGTTCGGGCTGACCGGACTGCCGCCCTCGACGTGGCTGATGCGGCGGTTCCGCGACGAGAAGGCGAAGGCGCTGCTGGCGGGCCTGGTGGCGCACGTCATCGCGCCGCTGACCGGGTTCGCTACGGGTGCGATCGGGCTGATGTTCGCGCTGGCCGCGCACGAGAACGGCTGGCCCGCGCCGCGCGGCGGCTCGCAGGCGATCCCGGACGCGCTCACCGGGTATCTGCGTGACCTGGGCGGTGTGGTGCACACCGGGTTCGAGGTGAAGCGGCTCGACGACCTGCCGCCGGCCCGCGCGTACGTCTTCGACACCTCGCCGACGGCGCTCGCCCGGATCGCGGGGCTGGGGAACGCGTACGCGCACTACCGCTACGGAGCCAGCGTCTTCAAAATCGACTACGCGCTGGACGGTCCGGTGCCGTGGACCGCCGAGGAGGCCCGCAGGGCGGGTACGGTGCAGATCGGCCCGACCAAGGGCGAGATCGGCAGGGCGCTGCGGCAGGCCTCCGGCGGCACGGCCCCCGAGACCCCGTTCCTGATCACCGCCCAGCCGAGCCTGGCCGACCCGTCGCGGGCCCCGGAGGGCAAGCAGGTCTTCTGGGCGTACGGGCACGTCCCGCACGGCTGGGACGGCGACCTCACGGACGCCGTCGAGCGGCAGATCGAACGCTTCGCGCCCGGCTTCCGCGACCGGGTGCTGGCCCGCGCCGCGGCGGGCCCGCGCGAACTGGTCGCGCGCAACGCGAACTACGTCGGCGGCGACATCGCCTGCGGCGCCTTCGCCGGTCTCCAGGTGCTGCTGCGGCCCAAGCTGTCGCTGTTCCCGTACGGCACGTCGCACCCGGCGCTCTTCCTGTGCTCGTCGGCCACCCCGCCGGGACCGGGCGTGCACGGGATGTCGGGTCACAACGCGGCGAAGGCGGTCTGGCAGCGCCTGCGGACGACGGAGAGGTAGGGCACCGGGGGCGATACGAGCAGGCCGGTATGAGCGGGCCGGTCGAGCCGGGTCGCTCCCACCGGTCCCGCCGTCTCCCTGCCCGCCGTGTCCCCACCCCGCCGTCACCGGTCCCGCCATCCGCCGCCGTGCGCGCCCCGCCCCGCACCGGCTCGCCGTGCCGACCGCCCGCGGCGCCGCCACAATGGCCGCATGGACGACCTGGACCGCGGCACCGCCTTCGACTGCACGATGTACCTCAAGGCCACTCCGGACCGTGTCTGGCAGGCCCTGACCGACCCCGAGTGGACCAGCCGCTACTGGAACATCATCTTCGCCTCCGACTGGCAGGTGGGCTCCACGGTGACCTGGCAGGGGCTGGGGCTCTCCGAGGCGGACCCCGAGCAGGTGGTGCTGGCAGCGGAGCCCGGCCGGCTGCTCTCGTACACCTGGCACACCTTCACCCCGGCGTTCGCCGAGGCCACCGGCATGGACGGGGCGCTGCGCGCGGAGCTGGCCGCCGAGTCGCGGTCCAAGGTGCGCTACGAGATCACGCCGACCGGTCCGACGACCCGGCTGACGGTCGTGCACGACGGCTTCGACGCGGACAGCAAGGTGCTGCCGCTGATCAGGGAGGGCTGGCCGGTACTGCTCTCCAGCATCAAGACCTTCCTGGAGACGGGCGAGCCGCTGCCCGACCCGCAGGAGTAGCGGCGGGCGGCCGAAGGGGCCCGGTTCAGCCGGCGGGGCCCGGCGTCACCAGGCCCGATTCGTAGGCGAAGACGACCAGTTGGGCCCGGTCGCGGGCGCCGAGCTTCACCATGGCGCGGCTGACGTGGGTCTTGGCGGTGAGCGGGCTGATCACCATGTGGGCGGCGATCTCCTCGTTGGTGAGTCCGCGTGCGACGAGCGCCGCGACCTCGCTCTCGCGCCGGGTCAGGCTCTCGAAGCCCGGTGCGGTGTGCCGGTCGGGCGGGCGCGACACGAACTCGGTGATCAGCCGCCGGGTGACCGACGGCGAGAGCAGCGCGTCGCCCCGGGCGGCGATCCGGATCGCCTGGAGGAGTTCGCCGGGCTCGGTGTCCTTGAGGAGGAACCCGGCCGCCCCGGCGCGCAGCGCGTCGAAGACGTACGCGTCCAGGCCGTAGTTCGTCAGGATGACCACATGGGTGGCGGCGAGCGCCGGGTCGGCGGCGATCTCGCGGGTGGCCTCGATGCCCGTCATCACCGGCATCTGCACATCCACGAGCGCGACGTCCGGTGCGTGCGCGCGGGCCAGTTCGACGCCCGCGCGGCCGTCCGCCGCCTCCCCGACGATCTCGATGTCGTCCTCGGCGTCGAGCAGCGCCCGGAACCCGGCCCGCATCAGCGCCTGGTCGTCGACGATCAGCACCCGGATCACGCGGCCCCCTCTCCGTCGAGGGGGAGCCGGGCCAGTACGGCGAAGCCGCCCCCGGCGCGCGGGCCGGCCCGCAGCGTGCCGCCCAGCGCGGCGGTCCGCTCCCGCATCCCTGCCAGCCCCCGCCCGGCGACCGGCGGCGGCACCTCGGTGTCGCCCTCGTTCTCCACGCGCACCTCCAACGCGTCTGTTCCGTACGTCAGTTGTACGGAGGTCTTGGCGCGTCCCGCGTGCCGGGCCACGTTCGTGAGGGCTTCCTGGACGATGCGGTACGCGGCCCGGTCGACGGCCTCCGGCAGCCGGCGTTCGCGTCCGGTGACGGTCACGGCTGCCGCCAGCCCGGCGGCACGGGCGCGTTCGAGGAGTTCACCGAGCCGGTCCAGGCCGGTGCCGGGCGGTACTACGTCGGTGCGCAGCACTTCGAGGGTGGCCCGCAGTTCCCGCATGGCCTCGCCGCTCGCCTCCTGGATGGCGACCAGCGCCTCCGGCACGTCCTCGCCGCGCTTCTTCGCCAGGTGGACGGCGACGCCCGCCTGGAGCTTCACGATGGAGATGCTGTGGGTGAGGGAGTCGTGCAACTCCCGTGCGATGCGCAGCCGTTCCTCGCTGGCGCGGCGCAGGGCGGCCTCCTCCCGGGTGCGTTCGGCCTCGGCGGCGCGCTCCTCCGTCTGGCGGAGGTAGGCCTGCCAGTTCTTGTCGATGAGCCCGGTGACCCCGGCGCAGATGAACCAGCCGTGCAGCAGCAGGGTCCGCTCCAGGCCGCTCTCGGAGGGGCTCACCACGAAGAACCCGACCAGGAAGAGCACGCCGAGCCCGACGGCGGCGGCCCGGTGCCCCTGCCGGGTGACCGCGTGCACCCCGGCGACGACGGGGAACGCGGCGGAGGTGCCGGGCTGGGAGTGGGCGACGTACCCGAGCATGCACGCGGAGGTGAGGGCCAGGACGAGTACCGGGGCCCCGCGGTGGACGGCGAGGACGAGCGAGCCGCCCACGATCAGTGCCAGGTCGACGGCTCCGGGCCCGGGGCCCTCCCGGGCGACGGCCGCGGCGAGCACGCCGGCGCAGATGAGGACGGCAAGTCCGGTGTCCACGAGCCCCGTTGGCCACTCGGCGGGGTTCCGCCGCCTTCCGGTCACGACAGTCCCCGCACCCGACACCGCTTCCCGCCCCTCTCCCGCGCCCGCGCACCGCGCCGGCTCCGCGCCCGACCCGTCAGCCTAGGCCGCCCGTGCCGTCCGGCGCCTCCTCCCCGCGTACCGCAGTCGCACTACTCCCCCGGCAGTAGCCGCGCCCCCGAGTGCCCCGGGCGGACCAGCCGCAGGAGACTCCGCCCGTACGACGCCCGCGCACCCCGCCCGGAGCGAGCATCGTCCCCATGAACGGACCTTTTCGCTTCACCTCGCCCGAGCCTCTCGACTCCGCCACCGGGACGGCTGCCGACGTCTACGCCCAGGTGCTCACCGACTTCGGTGTGCCGAACCCGCCGACCTTCGCCGCCCTCTCCCCCTCACCCCATCTCCTCACCGGCTTCTGGGCGTTGATGCGCGAGGCGCTGCTCGCCGGGGAGGCATCCCGCACCGAGAAGGAGCTGGTCGCCGCCGGGACCTCGCTCACCAACGACTGCGCCTTCTGCGTGAACGCGCACCTCTTCCTGCTGTCCGCGGGCGGCGAGTCCGCCCTCGCCGAGCGCATCGGCGCGGGCGGCACGCCGGACGACCCCCACCGGGCCCGGTTGCTGGCCTGGGGGCGGGACATGAGCACCGAGCAGCCCTTCCCGGCCGCGCACGCGCAGGAGTTCATCGGGACCGCGCTGGCCTTCCACTTCATGAACCGCGTCGCCGACACCCTGCTGGCCCGCCCGCCGAAGGACGACGCGGAGCGCAGGGCCCGGCTCCTGGCCAGCGAGCCCGGCCGGCAGATCGCCGCCGCCGTCCGCTCCGTGCCGGTCCCGGGGGCGAGCCTGCCCCTGCTGCAGACCCAGGGCGCGGCACCGCCCTGGGCCGTCCCGGGCTCCGCCGTGGCCGTCGCGTACGCGGGGCTGCGCGAGGCCGCCGCGATGGGCGCGGGGCTGCTGTCCGACGACGACGCGGCGTACGTCCGCAAGACGGTCGACGGCTGGGACGGCCGCGCCCATCTGGCCGCGGACGACCCGAGGCTGCCACTGCGCGAGGACCGGCCCGGCGCGCGCCTCGCCCTGCTGGTCGCCCTGGCCCCGCACGGGCTGACCGAGGAGGACGTACGGGCGTGGCTGGTTCCGCCGTTCGGCGAGCACTGCCTGGTGCATCTGGTCGCGTTCGGCGCCATGGCCGCCACCGAGCACTGGGCCGCCCGCCTCACCGGCGCCGCGGACCGCTGATCCCGCCCTGCGCCAGGGGCTCCCGGGGAGCACGGGGTTCCCGGGAGCCCCGCGTCGCCATCAGCGCCACGTACAGCACGAGGGAGGCGGCGAGGCCGACCGCCCATCCGTAGTCGGCGAGCGGCTTCAGGAACGGGAGCAGTCCGTCCTCGGGGAAGGGCCCCTTTCCCGAGGCGGAGTGCGAGCCGCCGACGGCGAGCACTCCGCCGACGAGGAACGCCACGACCGCCCGCCAGTTCCAGCCGCCGGTGTACCAGTAGCGCCCTTCGGGCCGGTACAGGTCGGCCAGGTCGAGGACGGTCCTGCGGACGATCCAGTAGTCGGCGATGAGGATCCCGGCGACCGTGCCGAGCAGCCCGCCCACCAGGCCCAGCCAGGTGAAGATGTACAGCTCGGGCGTCTCGGTCAGCTTCCACGGCATGATGAGGACGCCGACGACGCCGGTGATCAGTGCGCCGGTGCGGAAGTTGACGAACCTGGGCGCCAGGTTCGCGAGGTCGTAGGCGGGTGAGACGACGTTGGCCGCCAGGTTCACCGAGATCGTGGCGACGAGCACGGTCACCAGGGCGAAGAGCAGCCCGAAGACGTTGTCGGTCTTCGCGGCGAGCGCGACCGGGTCCCAGACCGGCGCCCCGTACACCGCCTGCGAGCCGGACGTCACGAAGACCGAGAGCAGCGCGAACAGCGTCATGGTGGTCGGAAGGCCGAGCGACTGGCCCCAGATCTGGGCGCGTTGACCGGCCGCGAAGCGGGTGAAGTCGGGGATGTTGAGGCTGAGGGTGGACCAGAAGGCGATCATGCCCATCAGGGACGGGAAGAAGACCGGCCAGAAGTCGGCGCCCCAGCCCAGCTTCGAGGGCTGGTCGAGCAGCGGGCCGACACCGCCCGCCTTGACGGTGATCCACACCAGCAGCACCAGCGCGCCGACGATGACGAACGGCGCCGCCCAGTTCTCGAACCGGCGCAGCGTCTCCATCCCCCGGTGGATGATGGCGAGTTCGACCGCCCAGAAGAGCAGGAAGCACAGCCACAGGGTCCACGGCTGGCCGCCGATGTGTGACGCCTCCGCCCAGCCGCCGAACATCTTCCCCAGCAGGACGAAGATGCCCTGTCCGCCGATCCAGGTCTGGATGCCGAACCACGCGCACGCGACCGCCGCCCTGATCAGCGCGGGCAGGTTCGCCCCGCGCAGTCCGAACGACGCGCGGGCCAGCACGGGGAAGGGGATCCCGTACTTGGGCCCGGCGTGCCCGGTGAGCAGCATCGGCGCCAGCACGATCAGATTGGCGAGCGCGATGGTGACGACAGCCTGGAGCCAGTCCATGCCGAGGGCGACCAGGCCGGAGGCGAGCAGCCAGGACGGGATGTTGTGCGCCATGCCGACCCACAGGGCGGCGAAGTTGTACGTGGTCCAGCGACGGCGGGCCACCGGTACCGGGAGCAGGTCCTCGTTGACGAAGCGGGGGTCGGCCAGGGCCGCCCCGGGGGCCAGTTCGACGCGGCCGTCGGGGGCGGCCGGGGGCGGGGGGCTTCCTGGAGCGGTCGTGGCCATGCGGCTGAACCCTTCGTCGGAGTAAGGGAGTTCAGGGGATGCGCCGAGCCTGGGGGAAGGGTCAGGAAGTGCTGAGGGCCGGGATGACCGTGCTGCCGTAGGCGTCGATGGTGCGCTCGCGCGCGTCGTGCATGTTGTAGACGGCGAACTGGTCCACGCCCAGCCGGCGCAGCGCGCGCAGTTTCTCGATGTGCGCCTCGGCGGGTCCCAGCAGGCAGAACCGGTCGACGATGTCGTCGGGCACGAAGTCGGTGTCGGGGTTCCCGGTCCGGCCGTGGTGGGCGTAGTCGTAGCCCTGCCGCGCCTCGATGTACGAGGTGAGTTCGGCCGGTACGAACCCGGAGTCGGACCCGTACTTGGCGACCAGGTCCGCGACGTGGTTGCCGACCATGCCGCCGAACCACCGGCACTGGTCGCGGGCGTGCGCGAGGTCGTCGCCCACGTACGCCGGGGCGGCCACGCAGATCTTGACGTCGGCGGGGTCGCGGCCGGCGTCGGCGGCGGCGTCGCGCACCGCCCGGATCATCCACTCCGTCAGGAACGGGTCGGCGAGCTGGAGGATGAACCCGTCGGCCTTCGCCCCGGCGAGGGCGAGTGCCCTCGGCCCGTACGCCGCCATCCACACCGGCAGTCTGCCGTCCCGCACCCAGGGGATCCGCAGCGACTGCCCGCCGACCTTGGCCTCCCGTCCTTCGGCGAGGTCGCGGATGACGTCCATGGCCTCCCCCAGCCGGGCCAGGGTGTTGGGCCTGCGTCCCGCGACCCGCATGGCGGAGTCGCCGCGGCCGATGCCGCAGACGGTGCGGTTGCCGTACATGTCGTTGAGGGTGGCGAAGGTGGAGGCGGTGACCTCCCAGGTCCTGGTCCCGGGGTTGGTCACCATCGGCCCGACGATCAGCCGCTCGGTGTGCTCCAGGATGCGGCTGTAGATCACGAACGGCTCCTGCCAGAGCACGGCGGAGTCGAAGGTCCAGCCGTAGCTGAAGCCGTTGCGTTCGGCGCGGCGCATCAGTCCGACGACCTCGGTCGCGGGCGGGTCGGTCTGGAGGACGAGTCCGAAGTCCATCGGCATGAAGGGGGTACCTCCTGGTTCGGGTACGCGCCGGGCGGGTGGATCGGGAGATGCGGCACCCGCACGGTGCGATGCGTTCCGGTTTCGGTAGCTCTATCCACTTCGGACCGCGCCGAACCTCGTCCGGCGACGCCTCGCGCGCGGCCCGCCAACAGGCCGGGAAGTGACCCATCGTGGACCTGGTTCCCGGCCTTGGCAAGGGTGCGGCGGCAAGCGGGTCGACGCGCGTCCACCTGTCGCGGTCGCCGAGGGGTACGGTGCCGGGTCAGCCGGTCGCGCCGGAGGTGTCCGCCCCGTCGGGGGCGGAATTCCGGCCAGCGGCGGTCTGCTCGCCGAGGGCGGTGAGCCCACCGAGGGCGGCGGCGAGGGTGTCCTGGTCCGCGTCCGGCAGCCAGCGTCCCGCGTGCACCATGTGCAGGGCCGTGACCAGCCGCGTCCGGTCCTCGTCGGTGCCGAGGTCGGTGAGGTAGGCGGGCAGGATCAGCCCGAGCGCCTTGAGGTCGCCGCGGGCGCACAGGCTGCGGAAGAGGTCCGCCAGGGTGTCGTCCACGGCGGAGCGCGCCCGCGTGGTGCGCCCGGTGGCCCGGAGCCCTTCGGCCGTCGCCATGCGGATGCCGTCGCCGTAGGGTCCCGGTGGGACCGCGCCGATGTGGGCGGCGGCCGACTCGTAGTGCGCGTGCGCCTTCTCGGGGCGGTCCAGGTCCGCGTACGCCTTGGCCATGTTGAGGTGCAGGGACGCGTAGAAGCCGGTGACCCGGTCGTCGCCGACCAGGTCGGCGCGGTCCAGGCACTCCTGGTTCCAGTGCAGGGTCTCCTCGGGGGTGGGCTGGTGGCGGGCGAGGTAGTGGGCGGCGATACAGGCCTCGTAGTCGTCCGCCGCGCGGTCCCAGGCCTGCCGGAAGAGTGCGCGTGCGTCGTCGTCGCGCCCTTCGGCCTCGGCACGCATGCCTCGTGTGCAGAGCTCGACGACGGGGTTGTGGGGGTCCATGGGCGGGTCCTTCCGGGGAAGCGGGGTGCGGGTCGGGGTGTACGGGAGGGGCGGTGGGGCCGGATCGGTTCAGCTGCCGTCCGGGGCGGCCCGGCGGACCGGCATCACCAGGGTGGTGAAGCTCCCCTGGTCGGCGGAGCGCACGACCACCGACAGGTCGGGTGCGGCGATCTCCAGCAGCACGTCGGGCCCCACCCCCGCGTCGAGCGCGGGCAGGAGCACGGCCGGGTCGAAGGCGACGGTGACCGGCGGACCGGTGCGGACCGCCGGCAGGACCGTGCTCGACCCGCTTGATTCGAGGGTGAGTTGCTGACCGTCGCCGCGCAGCACGACGGGCGAGCCCGGCTCCCGCGTCCCGGTCGCCAACTCCCCGACGGCCGCGGCGAGCGCCGTGCGGTCCGTGAGGACGCGGTGCCGGGCGGCGGGGAGGTGGTCCAGCATCTGCCGGTGGTCGGGGAAGGGGCCCGCCGCGACGCTCTGCCGCCGCTCGTCCCCGTCGCCGTACAACCGCACCTCGCTCGCGCCGATCCCGATGCGCAGCTCCGGCACCCGGACCGCCCAGGCGGCGAGCTCCGTCAGCTCGTCCACCTCCAGCAGTACATGGCATGCGGCGCCGGTGAAGTCCGCCGGGCGCAGCGCGCGGATCGCGAGCCGGTAGCGGTCGGTGGCGACGAGACGCACCTCCTGGTGCTCGCACTCGACCAGTACGCGGCCCAGCACGGGGAACTCCTCGCGCGCGGCGCCGCGGGCGGCGGCCGGCGCGACCTGGCGGACCGCGCTGGCCAGTTCCGCCCCGCCGAGCCGGACCGTGGCCCGGGGCGCACCGCTCTCCCCGGGCAGTGCGCCGAGGATCTCCGCGATCACGGCGCGGGCACTGTCGGCGGTCTCCCGAGCCTTCCTGGCGTGCGCCTCCAGCACAGCCCGTGCCTCGGCGCGGGGGCCGTCGAGCACGGCCGCCGCTGAGGTGAGCGGCAGCCCCGCCTCGCGCAGCCGCCGGACCAGGACCGCACGGTCCTGCTGGCCGGGGGCGTAGTACCGGTAGCCGGTCTGCTCGTCCACGTGGGCGGGGCTCAGCACTTCGCAGTCGTCGTAGAACCGCAGTGCGCTGGGCGCGAGGCCCACCCGTCGGGCGAAGGCGCCGATGCTCATCAGCGCGTCGTGGTCCTGTCTTTCTTCCATGCGGCCGATTGTCTGCGTTCAAGCTGCTTGAAGGTCAACACGGGCGTTCCGGCCCGGTCCGTGGGCGGTGGCTAGCGGAGCCGGGCGACCGGATTCCCGGGCACGGGCACGGGGCGCTCCGGGGCGCTCCTGCGGGCGCGCCGCATCGCCCTGGAGGGCCACCAGCTGGCGTCGCCGAGCAGGATCATCGCCGAGGGCAGGATCATCACGCGGATGACGAAGGCGTCCAGCAGGACCGCGACCGCGAGGCTGAAACCGATCTGCTTCATCTCGGCGAGGTGCAGCAGGACGAAGCTGGAGAACACCGTCACCATGACGACCGCGGCGCTGGTGACCACCTTCGCCGAGCTCTCGATGCCGTCCAGCACCGCCTTGCGCGTGGGCACTCCGCCCAGTGCCGCCTCCCTGATCCGGCTGACCACGAAGACCTGGTAGTCCATCGAGAGGCCGAAGAGGATCACGAAGAGGAACAGCGGCACCCGGGAGCCGATCGCGCTGGTGGCGCTCTCGTCGAAGCCGAACAGGGCCGAGGCCAGGCCCCACTGGAAGAAGACCACGAGCAGACCGAACGCGGCGGCCACGGAGAGCAGGTTGAGCAGCACGCCGAGCAGTCCGAGGACCACGGAGCCGAAGACCAGGGCGGTCAGCAGGAAGGTGAGCAGCAGCAGGAACCCGACGACCAGCGGCAGTTTCGCGTTCTGGTGGGCGAGGTAGTCGGCGTCCTGCGCGGAGGTTCCGTCGACGCCGTAATCGGCGCCCTCGACCCTCCCGACGGTGGCGGGCAGGTAGTCCTCGCGCAGGTGCCGCAGCGAGTCCTTGGTCTCCTGGGCGCTGAGCCGGTGCGGGACGCTCAGGTTCAGCACGCTCACCCGGCCGTCTGCGGACGTGCGCAGTTCGGGCTCCTTGCGGGAGAACGCGGGGTCGGATCGGACGGTCTTGGTCAGGTCGGCGAGCGCGGCGCGCAGCTCGTCCCGCCGGCCGGCGTCGACCCGTACGACGACCCAGTGCTCGGCGAGCAGGTCGGGGAAGGCGTCGTTGAGCCGGTCGTAGGTCTTCATCTCCGGGATCTCCCGGGAGTGGGTGTCCTTGTTCAGGACGCGCAGTTCCATGCCGAGCGCGGGGAGCGCGAGGCCCGCCATCACCAGGACGGACACCACGAGCGTGGCCACCGGGTGGCTGCGCGCGGGCCGCAGCAGGGCACTCCAGAGCCGGCCGGTCTCCTGCGCCGGCCTGCGCCGCCGGGGCTTTCCGCCGGTGTCCGCGGCGCGGGCTGCCCGGCGGTCCTGCCGGTGTCCGATCCGGACGAGCAGGGCGGGCAGGACGGTCACCGAGCTGATCATGGCCGCGAGGACGACGACGATGGTGCCGACGGCGAGCGAGGAGAAGATGACGTCGGTGGCGAGGAAGAGCGTCGCGGTGGAGATGATCACGGCGAGGCCGGAGACCGTGATCGCCCGGCCGGAGGTCGCGGCGGCGATGCCGACCACGGCTTCGGGGCTGAGCCGGCCGGCCGCCCTCTCCCGTTCCTCGCGTTCCCGCTTGAGGTAGAAGAGGGTGTAGTCGACGCCGACGGCCATGCCGATGAGCAGGATGACGTTCATGCCGACGCCGGTGTCGGGGAGCAGGTGCGAGGCGGCCATGTAGAGGCCGAAGGCGCCGGCGATCGAGGTGAGCGCGAGCAGCAGCGGCACACCGATCATGATCAGCGAGCCGAAGACCAGGAACAGGGTGACCAGGGTGACGGGGAAGGAGATCAGCTCGGAGGTCGCGAGGTCGGAGCTGCGCTGACTGTCGAGTCCCTTGCTGACCGAGGCGTCGCCGGTCTCCTCGACGCGCAGGTCGGGGTGGGCCGCCCGCACCTGTGCGGTCTGCTCCAGGAGCGGGTCGACGAACGCCTTCACCTCCCGCTTGACGCCCTTCATGGTCACTTCGACCCTGAGCATGTCGCCGTTCTCGGAGCGCACCGGGGCTGCCACGTCCAGCACTTGGGGCAGCTTCCGCATCCGGGCGGTGATGTCCCGGGCCGCGTCGGCGGCCTTCGCCTCGTCCAGCGGCCCGGCCTTCGAGGTGATCATGATCTGCTCGGACGGCCGCTCCAGCACTCCGGCGTCGGTCGCGATGGCCTCGGCGCGTCCCGACTCGCCGACCTGGAAGTCCTGGGCGGTCGCGTTGCGGGTGCCCAATCCGATGCCGACGGCCAGGCACAGGGCGACGAACACGAACCACCCCGCGATGGCCCGGCCCGGGTGTAAGGCGCTCCAGTTCGCCACCCTCACGGTGATCGGCTGCTTCTCCACGGTGCCCAGCTCCTTAGTGAGGGTCACTTCTGTCCGACGTATGTAAGACGAGACTTACAGGTGGAGCATGAAGCCGTCAACCGTAAGTCGATACGAGGACCTGGCCGCCGGACCACCCGACCCCACCTCGGCTTCACCCCGGCCTCACCGGCGAACGGCCCAACCGGCCGATGATTGACAGGAATTCAGGCCATGTGTAAGTCTCAGCTTACATACTCCGGGCCGTCGATGAGGGTGAGCCGACGAGCGGGGGCCGGTCGGCCTCGTTCGCCACCGCGGGACACGCACCGCGCCTGCGCGTCATGTACGAACCGGCGGAGTTCCCCCCGCACTTGACCGAGAAGACCGTCGTTGCGGCTGTCGCGGCAGAGACCGAGGAGCGCAGTGACGCGAAGGGAAACGCCACATGACCGGCGCCGTCATCACCATCGCCATCATCCTCATCCTCGTCGGCGGCAGCACGGCGGGCGTGATCTCGTACTTCCGGCTGCAACGCCACCGGGCGGACGCGGTGGCCATGGCCCACTACCGCAGGCTGGCCGAGCAGTCGACCGCCCAACTGGAGCTGCTTCAGGACCGGTTGTCGCTGATCGACGGACGGCTCAAGGAGATCGAGAACCTGCTGCGGAGCGTGGGATGACCAACAGGCTCAGGGCCGGCCGCCGGCTGCCGCACCGCTCCAATCCCTTCCGGATGCTGCTTTCCGCCGCGACCTGGCGGGCCACCGGCTATCTCGCCGGCCATCTGGTGGCCGGGCCCGCCCTGTTCGTCGTGACGGCGGCGGCCCTGCTCATCGCCTTCGCGTTCAGCCAGTTCACCCTCACCGTGGCCCTCACCATCGGCTCCGCCTGGGCGGTGCGCTGCTGCGCCCAGGTCGAGCGGGGGCGGGCGGTACTGGTCGACGCGCCGATCCCCCACGCGTACCGGACGGCCGCCGAACCGGGCCTCTCAGGGCACCTCAACGCCCGCTTCACCGATCCCGTGCTCTACCGGGACCTGGCCTATCTCGTCCTCGCGTTCCCGTTCCTGCTGCTGGTGGACGCACTCGTACTGGCCCTCTGGCTGCCCGTGCTGGCCGGGGCCGCACTGCCCCTGTGGTTCTGGTCGATCACCAACCGGCAGACGGACGGGTCCCTCCGGGAGGGCGTGCGGCTCGGCGCGTCCGACGGCAGCGGTCCCGGGATCTGGATCGACTCCTGGCCCGCCGCGCTGCTCGCCTCGGCCGTCTTCCTCGTCGTCGCCATGTACGCGGCCTACGCCGTGGTGGCCGCCGCCCGGCTGAACCTGACCGTCGCCCACGTCCTGCTCCGGCCGCCGCGGGACCCGCTCGCCGCCGCCAAGCGGGTACTCGCCGGGCCGGGCCCGCTCGGGCCGGCGCTCCCGGAACACGGGCCCGCCCCCGCCACCGAGGACGCCCCCGCCGAGGACGCCTCCGGCGAAGGGGACGGCGCCCCGGCAGGACGGGGAAGGCTTACGGCGTCCGGGAGTTCGACGGTACCCCCGCACTGAGCACCCGTACCGAGCGTGCCGGGGCCACGGGGACATCGGCGAACAGGCGGGTACTGGAGGTCAGTCGACGCTGCGCAGCAGTCCCTCCACGGCCTCGACCCGGTTGCCCAGCCCGGCCAGCTGGTCGTGCAGCGCCTTCTGTCCGGCGACGGCCTCCTCGGCCAGCCGGCGGTACTCGGCCAGGGCCACGGCGTCCGCACGGTGGCGCTGGAGCCTGAAGTACGCGACCGCGCTCACCGTGATGCCCCCCACGACGATCAGGACAATGGCGATGGCTATGACGGCACCGGTCATGCGCGGCTCTCCCCCTTCAGCTCTCTGCGGCCGACGGGTCCGCCGGCCCGGCGACGGCACCCTCGTCCCCCGCCTCGGCCGCACGCTCGTCCGCGAGCACGGCCGCAAGGATCGTATCGACGTTCAACTGAAGGTCGAACGGCGCCAGTTCGAAGTACTTGAGCGCCTTGCCGTCCTCCGACAGCTCCAGGCTGCCGACGACGATCCCGGCCTTCTCCAGACGTTCCAGGTGCATGTAGAGGAGCGGACGGGAGATCTTGAGGCGGCGCGCCAGCTCGCTGACGTACATCCGCCCCTCGGAGAGTTCGACGATGACCCGGAGGCGCTGGGCGTGGCCAACGGCGGCGAGGACGGCCAGAAGCTCCTCACTGGTCATGATCCACCTCTGGCATTCCGGGAACTTTGAGCCGAGTTTAGGCCGAGAGCCGCCGTCGGCACGAACGGGCCGCCGAACCGTCGGACGTGCGCCTTTGAGCGCGCGCGAGCGTGGTGCCCCCGGGCCGGTCCGGCAGTTCGACGCGCCGACGCCCCTGCCCCCGGAGGCCTTCGCCACCCTACGGACCGACGTCCCGCACGCCAACACCGAGGACGCGGACGGTGCGCGGCTCGACCTGGCCGAGGGGCTGCGTCCGGCCCTCACACCCCCGTACGAACCGCCGAGCGGCGGCCCCACTTGCGCTCGCTGCCCGCCCCCAGCAGCGAACCGAGCACCGCGCCCACGCCGATGGCGGCCACCGACGCCACGGTCAGCACCAGGTACTGCGTGGCCCCGGGCACTCCCAGGACGAGTTGGAGCAGGCTGCGGTACAGGTCGGGGCCGGGCAGCACACTGCCCGCGATGCCCGGGATCAGCACGGCCCGCGCGGGCACCGCGACCCGTGGCCCGATCACCGCGGACACCGCGCCCATGACGGTCGTCGCCAGCCCTGTCGCCAGCGGGACCGACCAGTCCAGCTGGGCCGTGCCGAACACCTTCACCCCCGCCCCGACCAGCGCCGCCGCCATCGCCCAGGGCACCAGGCGCGGACCGCCGCCCATGAAGACGGCGTTGCCCAGGGCACCGACGCCGCTGGTGACCAGGGTGAGCCAGACGGGCAGCGCGGCGAGCGTGGTGGCGCGCGCGTCCGAGTCGAGGCCGCGCAGCAGGAAGGCGACGGTGAGCAGGCCGCACGCCATGGCGGCGAAGAACGTCAGCAGGCTCACCGAGCGGGCCGCCGCCATCGAGCGGAAGCCGTCGATCGCGTCCTCGGTGAGCGAGACCACGGTCAGGATCGGCAGCATCAGGATCACGTTGGCCGCGACCAGGCTCGCGCCCTCGTGCCCGCTGAGCACCCCGAAGTGGATCAGCGTCATGGTGCCCGCCATGAGGAGGGCCGTCTGCACCGCAGTGACGTAGAACGAGGGCAGTCCCGCGCGTCCCAGGGCCCACGCGGCACGGTTGGTGACCAGGAACAGCAGGGGCGACAGCAGCGCCGCGCGCGTCGTGCCGGACGCGAGGACGCACAGCATGGCGGCCAGTACGGCGCCTCCGCACAGCGCGAACCACCACGGCCACCGTCCCGGGGCCGACACCTGCCGGTCCAGCGCCGCCTTCGCGTCCGCGGGCGCGAGCCGGCCGCCGACGATCCGTACGGTGAGCCGCTCCAGCGCGGTCAGCCGGCCGAGGTCGCGGGTGTCCTCCGAGCCAAGGACGATCAGCATCACGACGGGCGCCCGTTCGGGTGGCGCGTACTGCACCTGCAAGGACCGCCCGGAGATGTCGACCTCCAGATCCTGCATGCCCCACGCGGCGGTCACCGCGACGGCGGCCGTCTGGATGTCCCGGGTCGACGCCCCGGCCAGGAACAGCTCCCGGCCCAGCCGCAGCACGAACCGCAGCACCTCGGCGGCCTGCCGGGCGCCGAAGTCGCGCGACGGCGGGAAACGGACCTCCTCGTACGCCGTCCCGTGCAGCCGGTCCAGCAAGGTCGCCTCGTTCTGCCGCAGCCGGTCCAGCCGCGCCTGCCGGACGTGCGCCCGGGACCGCCACCGGGAGAGTCTGCCCCACATCTCCACTCCACCTGCTCGAAGCGCCGCCGCGCGCCCCCGGCCCCCACCTCGGCCCCCGTACCCGCTCCCGCCCTTCCCTCGCATCCGGACGTGAGGTGCGCCCCTCACCTGCGGCGAGGCTAAGCCCGCCCACCACCCCGTGCCACACGACCCGCCCCCACCCCGCCCCACGCCACTCCCGGCACCGATCTCCCCACTCGCCCCGCCCAGCAAGCCATGGAAAGGTGCATCCACACCACGCACCCCACCCACCACTCCGCCTCCCCCACCCACCACCAGAGGACGGCTCCGTTGCGCGACCTGCCCCAGCCCGTGCTGAGTCCCCTGACCACCGCCTCGCTCTTCCTCGTCCTCACCGTCGAACCGGGCGGCGAACCCGTCGCCCGGGAGCTGCTCGCCGACCTCTCGGGGCTGCGGCGCACGGTCGGGTTCGGGCACCCGGACGGGCGGCTCGGCGTCGTGGCGGGCATCGGCTCACGCGCCTGGGACCGGCTGGTGGCCGGACCGCGCCCCGCACGGCTGCACCCGTTCCGCGAGGTGCGCGGCGCCCGCCATCACGCCCCGGCCACCCCGGGCGACCTCCTGTTCCACATCCGGGCCGCCCGCGCGGACCTCTGCTTCGCCCTCGGCGCGCAGATCATGGACCGGCTGCGGGGCTCCGTCTCGCTCGCCGACGAGGTGACCGGTTTCAGCTATCTGGACCAGCGCGACCTGCTCGGCTTCGTCGACGGCACGGAGAACCCGGTCGGCCCGGAGGCGGAGGACGCCGTACTGATCGGCTCCGAGGACCCGGACTTCGCCGGGGGCTCGTACGTGATCGTGCAGAAGTACCTGCACGACCTGGACGCCTGGAACCGGCTCCCCGTCGAGGAGCAGGAACGGATCATTGGGCGCCGCAAGCTCGACAACACGGAGACCGACACGCCCGGCTCGCACGTCGTCCTGAACACCCTCACCGACCCGGACGGCACCGAGCGCAAGATCCTGCGCGACAACATGCCCTTCGGCAGCCCCGGCAGGGCCGAGTTCGGCACCTACTTCATCGGCTACGCCCGGACGCCCGACGTCACCGAGGAGATGCTGCGCCGCATGTTCCTCGGCCACGACGGCGCCACCCACGACCGCATCCTCGACTTCTCCACCCCGGTCACCGGCACCCTCTTCTTCGTCCCCCCGGCCGGCCTCCTGGACGACCTGCCGGGCACGGACGACACCGAGGAAGCGGCCGACCGCCCCTGACACGGCAGGCCCGCCCGAGGGCCGATGACGCCCCCGGGCGGACCGCCTCCCCCCTCACCGCAGGTACTGCGAGATCCCCCGCGCCAGATACGCCCCGTGCCCCGCCCGTCCCGTGAACTCGCCCCGGTCGAGCACCACTTCGCCCCGTGACAGCACGGTTTCCACCCTGCCGGTGATGTTGCGTCCCTCGTAGGCCGAGTAGTCCACCGCCATGTGGTGCGTCGCCGCCGAGAGGGTCTGCTGGGCGGTGGGGTCGTAGATGACGACGTCGGCGTCCGCGCCCGGTGCGATGGTGCCCTTCTTGCCGTACAGGCCGAACATCCGGGCCGGGGCCGCGCACGCGATCTCGATCCAGCGGCGGCGGGTGATGTGGCCGTCCACGACGGCCTGGTGGAGGAGGTCCATGCGGTTCTCGACGCCCGGCAGGCCGTTGGGGATCTTGGAGAAGTCGCCGCGGCCCAGTTCCTTCTGGCCGGAGAAGCAGAACGGGCAGTGGTCGGTGGAGACGACCTGGAGGTCGTTCGTGCGCAGGCCCCGCCACAGGGCCTCCTGGTGGTCCTTCGGACGCAGCGGCGTGGAGCACACGTACTTGGCGCCCTCGAAGTCCGGCTCGGCCAGGTTGTCGGTGGAGAGGAAGAGGTACTGGGGGCACGTCTCGCCGAAGACCGGCAGCCCCTCGTTCCGGGCCCGGGTGATCTCCGCGAGGGCCTCCCGCGCCGAGACGTGGACCACGTACAACGGCGCGCCCGCCACCTGCGCCAGCTTGATCACCCGGTGCGTGGCCTCCGCCTCCAGCAGGGCCTTGCGGACCTCGCCGTGGTAGCGGGGGTCCGTCTCGCCGCGCTCCAGGGCCTGCTGTACGAGGACGTCGATGGCCAGGTCGTTCTCGGCGTGCATCATGACCGTGCCGCCGTTGCCCGAGGCCCGCTGCATGGCCCGCAGGATCTGCCCGTCGTCACTGAAGAAGACCCCGGGGTAGGCGGTGAACAGCTTGAAGGAGGTCACCCCCTCCCCCACCAACTGGTCCATCTCCTTCAGCGAGGACTCGTTCACGTCGGCCATGATCATGTGGAAGCCGTAGTCGATCGCGCACTTCCCGTCGGCCTTCGCGTGCCAGGCGTCCAGGCCCGCGCGCAGGCTCTGGCCCGGGGACTGGATCGCGAAGTCGATGATCGTGGTGGTGCCGCCCCAGGCCGCGGCCCGGGTGCCGGACTCGAAGGAGTCGGCGGCGAAGGTGCCGCCGAAGGGCATCTCCATGTGGGTGTGGGCGTCCACGCCGCCCGGGATCACGTACTTGTGGGTCGCGTCGATGACGTGCTCGGCCGTCCACTGCTGGGTGCCCGGTGCCGCCAGGGCGGCGATCCGGCCGCCCTCGACGAGTACGTCGGCGTGGATCTCCTCGGCGGCCGTGACGACGAGACCGCCGGTGATCAGAGTGCGTGTCATGGCGTGCGCCTCCTGTGCCGGGTGTCCCGTCGCCCCGGACCTGTTGTCGAGACTGGTTGTCGAGCCGGACGAGCGGGGTCAGACCGTGTGCAGGGCCCGTTCGAGGACGGACGCGCCCTCCTCGGCCTCCGCCACCGTGAGGGTGAGCGGGGGTGCGATGCGCAGCACGCTGGTGTTGTGGCCGCCGCCCTTGCCGAGCAGCAGGCCGCCCTCGCGGGCCGCCTCCAGTACGGCGCCGGCGGCCTCGGGCCACGCCCGGTCGGTGCCGGGGCGGACGATCTCGATGCCCGCCATCAGGCCCCGGCCGCGTACTTCCCGTACGGCGGGGACGCCCGCCCCGATCGCGCGCAGGCGTTCCAGGAGCAGGCCGCCCACGCGTCGGGCGTTGCCCTGGAGGTCGTGTTCGAGGAGGTACGTGAGGTTGGCGAGGCCCGCGGCCATGGTGACGGGCGAGCCGCCGAAGGTGGAGATGGAGCCGGAGTCGACGCAGTTCATGACCTCGGCTCGGGCGACGACACCGCCGATGGACATGCCGTTGCCGATGCCCTTGGCGAAGGTGAGGATGTCCGGCGGGCCGTTCTGCGCGTGTGCCTGCCAGCCCCAGAAGTGGTCGCCGGTGCGGCCCCAGCCGGTCTGCACCTCGTCGGCGATCCACAGGATGCCGTGCCGGTCGAGGACCTCGCGGAAGGCCGCGTACAGGCCGTCCGGCGGGGAGGTGAAGCCGCCGACGCCCTGGACGGGTTCGGCGATGAGGGCGGCGACCTGCCCGCGGGTCTGGCCGAGCACGTCCTCCAGGTCGGCGACGCACGCCTCGATGAACTGGGCGTCGGAGAGCTGCGCGTACGGCCCGCGGTGCCGCACGCCGCCGTGCACGTACAGCGTCTGGAGCGGCGAGAGGCTGGTGGGCGACCAGTTGCGGTTGCCGGTGAGGCCCACGGTGGCGAAGGAGCGGCCGTGGTAGCTGTTGCGCATCGCCAGCACCTGGTTGGACCGGCGGTACGAGGTGGCCAGCAGGAGGGCGGTGTCGTTGGCCTCGGTGCCGGAGGTGGTGAAGAAGACGCGGGCGTCCGGGATCCCGGAGAGGTGGGCGATCCGCTCCGCCAGGTCGACCATGGGGCGGTTGAGGTAGAGGGTGGAGGAGTGGATGAGGCGGCCCGCCTGCTCGGCGACCGCCTTCGTCACCTCGGGGAGGGCGTGGGCGGTCATCGTGGTGAGGATGCCGCCGAAGAAGTCCAGGTACTTGCGGCCCTCGGCGTCCCAGACGTGCCGGCCCTCGCCGTGGGTGAGTTCGAGGGGGTTGCGGTAGTAGAGCGCGAGCCACTCGGGCAGGACGGCCTGGTGGCGGGAGTGCAGGTCGGTCACGGCTGAACCAGTCCTTCGTAGGCGTCGGGGCGGCGGTCGCGGTAGAACGCCCACTGGTGGCGGACTTCCTCGATGAGATCCAGGTCCAGGTCCCGGACCACCAGTTCCTCGGCCTTGTCGCTGGCCCTCTCGCCGACGAACTGGCCGCGCGGGTCGACGAAGTAGCTGGTGCCGTAGAAGTCGTTGTCGCCGTACTCCTCCTGGCCGACGCGGTTGATCGCGGCGACGAAGTACTCGTTGGCGACGGCCGCGGCGGGCTGTTCCAGCTGCCACAGGTGGGCGGAGAGGCCGCGGGAGGTGGCGGAGGGGTTGTAGACGATCTGCGCCCCGCCGAGGCCCAACTGCCGCCAGCCCTCGGGGAAGTGGCGGTCGTAGCAGATGTACACGCCGACCTTGCCGACGGCGGTGTCGAAGACCGGCCAGCCCGCGTTGCCGGGTTTGAAGTAGTACTTCTCCCAGAAGCCCTTGACCTGGGGGATGTGGTGCTTGCGGTACTTGCCGAGGTAGCTGCCGTCGGAGTCGATGACGGCGGCGGTGTTGTAGTAGAAGCCGGAGCTCTCGCGCTCGAAGACCGGCACCACGATCACCATGCCGGTCTCGCGGGCCAGCTCCCGCATCCGGACGGTGGTGGGGCCCTCGGGGACCGCCTCGGCCCAGCGGTAGTGCTCGGGCTCCTGCACCTGGCAGAAGTAGGGGGCGTTGAACACCTCCTGGAAGCCGATGATGCGCGCGCCCTGCCGGGCGGCCTCCCGGGCGTGCTCCTCGTGCTTGGCGATCATGGATTCGGTGTCGCCTGTCCAGGTGGCCTGGACCAGGGCGGCGCGTACGACATTGGCCATGGCTCGTCTCCGTTCGCGACCGGGCGACGCCCCGCCTGCCCGACGGGACGTCAGAGACCCTCTACGCCCGTAGAGTCGGGACGTGGATGCTTGAACGTAAGCCGCCGGGGAGGGCGGGGCAAGACCATCACCGCGAACCCGCGGAGTCGATCTTGTTTCACACCCGCAGGGGTGAAGGTCCGGGCTCTACACCTCCCCCGCCGCGCGGCTTCCCACGCCCTTTGGCCCCGGCTCCGTTTCAGGCCGAGAGGTCGATCCTGATCGCGGCGTGCGGACGCCTGCCCCGGCGGGCGAGGGTGGCGGGCAGGTCGGTGAGCCAGTACTGCCAGGTGTACTTGCGGGCGAGCAGCTTGCGCACCCGCGCCACCCCGTCCTCGTCGAGCAGCGTGGCCGTGCCCTCCAGAGTGGGTCTGCCGGGCTTGACCCGGCCCCGGACGTCGCAGGAGGCGAGGGTGACGCGGCTGTCGCGGCGGATCCGCTTGACCTTCCATGCCTCGGCGTGGGTCCACACGTAGAGCGCACCGTCGTCGCCTGCCACCCACACGGGGGTGGAGACGGGGGTGCCGTCCTTGCGGTAGGTGGTGAGGCTGACGTAGCGGGTACGGGCGAACGCGGCTTGCGCGGCACGGATGTCCATGACCCGACCCTACGTGCGAGAGGGCCCCCGTATCAGGCGGGCAGCAATTCGCACCGGGCGATCACGTCGTCGAGGGAGAGGCCGAGGGTGCCCGCGAGGGCGGCCACCGTGAAGAAGGCGGGCGTGGGGGCACGGCCCGTCTCGATCTTCCGCAGCGTCTCGGCGGACAGACCGGCGCAGGCGGCCACATCGGCCATGGTGCGGCCGGTGGACGTGCGCGTGTCGCGGAGCAGGCGGCCGAGGCGTTCGCCGCGTTCGTGTTCTTCGGGGGTGAGCGGGGTGCGGACCATGGCGTTATTCTAATACCTCCGAGACCGGTATAGTAATTGGCATGGTTGAGATCAAGACGGACACGTCCGTGGACGCGATGCGCGAAGCGGGCCGGGTGGTGGCCCGCGCCCTGACGGCGGTGCGGGAGAAGGCGGCGGTCGGGGTGACGCTGCGGGAGCTGGACGAGGTGGCCCGGGGGGTGCTGCGGGAGGCGGGCGCCACGTCGCCCTTCCTCCACTACCACCCCAACTGGGCGCCGATCCCGTTCCCCGCGGTGATCTGTGCGTCGGTGAACGACGCGATCGTGCACGGCATCCCGACGGACTACCGGCTCCGGGACGGCGACCTGGTCAGCATCGACTGCGGTGCGAAGCTGAACGGCTGGGTGGGCGACTCCGCGGTCAGCTTCACGGTGGGGCGGGCCCGGGAGCAGGACACCCACCTCATCGCGACGGCCCGCGCGGCGCTGGAGGCCGGGATGGCGGCGGCGGTGGTCGGCAACCGCATCGGCGACATCGCGCACGCGGTCGGCACGGTGTGCCGCAGCGCGGGCTACGGAATCCCCGACGGCTTCGCCGGTCACGGGGTGGGGCGCACGATGCACGAGGGTCCGGACGTCCCGAACGAGGGACGGCCGGGCCGGGGGATGAAGCTGCGGCACGGGATGGTGCTGGCCATCGAACCGATGCTGATCGCGGGCGGCGGCGACGAGTACCGCCACGCGGCGGACGGCTGGACCCTGGCCACGACGGACGGCAGCCGGGCGGCGCACGTGGAGCACACGGTGGCGGTGACGAACGGCGGGCCGCGGGTGCTCACGATGCTGTAGCCGGCGGGCGGGACCGCCACGCGGGGTCTCTCCCCCGCCCCTTCCCGAACCGGGTGGCGGACCCTCCCGAGCCGGGCGCCCGTCCGCGGCTGCGCGGTGGCCGGCCGCGCAGTTCCCCGCGCCCCTTGTGAGGGGCGCGGGGAACTGCGCGAACAAAGGCAGCTCCGGCTACGGCCGGACCACCATCGCCGATCCTCCGCCCCTGCGCACCTTCTCCGCCGCCGCCAGCCAGCGGCCGTCCGGGAGTCGCTGTACGCCCGTCGCCGCGCCGATCTCCGGGTTCTGCTTGAAGACGTGGCCGAGGGCCTCCAGTTCGCCCCGTACGGGGCTGTTCCACAGGCCCGGCTCCAGTTCCGTCGCCGCCGCGTTGCGCTGGCTCGCCCGCGGTGCCGCGATGGCGTCGACCAGCGGCAGGCCCCGGTCCAGGTGCCCGGTCAGGCTCTGCAGCACGGTCGTGATGATCGTGGCCCCGCCGGGCGACCCCAGGGCGAGCACCGGCCGCTCGTGCCGGTCCAGGACGATCGTCGGGGAGATCGAGGAGCGCGGCCGCTTGCCGGGGCCGGGCAGGTTCGGGTCGTGGACCGCCGGGTTCGCCGGGGCGAAGGAGAAGTCGGTCAGCTCGTTGTTGAGCAGGAAGCCCCGGCCGGGCACGGTGATGCCGCTGCCGCCGGTGGACTCGATGGTCAGCGTGTAGGAGACGACGTTGCCCCACTTGTCGGCCGCCGTGAGGTGCGTCGTGTTCTCGCCCTCGTACGTCGTCGGCGCCACGGTCCCCTTGCTGTCGCAGGTGCGCGACGGGTGGCGCGGGTCACCCGGCGGCAGCGGGCTCACCAGTACCGCGTCGTCCTTGATCAGGCACTCGCGGGAGTCCGCGAACCGCTGGGAGAGCAGCTGCCTGGTCGGTACGTCCTCGAAGGCGGGGTCGCCGACCCAGCGGCCCCGGTCCGCGAACGCGATCCGGCTGGCCTCGATGAAGCGGTGCAGGTACTTCTGCGGGGAGGCGGCCGAGAGGTCGGTGCGCTCCAGGATGTTGAGCGCCTCGCCGACGCTCGTGCCGCCGGACGAGGAGGGGCCCATGCCGTACACGCCGAGCCCGCGGTAGCCGACCTTCGTCGGGGCCGGCCGTTCGACCTCGTACCGGCGCAGGTCCTGCTCGGTGAGGTCGCCGCTGCGCACCTTGCGGGTGGCGTTGGGGTCGACCGGCGGCTTGTTGACCGTGCGGACGATGTCGCGGGCCAGTTCGCCCCGGTAGAGCGCGCCGATGCCTTCGCGGCCCAGCTTCTGGTAGGTGCGCGCCAGTTCGGGGTTCTTGAACTTCGATCCCACGACCGGGAGTTGGCCGCCGGGCAGGAAGAGCTTGGCGGAGGCGGGGAAGTCCCGGAAGCGGGCCTCGTTGCCCTGGGTCTGGGAGCGGAAGGTGGCGTCGACGGTGAAGCCGTCGCGGGCCAGCCGCTCGGCGGGCGCCAGGAGGGTGCGCAGCGGCTTGGTGCCCCAGGCGTCCAGGGCGGCCTTCCAGGTGGCGGGGGTGCCGGGGGTGCCGACGCTGCGGCCACTGGTCATGGCCTCGTCGGTGGGGATCGGCTTGCCGTTCTCCAGGAAGAGGTTCTTGTCGGCGCTGCGCGGGGCGGTCTCGCGGCCGTCGATGGTGCGCACCTTGCGGGACCTGGCGTCGTAGTGGACGAAGTAGCCACCGCCGCCGATTCCCGCGGAGTAGGGCTCGGTCACGCCGAGGGCGGCGGCCGTGGCGACCGCCGCGTCCACCGCGTTGCCGCCGTTGCGCAGCACCTCGATGCCGGCCGCCGAGGCGTCCGCGTCCACGCTGGCCACGGCACCGCCGTGACCGACGGCCACCGGGACCTTGGGGGGCGTGGTGGTGGCGGGGGCGGTGGCGCCCCGTACGGAGGCCGGTGCGGGCGGGGGCGCTGCACCCGGTGGGGCGGCTGCCCCCACCGTGACGACTGCCGCGGTCGCGGCCAGCAGAGACAGTGCCCGTACGGCGGGCCGGGTGGGTCGACGCATGCGTACCTCCAGGCGAACGGCGTCCGCGCAGCGTAGCCGCACCCAGGTGCCCGTGCCAGGTATCCGTGGACGCGTCTCGGCCATTGGCCCCGGCCGCAATCCGCACGACACACAACACCCCGCGGCACCCCGCACAACAGCCGTACAAGGCATCAGTTCCGTACGAACGTCACATCACTTGCATCAGTGTCATCACCGGCCCCGTGGCGCCCCGACCGCTCCACGGAGCTGTCATGCCCGCTACCATCCCCGCCCATGAATGACGACCTCCGCACAATCGTCCTGGGTCTGGTCGCCGCCGGTGTCGGTGCCGCGCTCGGCTGGCTCGTCCGCAGCTGGTTCCTGCGGCGCAGGCTCCAGCGCAAGCAGGCGTTCTTCGGGCTGCCCAAGAACTCCGAGTCGCTGCTGGTCGTCAACCGCGACGCGGGCCCCGACGGCGCCCTGCACCGGTCGGACGTCTTCGCGCTGCTCGAACTGTCCGCGCTGATCAAGGACTGCGGCGCGCACTCGCAGATCCTCTCGCACGACGTTCCCCAGCAGGGCTTCGGCGAGCGCACGGAGTTCTGTGTGGGCGGCCCCTCGTCGAACCGGCGCATCGTGGCCCACCTGGCCAGCCTGCTGCCCGGGATACGCATCAATGTGGACCACGAACCGACGCCGGACCGGGGCGCGTTCCAGATCGGCAGCGAGCGCTACCGGCTGGAGCACGGTGTCGCCGAGTACGTGCTGCTGGCCCGGCTCAGTGTCGGGGACGGCGCCCGGCCGGTGTTCCTCTTCTGCGGGCAGCGGGCGATCACCCACCAGGCGGCCACCCGCTATCTGGCCCGCAACTTCGAGAAGCTGGCGCGCAAGCACGGCGACCGGTCGTTCTGTCTGCTGCTGAAGGTGGCCAACTCGCAGGCGTACGGGCCCGATGTGGTGGAGCTGGTCACCGATGTGACGCGGGCGGCGCAGACCCCGCTGCCCGCGCCGCCGCGCAATTCCCACCGCGCCACCGGCTGACCGGTGGCCTGCCGCCCGCTCCTCGTCAGTCCAGCCGCAGCTCCAGGGACTTGAGGCCGTTGATGAAGTGCGAGACGAGCCGGCGCGGCGGGGCGGCGAGCCGGTAGCGCGGCAGCACCCGCAGCGCCTCCTCGTGCAGGACGCGCAGTTGCAGCCGGGCGAAGTGGGCGCCGAGGCAGACGTGCGGGCCGTCCCCGAAGGACACGTGCGGGTTGGGGTCGCGGGTGAGGTCGAGGCGGTGCGGGTCGGTGAAGACGCGCTCGTCGTGGTTGGCGGAGGCGTGGAAGACCACGATCTTGTCGCCCGCGCGCAGTGCCTGTCCGGCCAGTTCGGTGTCCTCGGCGACGGTGCGGCGGAAGCTGAGGACGGGCGGGTGGTGGCGCAGCAGTTCCTCGACGGCCGTCTCCACCCGGACCCCGGGCAGCGCCGCCTGCGCGCCGGGGTCCTGGGCCAGGGCGAGGAATCCGCCGGGTGCCGCGCTGCGCACCGTGTCGTTGCCCGCGACGGTGAGCAGGAAGAAGAACATCTCCAGTTCCGGCCCGCTGAGCCGGGTCCCGTCCCCCGCCGCGTGCGCGAGCGCCGTCATGATGTCGTCGCTGGGGAAACGCCTTTTGTACGCCGCCAGTTCGCGCGCGTACGCGAACATCTCGCCCAGCATCGCGGGCGAGCGCGGGTTCACCGGGAGCCCGTCCGGCCCGCGCACCACCCGCTCCCGCTCGTCGGGGTCCTGGTAGGCGATGACGCGCTCGGTCCACTCCAGGAGGAGGGCGCGGTCGCCGGGCGGCACGCCGAGCAGGTCGCAGAGGTTGAGCAGGGCGTACTCGTCGGTGACGGCCGCCACCAGGTCGAAGGTCCCCCGGCCGCTCTCCTCGGCGTCGCGCACCGCCCGTCGCAGGAGGTCGCGGGCGCGCTCCCGCACCCGGGACTCGAAGCGGTCGGTGCGCCCCGGGGTGAAGGCACGGCTGACCAGCCGGCGCAGCTTGCCGTGTGCGGGCGGGTCCTGATTGAGCATCATGCGGCGCACGAAGGGCAGGTCGTCCGGGTCCGGGTCGCGGATCTGGGTGGCGCCCAGGCACGAGGAGAAGGCACGGGCGTCCTTGAGGACCCGTACGACGTCGGCGTGCCGGGTGACCGCCCAGAAGCCGGGTCCGGCGGGCCAGCCCAGCACCTCGTACTCGTCCTGCCAGGCCACCGGGTGCGCGTCGCGGAGCCGGCGGTAGGCGTCGTGCGGGACGCCGCGGGCGTAGCGGCGCGGGTCGAAGACATCGGGCACATCGGGTACGCCGGGCGCGTCGGGTGCTTGGGGGGCGGCGTGCGGTGCGACGCCGGAGGTGCGGCTCATCACGTCCTCTCCTGGACCTCTGCTCTTCCCTCGCCGGTCGTCACGCCTCGTCCGCGCGCAGGAAGTCCTCGACCGTGCGCAGCAGTTGGAGCGGTGTCTCGTCCATGGCGTAGTGGCCGGCGCCGGGAATCTCCACCAGTTCGGCGTTCGGGTGGTGACGCATCCAGGTCTGCCGCATCACCTCCGCACCGAGCGCCGGGTCGAGAGCGCCGACGACCGCGAGCGCCGGGCGGTCCGTGCCCGCGATGTCGGTGTGGAAGTCCTCCCGGGCCCAGGAGTCCAGCCAGGCGCGGAACGCCTTGGGGTCGCTGCGGTCGACGGACTGCCGCACCATCCGGTCGAGCCAGGCCGCCGGGCGCACGCCGCCGGTGGTGTGGTCGATGATGGTCCGCCGGTTCTCCGGGTGCTCCGCCGCGCCCTCGAACAGTGCCCAGGACTCGGGCGGCATGTCGAGTCCGGTCGCCGGCACGGGCGAGACGCCGACCAGCCGCCGCACCCGGTGCGGAGCCGCGGCCAGCACCCGTTGGGCGACGGCGCCGCCCATGGAGTGGCCGATCAGGGAGAAGCGTTCCCAGCCGTGCTGGTCGGCGAGGGCCAGCAGGTCGGCGGCGCCCTCGGCGGTGGTGAAGGCGCCGGGCTGGTCCTTGGCCTCGCCGTAGCCGCGCAGGTCGACGAAGGCGTAGCGGAAGGACTCCAGGTCGAGGTCGGGCAGTACGGCGGTGTAGTCCGCGCGGTCCGAGAGCCAGCCGTGCACCGCGATGACGGGGTGCGGGCCGTCGCCGAGGAGGGAGTGGGGTGGGACGAAGGGGGTCACGGGGTCTCCGATCGCGCGGTCCGTACGCCACCGGTGGGTGACGCCGTGTCCCAAGGTGGCCCGGCAGCCCGCCCCGGGCAAGACCGCCGTCGGCGCTCCCGGCGCGCTCAGCGGCGCTGGTCCACCACCTGAAGGCCCGGGGGCGCGTACCCCCGGACCATGGCGAGCACGTCCTCCGGCACCAGCTCGAAGACCTGCCGCTCGAAGCACAGGCCCTCCTTGACCTGCATGGCGCTGCCGGTCATCAGGGAGAGGCGGCGGTAGGCGGCCCGCGGCCGGCAGACGTAGGGGAGCGAAACCTCGGAGGCGCGGGCCTCGACGACGACGAACTGGGCGCCCCGCACGCCCACCGCCCGTACGGACACCAGATCGTCCCAGGGAAGCGTCCGTTCGGGGTAGA
The DNA here is from genome assembly GCF_042874215.1 of Streptomyces sp. NPDC004111. Lineage (NCBI taxonomy): Bacteria > Bacillati > Actinomycetota > Actinomycetes > Kitasatosporales > Streptomycetaceae > Streptomyces > Streptomyces sp. NPDC004111. The sequence continues at coordinate 562,848 of NZ_JBIAMU010000002.1, forward strand.
GCGGCAGCCGTACCGACAGGCCGCGCGGTCCGGCGGCGATGCTCAGCGGGCGGACCGCGTAGCCGACGTACGTCACGGCGACGAAGAGGAGCAGCAGGCCGAGCGCGGACATCAGGGTGGCGGACAGCGTCGAGTTCGGTCCGTCGATCAGGGCGGCGATGGTGTAGCCCCAGATCACGGTGGTGACGACCGCCGCGACCGGCAGCACCACGAGCACCCGTCTCAGCGGCAGCTCCATCCGGGTCTCCGCCGTTCCCGCCGCGTCCCGCGGACCCTGCGGGTCTTCTTGATGCGTCATGGTGAGAGCTTGGGTGCTGCGCGGCCCGAGCGCCAGTACCGAACGGTAACCGGCCGGGTCCGATTCCGGCGCCGCCGCTGCCCCGCCCGTGACCTGCGGCGCGGTGGCCGTGCCCGGACCGCTCAGCCCGCCAGCGCCTTGTCGGGCCTGCGGGCGGCCAGCTTGCCCCGGTAGTGGTCGACGACGACGGCGACCATGATCACGGCGCCGGTGATCATCTGCCGCTGGAAGTCGGAGACCCCGAGCAGCAGCAGTCCGTTGGTGAGGACGCCGAGGAGGCAGGCCCCGAGCAGGGTGCCGATCATGGAGCCCTTGCCGCCGGAGAGCGAGGCGCCGCCGATGACGACGGCCGCGATGGCGGAGAGTTCATACCCGGCGCCGACGATGGGGCTGGCGATGTTCAGCCGTGCCATGTAGGTGACGGCGGCGATGCCCACCGCGAATCCGGCGATCACGAACACGGCCACCTTGACGACGCCCGTACGGTGCCCGGAAAGCCGCACCGCCTCCTCGTTGGAGCCGATCGCGAAGACGAGTCGGCCGAACACCGTGCGGGTGAGCACGAAGTGCCCGATCACCACCATGACCAGGGCGATCCAGAAGAGCGAGGGGATGCCCAGGAGGGTGGAGGTGCCGAAGTGGCTGAAGCCGGGCGGGAAGTCGTAGCGGGTCTGGGCGTCGGTGTACTCCAGGGCGGCGCCGCGCGCCACGTTCAGCATGCCGAGGGTGACGATGAAGGACGGCACCCGCCACTTCTCCGACACGAAGCCGTTGACGAAGCCGCAGGCCATGCCGACGAGGGCGGCGACCACGACGGCGAGCAGCACGGCGACCGGGGTGGAGAGCCCGGTGGAGGTGAGGATCTCGCCGGAGACGACGGCGCAGAGCGCCATCACCGAACCCACCGAGAGGTCGATGCCGCCGACCAGGATGACGAAGGTCATGCCCACCGCGAGCATCGTGTTGAGGGTGATCTCGGTGGCGATGTTGGTGAGGTTCCCGGAGGTCGCGAACTTGGGCGCGGTCAGCGTGAAGACCAGTACGAGGGCCAGCAGGGCGATGCCGATGCCCGCCTCGCCCATCACCTGCCGGGCGAGCGAGCGGGAGGGCCGGCGCGGCGCGGCGGTGGCCTCCGTGGCGGGGCCGGTGGTGGGGGTGGGTGTGGTCATGAGGTGGTCTCACCGTTCTTCGTGACGGGTGTGACGGGTGCGTCGGACCTGTCCGGTCCGTCGGCGGCACCGGGGGCGGGAGTGTCGCCCGGGGCGGGGGTGTCGCCGGAACGGTCCCCTTCGGCACCGGGGACGGCCGCTCCGGTGACGTATCCCGCGTAGGCCAGGGCGAGGATGCGCGAGCTGTCGAAGTCGTCGCGGGCGACCTCGCCCGCGATCCGGCCGCGCGAGAAGACCAGGATCCGGTCGCAGATGCCCATCAGTTCGGGCAGGTCCGAGGAGACGACGAGGAGCGCCTTGCCGTCGCCCGCGAGGCCGGTCAGCTGCTGGTGGATCTCGTAGCGGGCGCCGACGTCGATGCCCCGGGTGGGTTCGTCCACGACCAGGACGTCCGTGCCCGCGAGCAGCCAGCGGCCGAGCACCACCTTCTGCTGGTTGCCGCCGGAGAGGGTGCGGACGGCGGTGCGGATGCCCGGGGTCCGCACGCCGAGTCCGCGCACCGCCTCGTGGGCGTACCGGTCCTCCTCGGCGCGCCGGAGCAGTCCGCCGCGCGAGACCTTGCGGGTCGCGGCGAGGGTGATGTTCGCGCTCAGCGGCATGTCGAGGACGAGCCCCTGGCCCTTGCGGTCCTCGGTGAGCAGGCTGATGCCGTGCCGCACCGCGTCCCTGGGGGTGCGGATGCGGACCGGCTCCCCCTTCACGTACACCTGCCCGCCGTCGTGCGGGTCCGCCCCGAACAGCGCGCGCACGGTCTCGGTGCGGCCCGAGCCGACCAGCCCCGCGACGCCGACGACCTCGCCGGCGTGCAGGGCGAAGGAGACGGGGCTGCCGCCGCGCGGGTGGAGCCGCTCGGCGCGCAGCAGTTCGGGGCCCGGGGTGCGGGCCGTGTACGGCGGGTACTCCTGGGCGAGGTCCCGGCCGACCATCAGCCGGATCACCTCGGCGGTGTCGGTGTCGGCGAGGTCCTTGGTGACGACATGGGCGCCGTTGCGGAAGACGGTCATCCGGTCGCCGATCTCGAACACCTCCTGGAGGTGGTGCGAGATGTACAGGACGGCGGTGCCGCGCGAGGTGAGCCCGCGCACCACCTCGAACAGCCGCTGCGTCTCACGGGCGGTGAGCGTGGCGGTCGGCTCGTCCATCACCAGGACCCGGCAGTCCTGCCACAGCGTGCGGGCGATCTCCAGGAGCTGCATCTGGGCGATGCCCAGCCGTTCGACCCTGGTGGACGGCGGGATGTCCAGGCCGACCCGGGCGAGCAGTTCGGCGGAGCGCCGGTGCAGGGTGCGCCGGTCGACGACGCCGAAGCGGCGCGGCAGCCGCTGGAAGAAGAGGTTCTCGGCGACGGTCAGATGGGGCAGCAGGTTGAGTTCCTGGTGGACGACCTGGACACCGGCGCGCATCGCCGCCGCCGCGTCCCTGGGCGCGTACACCTGTCCGCCGAGCCGCATCTCCCCCGCGTCGGGCGGCTGGATGCCCGCCAGGATGCGTACGAGCGTGGACTTGCCGGCGCCGTTCTCGCCGAGCAGCGCGTGCACCTCGCCGGGGCGCAGCTGGAGCTGTACGCCGTCCAGTGCCTTGACACCGGGGAAGGTCTTGCTGATCCCGGTGGCCGTCAGGACGTGCTCGCCGTCGGCGCGGTGCGCGGTGTGCAGGTCGTCCATCGTCATCGGCCCGCTCAGCCCGCGTCCGCGGCGGTGACGACCTTGACGTCGGTCTTCACCCACGCCTCGGACTTCTCGCCCTTGACGAGCTTCAGTGCGACGTCGATGCCGTCGGCGGCCTGCTTGGCGGCGAACTGGTCGACGGTGGCGACGACGCTGCCGTCCTTGAGGTAGGGCTTGACGGCCTCGATGTTGTCGAAGGAGGCGATCGGGATCCTCCCCTTCTTCCCGGCCGCGCCGATCGCCTTGACGGCGCCGAGCGTCATCGAGTCGTTGGAGGACAGCACGCCCTGGATGTCGGGGTGCGCGGTGAGCATGTTGGACAGGACGGTGTAGGCCTCGTCGGTCTCCCAGTGCGCGGTCTTGGACTCCACGACCTTCAGCCCGCCGTCGGCCGCGGCCTTCTGGAAGCCCTCCTTGCGCTGGGCGGCGTTGGCGGCGCCCGGGTTGCCCTCCAGGACGACGACCTTGCCGCCCTTGCCGAGCTTCTTGGCCAGTACGTCGCCGGAGAGCCGGGCCCCCTCGGCGTTGTCGGGTCCGACGAACGGCACCTCCAGTCCCGCCGACCTGAGCGCGCCGTCGTCCAGCTTGACGTCGATGTTGACGAGCCTGAGGCCCGCCTTGGCGGCCCGGCCGAGCGGGGCGACCAGGGCGCGGGAGTCGGCGGGGGCGAGCACGAGGGCGTCGGCCTGTTCGGTGATGCACCGGTTGATGGCGGCGACCTGGCCGTCGATGTCGGTCTCGTTCTGGATGCCGCTGGACTTCAGCTCCAGCGTGCCGAGCTTCTTGGCGTGCGCCTCGGCGCCCTTCTGCATGGTCTGGAAGAACTCGTTGCCGAGCGACTTCATCACCAGACAGACGGCGGGCCTGCCGTCCTTGGGCTTGGCGGCGGTGCCGCCGCCCGCGCCGCCCTCCTGTCCGCAGCCGGTCAGGGCGGTGGCCAGCAGGAGGGTGGCGGTGGTCGCGGTGGCGAGGGAAAGCTGCTTGCGGTTCATCGTCGAACTGCCTTCCGTGAGCGATGGGTTGGGACTGTGCCTGAAGGACGGGGCCGGGTCAGAAGGGGACGCCCGCGCGCAGCACGACATTGGCGTACGGGGTGCTCTCCCCGGTCCGTACGATCGCGCGGGCCCGCCGGGTCAGCTTCTTGAGCCGCGCGTGCGGGACCCGGTCGAGCGCGGTGCCCGCGAACTGCTGGTCGAACAGCACGAGCAGGTCAGGGTCCGCTGCCTCCTGGGCGACGGTGGCGTGTTCCACCACGAGTTCGTCGAGGACCGTTTCGAGTACGGGCAGGAACGCGGGTTCGCCGCGCCGCCACACCAGGTCGACGACCTCCACCCCGGCCGGTACGGGCAGTCCGGGATCCGCGACGACCAGCAGGTCGCCGTGGCCCAGGGACGTGATGATCTCCAGCAGCCTGGGGTGCCAGAGGCCGTCGTTACGCATGGTGCACCTCGTTCGTCGCGGATTCGTACGGGGCCGGGGCGCCGGCGAGCAGCGCGTCGACCTCGGCGGTGGAGGGCAGCGAACTCTGCGCGCCGGGGCGGGTGGTGGCCAGCGCCCCGGCCGCGCAGGAGCGGCGCACCGCGTCGGGCAGCGGCGTACCGGAGCCGAGGGAGAGGGCGAGCTGCGCGCAGAAGGCGTCGCCAGCGCCGACCGTGTCGACGGCAGGGACGGTGAACCCGTGCTCGGTGCAGACGCCCTGCGGCCCGGCGGCGACGGCGCCGTCCGCGCCGAGGGTGATGACGACGGTGGCCGGTCCCAGGTCCCGCAGCGCGTCGGCGTGCGCGGCCCAGGCGGCACGGTCGTCGGCGGGCCCGGGTGTCAGGAGTCCGGCCGCCTCGGTCTCGTTGACCACCAGGACGTCGACGGAGCTGAGGAGAGGGCCCAGTTCGGGGTGGTCGGGGGCGGGCAGCGGGGCCGCGTTGAGCACGGTCAGCGCACCGGCGGCGCGGGCTGCGCGGGCGGCGGCGACGACGGTGGGCAGGGGCACTTCGAGCTGCAGGAGCAGGGTGTCCGCCGGGCGGGCGAGGGTGCCGCCGGTGAGGGTGTCGAGGGCGGGCACGTCGAGGTGGTGGTTGGCGCCCGGGGAGAGGGTGATGGTGTTCTCGCCGTCCTGCTGGACGACGATGAGCGCCAGTCCGCTGGCCACCCCGGGCAGCTGGGCCACTCCCTGGGCGTCCACGCCCTCTCTCGCGAGCCGTTCGCGCAGTTCGCCGCCCAGCGCGTCGTCGCCGAGCAGGCCGATCATGCGCACCTCGGCGCCGAGCCGGGCGGCGGCGACGGCCTGGTTGGCGCCCTTGCCGCCCGCGCCGCGTACGACGTCGGCCCCGGAGACGGTCTCGCCGGGCCGCGGCAGTCTGGGCACGGTGACCGACAGGTCCATGTTGAGGCTGCCGACCACGACCAGTCGCTCACTGCTCACTGGGTATCACCGTTCTTTCCACGAAGTGCGCCACGGGGTACGGCCGGAGGCGCCGGGGAGGGGACCGCGCGCGGCGTCGGAGGGAGGACGGCACGGGGTGCCGGGAGGGGAGCCTCGCCGGGCGCCCCCGCCGCGGCCGTCCCCGCACCGGCCGTCCCCGCACCGGGCGGTTCCTCGGCAGGCGTGCGCGCGGCGGCGTCCGGGTGTTCGCCGCCCGCCGGGTCCGGGCAGCCGCAGGAGCCGCGGGCCAGCAGCGTCACCGGGAGCACGTCCCTGGTCGGCGGCAGATCGGGTTCCTTCATCCGGTCGAGCAGCCGTCGCACCGCGGTCCGCCCCAGCTCGTCGTACGGCTGGCGCATGGTGGACAGGGCCGGACACGTGTAACCCCCTGCCGCGATGCCGTCGAAGGAGACCAGGGCGAGGTCGTCGGGCACCCGGATGCCCAGTTCGGTGGCCGCCCGCAGCACTCCGGCCGCCTGTTCGTCGGAGGTGACGAACAGGGCGTCCACCGAGCGGTCCCTGGACAGCAGCGCGAGCCCGGAGCGGTAGCCGTCGAGCCGCCCGAAGGAGCCGTGCAGCAGCGGCGCCGCGTCCGGCACGGCCTCCCAGCCGGTGCGCCCGCCCGACCCGCTGCCGGCCCGCAGCCCGGCCTCCTCCAGTGCCGTGCGCCAGCCGACGACCCGGTCGACGGTGGGGTGGATGCCGAGCGGGCCCGCGATGCAGCCGACCCGGCGGCGGCCGTGCGCGAGGAGGTGTTCGGTGGCGGTGCGGGCGCCGCGCGCGTTGTCGACCAGGACGTAGCTGGTGGCGACGCCGTCGAGTTCGCGGTCGAAGACCAGACCGGGGACGCCGGAGCGGGCGAGTTCGGCGCGCCAGGGCAGGTCGCCCCGGGAGGGGATCAGGACCAGTCCGTCGACCTGCCGGTCCACGAAGGTGCGGATGTATCCGGCTTCGCGGTCGGGGTCGTCGACGCTGTTGCCGACCAGCAGGGTGTATCCGGCGGCCCAGGCGTGGTCCTCCAGCGAGCGGGCCAGTTCGGCGAAGAAGGGGTTGGCCGCGTCCGGCACCACCAGCCCCAGTGTCATCGTCTGGCTCATCCGCAGCGAGCGGGCGACCGCGTTGGGCCGGTAGCCGAGCTGCTGGACCGCGGCCAGGACGCGTTCGCGGGTGGCGGGGGCGACCGAGCGGGGCCCGTTGTTGAGCACGTAGCTGACGACCGAGGGCGAGGTGCCCGCGAGCCGCGCCACGTCCTGGCGTGTGGCCATGGTGACCCCCGGATCCGGTGAGTGTCGCGGAGCAAAAGAACTCCGCCTGCCGCAACACGAGTTGGCAACTCGTGTTGCGGCAGGATTATGAGAAGCAACCCGCGCAACCGCAAGGGGTGCGCACCTGCTGTCATGCGCTGCGCAGCAGCCCGGTGTAGAGGTTCCAGAAGCGCTCGGCGTCCACGTCGAGGACGATCCGGGCCTTGCGGGTGCCCTTGGGGTTGTTCGGCGCGTCGAACTCGTCGAGCTTGTAGCCGAGCGAACGCCCGTAGTCCGCGCCGAAGTCGGCGTCCACATCCACGTACCGCGTCTCGGTTCGCCGGGCGACGGCCGGGTCGAGGAAGACGGCGGCGGTGATCGCGTCCCACAGGAGGTGGGTGGCCTTCGGGTTCTTCGCGAACTCGGGGCCCTGGAGGTCCTTGAAGATCTTCTTGATCGGGGTCTGCGGCCCGGCGACGATCCTGTCGTACTGCTTCTTTCCGTAGACCACGTGCTGGGCGGCGTCGTCCGGCACGATCGTCTGCTTGCGGAAGGGGGTGCGCAGGGCGATCCGGGCCGACTCCGGGTCGAACCACCAGTTGAACTCGGCGGCCGGGGTGATGTTTCCCGGCTTGTCGAAGGCGCCGCCCATGTAGATCACTTCCTTGATCAGCGGCACGATCTCGGGGTGGGTGCGCACGGCGAGGGCGAGGTTGGTGGCGGGTCCGTCGGCGAACACGGTGACCTGGTGCGGGTAGCGCTTGATCTGCTGGACGAGGAAGTCGGCCGCCGCCGTGTCCTTCTTCGGCCCGGTCCTCGGGTAGCCGCCGTACGGGGGCCTGGCCAGCTTGTCGTACGCGGGCGGGCGCACCGAGTCGAAGGCACCGGCCCACGGCGCCTTCCCGTACAGGGCGTTCTCGGCGGCCAGCCGCTCCTGGCGGCCGGGCATCAGCGGCTCGCACGCGCCCGCGACGACCGGGACGTCGGTGCGGCCGATCAGTTCCAGCTGGCGCAGGGCGTACGCAGTGCCCTCCTCGACCCAGGTGTTGCCGGTGACCACGGTGACGCCGAGGAGGTCCACGTCGCGCGCCTTGGCGAGCATGAACATGGTGACGGCGTCGTCGTTCAGCTCGCCCATGTCGGCGTCGAGGACGACCTTGCGGCCGGTGCCGCCGCCCTGCGGGGCGGCGGGTGCGGCGGGCGCCTGTGCGGCGGCCGGCCCCGAGCGGGCGGGCACGGCGGCGGGCGCGGAGGCCGCGACCGAGGGGAGCAGCAGGGCGGCGGCGAGCAACGGTCCGAGTGTTCTCTTGCGCACGGAGTCCTCCGGGACAGGGACGGTCGGGAAGCGGACCGCGCGATTATGGGAAGCAATCCGGTCAACGGCAAGGCACGCACCGTGACCGCCGATCACCCGCTCCCTTCCCGCGCAAGGGGTCCAAAGGACCTTCGCCTCGGGACCTTGGTCCCGACCCGCTGCGGCACTTGTCACAAAGACGTTTCCTCGTTTGCCGCAACCAGGACCTACCGGATTACCTCCTTAGGAGAGGACAGACAGGGACAGGTGCCGCACGGCGGCGCCGCGCATCGCCACGGAGGTTTTCCAGTTGACCCGTACACGCCGCCCGCACACCCGGCTCCGTTCCGCCGCGCTCACCGGCACCGCGGTGCTGGCGGCAGCAGCCCTGACCGCGTGCAGCGGCGGTTCGCAGGCGGACTCCGGTTCCTCGGACGCCAAGGGTTCCGAGCAGACCAAGGTCTCGGTGAGCGCCACCGGGCAGCAGGCCAAGGCGGGTGAGCCGGTCAAGGTCACCCTGACCGAGGGCAAGAAGCTGGACAGCGTCACGGTCACGGACACCAAGGGCGGCGTCCTGGCGGGCGAGATCTCGGCCGACGGCAAGTCCTGGACCTCCACCCGCACCACCTCCCCCGGGACCAGCTACACGGTCGAGGCGAAGGCCGCGGACGCCACCGCCGCGAAGTCGGGGTTCACGACCGCGGCGGCGGACAAGGTCAACAAGCTGACCATGGCGCCCGGCAAGGGCACCACGATCGGTATCGCCCACCCGCTGTCGATCGTCTTCGACAACCCGGTGAAGAACCGTGCCGCGGTGGAGAAGCAGCTCAAGGTGACCACCTCGAACAACACCGAGGGTTCCTGGGGCTGGATGATGGACTACTCCGGCAAGGACCGGGTGGACTGGCGCCCCAAGGAGTACTGGAAGCCCGGCACCAAGGTGACCCTCCAGGCCGGTCTGAGCGGGGTCGACTCCGGCAAGGGCGGCGGCTGGTTCGTGCGCGACTACCGGACCGACTTCACCATCGGGAAGAACCAGGTCGTCAAGGTCGACCTCGACAACCACCGCCTCAAGCTGCTCCGCGACGGCGAGCAGATCAAGGACGTGCCGATGTCGGCCGGCACCCCCGGCGGCAAGAAGGCCTCGTGGCGCGGCAAGACGGTCCTGATGTCGAAGGAGGGCACCATCAACATGCGCTCCGAGACCGTGGGCCTCGGTGACGCCTACGACAAGATGGTCGACTACTCGATGCGGATGACCTGGTCGGGCATGTACGCGCACGCCGCCCCGTGGAACGCGGGCTACTTCGGCAACGCCAACAAGAGCTCCGGCTGCGTGGGCATGAGCGACGCCGACGCCAAGTGGGTCTACGACCAGGTCCAGGTCGGCGACCCCTTCGAGGTCACCGGCGACGACGCCAAGGGCACCCAGGCCCTGAACAACGGCTACGGCAACTGGAACGTCTCCTGGGCCGACTGGCAGGCCAAGAGCGCCCTGTAGGCACTCCCCCGGCGGCGAGGGCGGCAGCGCTCCGCCGAAACCGCCGAAGGCCGGTCCCCCGCGCGGGGGACCGGCCTTCGGCACATCTGCCCGCCCGTCCACGACGTGGGCCCGCTCTGCATCGAGCACAACCCGTCCGGCGCGCAGCTGACCTTCTCGTCCTCCGCGGCCGACCAGAGTTGCCTGTCGGTACCGCTGCGGGACAAGTGATCCCCGGCTGCCGCCGGATGGGTCCGTGCTCTCTTCTGTTGAGCTACCGCCTGTTCGGCAGCAGCGTCCCCGCCTCGGCCGGACCGATGTCCACGGCCTCCGTCTTGGGATTGCGCCGCTGGCGCCTGGCCACCCAGTTGGCGAACCAGGAGAGCAGCATGCACATCCCGATGTAGATCGGCGAGATCACCAGCACTACGGGGATGAAGGGCAAATCGTAGTCGAGATTGGACGCGATGAGCTTTCCTGCATGGAGAAACTCCTCATAGGTGATCAGATATCCGAGGGAGGTGTCCTTCAGCGCGACCACCAGCTGGCTGATGATGGTCGGCAGCATCGCCCGGACCGCCTGCGGCACCAGTACGTGCGTCATGACCTGCGTCTTGCGCATGCCGAGCGCGTACGCGGCCTCCCGCTGGCCGCGGTCCACGGAGTTCACTCCGGTGCGGAAGACCTCCGCGAGCACCGAGCCGTTGTAGAGCGTCAGTCCGGCCACCAGCGCGGGCAGCGGCTGGACCTTCAGCGCCACGAAGATGAAGAAGATCATCACCAGTACGGGCATGGCGCGGAAGAACTCCACGCACAGTGCCGACACCCAGCGCAGCGGGCGGTGCTCGGACAGGCGGCCCACCGCCAGGAGCGCGCCGAGCGCGAGGGAGAGCACCGCCGCGTACGCGAACGCCTTGAGGGTGTTGGCAAGTCCGCGCAGCAGGAGTTCCTGGATGCCCTTGTACTCGAAGGGGGTCCATTTGGCCGCCGTGAACTGGTCGGTGTGGAACAGGAGGTACACGATCCAGCCGACCAGCCCGAGCAGCAGGACCGTGGAGACGATCCCGTACATCAGGTGGCGCTGCTGGGTCTTGGGGCCCGGGATGTCGTAGAGGGCGGTGGACTCGGTGGACAGGGCGCGGCTCATCGGGCGACTCCCCAGCGCTTCTCCAGCGCGTGGAAGAGCGCGCTGATGGTGAGGGTGATGATCAGGTAGCCGAGCGCGATCCAGACGAAGGACCAGATGACGCTGTAGCCCAGCTCGTTGAGGGTCTTGTAGGTGCCGAGGAGTTCGGTCACCGAGAAGGCGCCGGCGATGGCGGAGTTCTTGGCGAGTGCGATCAGGGTGGAGCCGACCGGCGGGATCACGGAGCGGAACGCCTGCGGCAGCACGACCGTGGACAGGGTCTGTCCGAAGGTCATGCCGAGGCTGCGGGCCGCCTCGCCCTGTCCCAGCGGCACGGTGTTGATGCCCGAGCGCAGCGCCTCGCAGATGAACGCGGAGGTGTAGCAGCCGAGCGCGAGCACCGCGAAGACCTGGAAGGGCAGCACCAGTCCGAAGCGCGGCAGCCCGAGCAGCACCGCGAAGAACAGCAGGGTGAGCGGGGTGTTGCGCAGCACCGTCACCCAGGCCGTGCCGAGCGCCCGGAAGGAGCCGACCGGCGAGACCCGGCAGGAGGCCATCACGAAGCCGAGGACGAGGGCCAGCAGGGAGGCGTAGACGGTCAGTTCGACCGTGCCGAGGAATCCCTTGCCGTACAGGGAGAAGTTTTCGGTGAGTACGTTCATGCGGGTGCGGCCTCCCTCAGCTCGCCGGGTAGCGGTCGATGGGCGGCGCGGGTGTGGCCTTGCGGCCGGAGAGCCCGAGCGTGACGTCGTACGCCTTCTGCCAGTCGCCGTTCTTCTCGCGGGCGGCGAGCGCGTCGTCGACGGCGAACCGCAGCGCGTTGTCGCCGCGCGGGACGCCGATGCCGTACGGCTCCTTGGAGAAGGGGGTGCCGACGACCTTCATCTCGTCGGGGACCTTGGCGGCGTACCCCATGAGGATGGTGTCGTCGGTGGTGACGGCGTCGACCTGGTAGGTGAGCAGGTTGTCGACGCAGACCGAGTAGGTGTCGTACGCGACGAGGTCGGCCCGCGGGTAGTCCTCGGCCATGCGCTGGTACGGGGTGGAACCGGCGGCCGAGCAGACGCGCTTGCCGTCCAGGTCCTTGGGCCCGTCGATGTCCTTCTCGTCGCTGCGGACGAGGAGGGACTGGCCGGCCATGTAGTACGGGCCGCCGAAGCCGACGAGCTTCTTGCGCTTGTCGTTGATGGTGTAGGTGCCGACGTAGTAGTCGATCTGGCCGTTCTGCAGGGCGGTCTCGCGGTTCGCGGAGGCGATCGTGCGGAACTGGACGGAGGCCGGGTCGAAGCCGAGCGAGGCGGAGATCATCTTGGCGATCTCGATGTCGAAGCCGGAGTAGCGGCCGGTCGCCGGGTCCTTCTCGCCCATGTAGGGCTGGTCCTCCTTGGCGCCGACGACCAGCCGGCCGCGCTGCTTGGCCCGCTGCCAGGTGGCCGAGCCGGGCAGCGAGAAGCCGGCCCTCACCTCGTAGCGCGGGAGCTGGTCGGGGCTGGGGCCCTTGACCGGCGGGCTGCCCTCCTTGCCGCAGGCGACGGCGAGCAGGGTCAGGACGGCAGCGGCCAGCAGCTTGCGCGCCCGGGGCGCGCGGCGGCGGACGGCCGGGGTGCGGGGCTCCTGGGCGCGGGGCCCGCGGGGGTTTCGGAGGTACGACATGTCTCTCCCCCGCTCAGTGCTTGAGGATCTTGGAGAGGAAGTCCTTGGCGCGGTCGCTCTCCGGGTTGGTGAAGAAGTCCTCCGGGGTGCGGTCCTCGACGATGCGGCCGTCCGCCATGAACACCACGCGGTTGGCGGCGGACCTGGCGAAGCCCATCTCGTGGGTGACCACGACCATGGTCATGCCGTCGGCGGCGAGCTGCTGCATGACCTCCAGCACCTCGTTGATCATCTCCGGGTCGAGTGCCGAGGTCGGCTCGTCGAACAGGAGTGCCTTGGGGTCCATGGCCAGTGCGCGGGCGATGGCCACGCGCTGCTGCTGTCCGCCGGACATCTGGGCGGGGAACTTGTCGGCGTGCGCCGCGAGCCCGACGCGCTCCAGGAGTTCCCGGGAGCGCTTGTCGGCCTCCTCCTTCTTCCGGCCGCGGACCTTGGTCTGCGCGAGCGAGACGTTCGCCAGGACGCTCTTGTGCGCGAAGAGGTTGAAGGACTGGAACACCATCCCGACCTCGGCGCGCAGCTTGGCCAGCGCCTTGCCCTCCTCGGGGAGGGGTCTGCCGTCGATGCGGATGGTGCCCGACTCGATCGTCTCCAGTCGGTTCATCGTCCGGCAGAGCGTTGACTTGCCCGAGCCGGACGGGCCGATGACCACCACCACCTCCCCACGGCCGACGGTGAGGTCGATGTCCTGGAGGACGTGCAACTTCCCGTAGTACTTGTTGACGCCCACCAGCTCGATCAACGGATCGACGGCCATACGCTGCCCTACCCACTCTCAGCTGTGTCGAGGTCAGCGCAAACTATCCATCCCGGAAAGGGACTTCACGCCCGACACGCACAAAAGTGGTAAGCCAGTAATTAGCCGTATTTACGCGGTTGACGCACCGCGTTGACGCACCCGGCGCGGATCTGCACGGATCCCCGCGGGGGCCGGGGGGGCTAGATCTCGGACGCCTCCGCGTACACCTGGCACAGTTCGGGGGCTCCGCTCGCCGCCCAGTCGAGGCCCGCGCCGACCACGTCGATGTCGCGGCCGGAGGCCAGCATCACGACCGGGGTGCCGCTGGGCCACAGGTGCCAGTACGCGCCGGGCACGGTCCGCACGATGACGGTGCCGAGGTAGAGCCCGGCGTCGTTGCCCAGCCAGGGCATCTCCTCCGGGTCGTCGCGCCAGCGCGGCGGGAGCTGGTCGAGGGCCGCCAGCGAGGCCGGGGTGTCGTCCAGCCGGAGCCCCTGCTGGGCGGCTCGGACACGCAGCAGTTCGCACTCGGAGAGCAGCTCGGCGATGCCTTCCTGCTCGGCGTCGTCGGACGTGTACACCGCCGTACCCCGAGCCGTGCTGTGGCGCTTGCGCCAGGTGTCCAAGAAATTCATACCGTTCAGGTTCGCACCCACATGGCCGTGCACACCACAGGCGCGCGGGTGTTGACGACCCCTCAGGACCCCGCCGCAGGGCCCCGAGGGGCGCCCGTGACGTCAGAGGTCGAGGTCGACCACCACCGGGGCGTGGTCGGACGCGCCCTTGCCCTTGCGCTCCTCGCGGTCGACGTAGGAGTCGGCGACGGCCTCGGTGAACGGCTTGTTGCCGTAGACGAGGTCGATGCGCATCCCCTTGTTCTTGGGGAACCCCAGCTCCCGGTAGTCCCAGAAGGTGAACGGGTGGTCGTATTTGAGGGCGCGCGGGAACACGTCGCTCAGGCCCTCGTCGCGCAGGGCCGCGAGGGCGGCGCGCTCGGCGGGCGTGACGTGGGTGGCGCCCTCGAAGAGCGCCGGGTCCCAGACGTCCGCGTCGGTCGGGGCGACGTTGAAATCACCCAGAACGGCGAACGGCCGTGACCCCGCCGCGTCCTCGGCGACGGCGGCCCTGAGCGCCTCGAACCAGGCCAGCTTGTAGGTGTAGTGGTCGTGGTCGACCTCGCGCCCGTTGGGCACGTACACCGACCAGAGCCGGACCGGGCCGCAGGTCGCGGAGACGGCGCGCGGCTCCTGCACCCCGCCGTACTCCGGGCCGCCGGGCAGCCCGACGACGACGTCCTCCAGGCCGGCCCGGGAGACCAGTGCCACGCCGTTCCACCGGCCGTCGGCGTTGACCGCGGATTCGTAGCCGAGCTCGCGCAGGGCGTCGGCGGGGAACTGTTCGGCCGTCGACTTGGTCTCCTGGATGCACAGCACGTCCGTGCCGGTGCTCTCCAGCCAGGCCAGCAGCCGTGGCAGACGGGCGGTGATCGAGTTGACGTTCCAGGTGGCGATGCGCATGTGCGTAAACCTACTCGTCGGGTCCGACAGTCGGGGTGCTCGTGGGTGTCCGCGCAGGTCAGAGCCGCGCCCGGTCGCCCGGGGCGAGGTGCCGGTGGGCGGTGCCGCCGAGGTTGCCGATGTGCTGGCCGTACAGCGGCAGGGCGAGGTCGGTGAGGAGGGCGTCGTGGATGTCGTACGCGTGCGCGGGCTTGACCTCGCGGACGTAGTCGATCACCTCGGAGACCTTGTTCCAGGGGGCCATCACCGGTACGAGGAGGGTCTCCACCGGGTGGTCGGGGACGGTGAGCGCGTCCCCGGGGTGGAAGACGCTGCCGTCGACGAGGAAGCCGACGTTGGTGACCCTCGGCAGGTCCGGGTGGATGACGGCGTGCAGTTCGCCGTGCACCTGGAGGTCGAACCCGGCGGCGCTGAAGGTGTCGCCGTGGCCGACGGTGTGGACGCGGCCGGGGAACGCGGCGGAGATCTTCTCCGCGACGCTGCGCAGCGTCCAGATCTCGGCCGCCGGGTTGGCCTCCAGGGCGGCGCGCAGGTGCGGCTCGCTGAAGTGGTCGGCGTGCTCGTGCGTCACCAGGATCGCCTCGGCGCCGACGGCCGCGTCGGCCTCGCTGAAGGCGCCCGGGTCCAGGACGAGCGTGCGCCCGTCCTTCTCCAGGCGGACGCAGGCGTGGGACTTCTTGGTCAGCGCGATACCGCTCGCGCCTTCGCTGGTGTGGTCGTGGCTGCTCATGTCTTCCATCCTGCTACGGCTGGGGGGTGGTCTCCTGCCGGATGACCTCGGCGGCCGTCTCGAAGGCGGCGTGGGCGGCGGGAATGCCGCAGTAGACGGCCGTCTGGAGCAGGATCTCGCGGATCTCGGCCGGGGTGAGGCCGTTGCGCAGGGCGGCGCGCAGGTGGGTGGCGAGGGAGTCCCGGTGCCCCTGGGCGACCAGGGCGGTGAGGGCCACCACGCTGCGGGTGCGCCGGTCGAGGCCGTCGCGGGTCCAGATCTCGCCCCAGGCGTAGCGGGTGAGGAGCTCCTGGAAGTCCCCGGTCAGCTCGTCCGCACCGGCCAGCGCCTGGTCCACGTACCCCTCGCCGAGCACTTCGCGGCGGACCTTGAGCCCGGCGTCGTACGGGTCGGGGCGGCCGGCCGGGAGCTGCTCGGGGGCGGCCTCCGGCGGCGGCGCGACCGCCACCGGAGCCACTGCTTCCGGGGCGGGTGCGGCGGCCTGGAGCGGCGGGACGGGGGCCAGCAGGGTGGTGCTGGTGTCCTGCCAGGCGGAGGTGAAGTGGCGCACCAGGAGGTCGGTGACGGCGGCGGGCTGCTCGACGGGGGCCAGGTGGGAGGCGCCGGGGACCAGCGCGAGGCGGGCGTCGGGGATGCCCGCGACCAGGGTGCGGGCCTCGGCGGGCCCGGTGACCTGGTCCTCGGCGCCGACCACGACGAGGGTCTCGGCGGCGATCCTGCCCAGCTCGGGCCGTACGTCGAAGGCGGCCAGCGCCTCGCAGGCGGCGATGTAGCAGCCCGGGTCGGTGGTGCGGACCATCTGGACGGCCCACTCGACGATGGCGGGCTGCGCGGCGGCGAAGCCCTGGGTGAACCAGCGGCCGGGCGCGGCGGCGGCCATCGGCTCCGTACCGTTGGTCCGTACGATCACCCCGCGCTGGCGGAACTCGTCGGCGGTGCCGAACCGGGGCGAGGACGCGACCAGCGCCAGGGCGGCCACCCGGTGCGGGTGGCGCAGCGCGAGCTCGGTGCCTATCGCGCCGCCGATGGAGCAGCCGGCGTACCCGAAGCGCTGGATCCCCAGCTCGTCGAGGACCGCGAGCAGCCGCCCGGTCAGCTCCCCGACCGACGAGGCGGGCTCGGCGGGCGCGCCGCCGTGTCCGGGCAGGTCGAAACGGAACACCCGCCAGGTCCGGGACAGCTCGGGCACCTGGCGGTCCCACATGTGCCAGGTGGTCCCGAGGGAGGGGCCCAGGATCAGCACCGGGGCGTCGTCCGGACCGTCGAAGCGGTACTGCAGGGTCTCTTTCGTCGTCTCACTCACCCGCTCACGCTCCCACATCGAACGAATTCCCAGGGACCGGGGTGGTCAGCCTCCCTCGGCCCGTCTCAGGATTCCGCTGTGCGACCCGTCACCGGCGACCGGATCTGCCGCCGCGTGCATGTCTCGCTCACCCCACCGGGGTATTCGAGGGAGCCCAGGGCCCGGGCAGGGCACGCCACGCGTGCCCTGCCCGGGCCTCCTCTGGCGGCAGCCCGTCCCTGGCCGTCTCAGCAAATGTTCCAGACATGCCACACCGGGGCCCAGGAGCCGTGGGTGTCCCAGCTCGGCGCCCCTCCGGCTGAACTCAAGAACTCCTTCTTCTTGTTGTAGAACCACGTGGGCGTGCCCTTGGTCTGGTTGTTGTACCAGGAGCCTCCCTTGCCCATGCCATCGGGGATCTCCTGCATGTAGCAGTCCTTGTACCTGAAGCCCAGCTCCTTGAAGTTGGCCTTCTTGTAGCCGCAGAAGTATCCCTTCGGGCAGTCCTTGGGAGCGGCGACCATGGCGGTCGACGCAGACTTCACCGTGGCCGTTGCAGCTTGTGGGCCGTCCTGCGTGGCGCTGGCGGCACCTGTGGACAATGCCACGGCGGCCATCGCCCCGGCTGCCAGTAACGTCTTCGCACGCGAGATGCGCGAGAGGTGCATGAGTAGTACCTGCTTTCGCGGCGTGGTACGTCCCGCACTCTGCGGGACGCCAGCGACAGTAGGACGACTGGCCCCCACTGCGCGTCCCGCAGTGGGTTGAGGCGACAGGTAAACCCACGAAGGTGCAGGGGTAAACCAACGCAGGACCAGGTAGACCGTTGCAGTACGCACCACAACGGTACGGACGGGCTCCGGGCAAGATGGACTGGCTCACCTCCGAAGCCATCAATTCATCTCAGCGCACGGTCTGTTGTTCCACGGAACCCGCTGCCAACCTATTCCTTGTCCGTTCGTCTGCTTCAGTGGAGGTGTTCATGGCACCGGCGCAGAACAATGACCAGCGGTTGCTCGACCGTATTCTCGACGACCAGCACAACAAGCTCGCACCCGAGAAGGCCAGGGACGACTTCTTCACGTTCTTCGCAGCGGACAAGTGCCTGCAGGACTTGGACCTCGACAACGACGAGATCGCAGACGGTGTCGTGGACGGAGCCCACGACTGCGGTATCGACGGAATCTGGACCTTCGTCGACGAGCGCTACATCACGGCCGATGCCCACCAGTACCTTCCCTCCCGCGCCAAGAAGATCGAGCTGGTCATCCTTCAAGCCAAGAACACCTCGGGATACCAGGAAACCGTGATCGAGAAGCTCCACTTCCATCTCCCCGCACTTCTCGACATGGGACGGGACGAGGAGGAACTGATCGACCACACCAACGCCAAACTGCTGGACCGGACCCGCCGATTCCTGCATGTACTGGAAGAACTGGCATCTTCCTTCCCACAGGTACGCATCAAAGTCATCTACGCCAGCAAGGCGGCGGAGACCCCACATCCGAACGTCAAGTCCAAGGGCGACCGGCTCCGCAGGGAACTGGCCAAAATCACCTCGGACACCACGGCCGACATCGAATACCTCAATGCCGCGGATCTGCGCGAGCGCACCGCACGCGGCGCGAAAGTCGTTGCCCAACTCGTCTTCACCGAAACACCCATGAGCACCTCGCTCGGCGAAGGCTACGTGTGTCTGGCACGCCTTGACGAGTACTACCGGTTCATCATCTCCGACAATGAAGCCCTGCGCCTCGAACTGTTCGAGTCCAATGTGCGCGACTATGCCGGATCCACCGCGGTGAACAACGCCATTGGTGAAACCCTCCGGTCAGGTACGGGCGAGGACTTCTGGTGGTTCAACAACGGCGTGACCGTCGTCGCGGACGCTGCCCAGATCGCAGGCAAGAGGATCGTCGTCAAGGAACCCCAGATCGTCAACGGGCTGCAGACCAGCCACGAGATCTACAGCTATGTCCAGCGCGGCGGCCGACACCGCGACCGCTCCCTTCTGGTGAAGATCGTCGTGGCACCCGAGTCGGGAACCGCCCGTGACCGCATCATCCGCGCCACCAACAGCCAGACCCAACTACCGGCCGGTGCCCTGCGCGCCACCGAATCCATCCAGAAGGACATCGAGGAAAGCCTTAACCAGACCGGGACCTACTACTACGAGCG
Organism: Streptomyces sp. NPDC004111; assembly: GCF_042874215.1. Taxonomy (NCBI): domain Bacteria; kingdom Bacillati; phylum Actinomycetota; class Actinomycetes; order Kitasatosporales; family Streptomycetaceae; genus Streptomyces; species Streptomyces sp. NPDC004111. The sequence continues at coordinate 581,644 of NZ_JBIAMU010000002.1, forward strand.
TCGTGCCAGCTACTACCGCAATCTGGGTTTTCCTCTCGACCGTGTCGTGAGCATGGCCCGTCTGGCCAGGGAGTTCACGGCATTCGTGCTGCGCGAGCCCCATGTCGCGCTCCGGCACTCCGACGCCCTGCTGCTGGATGACATGCACTACATGCGGATCTTCTCCGCCCGGCACGACCTAGACGTCTACCGGCTCTGCCTCGACGTCCACGCCCTGATACGCACCTTCCTCGTCCAGTACGCCGAAGACCGTCCGCTGCTGGGAGAGACCCTGGAGAACTGGCTCTACCCCATGGCTTCCATGTCCGCCTACTCCCTGACCCGGATGCGCCAGCCATCACCTCGCGATCTGCTCCACATCGACCTGAACCACCTCGACGACGCGCTGATGTCCCGCATGGCAGGCACGCTGGAACACACTTTCAAGGCCTCGTTGCGTCAGAACAAGGCGGGAGGTGTGGACCGCATCGCACGCACAACCGACTTCACCACCAAGCTGCGCCAGGCCGTTATCACTCAGAGCCGCTACCGCATCGACGGGTGATGCGTTCCCGTGATGCGGTAGCGGCCGACGCGGCCTCATACCGTCGTCCCTCGCCCAGCGGCGCGCTCACGCCTGCCGCGGTGCCGGGGTGGGGCGGAAGCGGTTGATGGCGGTGAGGTGGCGGGTGCGGAGTTCTTCGTTGCGGACGCCGAGGCCCTCGTGGGGGGCGAGGGCGAGGACGCCGACCTTGCCCTGGTGGAGGTTGCGGTGGACGTCGTGGGCGGCCTGGCCGGTCTCCGCGAGGGGGTAGGTGCGGGAGAGGGTGGGGTGGATGCGGCCCTTGGTCACCAGGCGGTTGGCCTCCCAGGCCTCGCGGTAGTTGGCGAAGTGGGAGCCGATGATCTTCTTGAGCGACATCCACAGGTAGCGGTTGTCGTACTCGTGGGTGTAGCCCGAGGTGGAGGCGCAGGTGACGACGGTGCCGCCCTTGCGGGCGACGTAGACGGACGCGCCGAAGGTCTCGCGGCCCGGGTGCTCGAAGACGATGTCCGCGTCCTCGCCGCCGGTCAGCTCGCGGATGCGCTTGCCCAGCCGCTTCCACTCGCGGGGGTCCTGGGTCTGCTCGTCCTTCCAGAACTTGTAGCCCTCGGCGCTGCGGTCGATGATCGCCTCGGCGCCCATCGAGCGGCAGATGTCCGCCTTCTGCCCGCTGGAGACGACGCAGATCGGGTTGGCGCCGCCGGCCAGCGCGAGCTGGGTGGCGTACGAGCCGAGGCCGCCGCTGGCGCCCCAGATCAGGACGTTGTCGCCCTGCTTCATGCCCGCGCCGTTGCGGGAGACGAGCTGGCGGTACGCGGTGGAGTTGACCAGGCCCAGCGAGGCTGCCTCCTCCCAGGTCAGGTGGCCGGGCTTGGGCATCAGCTGGTTGGACTTGACGAGCGCGATCTCGGCGAGGCCGCCGAAGTTGGTCTCGAAGCCCCAGATCCGCTGCTGGGGGTCGAGCATGGTGTCGTCGTGGCCGTCGGGGCTTTCGAGTTCGACGGACAGGCAGTGGGCGACGACCTCGTCGCCGGGCTGCCAGGCGTTCACGCCGGGTCCGGTGCGCAGGACGACGCCCGCGAGGTCCGAGCCCAGCACGTGGTACGGCAGGTCGTGGCGGCGGCCCTGCGGCTGCTGCTTCCCGTAGCGCTCCAGGAACGCGAAGGTGGGCAGCGGCTCGAAGATCGAGCTCCACACGGTGTTGTAGTTGATCGAGCTGGCCATGACGGCGACCAGTGCCTCGCCGGGTCCCAGTTCGGGCACCGGGACCTCGTCCAGGTGGAGGGACTTGCGGGGGTCCTTGTCGGCGGACCGCATCCCCTCGAACATCCCGGCGTCCTCCTTGCGCACGACCGTCGCCCGGTAGCTCTCGGGCAGCGGCAGCGCGCGGATGTCCTCGGCGGTCGCTTCCCCCGAGAGGAGGGCAGCGGCTATGTCCTTCACGTGTATTCCTTGTCCTCGGACGGGCCGGTGGTGTGCGTGGCGGTGGGGTTGGGGGTGGTGGCGGGGGTGCGGAGGCGGGCGGGCAGGACGATCGAGGTGCAGAGCAGTCCGTCCTGGAGGTTCCAGCGGCCGGGCAGCAGCCGGCCGGTCGGCCACGGGCCGCCGACCAGCAGCTCGGCGGTGAAGCGGCCGGCGGTGACGGTCCGGCCGTCGCCCGGCACGTCCCAGGTGATCCGCGCGTCCTCGAAGGTGAGGAACCGTTCGGTCAGCGGGAACCACGCCTTGTAGACGGACTCCTTCGCGCTGAACAGCAGCCGGTCCCAGCGGACCTGCGGCTGGGTGCGTCCCAGCGCGTGCACGGCCGCCGCCTCGTGCGGGAAGGAGACCGCCTCCAGGACTCCGTCCGGCAGCGGCTCGTTGACCTCGGCGTCGATGCCGACGGTGAGGGTGTCCGCGGTGGAGGCCACCGCGGCGGCCCGGTAGCCGGTGCAGTGCGTCATGCTGCCGACCACGCCCGCGGGCCACTGCGGCGCGCCCCGCACCCCCGGCAGGATCGGTACGGAGGCGATGCCCAGGGCCGCCAGCGCGCGGCGGGCGCAGGCGCGGGTGGTGGTGAACTCCCGCCTGCGGCCGTCGACGGACAGGGCGATGTACTCCTCCTCCCCCGGGTGCAGCGGAGGGTCCGTCAGTTCGGTGCGGGTGTCGGCGTGGTGGACGCCCGCGGGGAGCGTGCCGCCGATCATCGGGCGCCCCGTTCCGGGAGCACCGGGCGCAGCAGCGTCTTCGGCAGTCCCCTCCTGCGCCATTCGCGCGGGTAGCCGAGGGAGACCTCCTTGAAGGGCACCCCGTCGTACTCGGTCTCGCGCGGGATGTGCAGATGTCCGTAGACGGCGACGGCGGTACGGAACCGGCGGTGCCAGTCGGCGGTGAGCACGGTGCCGCACCACTGGGCGAACTCGGGGAAGTACAGGACCGACGTGGGTTCCCGTACGAGGGGGTAGTGGTTCACCAGGACCAGCGGGATCTCCGGGTCGCAGGCGGCGAGCCGCTTCTCGGTGGCGGCGACCCGGGCGCGGCACCAGGCCTCGCGGCTGGGCAGCGGGTCCGGGTGCAGCAGGAACTCGTCGGTGCAGACCACCCCGGAGTCGTAGGCGCGGGCGAGCGCCTGTTCCTGGGTGAGGTCGGGGGCCCGGAAGGTGTAGTCGTACAGCAGGAAGAGCGGGGCGACCGTGACCGGTCCGCCCGCTCCGCGCCAGACCGGGTACGGGTCCTCCGGGGTGTGCACGCCGAGCCTGCGGCAGAGCGCGACCAGGTGGTCGTACCGGGCCTGGCCGCGCAGTTGGACCGGGTCGGACTGGTGGGTCCACAGCTCGTGGTTGCCCGGTGCCCAGATCACTTCGGCGAAGCGTTCGCGCAGCAGGGCGAGCACCCACTCGATGTCCGTGGTCAGTTCGCCGACGTCGCCGGCGACGATCAGCCAGTCGTCCTCGGACTCCGGCTTCATCTCCTCGACGATGCGCCGGTTCTCGGCGTGCGAGACGTGCAGGTCGCTGACGGCGAGCAGCCGTCCCGTCCGCCGGCCGTCCGCGGCGCCGCCTCCGCCCGGCGCCGGGGTGCTCGTGGCGTCCACGCGGCTCACGTCCTGGCCTGTGCCTGCGGGGCGAACCGGCGCAGGTAGTCGGCGATCTGGGCGTTGACGGCCCGCTGCTGGGAGGCCAGGTAGAAGTGGCCGCCGGGATGCACCCGGAGCTCGAACGGGCCGCTGGTCTCCTCGGCCCACCTGCGGGCCTCCTCGACCGTCACCCGCGGGTCGTTGTCGCCGGTCAGTGCGACGACGGGGCAGCTCAGCCGGGTTCCCGGGCCGCGCCGGTAGGACTCGACCAGCCGGTAGTCGGCGCGGAGCGACGGCAGGATCATCTCCAGGATCTCCGCGTCGTCCAGCAGGGTCATGTCGGTGCCGTTGAGCTTCTTGATCTCCTCGATCAGGCCGGCGTCGTCGCGCCGGTGCACGGTCTCGACGCGGTGGATGGCGGGACCGCGGCGGCCGGAGGCGAAGAACGCGGCGGGCGGGCGCCCGGCCTCCTCCAGCCTGCGGGCCAGTTCGAAGCCGACGACGGCTCCCATGCTGTGCCCGAAGAGGGCGAGCGGCGTCTCGTCGTCCGCGTCCAGCACCCGGAACAGGTCGTCCGCGAGGGCCTCGACGGACTCGGCCGCCGGGTCCAGCCGCCGGTCCTGACGGCCGGGGTACTGCACCGCGAGGACGTCCACCGCGGGCGAGAGCGCCGCCGACACGGGGAAGTAGAAGCTGGCGGAGCCACCCGCGTGCGGCAGGCAGAGCAGGCGCGGCGCGCCGGGCGACGACGGATGGAAGCTCCGTATCCACAGCGAGTGTTCCGCGCTCGACCGGTTCACCATCATTACCCCTTGTGTAAAAAACGTACGGTTGGTTCAGAGAAGCGTGGTTGTGCCGGGCGGGCCGCCGAGGCGGCCGGCCCGGCGGGCGGCTCAGACGTCCACGGTCACGTCGTAGGCGGTCAGCCAGCGGTTGAGCCAGAGCGCCATCTCCAGGCCGCCGCGGTCGTGCGGGAGGCTGACGTCGTCCATCTCCCGGTTGAGCACGCGGGTGACCCGGGTGGTGTTCAGCAGGGGGCGCACCGGGGCGTCCGGGTCGGCGAGCACCTGGCGCAGTTCGGCGCGCAGGGCCTCCTCGTACCGGGTGTCCTGGGTGGCCGGGAACGGCGTCTTGGTGCGCTCCAGGATCGAGTCCGGCAGCACGTCGCGGGCGGCGGCGCGCAGCAGGCTCTTCTCCCTGCCGTCGAACGACTTCATCGCCCACGGCACGTTGAACACGTAGTCCATCAGCCGGTGGTCGCAGAACGGGACGCGCACCTCCAGGCCGACGGCCATGCTCATCCGGTCCTTGCGGTCCAGCACCGCCTGCATGAACCGGGTGATGTTGAGGTACGTCACCTCGCGCATCCGCCGGTCGACGGCGCTCTCGCCGGGCAGCACCGGCACCTCGGCGACGGCCTCGGCGTACCGCTGCCGGCGGTAGCCGACCAGGTCCAGCTTCTCCAGCAGACCCTGGTCGATGAGGGAGCTGCCGCCGAAGATGCGCGCCGAGCCGGGGGTGAGCCACGGGAACGTCGGCGCGTTGACCGCCTCGTCGCGCTGGTACCACCGGTACCCGCCGAACAGTTCGTCGGCGGACTCCCCCGACAGGACCACGGTCGCCCGCTGCCGGATCTCCCGGCACAGCAGGTACAGCGAGGGCCACAGGTCGCCCCAGTAGGCGGGCGGCAGGTCGGTGGCACCGAGGATCGCCGCCCGTACGGCGGGGTCGGCCAGCTCCGCGCTGTCCAGCAGCACCTCGCGGTGGTCGGTGCCCACCTTCGCGACGAAGTCCCGTACGTACGGGGCGTCCGCGGTGCCGCGCACCGCGTCCGGCTCGAACCCGTCGGCGGCGCCCTGGAAGTCCACCGAGTACGAGCGCACCGGGCCGCGGCCGTCGGCGGCGAAGGCGCGCTGCGCCAGCGCGGTGATCGCCGAGGAGTCCAGGCCGCCGGAGAGCAGGGTGGCGACCGGGACGTCCGCGACGAGCTGGCGCGAGACGGTGTCCTCCAGCAGTTCCCGGACGGTGCGGACGGTGGTGTCGAGGTCGTCGGTGTGCTCGCGCGCGGTGAGCTGCCAGTACGGGCTCTTGGTGAGCCCGCCCTCGGTGATCCGTACGACGTGGCCGGGCCGGACCTCCAGGAGGTCGGCGAACGGGGTGACCTCGGGGGTCTTGACCATGTCGAGGATCTCGGCGAGGCCCTGGGCGTCCACCCGGCGCGGGACGGCGCGGTTGGCCAGCACCGCCTTGGGCTCGGAGCCGAACAGCACGCCGTTCGCGGTGCGCGCGTAGTACAGCGGCTTGACGCCGATCGGGTCGCGCACCAGCAGCAGTTCGCGGGTGGCCGGGTCCCACAGGCCGATGGCGAACATGCCGTTGAGCCGGCCGGCGAAGTCGGCGCCCCACTGGAGGTAGGCGTGCAGGACGACCTCGGTGTCGCTGCGGGTGCGGAACTCGTGGCCGAGCGCGGCCAGTTCCTCGCGCAGCTCCCGGTAGTTGTAGATCTCACCGCAGAACGTGAGGGCGGCCAGGGTGCGGCCCTCGCGCGCGGCGACCATCGGCTGTGCGCCGCCCGCCGGGTCGATGATGGAGAGCCTGCGGTGGCCGAGCGCGACGGGCCCGTCGATCCAGACGCCCTCGGCGTCGGGGCCGCGGCAGCCCATGGTGTCGGTCATCGCCTGGACGACGGGGCGGTGCCGGGCGAGGTCCTCGCCGTGCGCCACCCATCCGGTTATTCCGCACATCGCCGTTCCTCCTCAGACGCCGGTGAGAGCGGTGTTGACGCGGTCGAGCAGCTGGCGCGGGGTCTTCGCCTCGCTGACCACGTTCTCGCCCAGCTCGATGCGGTGCTTGCGCTCCAGCCGCCGGACGGCGTTGAGCGTGGTCAGCGAGTCGAAGCCGAGCGCGGCGAACGTGACGTCCGACGGGTCGCCCTCGGGCTCGACCGGGTCCTGGTCGCCGATGCTGCGGTTGAACACGTCGATCAGGTCCTGGATGGTGAGCTGCTCCGCCATGGTGCTTTCCTCTTCTGGTTCAGGTGATGGTGGATCGGGTGCGGTGCCGGTGGGTCCGGGGCCGGCCGGACGCCTCGCGGCCGGCCGGACGGTTCGGAGGGTCAGACGGTTCGGAGGGTCAGACGGTCAGGAGCGTGCAGTACCAGTGCATGCCGATGGAGATGCCCGCGAGGGCGACCGTGTCGCCCTCGGCCAGTTCGCCGCGCTCCAGGTAGGTGTCGAGACAGATCAGCTGGTCGGCACCGCCGCAGTGGCCGAGACCCGCGCCCAGTTCGGCGTTGGTGCGCTCCAGGGGGATGCCGACGGCCTTGGCGATGTCGGCGAGGCTGTCCTGGTTGTCGTTGAGGAACAGGAACTTCTTCACCTCGCCGGTGTCCACGCCCGCGCTGTCGCAGGCCCGCTCGAAGACCGTGCGGACCCGGTTGTTGAGGGTGCGTACGAAACGGGCCAGGTGCTCGGGCTCGCGGCGGAAGTGGCGGTAGACCAGGGAGAGCGGGTCGACGTCGAGGTTGCCGGTGCCCTCGGGCGGGTGGGGGGCGGCGGCGCCGCCGTACTCGACCCGGTAGAAGTCGTTGTACGTCGGGTCGGTGATCTGCTCGGTGGCCAGCCAGCGCAGAGTGCGGTGGCCCCGGCGCAGTACGGCCGCCGCGGCCCCGTCGCTGGACAGGAGCGTGTTGCTGCGCATCCGGTTGGTGTGCGCCTCGCTGGTCTGGTTGACGGCGACCAGCAGTACGGTCCCGACGTCCTCGCGGGTGGCGAAGGTGCCGGCGATCTGCTGGAAGGCGGTGACGCCGGACGCGCAGCCCTGGGTGAGCAGCAGGGTGGGTGCCGTGCCCGCGCCGATCTCCCGGGCGAGGGCCGCGGAGGCGTCCCACAGCAGGTAGCCGGGCACGCTGCTGTCCGCGACCACGACGAGGTCGAGGTCCCGGGCGTCGACGCCCGCCTTGGCGAGGGCCTTGGTGGCGGCGCGGGCGGCGAGGGCGGTGGGCGAGGTGCCCTCGGGCGAGCGGTGGTAGGTGCGGTAGCCCCAGAGCAGGACCCGGTCCGGGTCGTCGACGTAGTCGGCCGCGGTGGCGGCGACGTCCCTCGGGTCGCCGAGGGCGTGCGCGAGGGCGAGGACCCCGAAGTCTGCGGGTGGCATGGTCGGTCGGTGCTCCTTCGTCGGGTACGCGGGCGGGCGGGTCAGCGGGGGAACACGCCGTCGGCGACCCAGCCGCCGTCGAAGCGCAGGGTGGTGGCGGTCATGTAGGCGTAGCGGTCGCCGGTGAGGTCCAGGACCAGGTCGGCGACCTCGCCGGGGGTGGCGAGTCGGCCCAGCGGGGTGCGGGCGGCGATGGCGGCCTCGTCGAGGTTGCCGTTGGCGAATCCCTTCTCCACCAGGGGTGTGCGCACGTAGGCGGGGCTGACCGCCAGGACGCGCACGCCCTGGGGCGCCCATTCCACGCCGAGGACCTCGGTGAGCATCACGACGCCCGCCTTGGACGCGCAGTAGGCCGCGCGGCCGGGTACGGCGCGGTGCGCCATCACGGAGGCGACGTTCACCACCAGGCCGCCGCGGGCGGACAGGGCGGGGAACAGGGCCTGGGCGCAGTAGAAGGTGCCGCTGAGGTTGACCCCGAGGACCCGTTCCCAGGTCTTGGGGCGCAGTGCGGCCGAGGGTGCGATGGCGCCCACGCCCGCGCTGTTGACGAGCAGGTCGGTCTCGCCCGCCGCGTCGGCCGCGGCCTGTACGGCGTCGGCGTCGCGCACGTCCACGGCGTGCCAGTCGATGCCGGGCGCGGTGCCCGGCTCGCGGTCCCAGCCGGTGACCGCCCAGCCCGCTTCGGCCAGCCGTTCGGCGACGGCTGCGCCGATGCCGCTGGCCGCCCCTGTCACCACTGCGCGCCGTTGCCCGCTCACAGTCGCCCCTTCCAGTTGCGGTGGATCTCGTCGATGGCGACGCCGACGGTGGCGACGGCCGCCCGGTGTGCGGCGGCCACGGTGTCGCCGCCCGGCGGGATCAGGCCGAGCGCGCCCAGGTCGGGGGTGCGGCCTTCGGCCCAGAGCGCGGCGGCGGCCCAGCGCAGCTGGTCGAGCTGCGGGCGGCCGGTGGATCCGGCGCTGACCACCGCGTGCGGGCGCCCCGCCAGAGTGGCCGCGGCGAAGCGGGGCAGGCTGCCGCAGCCGACCTGTACGAACACCCGGGCGCCCGCCTCGTACAGCCCCTCCAGCACCTGGCGGAAGCGCACGGGTTCCAGGAGGTGGCGTGCCAGCAGGGCGCGCAGCGGGCGCTCGTCGGCCGGGTAGGGCCGCACCGTGGTCGCCGACCAGACGGGCACGGTGGGCGCGCCCGGTGCGATCCGGTCGAACACGGCGGTGAAGCCGGACAGGTAGGGGGCCAGCATCGGGGTGTGGAAGCCGGAGCGGAACGGCAGCACCCGGCGCGGCACCGCCGGGTCGGCGATCCGTGAGAGGCAGCGCGCCACCGCGTCCTCGTCGCCGCACAGCACGCTCATGCCGGGCGCGTTGTCGTGCGAGAGCACCACCCGGGGCTCGCCCTCGGCCAGCCGGGCGGCGGCGGGGGCGGACAGGCCGACGGCGGCGAAGACCACGTCGGGCACGGGCGGGGCGCCCATGTCGCGGGCCAGGTCCTCGAAGGCCCCGGCGGGGAAGGTGCCCGCGGAGAACAGGGCGCTCCACTCCCCCGCGCTGTGCCCGGCCACCGCGTCGGGGGCGATCCCGATGCGGCGCAGCGCGGTGTCCAGCACCCGGTTGAGCCGCAGGGTGGCCCCGGTGCGGGCGTCCAGGGTGGCGCCGCCGGGCGCGGGTTCGGCGGGCAGGCCGAACCAGGTGCGGACGTCGTCGGGGGCCGGTCCGGTCCGGGCGTCGAGCCCGGGGAAGAGGAACACGACGCCGCCCGCGAGCCCGGGGCCCGGGGTGTACCAGAGGTCGCCCGTGCCGCGCCACGGCTCGCCCGCGGCGACGACCGCGGCGGCGTGGTCCACCCGCTCGGGCGTGGGGTCGAGCACCGCGACGCGGCAGGGCCCGGTGCCGCCGGGGCGGCCCGCCCGCAGTGCGGCGAGCAGGTCACCGGGGCTGTGCGCGGCGGCGAGGAGTACGTCAGCCAAGGCCGTCCCCGAACGCGTCGAGGTCGCCCGCGGCGTGCAGCACCTGGGGGTCGTGGCCGAACGCCAGCTCGCGCAGGAAGGCGGCGACGCCCGCGTCCGGGTCGATCAGGCCGATGCCCTGCCGGGCGTAGGCGCGTTCCAGCCCTGCGGTGACCATGCCGCCGGACTCCGCCGCCCAGGGGCCCCAGTCCAGGGCGAGTACCCGGTCGGCGACCCGTCCCGTCCACCGGCGGGCCAGGGTGTCCAGGGCGTCGTTGGCGGCGGCGTAGTCGCTCTGGCCGCGGTTGCCGAGTACGCCCGCGATGCTGCCGAACAGCACCAGGTGGCGCACGCCCGGCCGCAGCTGCGCGGCGAGCGCGCGGGCGCCGTCGACCTTGGTCCCGAAGACCTCGGCGAAGGCCTGTGGGGTCTTGTCGCGCAGTGTCCGGTCGTGCACGACGCCCGCCGCGTGGACGACGGTGTCGAGCCGTCCGTGCCGGGCGTACACGTCGTCGAGCACGGCGGCCAGCCGGTCGCGGTCGCGCACGTCGGCCCGGTGGTGGCGCACGGAGGCGGCCGTCGCGGCGAGGGCGTCGAGGCACTGCCGGACCTCGCGGGCGGCGGCGTACCCGCGCACCTCTCGCTCGATGTCGGCCGGGGCGCGCCCGCCCCCGGCGATCAGCCGTTCCCGCAGCGCGGCCTCGTCGAGGGAGGCGTCGGCGGCGGGTGCGCTGCGGCCGAGAAGTTCGACGTGGCAGCCGGTGCGTTCGGCGAGCGCGGTCGCGATCCGGGCGGTGATGCCGCGCGCGCCGCCGGTCAGCAGGACGACGCTGTCGCGGTCGAGTCCGAGGTCGGCGGCGGTGACGTCACCGGCGGGCAGTGCGACGGGCGTGGTGCGCCACCGCGCGCGCCGTCCGTCGAGGTGGCCGACGGAGCGGTCGGTGGCCGGGCCGCAGGTGTCGAGTTCGTCGGCGAGCAGCCGGGCGGCTTCGGCGGGCGGGCGTCCCGCGGGCAGGTCGACGGCGACCACGGCGAGGTCCGGGTACTCGCGGGCCACGGCGCGGGCGAGCCCGTGCAGCCCCGCGCCGGCCGGGCCCGCGTCGTGGCAGGTGGCCAGCAGCAGGGTCCGTGCGCCTGCCAGCACGGCGGTCCGTACGTCGGCGAACCGGGCGGGCAGTACGGGCTCGTCGGCGACGAACGGGTCGAGTGCGTCGAGCAGCAGGAAGGTGTCGCAGCCGGTGGGGTCGTCGACGACCTCGGTGCCGCGTTCCTTGAGGAGCACGGTCAGTTCGGCGCCGGTCCGGCCGCCGCCGCTGACGGTGGCGCGCCGGGCCCGCCGCTGCCCCGGTCCCGGCGGGCCGAGCGGGGCGGGCACCAGCTCGACGAGGTGGCGGCGCGGGGCGGCGGCGGGGTGGGTCCCGTCGTGGCGGGCGTCCTCGCCGGCGGGGATGCCGGGGGTGCGGGCCGCGGGGTGACCGTCGCGGGGTGCTTCGGCGCCGCGCCCGCCGTCACTGCTGCTCCTGCCGTCGGCCACGTCACCGGCGTCCCCGCGTCCTCCGCGGTCGCTCGCATCACCGGCGTCACCGCTGCCCCCGCTGCCTCCGCTGTCTCCGCCCTCGATTCCGGTGCCGTCGGCCGTGTGCGCGGCCAGCCAGTCGGTCATCTCGCGGATCGTGCGCAGGTCGGAGAGTGCGCCCACGGACGCGCCGTCCGCCGCGTCGCCCAGCAGGGTCGCCGCCATCTCGGTGCGCTTGAGCGAGTCGACGCCGAGCCCTGCCTCCAGGTCGAGGTCGGGGTCGAGCATGGCGGGCGGGTAGCCGGTGCGGCGGGCGACCAGTTCCAGCACGCTGGGGGCGGGACCGGCCCCGGCCCCCGGCCCGCCCGCTGCGGCCGGCTCCGCCGGTACGGACCCGTGTACGTTCCCGGGCCGTCCGGGGGCGGCGGCGGTGACGGGCGCGCCGGGCAGGGTCGTGACCGGCGCGGATCCGGTGCTCCCGCCGCCGAGGTAGCGCAGCACGACCTCCTGCTGGGCGGCCACGATGCGCTGGGTGCCGCGCAGGAACTCGATGACGGTCTCGTCCCGTTCACCGCCCCCGGCGGCGAGCACGACGGGCGGCTCGGCGGGGCGCAGTCCGCCGGGCACGGGTGTGCCGTCGGCCGTACGGACCAGGTGGCCGTCCACGGTCCAGCCGGCGTTCGGCGCCACCGGAGCGTCGGTGCGGTCGTCCGTCAGCGCGTCCGGCCGCACGTCCGCGCCGCGTACGGCGAGGGCGGCGAGTGTGCCGAGCAGGTGGGGCAGCCCGGGGCGGCCCGGCGCCTCGACGGACAGGGCGGTGTGCGGGCGGTCGCCGAGCACGGCGCCGACCAGCCGGGTCAGTACGGTGCCGGGTCCCGCCTCCACGAAGACGCGGGCCCCCGCCGCGTACATCTCCTCGATCTGTTCGGCGAACCGGACGGGCCGGGCCGGCGCACCCGCCAACAGGGCGCGCGCGGCGTCCTGTTCGGCCGGGTACGGCCGGGCGGTAGCCCCGGACCACACGGGGATCCGCGGCGTACGGAACTCCTGCGCGGCCAGTGCGTCGGCGAACGCGGCGGCGGCGGGAGCCATGCGGGCGCTGTGGAACGCGGCGGCGACCGGCAGCCGCTTCGCCGTGCGGCCCGCCGCGCGCAGTGCGCCGACGGCGGTGTCGATCCCGGCGGCGGAGCCCGCGAGGACGACCTGATCCGGGGCGTTGTGGTTGGCGAGGACGACGTCGTCGGCGAGGCCCTGCGCGGTGAGCAGGGCGGCGACGGTGTCGGCGGGGGCGGCGACGGCGGCCATGGCGCCCGCGTCCGTGCCCGCCGCGGTGTGCATGGCCGCGGCGCGGGCACCGCTCAGCGGCAGCACGGCGTCCGCGGGGAGCACGCCCGCGGCGGCGAGGGCGACCAGTTCGCCGTAGCTGTGGCCGCCCGCCAGGTCGGGTTCGACGCCGCAGGCGCGCAGCAGGTCGAGTGCGGCGAGACCGCCGACGCCGAGGGCCGGTTGGGCGAGGCGGGTGTCGACCAGGCGTGGGGGTTCGCCGCCGAAGGTGCCGGGCGGGAACATCGCGGCGGTGAGGGCCGGGTCGGCGCGCAGGAAGCGGTGCAGTCGCGGGAAGTGCAGGAAGAGGTCGGCGAGCATGCCGGGCCGCTGGCTGCCCTGGCCGGGGAAGAGCAGCGCGACGGGGGTGCGGGCGCCGTCCCCTACGTGCACGCCGTGCTCGGGCGCGTCCTCGAACCGCAGCGCCCGAGCGATCTGCGCACGCAGCCCGGCCACGTCCTCGGCGACGATCGCGACCCGGGTGGGCCCGGTCCCCTCGGCCCCGGTCAGCCCGCGCAGCGCGAGCCCGTCGCCCAACCGCCGGTCGAGCGCGACGAGCGCGTCCCCGACCTCGTCGTCGGTGCCCCGGAAGAGCAGCAGTTCGGCGGGCCACTCGGCGAAGGCGGGACCGGTCGGGCGGGGCCGGGACGCGGGAGTGACGGACGGGTCGACGGGTGTGCGGGGTGCGTGCCCGGCCGGGGTGGTGGTCCCGGTCCCGGTCGCGGCGGTCCCGTTCGTGCTGCCGGTTCCCGCGCCGTCGGGGGCGAAGTCGGTTGCGTTCGGGCGTAGTTCGGGCTTCCGCGGCGCCGTGTCCGGGCCGTCCGGACCCGGAGGCGTGATGCGGGTGGGTGGGGCTGCCAGCACCGCGTGGTAGTTCACTCCGCCGAAGCCGAACGCGCTGACTCCGGCGAGTCGTTCGGGGTCGGTCCAGGGGCGGGCCGCCGTGTCGAAGGCGAACGGGCTGGTCTCCGGCGCCCAGGCGGTGTTCGGGGTACTGATGTGGCGGGTCGGCGGGCGTACCCCGGTGTGCACGGCGAGGACCGCCTTGATCAGGCCCGCCATGCCCGCCGCGCACTTCGCGTGGCCGATCAGCGACTTGACGGAGCCGAGCGAGCAGCTGCCGGGCGCGGCTCCGGCGTCCCGGAACACCCCGGTCAGTGTCTCCAGTTCGGTGCGGTCGCCCAGCACGGTGCCGGTGCCGTGCGCCTCCACCAGGCCCACCTCGCGCGGTGACACGCCCGCCGTGGCGTACGCGCGCTCCAGTGCGCGGCGCTGGCCCTCGGGGCGGGGGGCGGTCAGGCCGAGGCCGCGGCCGTCGCTGGCCGCGCCGACGCCCTTGATCACGGCGTAGACGCGGTCGCCGTCGCGTTCGGCGTCCGCGAGCCGTTTCAGTACGAGGCAGGCGACGCCCTCGGCCAGCACGATGCCGTCGGCGGTGGCGTCGAAGGGGCGGCAGCGGCCGGTCGGAGACAGTGCCCGTACCGAGCCGAACATCACGTAGTCGTGGAGGCCGTTGTGCGTGTCGACCGCGCCGCACAGCACCATGTCGCTGGTGCCCGCGAGGAGTTCCTTGCAGGACTGGTCGAGGGCGGCGAGCGAGGACGCGCACGCCGCGTCGACCGTGTAGTTGGGGCCGCCGAGGTCGAGGCGGTTGGCGACCCGCCCGGCGATCACGTTGGAGAGGGTGCCGGGGAAGGAGTCCTCGGTCGGCCGCGGCAGCCGGGCGTCGAGTTCGGCGGGTATCTCCGCAAGGTGCAGCGGCAGCAGCGAGCGCACCGCGTACGCGGAGGCGAGGTCGGTGCCCGCCTCCGCGGCGAAGACCACCGAGGTGGCCTCGCGGTCGAAGGCGCGTTCCGCGTAGCCCGCGTCCGCGAGGGCCCGGGAGGCGGTCTCCAGCGCGAGGAGCTGGGCGGTCTCGATGCCGCCGAGCGAGGTGGGCGGTATGCCGTGGGTGAGGGTGTCGAAGGGGAGCGGGGGCAGGAACCCGCCCCACTTCGAGGGCGACGAGACCGCGCGTTCCGGTGCTTCTCCCCCGGTTGCTCCCCCTGTTGCTCCCGAGCCGTCCGCGGGGCCCGACCAGTGCCGTTCGGCGGGCCAGCGCGCCGGGTCGACCTCGGTGACCGAGTCGACGCCTGCGACGACGTTCGCCCAGTACCGGGCGAGGTCCGGCGCGCCGGGGAAGGCGCCTGCCATGCCGATGACCGCGACGTCGAATGCTCGGGAGCGCATGGGGTCAGTCCCTCCCGGCCACGGAGAAGAGCGGGAAGTAGCCGTCGAGGTCGTCCCGGCCGTAGGCGGCGGCCAGTTCGGGGACCCGGTCGAAGGGCGTCACCGGGGCGTCCGCGATGTCGGGCAGCCAGCCGGTCTCCTGCATCACGTCACGTATTCGGGGACCGTCCTGGAAGCGCCACGCGTGGGTGTGGACGTGGATGTGCCTGCTGATGCACTCGGTGGCGCGCAGGTTCCACAGCCGCATGCCGGTCTTCCAGCCGACGGTGGACACCACGCCCTCGCGGGCCAGGCTCTTGAGGGTGGCCCGGTGCAGGCCGCCGCCCAGGTTGTCCAGGAACACCGAGACGCCCTGCCCGCCGGAGAGTTCGTCGACGATCTCCAGGAACCGGGCCTCGGAGGCGCGGTAGCGCTCCATGGCGTGCGGCTCGCCGGACTCCTTGGCCCAGGTGTAGTCCAGGTCGGGGAAGTCCCTGCGGTCGACGGGGACCGCCCCGGAGGCGGCGATCTCCTTGAGCCTGCTGTCCCGGCCGGAGACCATCGCCGTACGGAAGCCCTCGCGGCGGGCGAGCTCCAGTTCGGCGTAGACGACGCCGCCGCCCCAGCCGAGCACGAGCGGCTGCTGGTCCCAGGCGTCGTCGACCTGGCTGCGCCAGCAGCGGCTGGTGACGCGCCAGTTGTCCCAGGCGGTGAAGTAGCGGGCGAACGGCGCCCAGCGCTCGACCGGGTAGCGGCCGTCGGCGGGCAGCGGGACCAGCCGGTCGGCGGGCAGCACCAGGCGTTCGGCGAGCAGGCCGGGCGAACCGGGGGCGTCGTAGGCGGAGATGCTCTCCGCGTAGCCGTTGCGGTCGATCTTCCCGAAGGGGATCCACAGACAGTCCTGGCCCTCGGTCAGGCCGCGCACGGCGGAGCCGACCGACAGCACCCGCACCACTCCGCAGGTGCCGACGACGATCTGTTCCTCGCCGCGCTGGCGGACGACGTCGACGGGGCTGCGCGCGAGCGCGTGCTCCATGTTCGCCTCCCAGCAGCCCACCCGGGATTCGACCAGTACCTCGTGCTCACCGGGGGAGGCGATCGGAACGCGGGCGAGGGTCAACTCGCCACGCACCGGACCGTCCTTCCGGTCCGCCGGTCCCGCGGGCAGCACCCACGCCCTTACTGTCTCCATCAACTCCCCTTGAGTTCACTGTGTGTTACCGATTCCACGTGCCTTTCCGCGCCTGGTGGCGACGGTACCAGCACTCCTGCCTCGTAGATCATCAGTGGCCCCACCTGTTCATAAGCCCTTCCAACAGCGTGCCGATACGGGCCCTTTCGGGTCCGTCGGCGGGCAACTGCGTGATGGCGGCGTCGAGCTGGGCGAGCTCCTCCAGCACCATGACGGCGGTCGCCGCGTCCTCGTCGGCGAACTCCTCGCGCCCCTCCGGTTCGGCCGGGGCCAGCTCGCCCAGCAGGTGCCTGGCCAGCTCCGCCGGGGTCGGGTGGTCGAACACCAGGGTGGGGGGCAGCCGCAGTCCGGTGGCCGCGCCGAGCCGGTTGCGCAGCTTGAGCGCGGCCAGCGAGTCGAAGCCCTGCTCCAGGAAGCGGTGGTGGGTCTGTACGTCGTCGCCGCTCGGGTGGCTGAGCACCAGTGCGGCCTCGGCGCGGACCAGGTCGAGGAGCAGCGCCTCCTGCGCGGCGCGCGGGCGGCCGGCGAGCTCGCGGCCCAGGTCGGGCGCGGTCTCGGCCCCCGTACCGGCGGCGGCGCGGCGGGCGGGCGCCCGGGACAGGGCGCGCAGCATCGGGGGCAGTTCGTCGGCGGCGGCACGCAGGGCGCGCAGGTCCAGGGCGCTGGCCGCGACGTACGGTTCGCCGCCCCGGCAGGCCGCGTCGAACAGGGCGAGCCCGCGCTCCTCGGTCAGCGGCACCATGCCGTTGATGGCGGCGGGCTCCTCCCCGGCCGCCGGGTGGCCGCTCTTGGCGGCGCGCTCGGCCCACCAGCCCCAGGCCACCGAGGTGGCGGCCAGGCCGTGCGCCCTGCGGTGCCTGGCCAGGGCGTCGAGGAAGGCGTTGCCGGCCGCGTAGTTGGCCTGGCCGAGGCCGCCGAGGGTGCCGGCCATGGAGGAGAACAGCACGAAGGCACGCAGGTCGAGGTGCCGGGTCAGCTCGTGCAGGTGCCAGGCGGCGTCGGCCTTCGGGCGCAGCACGGTGTCCACGCGCTCAGGGGTGAGGGAGTCGATGACGCCGTCGTCGAGGACCGAGGCGCTGTGCACGACGGCGGTCAGCGGGTGGGCGTCGGGGATCGCCGCGAGGAGTTCCGCCAGTGCCTTGCGGTCGGCGACGTCGCACGCCGCGTGGCTGACCCGGGCGCCGTGTCCGGCGAGTTCCGCGCCCAGTTCGGCGGCGCCGGGTGCGGTGCCGCCGCGCCGGGAGGCCAGGACGAGGTGCCGTACGCCGTGTTCGGTGACCAGGTGGCGGGCCACCAGGGCGCCGAGATCGCCGGAGGCGCCGGTGACCAGGACGGTGCCGTCCGGGTGCCAGGGCGCGGCGGCCCGCGGGTCCGTGGCGTCCGGTGCGGCGAGCCGGGCCAGCCGGGGGGCCAGTGCCGTTCCCGCGCGCAGCGCGAGCTGGGGTTCTCCCGCGCTCACCGCGTCGGGCAGCGCCCGCCAGGAGTCGGGGTGTGCGTCGGTGTCGGCGAGTACGAACCGGTCGGGGTGCTCCGACTGGGCCGAGCGCAGCAGTCCCCAGACGGCGGCGCCCGCGAGGTCGTCGCCCGCCTCGGCCGCCGCCCCCCGGGTGAGGACCACGAGGGGGACGTCGGCGAACCGGTCGTCGGCCAGCCAGGCCCGGACGGCCGCCAGCGCGGTGTGCACGGCGTCGTGCGTTTCGGCGGGTACGTCGCCGGGGCCGCCGACCGCGGTGAGCAGTGCGGCGGCGGGCACCTGGGCGAGTTCGGCCGGGCCGGCCGCGCCGTGCACGGTGCGGCCGAGCGCGCGCAGCTGGGCGGCGGCGTCCAGCGGGTCGGCGCCGAGCACCGCCCAACTGCCGCCGCCCCGGCCGGTGGCGGGCACTTCGACGGGCACCCAGTCCATCCGGAACAGGGCGTCGCGGCCGATCCTTCCCCGGCCGGCGCCGGCCGGCCGCGGGCCGAGCCGGACCCGGTCGGCGGTGAGCACCGGGTCGCCCGCCGGGTCGGCGAGGGTGAGCGCCACCGTGTCCGGTCCGGTCCGCTCGGCGCGCACCCGTACCGCGCGGGCACCGCTCGCGTGGAGGCGTACGCCCGAGAAGGCGGTGGGGATGCGGGTGCCGTCGAGGACGGCGTGCAGGGCGGCGTCGAGCAGCACCGGGTGCAGGGCAAACCCGTCGGCCCGTTCGGCGTCCCCGGTGTCCAGGGCCGCCTCGGCGAACAGGTCGTCGCCGCGCCGCCAGGCGGTGTGCACCGCCTGCCAGCCGGGGGCGGGGGCCGTCCCCGCGGCTTCGAGGCCGTCATAGAGGCCGTCCAGGGGTTGGGCGTCGGCCGGCGGCCACTGGGCGAGTGCGGTGCCGGGCGCGGCGCGGGCGACGAGGGTGCCTTCGGCGTGGCACTGCCAGGCGTCGTCGGTGCGGGTGTGCACGCCGGCGGTGCGGGTGCCCTCGGCGTCGGGTTCACCGATCCGCACCTGCACGCCGACGCCGCCGTCGGTCAGCGACAGCGGCCGGTGCACGGTGAGTTCACCGATGCCCGCGCAGTCCGCCCGGTCGGCGGCGGCCAGCAGCAGGTCGACGAGGACCGCCGCGGGGACGTCGCCGGGCAGCCAGGGCTGAGCGGCGGCGGAGAGCCTGCCGGTGAGGACGAGGCCGCCGCCCGCCAGCTCCAGTTCGGCGCCGAGCAGCGGGTGGGCGGCCGGGGCCAGGCCCGCCGCCGTCACGTCTCCGGTGCCCGCGGAGGGCTCCAGCCAGTGCCGCACGCGCTGGAAGGCGTACGTGGGGAGTTCGACCGTACGGGCCCCGGTGCCCTCGAAGACCGGCCGCCAGTCGACGGTGGCGCCCGCCGCGTGTGCCTCGGCGGCGGCGCGCAGGAAGCGGTCCCGGCCGCCTTCCTCGCGGCGCAGGGTGCCGAGCGCGACGGCCCCGCTGCCCGCGTCCTCCAGGGTCTGCTGGAGCGCGACGGTGAACATCGGGTGCCCGCTGACCTCCAGGAAGGGGCCGTGGTCCTGTGCGGCCATGGCGCGCACGGCCTGTTCGAACTCCACGGTGTTGCGGGCGTTGTCGTACCAGTACCGGGCGTCGAGCCGCGCGGTGTCGAGGAGGCCGCCGGTCACCGTGGAGTAGAACGGGACGGCCGACGAGCGGGGCGCGGTGGGGGCGAGGGCGTCGAGCAGGTGGTCGCGCAGCGCGTCGACGTGCGCGGTGTGGCCGGCGCCGACGATCTGGCGGACCCTGCGCACCCGTACGCCCTCGGTCTCCAGGCCGGTGAGCAGTTCCTCCAGGGCGTCGAGGTCGCCCGCGACGGTGACCGAGCGGGGGTCGTTGACGGCGGCGACGGCCAGCCGGTGGCCCCAGGGCTCCAGCCGCCGGGCGGCCTCCGCCTTGGGCAGTGCCACGGAGGCCATGCCGCCGGTGCCGGCCAGGGTGAGCCACGCCTTGCCGCGGGTGGCGACGATCCGGGCCGCGTCGCGCAGGTCCAGGGCGCCCGCCACGTAGGCGGCGGCGACCTCGCCCTGGCTGTGCCCGACGACCGCCGAGGGGTGCACGCCGTGCGCGCGCCACAGCGCGGCCAGCGACACCATCACGGTGAACAGGGCGGGCTGCACCACGTCCACCCGGTGCAGCGGCGGTGCGTCCTCGGCGTCGCGGAGCACGTCGAGCAGGGACCAGTCGACGAACTCGGCGAAGGCGTCGGCGCACTCCTCGGCGCTGCGCCGGAACACCGGGAACTCCTCCAGGAGTTCCTTGGCCATGCCGGGCCACTGGGCGCCGTGGCCGGGGAAGACGAACGCGACCCGGTCGGTGCCCGTGACGGCGCCCTGGGTGACGGCGGGGTCGGCGGTGCCGGCGGCGACGGCGTCGAGGCCGCGCAGCAGCGCCGCCCGGTCGCTGCCGATCACGACGGCCCGGTGGTCGAAGGTGGCGCGGCCAAAGGCCAGCGACCGGCCGACGTCGGCGGGGGTGGCTTCGGGGGTGTCCGTGAGGTGGTCGCGCAGCCGGGCCGCCTGGGCGCGCAGGGCGGCCCCGGTCCGTCCGTGAACGGGCCAGGCGACGACCGGTGCGGGGACCGGGGCGTCGGCCGCGGGGGCGGCGGGTGCTGCCGCGGCGAGTGCGTCCCGGGCGGGTGCTTCGCCCGTGGAAACGTCTTCCGTGGGCGTCTCCCCGGTTGCCGCCGCTGCGGCGTGCGCGGCCCCCGCCGCTCCCCCGGGCGCGGCCGTTGCCGGGGTCTCCGGTGCGGGTGTCTCCTCCGGCGGGGCCTGTTCGATGATCACGTGGGCGTTGGTGCCGGACAGGCCGAAGGAGGAGATGCCCGCGCGGCGGGGCCGGTCCACCTCGGGCCACTTCTCGTGCTCGGTGAGCAGCGAGACGGCGCCGGCCGTCCAGTCGACCTGGCCGGTGGGGGCGTCCACGTGCAGCGTCCTGGGCAGGACGCCGTGCCGGATCGCCTGCACCATCTTGATCACTCCGGCGGCGCCGGAGGCGGCCTGGGCGTGGCCGACGTTGGACTTCACCGAGCCGAGCCGCAGCGGTTCGGTACGGTCCTGCCCGTACGTCGCCAGCAGGGCCTGGGCCTCGATGGGGTCGCCGAGCCGGGTGCCGGTGCCGTGCGCCTCGACGGCGTCCACGTCGCGGGGGCGCAGTCCGGCGTCGCCCAGTGCGGCGGTGATGACGCGCTGCTGGGCGGGGCCGCTGGGGGCGGTCAGTCCGTTGGAGGCGCCGTCCTGGTTGATCGCGGAGCCGCGCACCAGGGCCAGGACGCGGTGGCCGCGGGCGCGGGCCCGGGACAGCCGCTCGACCAGTACCAGGCCGACGCCCTCGGCCAGTCCGGTGCCGTCGGCGGCGTCGGCGAACGCCTTGCAGCGGCCGTCGCCGGACAGGCCGCGCTGGGCGGAGAAGCCGATCAGCGCCGCCGGGCTGGACATCAGGGCGACGCCGCCGGCCAGGGCGAGGTCGCTCTCGCCGTCGCGCAGCGACCGGCAGGCGAGGTGGAGGGCGACCAGGGAGGAGGAGCACGCGGTGTCGACGGTGACGGCCGGGCCCTCCAGGCCGAGGGTGTAGGCGATCCGGCCGGACACCACGCTGGGCACGTTGCCGGTGAGGAGCTGGCCGTCGGAGCCGCCCGCGCCGGGTCCCCGGCTGGAGGCGTAGTCGCCGACGTTGGCGCCCGCGAAGACCCCGGTGCGGGTGCCGCGCAGGCTGGAAGGGTCGATTCCTGCGTGCTCGAATGCCTCCCAGGCCGCTTCGAGGAGGAGCCGCTGCTGCGGGTCGGTGGCGCGGGCCTCCAGCGGGGAGATCCCGAAGAACGCGGCGTCGAACTCGGCGGAGCCGGGGAGGAATCCGCCGTGCCGCACATGGCTGCGGCCCCGGGCGTCCGGGTCGGCGTCGTAGAGCGAGTCGAGGTCCCAGCCCCGGTCGGTGGGCAGTTCGCCGATCGCGTCGGCACCCGCGGCGACCAGTCGCCACAGGTCGTCGGGCGAGCCGACGCCGCCCGCGTACCGGCAGCTGAGGCCGACGATGGCGATGGGGTCGCCGTCGTCGGCGCGGGTGGCGACGGCGTCGGCGCTCGCGGTGGCGGTGCCGAACGCCTCGGCGAGCAGGTGCGCGGCGAGCGCGGCGGGCGAGGGGTGGTCGAACACCAGGGTCGCGGGCAGGGCGAGGCCGGTGGCCGCGCCGAGCCGGTTGCGCAGTTCGACGGCGGTGAGCGAGTCGAAGCCGACGTCGCGGAACGCCCGGTCGGCGGGGAGTGCCGAGGCCGAGCCGTGGCCGAGGACGGCCGCGGCGTGCTCGCGGACGAGTTCGGTGGCGGCCCGGACGCGTTCGGCCTCGGGCAGCGCGGCGAGCCGCTCGCGCAGTGCGGAGGCGGACCCGGTCCCGACGGCGGCGGCGCGCAGTACGGCGGCGGCCTCGGGCACCCCTTCGAGGAGGGGCCGGGGGCGGGCCGAGCAGAACACCGGCACGAAGCGCGCCCAGTCGACGTCGGCGAGGGTGATGGTGGTCTCGTCGTGGTCGAGGACCTCGCCGAGGGCGGCGACGGCGGGTTCGGGGTCGAGGAAGGGCAGGCCCTGCCGGCGCACCCGCTCCGGGTCGACGCCCTCGCGGATGCCGTCCCAGGCGTTGACGGCGGCCCAGATGCCCCAGGCGACCGAGGTGGCGCTCAGACCGCGGGCGCGGCGGTGCTCGGCGAGCGCGTCTAGGTGGGCGTTGGCGGCGGCGTACGGGGCGTGTTCGCCGCTGCCCCAGACCCCGGCGATGGAGGAGAACAGGACGAACGCGTCGAGGTCGGTGTCCGCGAAGAGTTCGTCGAGGTGGCGGGCGCCGAGCACCTTGGCGGACACCTGGTCGGCGAACTCGCCCACCGGGGTGTCCGCGAGCGGGTGCAGTTCGAGGGCGGTCGCGGCGTGCAGGACGGTGCGCACCGGGGTGCCGGCGGCGGCCAGGGCGTCGACGAGGGCGGCGAGCTGGTCGCGGTCGGCGACGTCGCACCGGGGGAAGTCCAGTGCGGTCGCGGACCCGGCCAGGGCCTCGGTGAGTTCGGCCGCGACCGGGGAGTCGGGGCCGCGCCTGCTGGGCAGCACCACCCGGGCGGCGCCCCGGCCGGCCAGCCAGCGCACCAGGTGCGGGCCGAGCGCGCCGGTGCCGCCGGTGAGCAGGACGGTGCCGGTGGGCCGCCACTGCCGCGGGGCGGGTGCGGTGCCGAGCGGTGCGCGGACGAGGCGGCGTACCGAGAGTCCGGTGTCGCGCAGGGCGATCTGGTCCTCGTCGGCGGCGTCGCCCGCGAGGACGGCGGCGAGCCGGCCCGCGGTGCGGTCGTCGAGTGCGGCGGGCAGGTCGAGGAGGCCGCCCCAGCGGTCGGGGTGTTCGAGGGCGACGACCCGGCCCAGGCCCCAGGTCTGTGCCTGGGCGGGCGCGTGCACGCGGTCGGCGGGGCCGACGGCGACGGCGCCGTGGGTGGCGCACCAGAGCGGGGCGTGCGCCCCGGCGTCGCCGAGTGCCTGGACGAGGGCCACGGTCAGGGCCAGTCCGGCGGGCAGGGCGGGGTGGTCGGGGTGCGGTGCGTCGTTGAGGGCGAGCAGCGAGAGCACACCGGCCGGCCGCAGGCCGGCCAGCCGAGCGGCGAGCGCGGTGCGGTCGGTGTCGCCGTCGGCGAGTACGAGGGTGCTGACCTCGGCGCCCTTGGCGGCGAGCACCCGGGCGCAGTCGGCGGGCAGCGGGCCGTGGTGTGCCTCGGGGACGACCAGCAGCCACGTACCGGTGAGGGGGGCGTCGTCGGGGACGACGGCGCGCTCCCACTGGACTTCGTACCGCCAGGTGTCGGCGGTGGACCGGTCGCGCCGGGTGCGGCGCCAGCGGGAGAGCGCGGGGACGACGGTGCTGAGCGGGTCGTCGGTGCCGACGCCCAGGGCCCGGGACAGCGCGTCGAGGTCGGCGCGCTCGACGTCGTCCCAGAACGCGGCGTCCCAGGGGTCGCTGCCCGACGCGGCGGCTACGGCGGCCCTGCGCTGCGGGGTGAGCCAGAACCGTTCGCGCTGGAAGGCGTAGGTGGGCAGGTCGACGCGGCGCGGCCGGTACGGAGCGAGTTCGGCCGCCCAGTCCACGGCGACGCCGTGCACGGCGGCCTCGGCGAGCGCGGTGCGGAACCGGCGCAGGTCTCCCTGGTCGCGGCGGAGCGTGCCGATGGCGGCGACGGGCACGGCGAGGGCGTCGGCGCTCTGCTGGACGCCGACGGTGAGCACCGGGTGCGGGCCGACCTCGACGAAGACCCGGTGGCCGGAGCGCAGGGCGTGCGCGGTGGCGTCGTCGAAGCGGACGGGTTCGCGCAGGTTGCGGTACCAGTAGTCGGCGTCGAGGCCGGTGGTGTCGAGGGGGTCGCCGGTGAGGGTGGAGAGGAAGGCGATGTCGGTGGGGCGCGGGGCGATGCCCGCCAGGTCGGCGGCGAGCCGGTCGCGTATCTCCTCGACCTGCGGCGAGTGGGAGGCGTAGTCGACGGGCACCCGGCGCACCCGTACGCCTTCGGCCTCCCAGGCGGCCTGGGCGGCGTCCAGGGCGGACACCTCGCCCGAGACGACCACCGCCGAGGGGCCGTTGACGGCGGCGACGCCCAGGCCCGGCCACCGGTCGAGCCCGGCCCGCACCTCGCTCTCGGGCAGCGGTACGGAGAGCATGCCGCCGCGTCCGGCGAGCGCGAGGAGTGCCTTGGCGCGCAGCGCGACGATCTTCGCGGCGTCCTCGGTGGACAGGGCTCCGGCGACGCAGGCGGCGGCGATCTCGCCCTGCGAGTGGCCGATCACGGCGTCGGGCCGCACTCCGGCGGCGCGCCACAGTTCGGCGAGGCTGACCATCACGGCCCACAGGACGGGCTGTACGACGTCCACGCGCTCCAGCGCCCGCGGGGAGCGGACCGCCTCGTCGAGGGACCAGTCCGTCCACGGGGCGAGGGCCCGTGCGCAGGCGGCCCACCGGGCGGCGAAGACGGGCGAGGACTCGATGAGCGGCACCGCCATGCCCGCCCACTGGGCACCCTGGCCGGGGAAGACGAACACGGTGCGCCGGACGTCCAGTTCGGCGGTGCCGGTGACGACGGCGGGGGCGGGCCGCTGTTCGGCGAGCGCGGCGAGCCCGTCGAGCAGGGCGGCGCGGTCGTCGGCGACGACGACGGCGCGCGCGGCCAGGGCGGTGCGCCCGGTGGCGGCGCTGTGGGCGACGTCGACGGGGTCGAGGGCGGGGTGGCGCGCGAGGTGTGCGGCGAGCCGCCGGGCCTGGGCGCGCAGTGCGGGCCCGGTGGCGCCGGACAGGACGACGGGAACGGCGGCGGGCGTCGCGGCGGGGGCGGCGGACCCACTGTCGGCCGGGGCGGCGGCCTCGCTGGCGGCGACAACGGACTGCGTCTCGGCGGGGGCGGGCTGCCTCTCGGCGGGGGCCTCGGGCGCCTGTTCCAGGACGATGTGGGCGTTGGTGCCGCTGATGCCGAAGGAGGACACCGCCGCCCGGCGCGGGCGGCCCGCGTCGGGCCACGGGCGGGCCTCGCGCAGCGGTTCGACGGCGCCCGAGGCCCAGTCGACCTGCGGGGACAGTTCGTCGAGGTGGACGGTGCCGGGCTGCACGGCGTGCCGCAGCGCCATGACGGTCTTGATGATCCCGGCGACTCCGGCGGCGGCCTGGGTGTGGCCGATGTTGGACTTCACCGAGCCGAGCCGCAGCGGTTCGGTGCGGTCCTGCCCGTACGTCGCCAGCAGGGCCTGGGCCTCGATGGGGTCGCCGAGGGCGGTGCCGGTGCCGTGGCCCTCGACGAGGTCGACCTCGGCGGCGTCCAGCCGGGCGTCGGCCAGGGCCTGGCGGATGACCCGCTGCTGGGCGGGCCCGTTGGGGGCGGTGAGGCTGCTGCTGGCGCCGTCCTGGTTGACGGCGGAGCCGCGCAGCACGGCGAGTACGGGGTGATGGAGCCGCTGGGCGTCGGACAGCCGCTCGACCAGCAGCATGCCCGCGCCCTCGGCCCAGCCCACGCCGTCGGCCGCGGCGGAGTACGACTTGCAGCGGCCGTCGGCGGCGAGGCCGCGCTGCCGGGAGAAGTCGACGAACACGGCGGGGGTGGACAGTACGGTCGCGCCGCCCGCCAGGGCCAGCGAGCACTCCCCCGCGCGCAGCGCCCGCATCGCGGAGTGCAGCGCCACCAGGGACGAGGAGCAGGCGGTGTCGAGGGTGACGGCGGGGCCCTCCAGGCCCAGTGCGTAGGCGACGCGGCCGGAGGCGATGCTGCCGGCGGTGCCGAGGCCGAGGTAGCCCTCGACTCCCTCGGGCAGCGGGTCCGCGCCGGTGCCGTAGTCGTGGTACATCACTCCGGCGTAGACCCCGGTGCGGCTGCCGCGCAGCGACGCGGGGTCGATGCCGGCCCGTTCGATCGCCTCCCACGCCGTTTCCAGGAGCAGCCGCTGCTGCGGGTCCATGGCCAGTGCCTCGCGGGGCGAGATGCCGAAGAAGCCGGCGTCGAACTCGCCCG
Source organism: Streptomyces sp. NPDC004111 (assembly GCF_042874215.1). Taxonomy (NCBI): domain Bacteria; kingdom Bacillati; phylum Actinomycetota; class Actinomycetes; order Kitasatosporales; family Streptomycetaceae; genus Streptomyces; species Streptomyces sp. NPDC004111. Next base: position 607,554 of record NZ_JBIAMU010000002.1, read on the forward strand.
CGTCGTGCACGAAGCCGCCCTCGCGGGCGTGCGAGCTGCCCGGCCGGTCGGGGTCGTCGGCGAACAGCGCCCCGAGGTCCCAGCCCCGGTCGTCGGGGAACGCGGACACCGCGTCGCGGCCCTCGGCGACGAGTTGCCACAGCTCTTCGGGGGTGGTGGTGCCGCCGGGGTAGCGGCAGGCCATGCCGACGATCGCGATCGGCTCGTGCCCGCGGTCCTCGGCCTCGCGCAGGCGCTGCTTGGTGCGGCGCAGGTCGGTGGTGAGCCGCTTCAGCGTCTCCATGACCTTCTGGTCCGCCTGGCCCGACGGACCCGCCTGCCCCGGCACGTTCGCCGCGCCCGCCCGACCGGTCCGGCCCGACTGTCCCGCGCTCTGTTCGTTGGACAACGCCTGTGCTCCTCGTACCCCGGTGCGGTGGTGGTCGTTCATGAAAGGTCCTCAAGCTCCTGGTCGGCGAGGTCGAGCAGTTCGGCGAGGCTGGTGGCGCCCAGGTCGCCGTCGTCCGCCTCCCCGGCCCCGTCCTCGCCCCGCGCGTCGGCTCGCCCGTCGTCCTCCAGCGTCCGCAGCAGTGCGCGCAGCCTGGTCCGCAGCCCGTCGCGCAGCTCCGGGTCGGCGGCCAACTCGGCCGAGGCACCCTCCAGTTCGGCGAGGGTACTGGTGCGCAGCGAGGTCACGGTGACCCGGCCCGGGGCGAGCCCGGCCGTGAGGTGCGCGGCGAGCGCGGTGGGCGTCGGATGGTCGAAGATCGTCGTGGCGGGCAGCCGCAGCCCGACGGCGGCCCCGAGCCGGTTGCGCAGCTCGACGGCCATCAGCGAGTCGAAGCCGAGCTGCTGGAAGCCGCGGCCGGGGTCGACGCCGTCGGTGCCGGGGTGCCCGAGCACGTCGGCGGTGTGCCGCAGTACGGCGTCCAGTGCGGCCCGTTCGCGTTCGGCGGGCGGCAGTGCGGCGAGCCGTGCCGTCAGCGGGAGTTCCCCCGCGGTCACCGGCCTGGCGGGCGCGGGGACCAGGGTGCGCAGCACGGGCGGCAGGTCCGCCGCCCTGGCCCGCAGTCCGGGCAGGTCGAGGCGTGCGGCGAGCACGGCGGGTGCCCCGCCGCGTGCGGCGTCGAACAGGGCCAGGCCCTGTGCGGCGTCGAGCGGCAGCAGTCCGGCCCGGCCCGCCCTGCGGGTGTCGGTGCCCTGTGCCATGCCCTCGGCCCACGGCCCCCAGGCGAGCGACACCGCGGGCAGCCCCTCGGCCCGCCGCAGTGCGGCGAGGGCGTCGAGGAAGGCGTTGGCGGCGGCGTAGTTGCCCTGGCCGGGTCCGCCGAGCAGGCCCGCGGCCGAGGAGAACAGGACGAACGCGTCCAGGTCCGCGGTCAGTTCGTGCAGATGCCACGCGGCGTCCGCCTTGGGCCGCAGTACGGTGTCCAGCCGGTCGGGGGTGAGCGCCTCCAGCACGCCGTCGTCGAGCGTGCCCGCGGCGTGCACGACGGCGGTCACCGGGTGGGCGGGCGACACCCCGGCCAGCAGCGCGGCCAGGGCGTCCCGGTCGCCGACGTCGCAGGCGGCGAAGTCGACGGCCGCCCCGGCAGCGGCGAGTTCCGCCGCCAGTTCGGGGTGCCGGCCCGAGCGGCTGGCCAGCAGCAGCCTGCGGACGCCGTGTTCGGCCACCAGGTGGCGGGCCACCAGTGCGCCCAGGGCGCCGGTGGCACCGGTCACCAGCACCGTGCCGTCGCCGCCCAGCGGTACGGGGGCTTCGGCGGCCGGTGCGGACCGGACGAGCCGGGCGACGCGTACCGCTCCGGAGCGGATCACGAGCTGCGGTTCGCCGGTCGCGAGGGCGGCGGGCAGGGCCGCGAGCGACGCGGGGGCGTCGTCGGTGTCGGCCAGCACGATCCGTTCGGGGTGCTCGGACTGTGCCGCGCGCAGCAGCCCCCAGGCGGCGGCGCCCGGCAGGTCGGGCCGCTCGCCGTCGAGCGCGACCGCTCCCCTGGTGAGGACGACGAGCCGGGCGTGCGCGGGGGCGTCGCCCGCCAGCCACGTCTGCGCCAGTTCCAGGGTTTCGCGCAGTACGTCGCGCACGGCCGACGGCACGTCCGCAGTGCTCTTGGCGGGCAGCGGTGCGATCAGCAGGTCCGTCCCCGCGGGCACGGCGGACGCCGCCGGATGCGTGGTGACCTCGGCGAAGGGGCGCAGCGCTTCGGTGAGCGCGTGCTCCTCGGTGCCGAGCACCGCCCATCGGCCGGTGGTGGTGCCGGTGGCGGTGGCGGGTACCCAGTCGAGGTCGAACAGCGCGTCGGCCGTGCCGGGCGCGGCGCGCAGGTCGTCGGGGCCGAGCGGGCGCAGGCGCAGCGCCCCGACGGTGGCGGCCGGGGCTCCGGTGTCGTCCCAGGCGTGCAGCGACACCTCGTCGGCGCCGACGGGGGCGAGCCTGACCCGCAGCGTCCGGGCGCCCGTGGCGTGCACGGTGACGTCGCTCCAGGCGAACGGCACGCCGGGGGCGCGCAGCCGGGCGGCGCCGATGGCATGCAGGGCGGCGTCCAGCAGCGCCGGGTGCAGGGCGAAACCGGCCGGGTCGGCCACCGGGGGCAGCTCGACCTCGGCGAACACCTCGGCGCCGCCGTCCTGGCCCGTGTCCCCGCCCGTGCCGGCCGCCGCGCCCGCCTCGCGCCGCCACAGCGCGCGCAGGCCCCGGAAGGCCGGACCGTAGCCGAATCCGGCGGCGGCCAGTTCGTCGTAGCCGCCCGTGTGCGGCACCGGTTCGGCACCGTACGGGGGCCAGGTCCGCGGCGCTTCGACGGTCCGCGGCGGGGCGGTGGCACCGCTCGCGGCCAGTACGCCGGTCGCGTACCCGGTCCACTCCTCGGTGCCGTCGGCGCGGCCGGACACGGTGATTGGGCGCTCGCCGTCGGCGGGTTCCCCGACGTGGACCCTGAGGTTCACGGAGCCATCGGCGGGCAGTACGAGGGGCGCCGCGAGGGTGAGTTCGCGTACGACGGGCAGGCCCGCCCGGGTGCCCGCCGCGGCGGCCAGTTCGACGAAGCCGGTGCCGGGGAGCAGGACGCTGCCGAGCACGGTGTGGTCGGCGAGCCACGGGTGGCTGGTGGTGCCGAGGCGGCCGGTGAGGGTGAGGCCCTGCGGCGACTCCAGGACGGCTCCCAGCAGCGGGTGGCCCGCGTCGGCGAGTCCGGCGGCCGAGAGGTCGCCCCGGCGCGGGGCGGACTCCAGCCAGTAGCGGGTGTGCTGGAAGGCGGTGGTGGGCAGTTCCACACGCCGGGCACCGGTTCCGGCGAAGAACGCCGCCCAGTCCACGGCGGCGCCCCGGTGGTGCAGGGTGCCGAGCGCCCCGGCCACCGCGTGCGCCTCGGGCCGCCCGGCCCGCAGCACGGGTACGGCGACCGCGTCGGCGGGCAGCAGCGGGGCAGCCATCGCGGTGAGCACGGCGTCGGGGCCGAGTTCGACCGCGGTGTCCGCGCCGGCCTCGCCGAGGGCGCGCACACCGTCGGCGAAGCGCACCGCGTCCCGTACGTGCCGCACCCAGTACGCGGGGGTGGCGAACTCGTCCCCGGCGGGGGCCCCGGTCACCGTGGACACCACGGGTACGGACGGGCGGTGGAACGCGACGTCCGCGAGCACTTGGGCGAAGTCGGCCAGCATCGGTTCCATCAGCGGCGAGTGGAACGCGTGGCTCACCCGCAGCCGGCGGGTGCGGCGGCCCTGGTCGGCCCAGTGTCCGGCGGTGGCCAGCACCGCTGTCTCGTCGCCGGACACGACGACCGATTCGGGCCCGTTGACCGCGGCGATCACCGCGCCCTCGACGAGTGCGGCGGCGACCTCGGCCTCGGGGGCCTCGATCGCGGCCATCGCGCCGGTCGTCGGCAGTGCGGCCATCAGCCGGCCGCGGGCGGCGACGACGGTGACCGCGTCGGCCAGCGACCACACGCCCGCGAGGTGCGCGGCGGCCAGCTCGCCGACCGAGTGGCCGAGGAGGAGGTCGGGGGTGACGCCCCAGGAGGCGAGCAGCCGGGCGAGGGCCACTTCCAGTGCGAACAGCGCGGGTTGCGCGTACGCGGTGTCGTCGAGCCCGTCGCCGGAGCGTACGACGTCCCGCAGGGGCCGCTCCAGCACGGTGTCGAAGGCGGCGCACACCTCGGCGTACGCGGCGGCGAACACCGGGTGGGCGGCGGCCAGTTCCTCGCCGCTGCCGGCCCGCTGGGCGCCCTGCCCGGTGAGCAGGAACGCGGTGCGGCCGGCGCCCGGCGCGGTGGTCGCGCCCAACGAGGCGATTCCCGCGAGGAGTTCGTCGCGGCCGGCCGCGACGACGGTGGCGCCGTGGTCGAGGCGGGCCCGTCCGGTGACGGCGGAGTACGCGATGTCGGCGGGGGTGAGCGAGGGGTCGGCGGCCAGGGCGGCGGCCAGCCGCTCGGCCTGGAGCCGCAGTCCCGGTTCGGTCCGCGCGGACAGCGGCACGGGTACGGGTGCGGGCACGGTCCCTTCGGTGGCGGCCCGAGCGGCTGCCGGTGCGGCGTCCGGTGCGTGTTCGCTCTCCGCCGGACGCGGCTCGCCCTGTTCCAGCACCACGTGGGCGTTGGTGCCGCTGAGGCCGAACGAGGAGACCCCGGCCCGGCGCGGCCCGTTCGTCTCGGGCCACGGCCTGGCCTCGGTGAGCAGTTCGACCGCGCCCGCCGACCAGTCGACGTGCGTGGAGGGCTCGTCCACGTGCAGCGTCCTGGGCAGCACGCCGTGCCGCATGGCCTGCACCATCTTGATGACACCGGCCACGCCCGCCGCGGCCTGGGTGTGGCCGAGGTTGGACTTCACGGAGCCCAGCCACAGCGCCCGCTCGCGCCCGCTGCCGTACGTGGCGAGCAGCGCCTCGGCCTCGATGGGGTCGCCCAGCGAGGTGCCGGTGCCGTGGCCCTCGACGGCGTCCACGTCCGCGGTGCCGAGTCCGGCGTCGGCCAGGGCGCTGCGGATGACGCGCTGCTGGGAGGGGCCGTTGGGGGCGGTGAGCCCGTTGGAGGCGCCGTCCTGGTTGATGGCGGAGCCGCGGACGACGGCCAGCACGGGGTGCCCGTTGCGGCGGGCGTCGGAGAGCCGTTCGACGAGCAGCATGCCCGCGCCCTCGGCCCAGCCGGTGCCGTCGGCGCCGGTGGAGTAGGACTTGCAGCGGCCGTCGGCGGCCAGGCCGCGCTGCCGGGAGAAGTCGACGAACACGCCGGGGGTGGCCATCACGGTGACGCCGCCCGCGAGCGCGAGGTCGCTCTCGCCGGAGCGCAGCGAGCGGATCGCCCAGTGCAGGGCGACCAGCGACGAGGAGCACGCGGTGTCGACGGTGACGGCCGGGCCCTCCAGGCCCAGTGTGTAGGCGACCCGGCCGGAGGCGACGCTGCCGGAGTTGCCGGTGCCGAGGTAGCCCTCGACCCCCTCGGGCAGGGTGTCCACGGCGGCGACGTAGTCGTGGTACATCACTCCCGCGTAGACACCGGTGCGGCTGCCGCGCAGCGAGGTGGGGTCGATGCCCGCCCTCTCCACGGCCTCCCAGGACGTTTCGAGGAGCAGCCGCTGCTGCGGGTCCATGGCGAGGGCCTCGCGCGGCGAGATGCCGAAGAAGCCGGCGTCGAACTCGCCCGCGTCGTGCAGGAATCCGCCCTCGCGGGTGTGGCTGCTGCCGGGCCGGTCGGGGTCGTCGGCGAACAGGGTCGCCAGGTCCCAGCCCCGGTCGGCGGGGAAGCCGGACACCGCGTCGCCGCCCGCGGCCACCAGGTCCCACAGTTCGTCGGGCGAGGCGATGCCGCCGGGGTAGCGGCAGGCCATCCCGACGATCGCGATCGGCTCGTCGGCCGGGGCCGCCTGGGCGGCGGCAGGCGCGGGGGCGGCCGGGGCGGCGCCGAGCAGCCGTTCCCGCAGGTGCGCGGCGAGCGCGGCCGGGGTCGGGTAGTCGAACACGGCGGTGGTGCCGAGGCGCAGCCCGAGTGCGGTGCCGAGCCGGTTGCGCAGTTCCACCGCGGTCAGCGAGTCGAAGCCGAGGTCGAGGAATGCCCGGTCGGTGGCCACGGCCGCGACCGACGCGTGGCCCAGGACCACCGCGACGTGTTCGCGTACGAGGTCGACGGTGGCGCGTTCCCGTTCGGCGGCGGACAGGCCCGCGAGCCGCTGCGCCCAGGATTCGGCTCCGGCGCTCGCGGCCCTGCGGGCGGGCTGCCCGACGAGTCCGCGCAGCATCGGCGGGAGCGGGTCGGCGGCGGCCCGCAGCGCGGGCAGGTCCCAGAGCGCGGCCACCGCCAGGGCGTCGCCGCCGCGCAGGGCGGCGTCGAAGAGGGCGGTGCCGTCCTCGGCGCCGAGCGGTCGCATGCCCGCCCGGCCGACCCGGCGCACGTCGGCGTCCGCGAGTCCGGCGGTCATGCCGCCGCGCGCCTCCCACAGGCCGTACGCGAGTGCCGTGCCGGGCAGGCCGGTGGCACGGCGGTGGGCGGCGAGCGCGTCGAGGAAGGCGTTGGCGGCGGCGTAGTTGCCCTGCCCCGGGGCGCCGAACACACCGGCGGCCGAGGAGAGGAGGACGAAGGCCCGCAGGTCGAGGTGCGCGGTCAGCTCGTGCAGGTGCCAGGCGGCGTCGGCCTTCGGCCGCAGGACAGCGGCGACCCGTTCGGGGGTGAGGGACTCCACGGTCGCGTCGTCGAGGACGCCCGCCGCGTGCACCACGCCGGTCAGCGGCGGTTCGATGCCCGCGAGCAGCCCGGCCAGCGCGTCCCGGTCGGCGGCGTCGCAGGCCACGACGCGGGCGGTGGTGCCGAGTTCCGCCAGCTCCGCCACGAGATCGGCCGCGCCCGGGGCCGCCGCACCGCGACGGCCCGTCAGGACGAGGTGGCGTACGCCGTGTTCGACGGCCAGGTGGCGGGCGATGACGGCACCGAGGGTGCCGGTGCCGCCGGTGACGAGCACGCTGCCCGCCGGGTCGAGGACCACGCCGGGGGCACTGTCGGACCCGGGCAGCGGACGGACCAGCCGGGGAGCCAGCACCCTGTCGCCGCGTACGGCGGTCTGCGGCTCACCGGTACGGACGGCACGCGCCACCAGGGCGGTGCGGGCGGCGGACGGGGAGGAGCTGGACCGGGTCACGTGCTGGTGCTGACCGTCGGGGTCATGAACACCCGGGGCCTGGGCGCCCGGGGCCTCGACGCCCCGGCGCTGGACGTCCGGGGCCGCCTCGTCCGCAGCCGCATCGACCGGGGCCGGCTCCTCCGGGTCCAGGTCCACGAGGACGAACCGGTCCGGGTGTTCGGACTGGGCCGAGCGCACCAGGCCCCACACCGCGCCGGCCACCGGGTCGGGTGCTTCGTCGGCGGTCGCCGCGACGGCTCCACGGGTGACGAGGACCAGCCGTCCCGGCCGGTCGTCGGCGAGCCAGGCCCGGATGCGGGCCAGTACGTCGACGACCGCGGCATGCGTCTCGGCGACGGTGTCACCGCCCAAAGTCGCACCCGGGACTGCCAGTTCGGTGAGGTCGTCGGACTCGAAGGGGTCCGTTCCTCCGTCGGCCCGGGTCTCGCCGGACGCGTCGGGGGTGACCTCGGTCCATTCGACGCGGTGCGGGCGCAGCGCCGGTCGGGCGGTGGGCCCGTCGGACACCGGCCGCAGGCGGATGCCCTCGACCGTGAGCACCGGCTGCCCGGCCGGGTCGGCCGCGGTCAGCGTGATACCGCCGCCCGCCGAGGTGAGCCGCACCCGCAGTGCGCGCGCACCCACCGCGTGCACCTGTGCACCGGTCCAGGCGAACGGCAACTGTCCGCGCCCCCAGTCCTCGACCAGTCCGCCGAAGCCCAGGGCGTGCAGGGCGGCGTCGAGGAGTGCGGGGTGCACGCCGAAGTCGTCGACGGACCCGATGCCGGTGGGCGTGGACTCCGTGCCGGGGCCGTCGGCGGCATTCCCCGCGCCCCCGTCCGGCAGCGCCACGTCCGCGTACACAGCGCCGTCCCGCACCCAGACCCCGCGCAGGCCCTGGAACACCGGGCCGTAGCCGAAGCCCACGGCTGCCAGGTCCTCGTACAGTCCGCCGACCGGGACCGCTTCGGCACCCGGCGGCGGCCACTGGGCCAGGGTGTCGGGGGCGGGCCCGGAGGCGGGGGCGAGGACGCCCGCCGCGTGGCGGGTCCAGGCGTGTTCGTCGTCCTCGGGCCTTGCGTAGATGCCGAGTTGGCGACGGCCGTCGGCCTCCTGGGCCTCGACGCGGACCTGGAGCCGTACCGCGCCCTGTACGGGCAGCGGCAGCGGGGCCTCCAGGCCGAGGTCGTCCACCCGGGGGCAGCCGACGTGCGCGCCGGCCGCGAGGGCGAGGTCGAGGAACGCCGTGCCCGGCAGCAGCACCGGGCCGAGGATGGTGTGGTCGGCCAGCCACGGGTGGGTGCGGAGCGACAGGCTGCCGGTGAACAACGCCCCGTCCGCGCCCGGCAGTTCGACCGCCGCACCGAGCAGCGGGTGCCCGACGGCGGTCAGGCCCGCGCCGGACAGTCCTTCCGGGGTGGCCGTGGGCGGAGTGAGCCAGAACCGGGCGTGCTGGAAGGCGTACGTGGGCAGGTCGACGCGGCGGGTGCCCCGGCCCGTGAAGTACGCGGCCCTCTCGACCCGGGCTCCGGCGGTCTGCAGGGCGGCGAGCGCGGCCACGGCGGTCGCCGCACCGGGCCTCCCAGCCCGCTGCGCGGGTACCGCGAGCACGTCACCGGCGGATTCCGCGACCAGCGCGCTGAGCACACCGTCCGGTCCGAGTTCGAGGAACGCGGTGGCGCCCGCCTCGGCGGCGGTCCGCACGGCATCCGAGAACCGCACGGCCTCCCGCACGTTCCGCAACCAGTAACCCGGCTCGGCCACCTCCCCCGCGCCCGCCACCGTCGACACGATCGCAATACGCGGCTCGGCAAAACCGACCGAACCCAGAACCTCCGCGAACTCCGCCAGCATCGGCTCCATCCGATGCGAATGAAAAGCGTGACTGACCGTCAAACGCCTTGTCCTGCGCCCCCTCTCCGACCACAGCGCCGCAACCGCCAACACCGCGTCCTCATCACCCGACACCACCACCGCCGAAGGACCGTTCACCACGGCAAGGTCCACACCCGCAACCAGGGTCGGCGCCACCTCCTCCGCCGAAGCCTCGACGGCAACCATCGCCCCGCCCTCGGGCAACGCCCCCATCAGCCTTCCACGAGCGGCCACCACCGCCACCGCGTCCCGCAGCGACCACACCCCCGCCACATGCGCCGCAGCAAGTTCACCAATGGAGTGCCCGATCAACAGATCAGGCCGCACACCCCACGACTCCACCAACCGGAACAGCGCCACCTCCACCGCGAACAACGCCGGCTGCGCAAAAACAGTCCCGTCCAAACCCTCACCAGACGCAATCACCTCCCGCAACGAACGCGACAGATGCACATCAAACTCCGCACACACCCCCTCAAAAGCCTCCGCGAACACCGGATACACAGCCGCCAACTCCAGCCCCATACCAGCCCGCTGCGCACCCTGACCGGTGAACAGGAACGCCGTACGGCCCTCCTTGGCCACTGCCGGTACGGCCGTGTCGAGGGCGGCCAGCAGTTCTTCGGTGCTCTCCCCCACGGCGGCGACACGGTGCGCCAGCGCGGACCGTCCGGCGGCCAGGCTCAGTCCGATGTCGGCGGGGTCGGTGTCGGGGTGCGCGGCGACGTACGCGCGCAGCCGTTCGACCTGTGCGCGCAGGGCCTGCTCCGTACGCGCGGACACGATCCAGGGCACGGGGCCGCCGGGCCGTTCGGTCGGGTCGCCCGCCAGGGGCGTGCCGGCCGGGTCGGCGTCCGGGGCCGGCGCGCGGTCCGCGGGGGCGGGTGCCTCCTCGATGATCACGTGGGCGTTGGTCCCGCTGACGCCGAACGACGACACACCCGCCCGGCGCGGCCCGTCCGTCCCGGGCCATGCCCTGGCCTCGGTGAGCAGTTCCACCGCGCCCGCCGACCAGTCGACGTGCGACGAGGGCGCGTCGACATGGAGCGTCCTGGGCAGTTCGCCCTTGTCGAGGGCGAGGACCATCTTGATCACTCCGGCGACGCCCGCGGCGGCCTGGGTGTGGCCGATGTTGGACTTCACCGAGCCGAGCCGCAGGGGCTCGGTGCGGCCCTGCCCGTACGTCGCCAGCAGGGCCTGTGCCTCGATGGGGTCGCCCAGAGAGGTGCCGGTGCCGTGCGCCTCGACGGCGGCCACGTCCGCGGCGCGCAGTCCGGCGGCGTCCAGGGCGGCGCGGATGACGCGCTGCTGGGCGGGCCCGTTGGGGGCGGTGAGGCCGTTGGACGCGCCGTCGGAGTTGACGGCGGAGCCGCGGACGACCGCGCGTACCGGGTGTCCGAGGCGGAGCGCGTCGGACAGCCGCTCCACGAGCAGGACGCCCGCGCCCTCGCCCCAGCCGGTGCCGTCGGCCCCGTCGGCGAACGCCTTGCAGCGGCCGTCGGCGGCGAGGCCGCGCTGCCGGGCGAACTCGGCGAACGCGCCGGGCGTCGCCATCACGGTCACCCCGCCCGCCAGCGCCATCGAGCACTCCCCCGAGCGCAGCGACTGGATCGCCCAGTGCAGCGCGACCAGGGAGGACGAGCACGCGGTGTCGACGGTCACGGCGGGCCCCTGGAGGCCGAGGGCGTAGGCGACCCGGCCGGAGAGGACGCTGGCGGAGTTGCCGGTGCCGATGTGGCCCTCGTGGGCCTCGGTGGCGCCGCCGAGCAGGGCCGCGTAGTCCTGCCCGTTGGTGCCGAGGAAGACGCCGACGGAGGAGCCGCGCGCGGTGTGCGGGTCCACTCCCGCGCCTTCGAACGCCTCCCAGGCCGTCTCCAGCGCGAGCCGCTGCTGCGGGTCCATCACCAGCGCCTCGCGCGGCGAGATGCCGAAGAAGTCGGCGTCGAACCCGGCGGCGTCGGTGAGGAACGCGCCCCGGGTGTAGGCGTCGGCGGGCTCCCAGCCGCGGTCGGCGGGGATCGGGCCGACGGCGTCGACGCCGTCGGCGAGCAGCCGCCACAGGTCCTCGGGCGTCGTCACACCGCCGGGGAAGCGGCAGGCGAGGCCGACGATGGCGATGGGTTCGCCGGTGGTGGCCACCGCGGCCGGGGCCCGGTCCGCCGGTGCCGAGGGCTCCTCGGTGGCGCCGCCCGCCGTCAGCGCGAGCAGGTGGGCGGCGAGGGCGCGGGCGGTCGGGTGGTCGAACACGGCGGTCGCGGCGAGCGCGGCGCCGGTGGCGGCGGTGAGCCGGTTGCGCAGTTGTACGGCGGCCAGCGAGTCGAAGCCCAGTGCGCGGAAGGCGGTGTCGGGGTCGACGGTACTGGCGCCCGGGTGGCCGAGTACGGCGGTGACGTGCGCGCGCACCAGGTCCAGGGCGGCCCGTTCGCGGTCGGGGCCGGTGAGTGCCGTGGGCGCTTCGGCCGGTGCGGGTGCGGCGAGTTCGGCGAGCAGCGGGCCGGGCGGGAACCGGTCCCAGTCGGCGTCGGCGACGACCACCTGCGCGTCGTCGCCGCAGGCAGCGGCGTCGAGTGCGAGGAGGGCGCGGGCGGGGTCGAGCGGGGTGACGCCGGAGCGGCGCATCCGGTCGGCGGTGGCGGCGTCCAGCATGCCGCCGCCCGCCCAGGGGCCCCATGCCACGGCGGTGGCGGGCAGGCCGAGGGAGCGGCGGTGGACGGCGAGCGCGTCGAGCACGGTGTTCGCGGCGGCGTAGGCGCCCTGGCCGGGGTTGCCGACGGTCCCGGCGAGCGAGGAGAACAGGACGAACGCGTCCAGGTCGTACCCCTCGGTGGCCTCGTGCAGGGCCAGCGCCGCGTCCGCCTTGGCGTGCAGTACGGCGGCGACGCGGTCGGGGGTGAGGGCGTCCAGCGGCGCGTCGTCGAGGACGCCGGCGGCGTGCACGACGGCGGTCAGCGGTGCGTCGCCGGGCAGTCGCTCCAGCAGCGCGGCCAGCGCGGCGGGGTCGCCCGCGTCGCAGGCGGCGACGGTCGCGCGGGCGCCCGCGGCCTCGACGGCGCGCACGAGCGCGGCGGCTGATTCGGCGTCCGGTCCGCGCCTGCTGACCAGCAGCAGGTGGGCCGCGCCGCGCTCGGCCAGCCCCCGGGCGACGTGTCCGCCGAGGGCTCCGGTGCCGCCGGTGACCAGGACCGTGCCGTGCGGACGCCAGGGGCGGCGGGCGCTGTCGGCGGCGGGGACGAGGCGTGCGGCGAAGGTGCCGCCGGACCGGATCGCGCACTCGTTCTCGGCACCGGTCCGGGGACGTACGCCCTCGGCACCGGTCCGGGTACGTGCGCCGGGACCCGCGGTCGGCTCGCTCCCCGCTTCCGTACCCGTGTACGGCGCCGCTTCGCCGCCCGCGAGGACGGCCGCCAGGCGTCGCCGGGCGCGCCCGTCGAGCGTCTCGGGCAGGTCGACCAGGCCGCCCCAGCGGTCCGGGGCCTCCAGCCGGACGACCCGGCCGAGCCCCCAGACGCCCGCCGCCGTCACGGCGGTGTCCGCGACCCGGTCCCAGGCGGCGACCGATACGGAGCCGGAGGTGGCGCACCACAGCGGTGCCGCCCACCCGGTGTCGCCCAGGGCCTGTACGAGGCCGAGGGTGTCGCGCACCGGGTCGCCGCCCAGCGCGAGCAGGGACAGCACTCCGCTGCGGGTGTCGGCTCCGGGTGCGCCGAGCAGTTCCGCGACGCGTGCGCGGTCGCTGCCCGCGGGCACCACGACCTGGGTGACTTCGGCGCCGTGCTCGGTCAGGGCGGTGGCGCAGTCGGCGGCCAGCGGGTGGTCGCCCTCGGGCACGACGAGCAGCCAGCGGCCCGTTGTACGGGCGGAGCCCCGGTCGGCGAGCGGTGTCCAGCGGATCCGGTGCCGCCAGCCGGCCACGGCCGCCGCGGTGCGGTCGCGCTCGCGCCACGACGTCAGCGCGGGCAGCACGGCGGTGAGGTCCGCGTCGTCGGCGACACCGAGCAGGTCTGCGAGGTCCCCGCGCCGGACGGCGGCCCAGAAGGCGTCGTCCGCGGGGCTGTTCTCCTGCTCCGGTACGTCGAGCCAGTAGCGGGTGCGCTCGAAGGCGGTGGTCGGCGGGTCGACCCACCGGGCACCGGTGCCCGCGAAGAACGCGGCCCAGTCGACCGCGACGCCCTCGGCGTGCAGCCGGGCGAGCGCGGCGACGGCGGTACGTTCGCCGGGCCGGCCGGCCCGCTGGACGGGAACCGCTACGGCACCGGCGTCCGGGCGCCGCTCCGTACCCGCGTCGGCACCGGTCTCCACGGCTCCGCCCGCGCCTGCGTCCGTGGCGGCGGAGTCGGCGACGAGGCCGGACAGTACGGCGTCGGGCCCGAGTTCGAGGAACGCGGTGGCGCCCGCCTCGGCGGCGGACCGCACGGCATCCGAGAACCGCACGGCCTCCCGCACGTTCCGCAACCAGTAACCGGGCTCGGTCACCTCCCCCGCGTCCGCCACCGTCGACACGATCGGAATACGCGGCTCGGCAAAACCGACCGACCCCAGAACCTCCGCGAACTCCGCCAGCATCGGCTCCATCCGATGCGAGTGAAAGGCGTGACTGACCGTCAAACGCCGTGTCCTGCGCCCCTTCTCCGACCACAGCGCCGCAACCGCCAGCACCGCGTCCTCGTCACCCGACACCACCACCGCCGAAGGACCGTTCACCACGGCAAGGTCCACACCCGCAACCAGGGTCGGCGCCACCTCCTCCGCCGAAGCCTCGACGGCGACCATCGCCCCGCCCTCGGGCAAGGCCCCCATCAGCCTTCCGCGAGCGGCCACCACCGCCACCGCGTCCCGCAGCGACCACACCCCCGCCACATGCGCCGCAGCGAGTTCACCAATGGAGTGCCCGATCAGCAGATCAGGCCGCACACCCCACGACTCCACCAACCGGAACAGCGCCACCTCCACCGCGAACAACGCCGGCTGCGCAAAAGCAGTCCCGTCCAAACCCTCACCAGACGCGATCACCTCCCGCAACGAACGCGACAGATGCACATCAAACTCCGCACACACCCCCTCAAAAGCCTCCGCGAACACCGGATACACAGCCGCCAACTCCAGCCCCATACCAGCCCGCTGCGCACCCTGACCGGTGAACAGGAAGGCGGTGACCGCTTCCGTCCTGGCGTGTGCGGACTCGATGTGCGGGGCGGGGAGACCGGACGCCAGGGCGGCGAGGCCGTCGGCGAGTTCGTCCCGGTCGGTGCCGACGACGACCGCGCGGTGCGGAAGCGCGGCGCGGCCCGTGGCCAGCGAGAAGCCGGTGCCCAGGACGTCGGTGTCGTCCGTGAGCCAGTCCCGTACGCGTGCCGCCTGGGCCCGCAGTCCGGTCTCGGTGCGGGCGGACAGCACCCACGGCACCACGTGCGGCACCCGCTCGGGGGCCGGGGCTCCGGCCGGGGCCGGCGGGGCCTCCAGTACGACGTGGGCGTTGGTCCCGCTGACGCCGAACGACGACACACCCGCCCGGCGCGGCCCGTCCGTCTCGGGCCACTGCCTTGCCTCGGTGAGCAGTTCCACCGCGCCCGCCGACCAGTCGACGTGCGACGAGGGCGCGTCCACGTGCAGGGTGCGCGGCAGCACGCCGTGCCGCATCGCCTCGACGGCCTTGATCACTCCGGCCATGCCGGCGGCGGCCTGGGTGTGGCCGATGTTGGACTTCACGGAGCCGAGCCAGAGCGGGCGGTCGCGGTCCTGGCCGTAGGTGGCGATGAGCGCCTGGGCCTCGATCGGGTCGCCCAGGGTGGTGCCGGTGCCGTGTCCTTCGACCAGGTCCACGTCGGAGGTGGTGAGTCCGGCGTCGGCCAGCGCGCGGCGGATGACGCGCTGCTGGGAGGGGCCGTTGGGGGCGGTGAGCCCGTTGGAGGCGCCGTCCTGGTTGACGGCGGAGCCGCGGACGACCGCGAGGACCTGGTGGCCGTTGCGTTCGGCGTCCGAGAGCCGCTCGACGAGGAGCATTCCGACGCCCTCGGACCAGCTCGCCCCGTCGGCGGCGCCCGCGAAGGACTTGCAGCGGCCGTCCGGTGCGAGGCCGCGCTGCCGCGAGAACTCCACGAACGTACCGGGGGTGGCCATCACGGCGACGCCGCCCGCGAGCGCGAGGTCGCACTCGCCGGAGCGCAGGGCGCGGACCGCCCAGTGCAGGGCGACCAGGGAGGACGAGCACGCGGTGTCGACGGTGACCGCGGGGCCCTCCAGGCCCAGGGTGTACGCGATGCGTCCTGAGGCGACGCTGCCCGAGTTGCCCATGCCGAGGTAGCCCTCCAGGCCCTCGGGGGTGGCGCCGAGCCGGGCGGCGTAGTCGTGGTACATCATTCCGGCGAAGACGCCGGTCTGGCTGCCGCGCAGGGCGGTCGGGTCGATGCCCGCCCGCTCCACGGCCTCCCACGCGGTCTCCAGCAGGAGGCGCTGCTGCGGGTCCGTGGCGAGTGCCTCGCGGGGCGAGATGCCGAAGAATCCGGCGTCGAAGTCGCCCACCCCGTCGAGGAAGCCGCCCTCGGTGGTGTAGCTGGTGCCGAGGTGGTCGGGGTCGGCGTGGAAGAGCGCTTCGAGGTCCCAGCCGCGGTCGGCGGGGAACCCGGAGATGACGTCGCGGCCCTCGGCGACGACCCGCCAGAGGTCCTCGGGCGAGGCGACGCCGCCGGGGTAGCGGCAGGCCATGCCGACGATCGCGATCGGTTCGTCCACCCGTACCGGGGCGGTGGTGGCCGGGGCGGCGGGCCGGTCGGCCGCGGTGCCGAGCACCTCGGTGAGGAGGTGCCGGGCCAGGGCGGCCGGGGTCGGGTGGTCGAACACGGTGGTGGCGGGCAGCCGGACGCCGGCGGCGGCGCCGAGCCGGTTGCGCAGTTCCACGGCGGTCAGCGAGTCGAAGCCGAACTCCAGGAAGGGCCGGTCGGCGGCGACGGCGTCGGCGGAGGCGTGGCCGAGCACGGCGGCGGCCTGACCGCGCACCAGGTCCAGTACGGTCCGCCGGCGTTCGGCGGCGGGCTGCGCGGCGAGGCGCTCGCGCAGGCCCGCCGGGTCGCCGTCGCGGGCCGTGCGGCGGCGCGGGGCACCGGCGAGGGCGCGCAGGGCGGCGGGCAGCCGGGGGCCCTGGTCGCGCAGGGCGGCCGGGTCGAGCCGGGCGGCGACGGCCGTACCGCCGCTGCCCGCGCAGGCGGCGTCGAACAGCGCGAGCCCGCGGTCGGCGGGCAGCGGCAGGACGCCGCCCCTGGCCAGCCGCGCGGTGTCGGCACGGCCGCTCATCGCGCTGGTGGGAGCCCAGAGGCCCCAGGCGATCGAGACACCGGGCAGACCGAGGGCGCGCCGGTGCTCGGCGAGCGCGTCGAGGTAGGAGTTGGCGGCGGCGTAGTTGCCCTGGCCGGGCCCGCCGAGTACGCCCGCGAGTGACGAGAACAGGACGAACGCGTTTATTTCCAGGCCGAGTTCGACGGTCAGCTCGTGCAGGTTCCAGGCGGCGTCGGCCTTGGGCCGCAGCACCGCGTCCACCCGTTCGGGGGTGAGGGACTCCACGGTCGCGTCGTCGAGCACACCGGCCGCGTGCACGACACCGGTGACCGGGTGCTCACGGAGCAGGTGCGCGAGCGCGTCGCGGTCGGCGACGTCGCAGGCGACGAAGTCCGTACGGACCCCGAGGTCGCCCAGGTCGGCCACCAGATCGGCGGCACCGGGCGCCTCGGCCCCCCGCCGCCCGACGAGCACCAGCCGCCGCACACCGTGCGCGGTGGCCAGATGGCGCGCCACCAGCCCGCCGAGGGTGCCGCCCGCCCCGGTGACGAGGACGGTGTCGGCGGGGCCGAAGGGGGTGGCGGGGGCGGCGGTGGAGTGGCCGGCGGTCCCCTCGTCGTCGTGCGTCTCGGGCGGAGTGGCGGACGCGGCGCGGTCGGTGGTTCCCTCGTCGCCGTACCGCTCGGGCAGGCCGGCGGACGCGTCCCGCAGAGCGGCGGCATCCGGTCGGGCGGGGGCGTCCGGTCGAACGAGGACGCTGGGTGCGCCCGCCGGGCTGCCGGAGGCGTCCGGTCGGGCGGGGGCGCCGGTTGCGCCCGCCGGGCCGGCGGAGGCGTCCGCGGCGGCGGCGGAAGCGCCCGTGCTCTCCGGTGTCCTGGCCAGTCGTGCCACGAACAGCTCGCCCGCGCGGACCGCCACCCTGGGCTCGTCCAGCAGGCCGGCCGCGCCCGGCAGGGCCCGCGTCGATGCGCTGTGGCCGTCGGTCTCCACGTGGCCGAAGCGGCCCGGGTGTTCCGCCTGGGCCGCGCGCAGCAGGCCGCCCACCGCGGCCCCCGCCAGGTCCGTCGTGCGGGTGACCACGACCAGTCGCTCCGCCCGGTCCTCGGTGATCCACCGCTGGACCTCGGCGAGTACCCGGTGCACGGCCCGGCGGACATGGCCGGGGGCGCCGGAGCCGTCCGTGGAGGAGGCGTCGGGGGAAGCGGAGGAGTCGGTCGAGGAGTCCGCGGGGCTCTCTGCCGAAGTGTCCGGGTGCGTGTCCAGGCGCAGGAGTACGGGCCCGGGGCCGGTCTCCGTTCCGGGTGCCGCCGCGTTTCCGGTGGCCGGGAGCCAGTCCAGGTGCAGCAGCGGGTCCGCCGTGGCGCGGGCGGTGGCCAGCTGCCCGGCGGAGACCGCGCGCAGGCGCAGTGCCTCCACGCCCGCCACCGGCGCGCCCGTGCCGTCCGCCAGGTCGACGGCGACCGCGTCGCCGCCCAGCGCCGTCAGCCGCACCCGCAGCGCGCGGGCTCCGACGGCGTGCACGCGCAGGCCCTGCCAGGCGAACGGCAGTCCGCCCGTGCCGACCAGGCCGCCGAGGCCGATCGGGTGCAGGGCGGCGTCCAGCAGTGCGGGGTGCAGCAGGAAGCCCGTCGGGTCCACCGCGTCCCGCGCGTCCGGTTCGACCTCGGCGAACACCTCGGCGCGCGGCCCGGTGCCGCGCCGCCAGGCGGCCCGTACGCCCCGGAAGGCGGGGCCGTAGCCGAGGCCGCTGTCGGCCAGGGCTTCGTACAGGCCCGTGACGTCCACCGGTTCGGCGCCCGCGGGCGGCCACTGCGTCAGGGGCGTACCGGTGTCGGCGGGGTCGGCCGGTGCGAGTACGCCCGTGGCGTGTCGCGTCCACGGGCCGCCGTCGTCGGCGGGGCGCGCGTGCACGCCGACGGCCCGGCGGCCGTCGTCCCCGGCCGCGCCGACCCTGACCTGGAGCTGTACGGAGGTGCGTTCGGGCAGCACCAGCGGCGCGCCGATCACCAGTTCGTCGAGCACTCCGCAGCCGACGCCGTCGCCGGCGGCGAGCACGATCTCGGCCAGCGCGGCGCCGGGCAGCAGCACGGTGCCGAGTACGACGTGGTCGGCCGACCACGCGGGCGTGCCGGGGGCGAGCCGCCCGGTCAGCACCAGCCCGCCGTCCTCGGCGAGGTCGACGGCCGCGCCGAGCAGCGGGTGGCCTGCCGCCGCCAGCCCGGCTCCCGCGAGGTCACCCGCGGCCGGACCGCTCGCCGCCAGCCAGTACCGCTCGCGCTGGAAGGCGTACGTGGGCAGGTCGACGTGGCCCGTGACGCCCTCGTAGTACCGCGTCCAGTCGACGGAGACGCCCGCCGTGTGCAGGGTGGCGAAACCGGTCAACAGGGCCGACATGTCCGCGCGTTCGCGGTGGAGGGAGCCGACGGTGACGATGTCGGTGTCCTCGGCGTCGGCGGTCTCCTGGGTGCCGACGGTGAGCACGGGGTGCGGGGTGACCTCCAGGAACGCCCGGTGGCCGTCGGCCAGCAGCCCGCGTACGGCGTCCGCGTAGCGGACGGGTTCGCGGAGATTGCGATACCAGTACTCCGCGTCCAACTCACCGCCCTCGACCCAACCCCCCGTAACCGTCGAGAACAACGGCACCGACCCCGCCACCGGACGAACCCCCGACAACCCCGCCAGCAACCCCT